>NZ_BIMD01000042.1 GCF_004000905.1 Paenibacillus humicus NBRC 102415
GCTCTCTGCCTTGCTCTCTGCCTTGCTCTCTGCTTTGCTTTCTGCCTTGCTCTCTGCCTTGGTCTTTTCCTTGCTTTCTGCCCTTTTCTCTAACTCTTTGTTTTCTCTGCCTTGCTTTCTGCTTGCTTTTTCTTGCTCTCAGACCCTCTTCTTGTTCTCTATCTTGCTTTCTATTTTGTTCTCTCGTTCCAGTTCCCCGCCTTGCATGCCCACGCCTCAGATCTGCACGGCTAAATCGTATAGCTGGCCTCCGGCGTGATCCGCTTCAGGAACTGGCGCGTGCGCTCTTCCTTCGGATTGCGGAACAGCTCCACCGGAGGTCCTTCCTCGACGATGACGCCGCCGTCCATGAACACGACATGGTTCGCCACGTCCTGGGCGAAACCCATCTCATGCGTCACGACGATCATCGTGATGCCTTCCCTGGCGATGCGGCGGATGACCGCCAGCACCTCCCCGACGAGCTCGGGATCGAGCGCCGAGGTCGGCTCGTCGAACAGGATGACCTCCGGCTCCAGCGCCAGCGCCCGGGCGATGCCGACCCGCTGCTGCTGGCCTCCGGACAGCTGGCTCGGGTAGGCGTCCAGCTTCTCGCCGAGCCCGACCTTCTCCAGCAGCCGGATGCTGCGCTCGCGGGCTTCCGCCTTCGGAAGCTTGCGGGCGACCAGCAGCCCTTCCATTACGTTCTCCAGCGCGGTCTTATGCCGGAACAGGTTGTATTGCTGGAATACCATCGCTGTCTTCCGGCGCAGCTCGTGAATATCCTTGCGGCTGATCGATCGGAAGTCGGTCGAGAAGCCGGCGATATGGATGCTGCCCTCGCCCGGTTTCTCGAGATAGTTCAGGCAGCGGAGCAGCGTCGTCTTGCCCGAGCCGCTCGGCCCCAGTATCGCGACCACCTCGCCCTTCTCCACCTGCAGGTCGATGCCCTTCAGCACCTCATGCCGGCCGAACGACAGCTTGATTCCCTTCAGCTTGATCATGCGACGCCTCCCCGGTTGTACAGATTGATCCGCCGCTCGACCAGCGCGGATATCCTCTCCAGCACGATGGTCAGCCCCCAGAAGATGGCCGCCGCCGCGAGGAAGGCTTCGAAGAACTTCCAGTTCGTCGAGGCGACGATTTCCGCTTGCGCATTGATGTCGACGACCGACACGACAAACGCGAGCGTCGAGGCATGCATCATGCCGATGACGAAGTTGGACAAGTTCGGCACGCTTGCCGCCAGCGCCTGCGGGAACACGATCCGCCGCAGCGCCTGCGCCGTCGTCATGCCGACCGACAGCGCCGCTTCCAGCTGGCCGCGGTTCACGGACAGGAGGCCGGAGCGGATCACCTCCGAGCCGTAAGCGGAAGCGGTCACCGAGAAGGACAGGAACGCGAAGCCGATCATCGGAATTTGGGCCGAATTCCATCCCCAGCCGTACTGCTGCGACAGCCCGTCGATCAGAAGCGGCAGCCCCGCGTAGATGAGCAGCAGATGTGTCAGCATCGGAGTGCCGCGAATGACCGTCACATAACCTGCCGCCAGCCGGCCCAGAATCGGAACGCGGAAATAGCGGAGCAGAGCGAGCGCGGTTCCTGCCGACAGTCCGCAGACGACGGATACGAGCGTCAGGATGAGCGTTGTCGGCACAGCCGGCAGCAGCTCGAGAAAAGCGGTCCAAATAAAGGAGGGATCCAGGTTCATGAGGGCGTGCCTCCCTTCAGCTCCGCCGCCAGCTGCCTGAGCGAGACCCGCCTCCGCAGGCGGAATTTGCTTGCGGCCGCTTCGGAGCCGCGCTCATGCCGGAGCAGCCTCTTCTCGCCGTGCAGCAGCAGCTTTTCCAGCACGAAAGCAAGGACGAAATAAACGAAGGCCAGCGCCAGATACGCCTCGAAAAAATGCTGCGTGAGCGAAGCGAGCGTCTGCGCCTTGCCGGTCATCTCCATGACGCCGAGCGTGAAGGCGAGCGACGTGTCCTTGAGCAGCGCCAGAATCATATTGGAAAACACCGGCACGGCGATCGCTAGCGCCTGCGGCGCCACGATTCTCGCGAACGCCTGATGGCCCCGCATGCCGATCGAGTACGCCGCCTCCACCTGCCCCCGGTCCACCGCCAGGATGGAGGCCCGGATCGTCTCCGAGACGTAAGCCCCGGTATGGAGGCCGTAGGTCAGGATGACGAAGACGAGCACAGGCGTTTTAGAGACGTCGATGCCGATCCACTTCAGCACCTCCGGCAGCCCATAATAGAAGAGGAACAGCTGGATGAGAATCGGCGTCCCCCGGAAGAACGAGGCATACGCCTTGGACAGCTGCTCCAGCACCGGAATGCGGTACAGGCGGGGCAGCGCGGCGAGCAGGCCCGCCAGCAGGCCCGTCAGAAGCGAGCCGCCCACGATGAGCAGAGTCACGTTCAGCGTCGATGCCAGCTTCGGAATAAATTTCAGCACGTAGGAGAATTCAAACGGCAAGCCGCCCATTCCCATCCCCTCCTCTCCGCGCGATGGCTTACTTGCTCGCGCTGTCCTCCGTAAAGTCGCCTCCGAGCCATTGCTCGCTGAGCTTGGCCAGCGTTCCGTCGGCCTTCACTTCCTCCAGCGCCTTGTCGATGTCGTCGGACAGCTTCTGCGACTCCGGCTCGCCCTTGCGGAAGACGAACAGGATATCGGCTTCGCTGAGCGGATTGCCCACCGTCTTGAGCTTGCGCTGCGGATCGATGAGCGACAGGGAGAAGTCCGCTCCGACAGCCGCGTCCACGCGGCCCGTCGTGATCTGGCTCACGGTATCGTTGGCCGCTCCGCTGGAGTAGACGATCTTGAGCGCGTCGCCATGCTCCTTGTTGTAGTTGAGCAGGATCTGGGCTTCCGCGCTTGTCGCGCCGGTAATGAACTTCTTGCCCTTCAGGTCGTCGAGCGACTCGATGGGGTCGTTGTTGTCCTTGGCGACGATGATCTTGTTGCGCCAGTGGGCGTAAGGCACCTTATTGAACAGATATTTTTCTTCCCGCTCCGGATTCTTCTCGAATTCATGGGCGGCAAAATCGATTTTCTTCGCGTCCAGGCTCAGCAGAATGCTCTTGAACTCCATCGTCTGGAACTCGAACTCATACTGGGGCAGCCGCTTGTCGATCTCGCGCACCAGCTCCACGTCGAAGCCGGTCAGCTTGCCGTTTTCATCGATAAAGCATACTTTCGGGAACTGCGTTCCCGTGCCGACGATGATCTTCTTCACCGGCGCGGAAGTCTCCTGGCCTGCGGAAGCGGCCTTGACCCCCTCCGCACCGTTTTCTTTGGCTCCGCATGCCGCCAGCAGCAGCGTCAGCAGGATGGCGGCGGATACGCCGGCCGTTTTCTTTTTCATGAAAAATCCCCCTTATCGACAATCGAAATCAAAATCAAAATGGCTTCGGGCATATCGGCTTGAAGGCGAATCAAGCTGAAACAGCCGGTCTCCACGTCTGTCATCCAGCGACGATCTGCGTGCAGCTCAGACAGGCTCGAAGGCGGACCCGACTTCCTTGCGGAGCAGATGCATCGTGCCGTCGCCGTTGCCGGAATCGAACGCCTGAAACCGCTTGTAGCCTCTGCGCTCGTACATGGAGAGCAGCCACGGGTGCTTCTCGGCGGTCGCCAGCGTCACGGCCGGCTCGTGCAGCCCATCGCGAATGACCTGATTTTCCACCCAATCCAGCAGCCTGCCTCCCAGCCCCGCACCCTGGAATTCAGGAGCCGCCGCGAACCATTTCAGGAACGGAAGCCTCCCGAACGATTCCGGCAAAGGCTCTCTGTTCAGCGTGATCGTCGCGGCGATCACTCCGTCAAGCTCCAGCACGTAACAGTCATTGGCCTCGATGTTGGCCTCGATCAGCTCCACATCCGCATGCGCGGCAGGCCAGCGGAGCTCGAGCTCGCGAATCTGCGCATAAGCTCCGTAAACGACCTCCTGGAGACGCTCGGCGTCCCGCTTGACGGCTTTGCGGAATATTTCCCCCATGGACTTCTCCTCCTGTCCGGCACATTAATAATTGATAATTCCCATGCATTTAGTAAGGATTGTGTTTGTTCCACTGTACCATCGCCTGCCGGCGACGGCTAATAGAGAAGATCTATTCGTCGATAGAAAGTGCCGAAGACGATGCCGACTTGCTGAAGGACAGGCCTCGGCGCCCGGAGCAAGGAGCGGACGAATGCTGTGGCCCCGTCTGCGGACCAATGGGTGCGGTTGATGGAACGCATGAATTTTGCGGCGCGAGGAACTCACGGCTGGAGAGGGCTGAAGCCGGCTATTGCTGCGGGCGTGGAACGCACGGCTGAGCCGGCTTTTTGCTCCGGCGCCGGCAACGGGCGGGGCTACAGCTCCAGCTCCATTAACGCGCGGGGCTACAGCTCCAGCAGCGGACGGAACCCTCGGATCGCTTCCACGATCTCGATGTTCTCTCCGGCTGGGGCGATGAGGCTTGTATGGAGGGAGATGCCTGCGATTTCCTTGACTTCAACGGGAATCAGGCGGCCTTCGCCGACTTCGCGGCGAACGCAGATGCCCGGCAGGAAACAGATGCCTGCACGGTGCATGACCAGTTTTTTGGCCGTCTCGGAATTATCGGCTTGGAAAACGATGTCGGGGGGATGCTCCAGGCTCTCGAAGACGCGATGGACCCGCTGCCAGTCCAGCGAGCCGCATTCAAAGAAGATCAGCTTCTGCGAGCCGATCTCCTCGATCGGAATGATGCCTCTGCCGGCGAAGGGATGGTCTTCATGCACGTACAGCTTGATGGGATCCTCGTATAGGGGAATGGATTGGAGGGAGGGATGGGCAAGCCTGCGGACAAAGGCGAGATCCAGCTCCTTGGCCAGCAGCTTGGCCGCCAGCTCGTCGGATGTGCCCGTCGTCAGCTTGAACGTCAGCCGGGGGAACCGTTCCTGCAGGAGCGGCAGCAAGTCGGGAATCAAATAATTCGACACGGACACCGTGCTCCCGATCCGCAGCTCTCCCGGCATCGCCCGTCTCTGCTGGATATGGAGCTTGCCCTTGCGGAACGTCTGGAGAATCTGCTGCGCGTAAGGAAGGAACTGCTTCCCCTTATCGGTCAGCGCGATCTGCTTCGCTTGGCGGTCGAAGAGACGGCTGTCCAGCTCGCGTTCAAGCGTCTGGATGCGGGCCGTCACCGAAGGCTGCGACAAGTACAAGGCTTCGGCAGCCTTGTTGAAGCTGCCGTAGTGATGGACATAAACAAACGCCTCGATGTTCTCGATGTTCATCTGACCGGCCCCTTTTTTCTTATATTCCGCTGCGCTTAGTTGGAATTAGTTATCTGGTATCGTAATCCCAGATGGGGATCAGTGTCAATCGTGGATTCGGATCGCTTGTTCAATGCCCGCCGCCCGCCTGTTGCCCATTGCAAGAAGCAAGGAAAGCAAAAAAAGACAGCCTCCGAAAAAAATCCTGGAAGCTGCCGCACCTTCATTCACTTCTCCTGCTCGTCCAAAATGAACTCCATGATCCGGGTCTTGGTCCGGAACCCCTGCCGTTCATAGAAGCGGATAGCCGAAGGGTTGCACTCGAAGACGTTGAGATCGACCGCATCGGCGCCCTTGGCGCGGGCGTAGAGGATGACCTGCTCCATCAGCCTGGAGCCGAGTCCGAGTCCGCGATGTTCCTCGTTCACGACCAGATCCCGGACGAACACCGTCTTCCTCGGCTGGAACACCGGTCTGTCCGGCGCCTCCTGCCACTCGAGGGCGGCATATCCGAGCAGGCTCCCGCCGTCGGCTGCCAGCACCATGACGTCTATCGCCCCGTCGTTGAGCCATCCTTCGTAGACGGCCCGGGTGAACTGGCCTTCCACCTTGCGATGCAGGTCCGGTCTGGCATCCGCATGAAAGTCGAATACTTGCTTGTTCAATGCGGCCACCGCCGCATAATCCTTCTTTTCCGCCAAACGAAAGTCCATGACCGTCCCTCCAAAGCGGCAGTCTCCTCCACGCAAAAAAAGACCCGACGGATATCGGGTCTCCTCCTTGCGGCATCTCTGCCGAATCCCTACGTTTCCTGCTGGCTGGCAGCCGCTTTTTTCTTGGCCGCCTGCAGGGCGCTGGTCGATTCCATAAGGACGGGTAGGTCTCGCATGCCCGAGGTCATCGGAGAAGAACAGATGGAGCAGACCGGCTCTTGCTCGAAAGCGTAATCCTTCCGCATCCATCCATTGCAGCCGTCTTTGGAACAAGTCCAGACGGGGGTCATCTCGGTGGGCAGTTCTTCTTGCGTCTTCTTTCGGGAATAGTACATGGAAACACTACCTCCTCCTCTATGAATCTAACAAAAAGGCCCTGCATCTAGCAGGGCGCTGGCGATGATTAGTATACTTTTACTACGTCTGCAGCTTGCAGGCCGCGTTGGCCTTGAACAACGTTGAATTCAACGCGTTGGCCTTCGTCAAGAGTTTTGAAGCCTTCGCCAGTGATAGCGCTGAAGTGTACGAATACGTCTTCGCCGCCCTCAACTTCGATGAAACCGAAACCTTTTTCTGCGTTGAACCATTTAACTGTACCTGTTTGCATTTGTGTTACCTCCAAAATGTTTATTTGCATGTATGATCTTAAAAAGATCACCCATCGGAAAAGGCAGCGAAAGCGGCCCCTTCAAATACGTGACCCTTAACGTCTCATATACGATTTGTTAAGTATAACACACCTAATCGCAGATAGCAAAGCTTTGATTTGTAAATTTGCGGAAAATGAAGAAATCGGCTTGGGCCGGCTTTCCTGCGCGCTTCTTTCCGGCTATCGCGCGTTCAGGCTTCGGCAAAGCAGGCGGCCTCGCCCTGCCGCCTGCCGAAACCGCCTTCTCCGTTCCGGTCCGCGACAGCGGGCTGCAGCCGTCAGCCCTGCTGCGACAGCGCATTGCGAACGGCGAGGATGTAGCGGGACTGATCCAGCGGATTCACGCCGCGGCGCTTGCGCTCCGCCTGAACCTCGGCCGGCGCCTCCCGGTATCCCGAGAAGGAGGCCGACAGCGTGCCGCGGCCTTTGGTCAGCGACCCGAGCCGGGCCGGGAAGTCCAGGGAGGTGGCGACCGGCAGCAAGCCTTCCAGCTCCATGCGCTCGCCGCTCAGCACAGGCGGCTCGAACTCCCCTCGCATCGCGATGAGCTCGTTCATCAGCTTGCCGCCGAACTCCTCCGGCACGGACAAGCGGAAGCTCAGCAGCGGCTCCAGCAGCTTGGTCCCGACATTGGCAAGGCCGTCCATGATCCCCATGGGTGTGGCGACCACGAAGTCCAGAGGATGCGTATGCCACACATGATGCTCCCCTTCCAGCAGCGTCACGTTGAGGTCGGTGACTTCCCAGCCGTGCAGCCCTTGCTGGAGCGCCTCGGGAACGCGCCGCTCCACCTCGTTCTGATAGCTGCCGAGCAGCCGCTCCGGCTTGGCCAGGGAACGATACTGCAAGCCGCTGCCGCGCGGGGCCGGCTCGATGCGGAACCGGAGAATCGCCCAGCACGGCTTGGGCATCGTATAAGCGACAAAGCCTTCTCCGGCTGCCGCCGGCGTCTCCTTGTAGATGACGGATGGCGGGTCGAAGGAGACATCGAGCCCGAACCGGCTTTTGGCGACGGAAGCCAGCACTTCGATCTGAATCGGACCCATGACCTTCAGATGCAGCTCCCGATCCTCCGGAATCCACTGGAGATCGAGCAGCGGGTCCTCGTCGGCCAGCTCCTGGAAAGCGGCCACGACCTTCGGATAGTCGGCCTCGTTCTTCCATCGCGCCTGCACCGTCAGCAGCGGCACGGCCATCCGCAGGCTCCCCGGAACGTCCGCGTCCGTGCCCAGAATATCTCCGATGCGCGCCCGGCTGAGGCCGTACACCGCCGCCACGTCGCCAGCCTCCAGAATGCCGGCGTCTTCGGACCTCCGCATGTCGACGATCCGAATCTGGGTAATCTTCTCCTGGATGTCCTGGGTCTTGTTGTAGACGGAATCCCGGTTGCGGAGCGTGCCGCCGTAGAGGCGCACGTAAGCGATGCGGCCCATGGCGGGATCCTTCTCCAGCTTGAACACGAGGCCGGATACCGGTGCGCCGCTGTCTCCGCCGGCCTCGGGGAGCCATCTGACGATGGCGTCCATAAGGGCGGCGATGCCGATGCCGCGGCTCGCCGCGCCGAACAGCACGGGGAACAGCTCCGCCCCGGCGGCGCCGGCTGCAAGCCGGTCGGCAAGCTCCGCGGCATCGACCCCGCCCTGCTCCAGATAGCGTTCGAGCAGGTCCTCGCGGCTCTCGGCGACCGTTTCCGTCAGCAGCTCCAAATACGGCCGCTGATCGTCGGACAAGGCGTCCGCTCCTCTAGCTGCATGGCCGTCGAGATCAGGCAGCAGACCGGGGCTCCTCGTAAAATGCTCCTCCAGCCCATGCGGAGCCTGGACAGGCACTGCTCCGGCGGTCAGCAGCCTGCGGATGCCCGCAAGAGCCTCCAGCGGATCGGCTCCGATGCGGTCCAGCTTATTGATGAAGAACACGGTCGGAATCTGCAGGCTGCGCAGAGCCTGCCAGATGACTTCGGTCTGCGGCTGCACGCCTTCCACCGCGGATACGACCAGCACGGCGCCGTCCATGACGCGCAGCGAGCGCTCCACCTCCGAGAGGAAATCCACATGGCCCGGAGTGTCGACGAGGTTGACCTGCACGCCCCGATGGACGAATCGCGTCGCCGCCGCGCGCACCGAGATTCCCCGCTCCCGCTCCACGTCGAGCGAATCGGTCTGCGCGGTGCCCGCATCCACGCTTCCGAGAGCGCGGATCCGTCCGCTTTCATATAAGATATGTTCCGTTGTCGTCGTTTTGCCCGCATCGACGTGGGCGAAGATGCCTACGTTGCGGATCGGGGCTCGGGCGGAAGATGGCATAGGAAGCAAAGTCCCCCTGTCAGGCAGTATGTATCCGCCTATTATACATGATAATAGAGTCCGGAAGGCCAGAGGATCCGCCCATTCATGCAAAAAGCCCTGGATTCCACATGCGGAATCCGGGCTTTTCGTTGGTTTCGGCCATCTTGTTCTCTTGCGTCAAGGAACCTTGATGATGAACGGCACGGTGAACACTTCGCCGCCGCGCTTGAACTGGCCCCATATTTTGTAGATCCCGCTCTTCGGGAACGTCGTCATGAACCGGGCTTCCGGCCCGGATGCCTTCTCGTCCATCGGATGCACATGCAGGTAGCTCTCCGCGTCCGCGGTCAGGATGACGACATGGCCGACCGCGCCGAGGTATGGCTGAAGGTCCGTGACCGGCTTTTCGGTCCGGGCGTCCGCAATCGTATACGTCAGCATGGCTTCCTCTCCGGCGGCCAGGCCGTCGATCGAGAGGGCGATTTCCTTGCCGTCCACGACCTTGGTCAGGTCGCCGTCCGGCTCGATCGGCTTGGCCTTATCCGCAGCTCCGCCTATCGACACCCACTGCATCCTGCTCATCGCGCTGCCGCCCGCCGGCACGAAGTCGGCGATCAGCTTGTACTCTCCGCCGGCCGGAAATTCCGTCGCGATTTCAAAGACGCCTCCGCCCTTGTACTCCGGATGGATGTGGCTGAAGTAAGACAGGTCCTTGCTCACGATGATCATATGCTGCTTCTGCTCATGGGCGGTGTCGAACTGCTCGACCGGCTTGCCGCCGCTTGTAATGGCGACCCGGATGAGCGTCTCCCGCCTGGCCTCCGGCTGGCCGCCGCCCGCCAGCGTCCACTCGGCCTTCACATCGGAGGCATCGGCGGCTGCCCCTTTCCTTTCGCCGCCCGGATGGGCATGTCCGGCGGAAGCGTCGGACGAGTCATGGGCATTCGGCTCCGGCTCCATATTCATGTTCATCGAGTCATGGGCATTCGGCTCCGTATTCATGTTCATCGAGCCATGGCCTCCCTCTTGGCGGACCGTCTTGGAGCCGCAAGCGGACATAACGGCGGCCGCGACGATCAGCATGGCTGCAAGCTTCAACCGTTTCATCATGGATTCAATCCTTTCTGCGAAAATTCCAATCATCCAAACAAGCTGCGCCCTTGCATCCATCCCGTCCCGCTGCGGGCTCTACACCTTCATCCGCTGCAGACGAAGGGCGTTCAGCACGACCGAGACGGAGCTGAGCGCCATCGCCGCTCCGGCAATCCATGGAGCCAGCAGGCCAAGAGCGGCCACCGGGATGCCGAGCGTATTGTAGCCGAGCGCCCAGAACAGATTCTGGCGGATATTGCCCATCGTCCGGCGGCTCATGGCGATCGCGTCGGCGATGCTGTTCAGATCTCCGCGCATGAGCGTAACGTCGGCGGCTTCCATCGCCACGTCCGTTCCGGTGCCGATGGCCATTCCGATATCCGCCGCGGCAAGCGCGGGAGCGTCGTTGATGCCGTCTCCGACCATCGCGACCTTTTTGCCCTCGGCCTGCAGCCTCTTCACTTCCTCGGCCTTGCCTTCCGGCAGCACCTCGGCCCGGACTTGATCGATTCCCGCCTGCCTGGCGACGGCCCTAGCCGTGCGCTCGTTGTCGCCTGTGACCATGATGACGTCGATGCCCATCGCCTTCAGCCGCGCTACCGCCGCAGCCGACGTTTCCTTGATCGTATCCGCCGCCGCGACCAAGCCCGCATACCGCCCGTCCGCCGCGATCAGCATCGCCGTCTTGCCCTCTTCCTCCAGCCTCTCCATCGAGGCCATAGCCTGGTCGGCGGAGATGCCGTGCCTCTCCATAAGTCTCCGCGTGCCGGCCAGAATTTCATGCCCTTCCACGACAGCCCGGATTCCGTAGCCCGGAATCGCCTCGAACCCGCTCGCGGCAGGGATGGAAATGCCGCGCGCCTCGATACCCGAGACGATCGCTTCCGCAAGCGGATGCTCCGAGCTCTTCTCCGCAGCTCCGACAAGACGGAGGAACTCCCGCTCCTCCATATGGCTGGCGACGACGACATCCGTCAGCTCCGGCATGCCCTTCGTCACGGTGCCCGTCTTGTCGAGGATGACGGCGTCGATTGCATGGGTGGATTCCAAATGCTCGCCGCCCTTGAACAGAACGCCCAGCTCTGCGGCACGGCCGGAGCCCGCCATGATGGACGTAGGCGTCGCCAGGCCGAGGGCGCATGGGCAGGCTATGACGAGGATGGCGATCGCCTTCTCCAGCGCTTCGGCGACATTACTCGGTGTTACCCAGACATACCAGATCACGAAGGCGATAACGGCGATGCCGACGACGATAGGAACGAAAATGCCGGAAATGACGTCCGCGACCCGCTGAATCGGGGCTTTGGAGCCTTGCGCTTCCTCGACGACCTTGATGATCCGGGCCAGCGCCGTTTCTTTGCCGACCTTGGTCGCCCTGATCTTGAGCCGTCCGTTCTTGTTGACCGTCGCGCCGATGACGAGGTCTCCGGCATTCTTCTCCACCGGAATGCTCTCTCCCGTCAGCATTGATTCGTCGACGGAGGAGCTGCCTTCCAGCACTTCGCCATCGACGGGGACTTTCTCGCCCGGCTTCACGACGACGATGTCGCCGCCGAGCACTTCCTCGATCGCGACCTGCGTCTCGGCTCCGTCCCGGATGACGAGCGCTGTCTTGGCCTGCAGCCCCATCAGCGTCTTGATCGCTTCGGACGTGCGGCCCTTCGCCAGCGACTCGAACAGCTTGCCGAGAAGGACGAGCGTGATGAGCACGGCGCTGGTCTCGTAATACATCTGCGGACCGTGATGGGCCATGCCGCCCATCCGCGCCCATTCGACGGTCAGATATAGGCTGTAGAAGTAAGCCGCCGAAGTTCCGAGGGACACTAGGACGTCCATATTGGCGCTCCGGTTGCGAAGGGCTTTGAAAGCCCCGACGTAAAACTGCTTGCCGATGTAGAATTGGACCGGGGCCGCCAGCGCAAGCTGGAACCACGGGTTCATGAACAGCTCCGGCATCGGAATCCAGGACAGGAAGGAGAAGTGCCCCGCCATCGACCACAGCAGCGGGAGCGATAGAATCGCCGACAGGAGCAGCTTGCGCTTCTGGCGCGCGACGGCTTGCTGCCGGAGCTCGGATGGATCGGCGACCTCCTGCCTGGGGATGGCCTCGTAGCCCAGCTTGGCTACTCTCGCTTGCAGATCCGCGACCGATACGGCCGCCGGATTGTATTCCACCCTTGCGCTCTCGAGGGCAAAGTTCACGGCCGCCCCGGTTACGCCCGGCGTTCTGTTCAGCGTCTTCTCGATGCGCACGGCGCAGGCCGCGCAGTACATGCCGACGAGCTGGAGATCCGCCGTCTGCATGGCGGTATCGTATCCGAGCTTGCGGATCGTCTGCTGCAGCTGGGGCACGGTCACCTGATCGGGATCGTAGGTCACCGTCGCTCTTTCCAGAGCAAAGTTCACGTTCGCTTCCGCGACGCCCTCCAGCCTGTTCAACCCTTTCTCGATCCGGTTCGCGCAAGCCGCGCAGGTCATGCCGGTCAGCTGCAGCGTCGTTTGCTCCATAGGCTGTTTGGATGCTTCCACTTGCGGACACCTCGCTTAGTTCCTTTATTGCCATCATTCAGCGGCCTTATTCTTACGTTTACTATACCCCTCTACCCTATATTCAGTCAATTAAAACTTATACCCCCCACCCCTATATCGAACGGCATAGAAAAAGGATTCTCTCGAATCCCGGTTATTTCATCAATTTGTTGATGGTGACCAGAAGCTCGTCGATGACCTCGCTCTCGCCGTCCTGGATGCGCTCGATGACGCAGCTCTTCATATGATGCTCCAGAAGCAGCCTGCCCACGCCGTTCAGGGCGGATTGGACCGAAGAGATCTGATTGAGGACGTCATCGCAGTAGACATCCTTCTCGATCAAGCCCTTGAGACCGCGGACCTGGCCCTCGATCCGGTTGAGGCGGCTGATGAGATTGCTTTTGGTCTTCTCGGAGTGATGGCTTTTGCGTCCGTCCGCCTCGCATGATTCATGCTTGTTCGTATCCTGCTGGAGCTCATCCATCGCATCACGCCCTTTTTGATTTCCAGTTTACCATAGCCCCCCCACCTATACCAGCACCCCGATTTTGGCAGTCGGCATTCATGAGGGCCTTGCCGCTCCAGGGTCGACGATCGCCGCCTTGCCGGCCTGCTTCCCTTCCTACGGCTCCACCGCCATCGGCCGCTTCCCAGCCTTCAGGGCAATTCGATGCCCAGCCCCCGCTTCACGGCTTCCCGGCAAAAATGACCGGCGATCGCGATATCGAATATTCCCAGACCCATCGGGTTGAAAAATACGGTCTCTCCCGAAAATTCGGCCAAGGCGTCCCGGCAGACGAGATCCGCAAGCGTTCGGACATCCTCTTCCCTGAGTCCGTGCCGAAGATGCAGCAGCTCGATGTCCGTGTTCTCGCGGCATACCTCCCGCCAGTCGTCCACGATGACGGCGCGGACGCCCGCGACGCCCTCCGGCTTGAAATCCCGCAGCGACACGTTCAGCAGCAGCGAGCCCGGAGCAGCCGGCTCGTCGATGTACCGCTCTGCCGATACCGTGCATGTCGCGATCACGCTGGACCGGCGGTAAAGCTTACGCCAATCCGAGGCGATTGCCGTCCTCCCGCGCACAGCCTCCGGCACGCTCTGCGGATCGATATCCCGCAGGTCGTACAGCGTGATCTCCTTCAGGCGGCTGCCGAGCAAGGCGGCGCACATGTCGAGATGCAGGCGGCCGATCGGACCCCAGCCGATGATGCCGAGCCGAATGTCCTGATCCGGCCTCGAATCGGCATAGGCCCGGAGCATGACCCCGCTCACCGCGGCCGCGCGCAGGCCGTTGAGCAGGTTGCACCGGAGGAAGGCGAGCGGCAGGCCGTTCTCCGGATCGTTCAGGATGATCGCATTATGCGCCCGCGGCTGGCCGTTCTTGATGTTGCCGGGAAATCCGGCGATCCATTTGATGCCTGCCAAAGGATGCGGTCCGCCCAGATAAGCCGGGGTCGCGATGATCCGGTTGCCCGGTTCGGGAAACCGGAGATAGGTCTTGAGCGGAGCGGCATATTCCCCTCGATCCATCGCCCGCACGGCATCCTCCGCGATGCCGGCCAGCTTCACCCAATCTACACCGGCTTCCGTGATATGGCTGTCATTGAGATAGAGCATGTCTAATCCCCCCTATTCCAGGCATCCGGATCGATTTCGAGCTCCCGCTTCACCCACTCGTCGTCAAATACCGAGCTCATATACCGTTCGCCTCTGTCCGGCAGGATGGCCGCGCATATGGACCCGGCCGGAATGCTGCCGGCGAGGCGCCGGACCGCCGCCAGGACGCCGCCGGAGGATGCTCCTGCGAGAATGGCTTCCCGCCGGGCCAGCTCGCGGCAGCCCCAGACGCAATCGGCGTCCGACACCTTGACGACGATATCCGCCAGATCGCCGCCGTGCAGATCCGGCACGATGGCCGCTCCGAGGCCGGGAAATCTGCGCGGACCGCTGCTGCCGCCGAACAGGATGCTGCCCTGCGCATCGACCGCGACGACCTTCGTCGTCCAGCCTCGGCTGCGGATATAATCGGCGCAGCCGCGGATCGTTCCGCAGGAGCTGACCCCGCAAAACAGATAGTCGATCTTCCCGAGCTCGTCTCCGATCTCCCTCATCGTCGTATCCTGATGCGACCGGGCGTTGTCGGGGTTGCCGTACTGGTTCGTCCAGTAGGCATCCGAAATCGTCCCGAGCAGCTCCTTCACCCTGGCGATCCGCGCCGGCAGGAATTCACCCGTCGCGGCATCCGGCTGCTCGACCAGCTCGATCTCTCCGCCGAGGCTCCGGATGATCCGCTTATGCGCGTCGGTCGTCCGGGGATCGACGACGCAGATGAAACGGATGCCCAAGAAGCGGCATAGCTGAGCCAGGCTGATGGCCAGATTGCCTGAGCTCGATTCGATGACCGTGCTCCCCTCGATCACGTCGCCGCGCCGGATGGCTTCCCGGAGCATATGCAGCGCCGGACGGTCCTTAGCGCTGCCGCCGGGGTTCATGCCTTCCAGCTTGCCGAATACGGCGAACGGCTCGTCACGGAACAGCCTCTCCAGCCGGATGAGCGGCGTTCCCCCGATGGCGCCTGCGATGCCTCCGTCCAGCTTCATCCGGATTCTCCTTGCCTGTAATGGATTTTCTTGTTCTTGACCGAGCCCTGCTCTCCGGTGTCGTCCAACGACTTCCGGACGACCTGGATTCCGCCCAGGATGCCGCTGCGGATCATCGTCCCGATGTCGGGATTCCGGTTCTCCAGCTCCTGCCGGATGAGCTCAAGCGCGGCATCGCTTCCCTGCCCGCTGTCGACCGCGATCCGCAGCGAGTTCCCTTCGACAACGACGCGGACGCTGGCGCTGCCGAGATGCCGGCAGACCGTGTCCTCGATGTCGTAGATGCTGATCTTCTCGCCATGCTTGAGATCCGGTCCGATCCGCTTCACGAGGCTGTGGAAGCTCTGCCGGGGCACGCCCTCCACGTCGATGGTCCTCAGATCGCGCACGACGTCGTACGTCACGTAGCGAAGCGCGGGAAAGGCTTCGCGGATGGAGGAGGTCAGCACGAGCACCTGCTCCCCTTCGGATAGCGGCCGGAGTCCCTCTCCGAGCTCTTCGGCGCTCACCCCCTCGGCGATGATTCCATCCGCCAACAGATAACGTCCGCAACGAGGCGAATAGGATGCGATCGTGCCGATCTCGATCGATCCGTACGTATCCGTGATTCTGTCTTCGCCGATGCCAAGCCGCTGCGCGGCCTGGCTCCGCCACCCCGGCGACGCCGTCTCGCCGACAAGGATGACATGCCGGATGCCGAGCGCCGCCGGCTCGCCGGCCGCAGCCAGCAGCCGGTCCAGGATGGAGGGCATCGTATACAGCACCTCCGGCCGCAGCCGCTCCAGCGACTCGATATGCTGCCGGATCGGCAGCCGGAAAGACAACGACTCCACCGTCATGCCGAGCTGCCGGAACACCTCGGCGGCCGTCGCTTCCGCATGGCCGGTCCCCATGTCCGATACGGCCGTCTTGTACCCGTACGGCTCCAGAATGTCCCGGAAGACATCCAGCTTCACCCGCAGATAGTCGGCCTCGTCCTGCTCCGAGTAATAGATCGTCTTGCGCCGTCCCGAGCTCGTTCCCGACGTCCGGTAGCTGCGAATACCCGGCTGCATGGCAAGAGGAGTGCTGTCCGTGTAATAAAACCGTTCAAGAACGGACGACGTCAGAAGCGGCAGCTCCATATCCCCCGTTTCCCCTGCAGGCCGCCCCGATCCTTGGACGATAAGCCCGTCGAGCCAGGCAAAGCGATGCCTCATCCTTTCGACGATTTCCCGAATGCCGCCCGGATTGTCCATATGCAAATCCTCCCGCCTCAACTGTGTGCCCACATTGACGCTCTATCGTATGCCCATTCCCCTGCCGAGGTGAATCGAGCCTGCAGGCGGAAGCCAAGCGCGGGACCATGTCCGAGCGTTCGGTGCATGGCCGAGATCGGCAATAGCCGGGAGCGGGGATGGGCCGAATCGGGGATGGCCGAGTCGGGATGGCCGGGATTGGGCCGGGATCAGGGAAGCCGAGTCGGGGATGCCGGAATCGGGATGGCCGGGAGCCAGTCTCTGCCCCGCCTTAATCCGGGCCCTTCCCGCTGTTCCCCGGCCGTGCAGGGGCCGATGCCCAGACCGGGTCATCGGCCCCTACATAGGATGGAGAATATAGCTTCTACCCTAGGGGGAAAGACGGCATGGATACAGCCAAAAGCAGAACAAGTTCAGTCCCGCACAGCCATAAGACCAGACGGAAGAACCCGCCCTCCGCTCCTGGGAGCAAGCCCAAAAGCGGCGGCATTCAAGCCGTCTCCAGCAAAATGGCCAAAACAGCCCTTCTGCTGCGCAGCGCCGAGCTGAGGAAGCATGTTCCCTCCACCCGTCCGCTGAGCCGCGGGACGCTCGCCTCGATGCTGGATCGGTACGGGATGGTCTACGTCAAGCCCGATACCGGCTCGATGGGAATCGGAGTAATGCGCGTAGAAAAAAATGGCGGAAGCTGCCGCTATCAAAGCGGAAAGAAAATCTTTGCCTTCAAATCCATAACCGCCATGTTCCCATCCATGCGGCGGCAGGCCGGCACAAGGCGCTATCTCGTGCAAAAGGGCATTCGCGTGCTCAAGCATGGCGGACGGCCGTTCGACTTCCGCATCATGATCCAGCGGAATCCCGCCGGCCGCTGGGCATGCACCGGCACGGCGGCACGCGTCGCCAGTCCGGGCAAAATCGTCTCTAACGGCAGCCAGGGCGGCACGATTTATGCGCCGAAGACTTTGCTTGATCCCGTTGCCGGCAAAGCCGGCACGATCCGGCTGCTGAAGCGGATGGACCGGCTGGCGCTGCTGACAGCGGCCAAGTTCGGCCGCGCTTACCCGGCCATGAACGAGCTCGGCCTCGACATCGCCATCGACCGCAAGCTGAAGCCGTGGATTCTCGAAGTCAACACTCGGCCGGACCCATGCCCGTTCACAAAGCTGGACGATCAGACAGCCATCCGCCGCATCGTCCGCTGCGCCAAAGCTTACGGCCGCCGCTACAGCCTCGTCTGCGGCAAAGCCAAAAAAGCGCCCTGACAGGGCGCCGGAGGATGCTCGGTGAGAGAGGACCTCTTCGGGGGCGGGGATATTGTTCAAGAAGGAACGCTATGGATTTCCACGAGCTTGCCGGCCACGGCCTGTGTCAGCTCATCGACGGTCTTGGGCACAAACGTCTTCATGACTCCGTTCATCATGAAGCCCATGGCGCCCTTGCCGGAGATGTCCAGATAACCCGTCAACCGGGTTAAGCCGTCTCCCGAAGCCGACGCTTCGAAATATCCTTCGCCGCCGACGCTGTCGGAGATGCCGTCGATCTGAAAGGAGAGCCGGGACGGCTCGGTCCGGCCGGTAATGTCGATTTTCCATGACCGCCCTCGTGACGAAAGGAACCGCCTCTATTGTTCGTTGAATCCGTTACGTGCGGACGTTGCCGATTTCCGAAATGCATCGGACAAGCCGGTGAGGCCGAATTGCGAACTAGGTCGGCTCTATCCATTCTTTGACAACGTTGTGGCCACAATTATCGAGCGCTATAATACGAGGATAGAATCAAGACGGAGAAGGTGATACCTGAACATGAACCCCGAAACGAGGCAGCGGCGCCTGCAAGCCGTCATCGATGCAGCCGAGCAAGTATTCACGAGAAAAGGAATCGACAAGTCCACGATGCAGGATGTCGCTACCCAGGCTCAAATGGGCGTCGCCACCGTTTTCCGCTTTTTCCCCAAGAAAGAGAAGCTCGTCGTCGCGGTCGCCACCAAAATGCTGGAGGAAGTGCTGCAAGAGTTCCATGCCGTTGCAGCGCAGCCGGAGACAAGCCTGCGCAAGCTCGAGATTCTCTTCGACAGCTCCATCGCGCTGCTGGAGCGCAAGGACAGCTCCGGCGTCAAGCTGCTGGAGAATTTCGAGAGCTACGCCGCCCAGTTCACCGAGCCTCTGGACGACATCGGCATGTTCAACGCCGTCTACCGGAAAATCTCCGGCGTATTCTCGACGATCATCGAGCAGGGCAAGCAGGACGGGTCGATCCGCGCCGACTTGCCGATTCAGGATACGCTGAGAACGGTCATGAACACTTTCGGCATTTTCGCCCGCAAGCTGTCGCTGCAGAAGAACATCCTGGTCATCGAGCAGGATCTTGATCCCGCCGAGCAGCTTCAGATTCTGAAGCATATCCTGCTGAGTTATTTGAAGCCCTGAAAAAAAGCCGCACCCATCACAGTCTAGCGACTGCTGGGGGCGGCTTTATTTAACAACAGCGGCCCTGCCCTACCTCAGGCTCCTCTTCCATTTTGTCAGCTTGTCCTGCAAGATCAGACCATTGATCAGTTTGATATTAAGCCTTTCGGCCGCTTCCTTTGCCGCTCTCGTAAAGTTGCTTGTCGTGACGATCCAGGCATCATAGCATCCATGAACCTGTTTTCCCGCTTTGAGCCTCAGTACGATGTCGTTGCCGACGTCGCGCTTCCATCGCTTGCACTGAACCGCAATTTTGTATCCTTCCTTGCCCTTCAGAATCAAATCGACCTCATGATCGCCAGAACCGCCTACTCTTTGGACCGAATATCCCTGAGCGGTATAGTACAATTCCATAAGCCGTTCAAAATCCGTTCCCGAAAGGGTTTCTATCTTCGCTTGAATGAGCTCTTTATCGCCAAGCTTCTTGGAGGAGACGCCAGCAATCGAGTGGCCAGCCGCAACCTTTCGCTTGGTTTGCTTGGTTTGCTTTCCTGAACGCCTCTTGGACGTCCACATCGTTCCCAGAATTTCTGCGAAGAGTACGGAAACAATGACGATTCCAAAGAAGAAGCCCCAATGAAGACCCGGTAGGTTGAAATACAGCAGCAGTCCACCAAGTACGAAAACTCCTCTTAACAAGTTGGCAAGCTGACGCCCCTCTGCCCGATAAGTTCTAGCCATAAGTCCTCCTGATATAGGTGTAATAAGGATTTTAGTTCACCCTCATGGGACTATTTACCTTCTTTTTTGAAAAAAAGAGAGCGTTTTGGGTGCTAAGAACCAGCATCTTTAATTCTGGCTGCTTCGATGTCCTGTTTTCATCCGGAATATATACCGCCGCAATTCCTTCCGATGCGAATAAGCCAGCAGCACAGCGTTCACCCCGGAGAACACGGCCAGCTCCACCGGATAGCGGCAGAGAATCAAGAAGAGCAAAAGCAGCAGCATTCCCAGCACGACCTGGAAGCCGTCCGAAGATGCCGAGGACGGCTTTCCCTTGCCGATCCACCGGAAACCGGCCAGCAGCAGAGCCAGAATGACGGCATAAGCAAGCGAGGCCTCGAATCCCGTCAGCGCGCTCCACACCCCGAACGTGACCGCGATCGCCTTGCCTCCCCGCCAGCCGGCAAAGGGGGAGAACATATGGCCCAGCACGGCGGCTGCGGCCGGATAGACAAGATTGCAGCCGGTCAGGCCGCCCCAATGGAGCAGCGCCAATACCGGCAAATATCCTTTGAGGAAATCAAGCGCGATGCCCGTCAGGCCATATCCATACCCGGCCGCTCTCCATAAGTTCAATGCGCCCGGATTGCCGTCTCCCTTTTCCTTCAAATCATGCTTCGCCAGCAGTCCCAGCCAATACGAGAACATCAGCGAGCCGGAGAGGAATGAACCCGCCGTCCACATCAGCAGCCGCATCATCGCTCGCCGCGCCTCCTTACCGCTACCCGCCTGCCCTTCCAGGCTACGCTTCCGAAGAACGCCACCTGGTACACCGAGTACAGCATGACAAAGACGAAAAAGACCGTGCTCAGCAGATGAATTGCCGGCATCCAAAATCCGAACCTTCCCGTGCAGCGGAGGAAAGCGAACAGCTGCGCCGTATACAGCACATAGCCGATCGCCAGGGGCAGCGCCAGAGAGGTTCCGAGCAGAAATGGCGCCGCCTCCGCCGCAAGCAGGCCAAGGAGCCAGAGCGCGACGAGCAGCGTCGTCCCCGGGCTCAGCTTGCCCGTGCCGAGAATCGCTCCTTTGGCGAAGCCTTGGAGCTGGCTGCGGATGCCGTCCGGGTACATCCGGAACGACACGGCCCCCTTCCCGATATAATTCGTGACCGGAATGCCGGCTTGAACGAACTTCGCGCCAAGCTTCAGATCGTCCATCACCTCGGAGCGCACGCCCTCATGCCCCTTCGCTCTTTCGTATTCATCCCGCTTGGCCAGAATGCACGAGCCATAAAAGCCCTTGTCGGGATTGCCCCGCTCCAAGGGAGAAGTAAACGCGAACAGGCCCAGCAGATTCGGAATCAGGGCCAGCCTCTCATAGGTTTTCTCCGTCTCGTGGTAAGGGACGACCGACACCGCTCCTCCCTCCCGCTCCCTGGCGGCCAGAAGATCATGCAGCGCATGGGGAGCAAGCCGGACATCCGCATCCAGAAAGGCGATATAATCGCCCGCGCAATGCCGGTATCCGTTCCATACGGCCCAGTTCTTGCCGGTCCAGCCGGGCGGCAAAGGCTCGTTGACGACGACCTTCGCTCCAAAGCTCTCTGCAATCGCCCGCGTCCGGTCCTCCGACCCGTCGTCCACGACGATGATTTCGAAGGGAAGGCAGCTCTGATGCCGCAGCGATTGGAGCAGATGCGGCAGATTGGTCTCTTCGTTCCGGGCGGGGATGACGACGGAGAGCTTTCCCTCGAAAAGGAAAGAGCGGTCCGCGGCTGGAACGCTGTTCCTGCGGAACAAAACGAAACCCGCTGCCCATGCGGCCGCCAGCGCGGCCATGATCGCGATGCCCATACCCTTCCGCCTCCAATCCGATGTACAAGTCTCCTAAGACATGTATATGGCGGATGGCAGGGAATAAGACTGCGCCTGCCGGCGGTTGCCCGGGCTGCCGGCACGGAAGATCAAGATAATATAAACAAGGGAAGACTCCTCCTGCGAATTTTTGCAGGCAGCGGCAAACCGCTACTGATTTTTTGCCCCGCGGCATATTCTCGACTAAAGACCTGACCTAGGATGTGGTTTCCATGAATGAGGCCCCCGCGCCTTCCCGTTCAACGAAGAAACCCAATTTCCTCGTCCTGCTCGTCGACGAGGAACGGTACCCTCCCATTTACGAGAGCGAGGAGCTGAAGGCCTGGCGCAAGGAAAGTCTTGCTGCCCAGGAGTATTTGAGAGCCAACGGGCTTGAATTTCACCGGCATTATATTGGAAGCACGGCCTGCTGTCCCAGCCGCGCCACCTTGTTTACCGGCCATTATCCCTCCCTTCACGGCGTCAGCCAGACGGACGGGATCGCGAAGAGCGCGTTCGACTCCGATATGTATTGGCTGAACAGCAATACGGTGCCGACGATGGGCAATTACTTCCGCGAAGCCGGCTACCAGACCTATTACAAGGGAAAATGGCATCTTTCCAACGCGGACATCACCATTCCGGGCACGCATAAAAGCCTCCCCAGCTATGATCCGCTGACCGGCGTGCCCGATCCCGAACAGGAACGAGTCTATGAACAGGCCGGCCGCCTGGAAAGCTACGGGTTTTCCAGCTGGATCGGGCCGGAGCCGCACGGGAAAAATCCTCGGAACTCCGCTTCTTCCGCCGCATTCGGATTGAGCGGCCGCGACGAGGTTTACGGTACGGAGGCCGCCGAGCTCATCGAAGCGCTCGACCGCAGCAAGGACGGAAAGAAGGAGATGGAGCCCTGGCTGATCGTCGCCTCCTTCGTGAATCCGCATGATATCGTCTTATATGGCGCTCTTGCCGCGCAGCTGCCTGATTTCAGCTTCGAGGTGGAGCCGATGCCCCCGGTCGCTCCCCCGCCGACCTTGAGCGAATCTCTGGCCGCCAAGCCGCGCTGTCAAGCCAGCTATCGGGATATTTACCCTAGAGCCCTGCAGCCCATCATCGACAACTCCTTCTACCGCCAGCTGTATTACCAGCTCCAAAAAAACGCCGACCGCCAAATGGCGAAAGTCGTTGACGCCCTCGTCCAGTCCTCCTTTTATGACAACACCATCGTTATTTTCACATCCGACCACGGGGATCTGCTCGGCGCGCACGGCAATCTCCATCAGAAATTTTACTGCGCCTATGAGGAGATGCTCCATGTTCCTTTGGTCATCCATCATAAACAGCTGATTCCCGAGCATCGGGATATCCATGCCCTGACCAGCCATGTCGATCTTCTGCCGACGATGCTGGGACTGGCGAATGTAGATATCTTGGAGATTCAGCAGCGCCTGCAGACGAAATTCAGCGAGGTGAGAACTTTCGTCGGCCGCGATCTCGCTCCTTGGATCAGGGATCAGGCCCGCGAGGCCCTGCCGGATGAGCCGATCTATTTCATGACCGACGACGATGCGACCCGAGGCCAGCATCAAGCCAATCCGCTCGGAGCTCCCTATCCGTCCGTTGTCCAGCCCAACCACATCGAGACCGTGCTCGCGGCGGTGCAAAGACAGAACGGCAAGGAAATATGGAAGCTCTCCCGGTATTTCGACAATATTCAATTCTGGAGCGAGCCCGGTATACAGGACGAAACGATGCAGCCGGTCGGAGACAGGGCTTGCGGGACGTGTTCCACATGGGTCAAGCAGATCAAAACGAAGCCGGCCGCGGACGAATTCGAGCTGTACAATCTGACCTGCGATCCGCTTGAAGCCTGCAATCTTGCCCATCCTCTGCATGCCTCACAAGAGACTCTAAGCATGATGCAGGGGATGATGCAGCTGTTGAAGCAGCAGTCGCAGCGGAAGCGGCTCTATCCGGCTCAGCCGCCTTCCCTGTCGGGTGCTGCAGGAGCGGTGGAGCGCCCTGACGGATAGCCGGCCCGAGAGGAGTGAAGGGCATGGACCGACAAGGACGGTGCATCCGATTTCTCCTCATATGGGGAATCCTGATCTCTGATTCAAAAAAAAGCACCCCCCGCTGCCGATGGCAGCGGGGGGTGCTTAAGGGGAACGGCTCGGCTGCGGCCGGACTTGCTCCGCAATCGGCCCCTCCCATTCTGGCGTCGGCGAATCATCACGCCGGCTGCCCGGAAGCTGCATGCGCCTGCAGCAGCTCAGCGACATCGTCATGGCCATGGTCCTTGGCGAAGCTTAGAGCCGTGTTGCCATGCTTGTCCCGCACATCGGGATCTGCCCCTGCCGCGAGCAGCAGCTCTACGCAGTCATATCGCCCGTTGTAGGAGGCGATCATGAGCGGCGTCTCTCCGTCCGAATGGCAAGTATGGACCGGCTCTGCGCCCGCATCCAGCAGGAGCTTCAAAATCCTCGCATGACCGTACATGCATACTGGCGACAGCACCGATCGGCCGGATACATAGCGCACGTTCGGATCCGCCCCTTTTTCCAGCAGCCAGCATACAGCCTCTTCATTCCCTTCGGACGCCGCCCAGAACAGAGGCGTATTCCCGTCCCTGTTCGCCCCGTCAATGGGTGCACCAGCTTCGGCCAGCGCATTCATCGCCGCGAGATCATTCCCATGTGCAGCGAGCGCCAGCGGAAGCATGTTGCCATATAGGCGATTGGAATCCGCTCCTAGAGCAAGCCAGAGCCGCACCGAGCCGAAGCTTTTTTTACCGATAGCCTGCATCAGGAACTTGGCCGCGATGCCTTTCCAGACATGGGCAGGATGGTATCGGACGCTGTCCGGTTCGCTTTGGAATAGAATTCCCTGCCTATGCCCGGCGGCCTGCTCCCGGACTTTGTTGTACTTCCGATCCGTATTGAGGACGATGATCGTCGTTCCGGCCGGCAGCGCCTCCTCCTGGGACAGATTGCGGACCACATGCCTAGCCAGCTCGCTCGGTCGAATGCGCCACTTCCGCTTGTTCCTCACCAGCAGGACAAACTTGCCCTTCTCCGGGAAATGTTCGACCTTTTTCCTGACGAGGCAAGCCTCCCTAAGAATCGGATACTGCCGCAGCTCCTTCGCCAGCGCCGCGACCTGGTAATCCTCCAGCCCATGCGGCTCGAAGCGGTCGCCCGGCGACACCTGCTCGCGCTCCCGCCGGGCCAGACGGAGGAGCTCTGCATAGCGGCCGAGGAATTCCTTCCACTTCCCGGCCTCAGTCTCGTTGTCCAGCTTCGAATAATACCCGATCAGCTCGACGCAGCAGGCAACCGTATACTCCTCATCCAGCTCCATCGCCCGGGTCAGATAGAATACCGCACTGTCCTCCAGAGTCCGATCCTCTTGCCCCAGCATGGCCAAGCCCGCAGCCAAGTAAGCATGCGCCAGCCGGTCATTCCGATGGAGCAGCTCCTCGTACAACGGCAGCGCCTGGGCGAAGCCGTGCAGCTCCTCCGCAAGCTTCGATAACGTCCACAGCTGCTGCTCGGTCAGCTCCGACCGGTCCTCCTGCTCCAGGCTGGCGTATTCTTCACGGATGGATCGGAAGTACTCCATCCTCTCCAACCAGGCCGGCCCCGCCTGCTCCTGCCAGGACTCGTTCAGCTGCCGGGTCAGCGAGCCGATGGCATCCCCAAGAAGCCCATGCGCGGATGAATGAGCCGCCAGAGCGGGAATGCTTGCCGGCTCCCCCAATGCGTCCAGTCTGTCATGCAGCGAGGGATGCGTATCGTCGAATTCCGTCTCCATGCGCAGAGCGTCCTTCAACGACCTTTCCATATCCGGGTTCGGGTATGCTGGAGGCTGCTCGAAAAACTGCTGCATCATGGAATAGACCGGAGGAGGAGCTTGCTGCGCCTGAGCCAGCTTATCCACCTCAGGCCAGAATTTGCGGTCAAGCTGCGCATGCTGCACCCTCAGCTTCACGAGCGCATCAGCCATGGAGCGGGAGCCTGCCGCTTCCGCCGCCAATCGATCCGCCTCGTATTCGTTTTCCCTCGCCAATACGAACGTATACGCATTCAGCTTGGGCCCATACCAGTCCAGGAACCGTTTGAACAAAACGATCCACCCGCTGTCCTTTTCCTCGAGCTTCTCGATCAGCTGTCCCCAGATTCTTCTTACGCGATAAATCCAGCCGTGGAATTTGGAATGGGACCGCGACAGATGCGCCATCTCATGCGCCAGTACAGCGCGGAATTCGTCCGGCGACAAAGCTTGCATGAGCGGAAGGCCGAGCATGAGGTAGCTGCGATGCCACCCAAGCAGGCCGAGCCTCGGAATTTGCACGACGGCAGCGTTGAATTCACTCGTGAGCAGCACTTTATGGATCCGGATCGTTTGCAGGCTCTTGCCCAGGCTCTCGATCTCGCGATATAATTCCGGCGCCGAGCGCGGTGTCAGCACGATGCCCTCGGGCTCATCGAACTTGATCCTCAGGGAGCGCAGCATGACCCAGATAAGCCCGCCGATCGGAAGGCCCAGCTTCAATAGAAGGACCGGATGGGTCAGCGTGCTCATGACGAGTACGACAACCAGCGCCGCAAGCAGGAGCAGAATCCCGATCATATAGGAGAAGCCGACGCCTACCATCCCCAGCACCTTAAGCCGGTATCCCTTTGGATTGGACCGCGATTTCCCTTCCAATTGCTTGACTAGCTCTGCAAACTGTTCTTTTGTCAACCTCAACGGCCCCCCGCAGCAATGGATTGGATCTTTACTAAGAACGATTTCTATTTCAGTTCATTCTTTCTGATCGTCCAAGAACAATTCGTTCCCAATGTCCAAGCAACCTGTACGGCCGGAAAATATCCTATCTCATAGATGCACAGGCGGATTCAAGCCGCATAACCGCTTGGCAGGCAGGTGAATATGAATAGGTAGGGTGATGACAACATGCTTTATACCGCTCTTGGCGATTCCATTACATTTGGGGAAAATGCTTCTTCATTCGCAAAAGCCTATCCCCGATTGGCGGTCGCCTCCCTGAATTCTCGCACCCGCAGAGTTGCCGGCAATGTCCTGGCTAAGCCCGGCTGGAGCAGCGAGGATTTGCTGCGTGCCGTAAAAGCCACACCGGGCATCAGCCGATCCGATATCGTCTCGGTATGGATCGGCGGGGTCGATATAGCGGATGCCGCCTTGGCATCCATCGCGACTCAGAAGCCGCCGGCCATTCAGCAAGCTCTATTGAATTATCGGCGAAATCTCAGCCAGATTCTAGGCCATTTGGATAAAACGAGCCATGCCCGCCTCATTTGCTTCACGCAATACAATCCCTTCCCGAACAGTTCGATTGCGATTGCAGGCATTCGTTCCCTCAACCAGACCACGATTGAAGTCGCCCGCCGTTACGGCGCTGCGGTCGCCCCGGCCCATAAATGGTTCGAAGGCAAACAAGCCAGTCTGATCTACGGCTATCGGCAAGGGAAAGTCGAGGATGCCTTAAGCGGATTCATGCCGATCCATCCCAATGATCGCGGGCATCAAGTCATTGCATCGGGATTGATTCCTTATCTGGACTCCGGCAAGTAGCCTAGCAGCATAGAATTGTTGAATTCCAACGAACACCGCTCCTATCGGACGGTGTTTTTCGGTGGTTCATCCATTTATTTTCTGTTTTTATTTATCGTCCATTAACAATTCGGCCATAAACTGATTGTACAGCCTCACGCTGCTACTTCTGTGAAGAAAGGAACATCATCTATGGGAATTCATGCGTATTTTCAATCCTTGAACGATCTCGAACGCATCATTCGCTGTCCCGGCAAATTCAAGTTTGAAGAGCATAGCGTGTCCGCGCATTCCTGGAAAGTCGTTCAATACGCCAAAACGCTGGCGGATATCGAGGAAAGCAATGGCGTGGCGATCGACTGGAAGAAGCTGTACGAAATTACGAGCAGCCATGATTACGGCGAAATCTTCATCGGCGACATCAAAACGCCCGTCAAGCATCACTCTCTGGAGCTGCGGGGCATGCTGCAGCAGGTAGAGGAGGGCATGATCGCTCTCTTTATCGAAGAAAATATTCCCGAGGAGCTGAAGCCTATCTTCCGCAGGCAGCTGCGCGAAGGCAAGGACGATTCCGTCGAAGGGCTCATTCTCGAGGTGGCCGACAAGCTCGATCAGGTATACGAGGCGCTTACCGAATTGCAAAGAGGCAACCGGGAGAAGGAGTTTGTCACGATGTACCGCGAAGCGCTCATCAAAATCAAGAAAATCAAGCTCCATTGCGTGGATTACTTCCTGGCGAACATCCTGCCCGACATCGTGAAGGAAAGCTCCGATTGTCCTTTTGATATTCGGAAGATTACGAATGAAGCTCTGGAGCTATAGCGATTTCGCCTTCATTTGTCCAAGGGCTTAGGGCTTGGCACACGCCCATTGCCCTCCTCCGCACATCGCCCCCTCCCCTTCATGCTTAATGTTTACACCGCGAATTCTATCCTTGTCATTTTCCTTCCTGCCGTCTTGAGGCATCCGTACCCAGCCATCTGCCTTCCACTCACGTTCGGATGGATCCGGAACAACCCCCATTATAAAAAAAAACACCTCATTGGTGTCAGCTCGAACCCGTTCTTATTTCTTTACCAGCTCATCTATTTCACTCTTCAGCAAGAGGTACCGATGAACACTTCTCATGATCGGAACTTTGGTCAGCCTGTTCTTATCCGCATAGGTTTTCATCTGATCTTTGGAAAGGCCCAGCAAATGACCTGCTTCCGTGACCGTCAGCACGACTTCATTGCTTGTGGCGTTGAAGGTTTTTTTCACCTTTAGATTCCAGTCTTCGAATGCATTCATATTCGCGCATCCTTCCCTATTCGCAGCCAATGAGTTTTATTGGCCTCATTTCTTCTATTATAGCAGAAGTTTGGGCGATCTCCTAAACCGCTCTGCAATCCACTTTAAATCTAACCTTAAACCTCTATGCCTTTCCATGATTCCAACTATTCAAATCGTCTAAATAAGAGTTTGGCTTGACGCTCAAAAGAGCCTGGTGTTACGTTTACAGTGGATGGGGTCAATAATAACCTTGTGCAAAAGAAAGGCTGAATTCAAACCTAGCGCAAAGGAAGGATAAAGATGTCATTCAGCTATCTAACTCATCTGCATTGTCCTAAATGCCTTCAAACGTATCCATCGGATAAAATCCAGCAGCTGTGCGAATGCGGATCTCCTTTACTGGCGGATTACGATTTGGAAAGCTTAAAGCGGCAATGGAAGCCTTCCGATCTGGCTGGAAGACCGAATGACTTGTGGCGTTATCACGAGCTTCTCCCTGTATCGTCTCCGGAACATATCGTCAGTCTGGGAGAAGGAATGACGCCGCTGCTGCCGATGGACCGGATAGGCCTGGATATGGGAATCGAGCGCTTGTGGATGAAAGACGAAGGAATCATTCCTACCGGCAGCTTCAAGGCTCGCGGCGCGGCCGTCGGCGTTTCGAAGGCCAAGGAGCTTGGCGTTCAGGAGCTGGCCATGCCTACGAACGGCAATGCCGGAGCGGCCTGGTCGCTTTACGCTGCAAGAGCGGGAATGCGCGCTTCCATCGTGATGCCAGTCGGCGCGCCTCTCATTACGAGAAATGAATGCGCCATTTCCGGCGCCAACTTGAATTTGGTGAACGGACTCATCAGCGATGCCGGGAAAATGGTCGGTCAAGCCGTGAACGAGCATCGCCTGTTTGACGCTTCGACGCTCAAGGAGCCTTACCGGATCGAAGGCAAGAAGACGATGGGGCTTGAGATCGCGGAGCAGATGGGCTGGGAGCTTCCCGATGTGATCTTGTATCCGACAGGCGGAGGCGTCGGGCTGATCGGGATCTACAAAGCGCTGCACGAGCTTGCGGTGCTGGGCTGGATTCCGGACAGGCTGCCGCGTCTCGTTGCCGTGCAGGCTGAAGGCTGCGCTCCGATTGTCAAGGCTTGGGAGGAGGGGAAGCCGGAATCGCAGTTCTGGCCGGATTCGTCGACAGCGGCATTTGGCATCAATGTGCCGAAGGCGCTGGGCGATTTCCTCGTGCTGGAGGCGGTATACAAGACGAACGGCTGCGCCGTCTCGATAACGGATGCGGAATTGCTGCGGGAGCAGGGCACCATCGCCCGCCTGGAAGGGGCCTTCGTATGTCCCGAAGGAGCGGCCACGTTCTCCGCTGCGCGCAAGCTGAGAGAAAGCGGCTGGATCAAGGACGGAGAGACGGTTGTCGCTCTCAACACCGGCAGCGGCATTAAATATCCGGAAACCGTTCAGGTCGAAGCGCCCGTCTTACAGCCGCAAGACCGGATGGTCCGGCTGTAAGACGGGATAAGAAGGCCTCGATCCACAACCTCAAACGGTTGTGGATCGAGGCTTGCCTGAAATCAGGAGTAGCGGATCAAACCTCCATTGACATGAATGACTTGACCGGTTACGTACATGGAATCGTCTGCTGCAAGGTATACGAATGCCGGTGCGATCTCGAAAGGCTGTGCCGCACGGCCAAGCGGAATGTCCGTGCCTAGAGCCGCCACATGCTCCTTGGAGTAGGTGCTGACATTAAGCGGCGTCCATGACGGACCCGGAGCGACCGCATTGACACGGATCCCTTTCTCTGCCAACGACAGCGCCATGCTGCGAGTAAAGCTTACAATTGCGCCTTTGGTTGCAGAGTAATCAATGACATCCTTGTCTCCTTCGTAGGCGACCCTTGAAGTCGTATTGATGATGGCGCTGCCTTTATCCAAATAAGGAAGAGCCGCTTTAGTCAAATAAAACAAGGGAAATATATTCGTTCGAAAAGTATTTTCGAGTTGTTCATTGGAAATGTCCACGATACTGCTCGTAAAAGGTTGAACGGCAGCATTATTGATCAAGAGATCCAGTCTATTATAATGGCGGAGCGTTTCGGCTATTATATCCGGCGAGCTGGCTGGATCGCGAAGATCTCTGGCTAGAAGCAGACAGCGAATGCCGAATTGCTCCACATACTTTTTGGTTTCTTCCGCATCAATATGTTCATTTAAATAGACAATAGCGAGGTCTGCTCCTTCTTTCGCATAAGCGGCCGCAATGGCGCGGCCGAATCCGCTGTCGCCTCCCGTAATGATCGCAACCTTCCCTTTCAGCTTGCAGCTCCCTACATAGCCCGGGTAATCAAAAATAGGACGAGGCACCATGAGATACTCCAAACCAGGGACTTGATCCTGATGCTGCGGAGGAAATGCTATAGGCTCCTGAACTACCTTGGTCCGATAGCCAAGGAGAGGGTATGCGGGATAGGAGAATGGCATGGCTCACCACCTCCTTCCAACACCAAACGGACCTCCAAAACCTCCGTTCCCGGCCCGGAACCTCCGTGCTCAAAACCTTCAAAGCCTCCGTGAAAGTCCATAGTGCCGCCCTCCGTTTATGAGGATGTAGACATAAGACCCTGTATTGTATGGGCTTTTGTCCCAACAAATTCGCAGTTGGCTGTAAAATAGGCTTTTCGGAATGGGCCTCAGAATCGGGCTCGCAGAAGAACACCTTGCAGGCTCAATTGCCCAATCGCTCATCAGGCTGCCAATGTCATGCCGGCAGCCTGTGTCATGGTCCTATCGATTCCCATTGATCATTTTCATCAGGATATGTTTAAGCCTCTTTTGTTTCTTCAGGATTAGAAAAGGCCGCATCATCTCGTCATCTTCATGTTCGAGCATGTGACAATGCCATACAAAAAGTCCGGCGAAAGGATCGAAACTCGCAATAAAAGAAGTAACGGTACCAGCGGGAGCACGAATCGTATCTTTGAATCCTCTTTCGTTAGGTTCAGGAGGAAGCGCATGTCCTGTAAATTCAAGGTTTCCTGTTGCTTTGAAATGAGCAACGTCAAAAGGCTGGCGCTCCAGAATTTGCATGTCAACGATATGCAGATGAATGGGATGGTCATCATCGGACAGATTGATCAACCGCCATATCTCAATCGATCCTAAGTCCATTTTCTCGGATATAGGATCATTCCATCTTTTACTGTCAAGCAAATTCAGGGATCTTCCATATGCATCCTCGACTCTAACGAGCGTAAGATCTCTTGTCCTTTTTGCCGTCTCACTGGAAAGGAATTCGATTTTCCTTAAATGATCAGGAAGAGAGCTGGCATCTTTGGCTTTTAGCGGAGTGTTTACTCTAAACTGCATCACATCGGTTGTTTCGGGGGAGGCACCCTTGAAGACATTTTTAAGAATGATCGTCTTGCCGAAGGATCGGGAAAAATCAACGATCACATCCGCACGTTCGGTCGTCAGTAAGAGGATCTCATTCATTTTTACGGGTTTCTCCAGCAAGCCGCGATCTGTTCCGATTTGATAAAATGGCTGTCCGGAGTCCAGTTTGAATGAAATGGCTCGACTATTGCAGAAATTCAACATCCGAAATCGGTATTTTCGCGGTTCCACTTCAAGATAGGGGGATACTTTGCCGTTTACCAAAATGTAATCGGCGTCAAAAGGCGTAACAATTGAAGGATAGGGAAGACGATCGTTGTTTTTATCGGGAGTATCGGGGTAATAGAGCGATCCGTCCGGGTTGAACGAGCGATCCTGAATCATAAGAGGGATTTCATATTTTCCCGCCGGTAGATTCAAGGATTGTTCATGCTCGTCGCGAATGATAAAAAAACCTCCAAGTCCCGCATAATTGTTCAATCTCGTAATGCCCATCGCGTGGTCATGATAAAATAATGTCGTGGCTTCAAGGTTGGGATATTCGTATACTTTTCTTTGGAACTTAGGTCCTGTTTGTTCAAAATTTCTCGTAAACCAGGCATCAGGGTACCCATCGCTATGGTCATGCTGTTTTCAGCCATGCAGATGAACGACGGTCCTAACCTGAGGAAATGTTTTCTCTGCACCATGAATGGTCGTATCGATGGGGAGAAAATGCTTATGGGGCAGATCATTCATCCATTTGACAAATGCCGTTTCACCCTTCATCACGTCGAAAGTAGGACCCGGGTACATTCCGTTGTAGCCCCATAAGCGAGTAGGCGCTAGATCACGATGAAGCTTTTGGGTAAATTCCCTCATGGTCACTTCATAATACGAGCCTTTCTTTCCTCGTTTTATCGGGCGAATGGTTTTGGGAATAGGCAGTTTATCGACGAATTTTTGAAGGTTTACTTTTACCGCCATTTGAGTGGAGACCTCCTCACGATGAACACCTTATGAAGCGTATGAACGACAGATGTCCCCCTATGTCCAATAGCCGAATTTCCTTCGATCTGTATGTCTGCTCAGTCCGTCTACAGTTTCAACACAAAGATAGACCCCGACCTCTTGCGGTCGGGGTCTTCATGGTGGAGGGAAATGGTGGTTGGGCACAACCACCAAGTCCACCCTTACTCCTTCACAGCCCCCAGCATGATGCCGGATACGAAATACCTTTGCAGGAATGGATATACGATCAACATCGGCACCATGGCGATAAATACCTTGGCCGAATTCAGCGTCCGGTTGGACAGCTCCGACAGCTTCTTGTATTGTTCGGGGGTCAGATTGGTGCCGACCGGAATGTTGACGACAAGCTGCTGGATATAGGTCTGGAGCGGGTATTTGTCGGAAGTGTTCATCAGCACCAATCCGCTGAAGAATTCATTCCAGTGATACACGCTTAGGAACAGCGCCACTGCAGCCAGCACAGGGATGGAGCACGGGATATACACCCGGAACAAGATCGACCACGGACCGGCTCCGTCGACTACGGCCGCTTCATTCAGCTCCTTCGGCAGATTGCGGAAGAAGTTCATGATCAGGATTACGTCGAAGACCGGTACGCCTCCGCCCAGCACCAACGCCCAGATCGTATTGATCAAATGATAGTTTTGAATCGTGAGATACCATGGGATCAGCCCCCCGTTGAACAGCATGCAGAAGACCAGAATCCACATGAATGTATTGCGCATTTTAAAATCTTTCTTGGGCCGGGCCAGCGGGTAGGCCATCAGTACGGTCATCAGCAAGGAAAACGACGTACCGAGCACGGTGCGCTGGATGGAGATCCAGAACGCGTTGAAGAACAATCTGTCGTTGATGATCTCCTTATACGGCGTCAAGGAGAATCCGATGGGATAAATCGTAACCAGGCCTGCATTGGCTGCGGACTTGTCGGAGATCGATACACAGAAGGTATACCACAGCGGGTATAAACAGCTGATGAGCAGGAGGCCGAGAATGGCGATATTGGCAATGTCGAACGTCCGTGAGCCTAATGTTGTATTTCGGACCAATGCGGCGCCCTCCTCCTTCAGAATACCGTATAGTCGGCATAGCGATATGCCAGCCGATAGGAGATGAAAATCAGCACAAAGCTGATGACCGACTTGAACAATCCGGCCGCCGTCGCCAGCGAATACTGAAGATTTTGCAAGCCCAGCCGGTACACCCATGTATCCAGAATATCTCCGGTTGAATACACAAGCGGGTTGTAAAGGTTGTACACCTGATCGAATCCGGCGTTCAGCACATTGCCAAGACTCAAGACGCCGAGCAGCACGACCGTGGTCGTCAGCGCCGGCAGCGTGACATGCCGGATCAGCTGCCAGCGGTTGGCGCCGTCGATGGCGGCGGCCTCATACAGGTTGAGATTGATGCCTGTCAACGCCGCAAGATAGATAATCGAGTTATAACCGAACTCCTTCCACACATCCGTGCCGATGAGCAGCTGCCGGAAGATGCCGGAATCCGCCATGAACAGCTTCGGATCGAAGCCGAACATCCCTGCGACCGTATTTACAACGCCATAATAGCCGAAGATCCCGATGACAATCGTGGACAGGATCACCCACGACAGAAAGTGCGGCAGATAAACGACGGTTTGGACCAGCTTTTTGTAGCGCATGCTGCGGATTTCGTTCAGCAGAATGGCAAAGATAAGCGGAATAAGCAGATTGAGGACGATTTTGCCGACGGCGATAATAAAGGTATTAGTGATAACCGTCTTGCTGTCGTTGAGCTGAAACATGTACTTGAAGTTGTCCAGTCCGACCCACTGGGATTTGAACAGCCCCGCACCCGGGTTATAATTCTGAAATGCCATCAGAATTCCGAACATAGGCGCAATGCTGAACATCACAAGCCAGACCATACCCGGCAGCAGCATCAAATAATAGTGTTTCTGATGGCCTAATTTTCTCATCATGGCTGACCTCCCGTCTCCCTAACAGGATGCTTGCGGAAAGGAACGGAACCGCCGGCGCTTTCCGCAAGCCTCTGGATGATTACTGCGAGGCCACTGAAAAAGTTGTCGCTGCGTGCGAATCATTCTTCCGGTGACAAGGTCGACCGCATTCGTATCTCCAGAACGATTCCGCGCCATTCGCTTGTTTTTCAGAAGCTTCGATCACTTCTTCAAGAGCCCTGCCACTTCCGCCGTGATCTCATCTCCGCCTTGAGCTTTCCAGTCCTTCACGAATTTGTCGAAGGAGTCGATAGGCGCTTGGCCGAGGATGATTTTCAGAACCGTCTCATCCTCCATCTTCTTGAGGTTGGCCCATTTCGTTTCCATGGTAGGGGTCTGGTTGTACGTGACACTGAAGACCTTCTTATCGATTGGAATCGTTGCGAACGGACGATCGCCGATCATAATGGAATACAAGCGCTGGAAGTCGCCGAAGTTGGACGTGTTGAAGTTGCTTACATTCAGCTCGTCATACGGAGGCTTGATGACGTTCTGCACCTTCTTTGCATCCGCATACATCAGTTTGTACAAGCTGTTCGGCTTGTTGTAATCCTCGGGCTTGGTCTCGCCCTTCAGCACTTTCAGAAGCTCGGCGTATTCATACTCCGTTTCATTGGCCGCAGCCAGCACGTTGCGGAGCGGATACCAGCCCACATTGACCGACAGGTCAAACGTCGCTTCATCGCGCACAAGGGCATTATTCATGATGAGAATGGCTTTGACGACATCCGGCTTGGCTTTTTTGCTGATAACGGTGTAGGTGCTGCCCGTTGTCTTCATATGCGCATTCCACTTGTTGTCGTCGGAATAAACGGGATAGGCCTGCCAATTCGCAGTCGGATCGTTCTTGAAGGAGTCCCCGTTGCCATAGCCGCCATTCCACCATGGACCGAAGAAAATTCCCGTCTGATTCGCATTGATCGGATCCCCTACGTTGTCGCGGGTGCCCACCTCGGGATCGATAAGCCCTTTTTTGTACCAGTCAGCCAGCAAAGCCAGCGTTTTTTTCGTATGATCCGTCGTCGTTCCGTAGGTGACCGATCCATCGCCATTGTCGAGCCAGTATCCCGGATACGCATCCATCGCCCCAAAAATCGGATCAAATCCTCCCATATTGTTGGAGGAAACGAGGAAGGTGGAATAAGGGTACGTATTTTTGGAAGGACCGGCAATGCCGATCGTTTTGTCTCCGCCAAGCTTGTTGTCCATGAAAGCTTTCGCCGTCTTTTCGATATCCGCCACCGTCTTCGGCACCGGCAGCTGCAGCTTGTCGAGCCAATCCTTGCGGATCCATAGGACGTGAACGCCGTCCGTATCGACCGTAATATTCGGAATCGAAACCATCCTGCCTTTATAGCTGGCATTTTCCATGGCGCGGCCTTCGGTGCTTGCCATGATGTCCTTCACCTGCGAGGATTGATACTGCTGGAACAGATCGGTAATATCATACAGAAGTCCCGAGCTGGCCGCCTTGGTCATGAAGGAGCGGTCGTCGACGACCATGCCGTCAGGCAGCTTGCCGGATGCGATCGTCAAACTGACCTTCTGCTTGAAATCGTTGCCGGTAGCCGCCGTCCAATCCACAATGACGTTGATGTTGTACTTGTCCTTGAGGTAACGCGTATACTGGTTGTTGCTGACGCTGTCGCCTTCCGGCAGCGTTTTGTCTGTCGGATCCACCATCATGCCGATGTGGACATCAACCGGCTTCGGAAATTTGGAGAAGGCCAGGTCATCTCCCGAAAGTGCCGGGCCGGCAGAGTTCGTCCCTGGATCTGAAGACGCTTTCAAATTATCCGATGAATCATTGGAAGCACATGCTGTCACACTAAGGCCAAGCATTACGACCGAAAGCAGCTTTGCCATATTCCTTTTCATTCTCGTCCCTCCCATCGTTCCTTGCCTTCTCATTGTACATTCGAAGCGGGGAAAAAAAGTCGGACGGATGTGCCGTGTTTTGCGGCGGATACAGGGCTGAGGCAGGCATTTGTGCGATTGATTGCTGTCATTCCTCCCCCTTATGGAACTGAGCCCGGAATTCGGAGGGCAAGAGGCGGGTCTGCTCATAGAAGAGCTGGGAGAAATACTTGGAGTCGTTGTAGCCTACGGCATGAGCGACCCAAGCAATCGACCGATTGGTCTCGCACAGCAAGCGCTCGGCGGCTCTTATCCGCTCTTGCCGTAAGTAATCGTTGAACGTAGACCCTGTCAGCTTCTTGAAGCATTGGCTGAAATAGCTTCGGCTCATGTGCACATGATCGGCGACGTCTTCGGCATGCAGAGGACTCGAAGCCCGCTCGCGAATGAACAATACCGCCTTAAGAATGCTGATGGTCGTATTGGCAAGATCGGTTGAAGCCGCAACCTGCGCATGGACGCGTTTTCTGAAATCGCGCAGCCATTCAATCGCCGACCGGACATCATTTGCATCCGACCGGAGCTCGGCATTCAAGGCCAAAACAGCTTCCAGCTGCGACAGCACGCGCATCCACAGCCCTTCCAGACGGCGAAAGGAAACCTTGGCTTCTGCGGTCTGCTTGCATAGGCGCTGGAAGACCGATTCATTATAGAGCCAGTAGAGAGAGCGCCATTCCTGCTCCAGTGCGCACCACTCTTCCTCCTCCTGCGAGCAGCTGTTTTGCTCGGGGGCAGGGGCAGGCGAAGGCGTGGACAACGCAGGAGGCTTGGTTGAGCGCTGCTCCATTCCTCCTGTCATTTGCTGCCGGATTCGCTTCAATATCTGCTCGTCGTCCTCCGATTCCAGACGCACCTTGGATATATAATCGAGCACACCCATGCGGTAGGCCGTCTGCACATTCTCGAACTCTTCATGAAAAGATAAAATGACGGAGCGCAGCCCCGGAAATCTCTGTCTTGTTACTTGAAGCAGCTCCATTCCCGACATGACCGGCATCGAGAGATCTACGAACATGAGATCCACCTCATGCCTTTCCATAAACTCCAGCGCCTTCGCGCCGTTCGCCGCTTCTCCAACGACAATCATGTCGTGATTGGACCAGGGCATGATCGAGATCAAGCCTTTGCGGGCAAGCTTGTCATCGTCGACAATCAGTACACGGATCAACTCGCACTCTCCTTTCTAGGATGGAGAACAGGAAGCTCCAATGTGACGGTCGTGCCTTGATTCGGAGTGCTTTCTATCCCCATGCGGGCCTTATAGCCATAAAATGATTCCAGCATGGATCGGACGTAACGAAGCCCAATCCCCCAGCCTGTCTGCTGCTGATCCGGCGTGTCGCGCTGCAGCAGGGCCAGCGTCTCGCGACTCAGCCCTTTGCCGTCGTCGCGGATAACGATACGCACCATCTGCGACGTTTCGTCCGGCACTATGCTGATTTCCAGCTTGCCGTTGTCGTCAAGGCCGTGACAGACGGCATTTTCCACGATGGGCTGCAGGATGAACCTCGCCACCGAGCTGTCAAGGTATGTCCCTTCCGCAATAGCCAGCTTCACCTCGAAATCATGGCGCATCTGCTGCAGCTCCAGATAGGTCCGCATGACGTCTATCTCGGACCGGAAGGTAGCCCTCTCCTCTGATTTGCCCAAATTATAGCTCAGTAAAAAAATGAGCGAGGAGACAAACTTCTCGATCTCCGCCTGCTTATGCATAACCGCCAGCCAGCGTACCGAGTTAAGCGTATTCATCAGAAAATGCGGATTGATCTGATAGGCGAGCTTCTCGATCTCCAGCTGATGACGGCGCTTTTCCTTCTGCTCGACATCCAGGATCAGCTGCTGAATCTGCCGTTTCATGACATTGAACTGATCGAATATTCGGTCAAATTCATCAATGCCCGTATGATAGCGGCTTGTGCCCATGTAACCTTTGCCGAACGTCCTCATCTCCTTCTCAATCATCAGAAACGGCCTGTTGATGAGCCGCCGCAACAACAGGGTGAGCATGAACATCATGAGGAGGGCGACGGCGAGTATCCAATACATATGGTTTTTCCACGTATAGAGCTCATGGTTGTAGCTGGAGACGGGAAGCAGCAGCGTGATGTCATAGCCGTATTCGCCTTTCATTCGGTTCCATACATACCCGTCCGTCATCCCGGATTGGCCGCTCAGCCGTAGACGTTGGCCGACCGCATAAGCCGTTGAATTGCTGCTATAGGTCACCGCGTCCTTCGAATCGGTGAAAACAAGCGTATAAGGGATATTCAAGCTTTCTGCCAGCGAATTCATATCGGTGATGAGATCCGATTTGGCTTCCACATAAACGACCAGCTGCGTTCCGTCTGAAAATCGAATCTCCCGTGTCACCGACACAACCTGATCATCGCTGAACCGGCATAGAGATTTATGCGGAGACTGGTATTTCAGCTCCCCCATGCCGGCAACATCAGGCAAGGATTGGCGAGTGAAGCCGCTGCGCAGCGGCAAATTCGAATAAGAAGCATTCCCGGTTGCAGGATTATAGTACATCACCAGCTCCATAGCCGGATTCGAAAAAGTGATCAATCCAATATTGTAGGAAATATCGCGAGAGAGAAGACGCTGGCTGTAAATATCCGTGGCGGAGATATACGTCTCCATCAGGTTGCCGACCGTGCCTTCCGGCGTCATCTGCTGCGAAACCTGAAGCAGGCTGCTGTACATCTGATTCACCTTCGATGTTTGCTGGTGCAGATCAAAAGCCATCGAGGTCTTGATTTTATCGCGCTGCATCGTGTAGATGGCATTATAGGAAACAGACGCCATCAAGACGGCGCATCCCACAAGGCCGACGGTCAGAAACACCATGATTCGTTTGCGGAGAGAGGAGAACATGAACCGGCTGCGCAGCATGCGCAAGAAGCTTCTCCTCCTACTTGCAGGCTTCATTCAACAATCACCGCATCTCCAGCTCCTCCCGGCAAGCATGGATCAATATTCGCTGTTCGGCATGATCATCCTTCCTGGGTGGAGAGGAAAGTTGCTTTGCACAAAACATTTACAAATCGAGGAAAACAAAAATCCACAACCTCGAACGGTTGTGGATGTTCAGTATGGTGTCTAGGCGTGCTTGTGCAAAACGGCCATTTGTCGGACTATGATGCTCGGGTTGTTTCCCTCGATTGTTCAAATGTCTTCAATAGAGGGACTCCTATTTCTACAGGCAGCACTTTTTATGTTTTTTCCCGCTGCCGCATGGACAAGGTTCGTTTCGGCCGGTTTTCGAGGAGGCCGATGGGAATTGGACCACGTTGCCGGCATTCCCGCTCCGGCTCGGCTTCGGGTTAAGCTCAGCAGGAGTAAAGCCGCGATTGGACCACATTCTCGTCGTATTGCGCACATCAACAAGGAGCGGCATCATATCGGTCAGCTGCTTCCTGCTCAAGCGGATCCTGCGCCTCTCAAATTCTTCCATGATGACGTCAAGCGGCTCTTCCATCGAGCATGCGAGCTGGATATCATCTGCGATCGCGTCAGCCATCCGCTCTTCTTGCCCCAACTGCCCCATGATGTAGCTCTTCAATGCTTCCAGCTGAGGCGTCTTCTCAAAGTAATTCATATCCGCGTATCGCAGCAGCTCTTCCTTCGGAGGAAGGTAGTAAGGCTTGTCAGCTACACTCTCCAAAAACGCTTCGTAATCGTCCAGGGTTTCTCCCTCCAAGCCATCGCTGTATAGAAACCCTCGCTGAATATCCCAGGACAGCATTTTATCAGAGACGGACGATTGAATCCCATTGAATTGCTCCTCCGTCAAGCCGCCTCCGTTTTGATCATTGATTATCTCGATTACTTTCGAAACGGGACAGATGCCATACAGATTAACCGCAGCTTCAATATACCGGAGCACTAGCTGGGTTCTGCTGCGTTCTTCACGGAATGATTTTTGGTCAAGCGTCTTATATGCAGCCTTGACTTCCTCCGGCATGACAAAGAACAGCTTATCCCCCTCCATGAAGCTGAACACCAAGCCTTTATCCATCAAAAACAAGTAAGCATCCACAAATACTGCATCGTCCTGAACATAAGGAGCTTGGAGAAGCCGGCTTGCCAGCTCCCATTCCTGCGTCTCCGCTGTAAGGAGAGCCGAACGTACCTGGACCACATTCGTAATCCGCTCGTATAGCGCGTCCGCAAGCTCCTGCTTCTTCAGCTTGGAGCGTCCTGCCAGCGCGCAGTTTGCAGCAATGAAGTTCAAACGATCTTTGTTCAGCCGTGCAAGAATCTCCTTCAGACCAGTCACGACCGAACCTTTAATCGCATGGTTGATGTTCAACTGCTGCATCTCTTTTTTCAAGTTCAAGTCCATTTCATAACTCCTTTACCTGCCAACCCATATGAATGAGACGAAAACGTTTCGGACTAGGCCGGGAGCCTGTTGGGTCCCGATTACAAGTCAGCGAAAGCAAAAATCCACAACCTCGCGGTTGTGGATTTTCAGTATGGAGGCGAGGGGATTTGAACCCCTGTCCGAAGGCAACGGCACACAGGCATCTACGGGTGTAGTCACGGATTTGATGTCACCCAGGCCGACGCCCCGTAACCGGCTGCGATCTGGGTCAGCCTGATTGTCTTCTTCAGCACACCCCAGGCGGAGATGTGACAGCGTAGCCTACTAAGGGTGAGCCCCTACATCCGGCACATAGGCGATGCTGGAGAGGAGCTTAGCGTGCAGTTTCTTAGGCTGCTGCTAAAGAAGTACGTTGGTTGCCATTTAATAGGCTTTAGCGTTGATAAAGCGGACGCGTCCCCACTACCCGCAACCCATGCTCGAACTACCCCCGTCGAATCCATAAACGCCCCCGAACAGATCCGTCCAGCCTTATCCTGCACCTAAGCTGCAGGGTAAGCGCGGCGGTCCGAAGCGCAAGGACTGTGACGAGACAAGCGGCACAGCATTGCAAAAGAATCAAAGACCAACGTAACGATTGCTATGGACTTAGTATAACACAGATGACGCCGCAATTGCGAAGGAAGTGCTGGAAACAACGCTGCTATCTGGTGAATGAGCCAACCCGGGATCCATCCGGTCAGGAGAAGCCCGCTTCCCAGCCAATCAGCCCAATCAGACGATGGGCATGCGGAGTCTCATCGCCCCTTGCCTCGGCTTCCCTCATGAGCAGTCCAGCCTAAAGGCAATCCGGCGAAAAGGCGCATCACCTGACAAAATCGGCTGTTTATCTAGCCACCTTCTGCTTCTCTCGCAGAGCCCGCTGGATATCGCGCTGGGCATCCCGCTTTGCGGCCGTATCCCGCTTGTCGTATTGCTTTTTGCCTTTGCCGAGCCCAATCAGAATCTTGGCATAACCGTTCCGCACATAGATCTTCAGCGGCACGATGGAGTAGCCCTCCTGCTTGGACTGGCCGTACAGCTTCGCGATCTGCGACTTGTGCAGCAGCAGCTTGCGGGCACGCGTAGGATCGGTCGGATTGTGGCGGTTGCCCTGCTCGAACGGACTGATATGCATGTTGTTCAGGAACATCTCGCCATTGCGGATTGTTGCGAACGCATCGTTGAGATTGGCGCGTCCGGTCCGCAAGGATTTGATTTCCGTACCCATGAGCACCATGCCGGCTTCGTAGGTTTCCTCGATGAAATAATCATGGGACGCCTTCTTGTTCTGAGCCAGCGGCTTCTGGGACTGGTCCTTCTTCGGAGCCATGGTGCTTCGCTCCCTTCTGTCGTCGGAATGGGGGGACTGACTTAAGTCCTATCGGCACTTATTGTAGCAAATGAAATCAGGTCTCAGCAATTGCAGTGCTGCTTACAAGCAGGACGGCTTTCCTCCGCCATAAAGCGAAACCTTGGCGTTCGGGAGGACTCAGGCCGCCAATAGCGGCAACCGATCTTCTTCGAGATGAAAAACCGGGGATTGCCGCATCGGCAATCCCCGTGTTCATACCCGCCTTGGCGGGGTATCGAATCCTTCACCTGCGCCATAAGCGACAGCTTATGCTTCCGGCGTGCTGCCGCCCTGGTTCGCGCCGGCATCGCCGCCGCTCACAGGAGGAGCTCCCGCGCCGCCTTTGTTCTTCTTGCGGCGGGAACGGCTGCGCTTGGACGGGCCGCCCTCGGCAGCGGCCGGAGCCGCCGCGGAGTCGCCTTCATTGCGGTCGAAGTCCGCGAAGATCTCTTGGATATCGACATCCGTCACCTGACGAATGGAAGGCGCCGTGCTGCCGCCCTTGCGCTTCTTGCGGCGCTGGCGATTGCCTGCGGACGTGCTGTCCTGCGGCGCTGTCGCCGTCTCCTGAGGGGCGGCGGAGATGCTAGGTCCGCGAGCGCCCTTAGGAGGACGTGAGCCGCCGCGAGGGCCCTCTCCGCCGGCTGCCGGACCGCGGCCCTTGCCGCTGCCCGGAGCGCCTGCGCCCGGACGTCCTGCGGCACGGTTGCCCATGCTGCTCGGCGGAACCGGAAGGCCCCACATGTCGGTGCGCTTCGAGCTCTCCGTCTTGCCGCCCTCCCGCACGCTCCATGGATTGTCGTCCCGTACATTCGGGATGTCCTCCGGCATGCTGCCCCGCCAGCCATTCGGCCCGAACCCGCTGTCGCGGCGGCCTCGGCCGCCGCCGCGCGGTCCGCGTGC
>NZ_BIMD01000043.1 GCF_004000905.1 Paenibacillus humicus NBRC 102415
CCTCCGCCGCCGAAGCCTTTTCCGCCGCCCCCGGGGCCGCGGCCTCCGCCGCCGCCGCCAAATCCGCTCGGCGCCGTCGTGACGCCGGACTCGTTGACATAGGTGACCTTGTCGCCGAGGGTGAAGCTCACGACCTTGGTGCCTACGCTGTAGGCGCCGCTTTCATAGAGGCCATCCTTCTGAGCGGCGTCGGAGCTGCCGCCGGTGCTGATCGTGTAGCTTTCTCCCGCCTTCAGCTCCGGCGCCGAGATGACGATGCTCTGGATCGCCTTGGCCAGGGCGAAGGTCGCGACGGACTTGCCCGCGCTGTCGGCCAGCGTCACCAGCGTGCCGGCCTGGACTTGGGCCGGGAAGGTCATCAAGACAGCGCGCTGGGAGGAGGTCTCGGATGGCGCCTGCGCCATGCCGGAGCTGCCCGCGGCGATCAGCAAGCCTCCGGATTGCTCGAACGTGCCGTCGTAGTCAAGAGCGCCGTTGCCGTCCATCGTCGGCCCGTTCACGAGCACCGTGCCTCCGGACATCGTGATCGAGCCGTTGGAGTCGAGTCCGTCGCCAGCCGCGTCGACCGTCATATACCCGCCGCTGATGGCCAGCAGGGCGTTGCCTGCCGCCTCGCCGGGGCCTCCCATGCCTCCGCCGCCCTGGCCTGCCTCCATGCTCTCGCTGGAGCCCTCGGAGGCGTTGACGCCGTCGTCGCTGGCGACGATATGGATCTCTCCGTCCGAAATGGCGATGCTGGCGCTCTCCAGCCCTTCATAGCAGCCGGTGATGTTGATCTTCCCGCCGCTGATCGCCAGCGAAGCGTCCGCATGGATGCCGTCGTCACCCGTCGCGATGCTGAAATCTCCCCCGGCAATGGCGACGGCGCCGTTGCTGTGAACGCCGTCATCGGCGGAATCGAGCTTGAACACGCCGCCCGCCACCGAGATGCCTGTCGATGCCTTCAGCCCCTTGGCGCTGGCCGACTCCGTGCCGGCTGCCTCCGTCGTTCCCGACTCCGTGGCGCTCGGCGTCCGGGCCGACGCATCGCCGGACTGACCTTGCTGCGTGCCGTTCGGATCTTCCGGCATCGTGCCGCCCTGCCCCTGCTGTCCGCCCCACTGTGGAGGGCCTTCCTGCTGATGCGGCTCGGCATTGGCGCTGCCGCCGCCGGTGGCGACTTCGAACGAGCCCCCTTCAATCACCAGCGAGCTGGCGGCCTGAATGCCGTCGTTCTCCGACACGATGGAGAACGTTCCTCCCGCAATCGCCACATAACCTTTGTCGGCATCCGTATCGTTGGTCGACTTGATGCCGTCGCCGCCGGCCTTCACCGTAATGCTGCCGTCCTTGACCGCGGCCAGATCCTTGCCGACGAGGCCGTCGTCCTTGGACTCCACGGCGATCGTGCCGCTGACAATCTTGAGATCGTCCTTGCTCGTGATGCCGTCGTTGTTCAGCGCCGTCACGCTCAGCTTGCCCGTGCCGTTGACCGTCAGGTCATCCTTGCTGTAGATCGCCGCCGTCGGCGTGTCGTCTGCGGTCGTATAGCTGTCGGCGTACTTCTCGCCGTCGGCCGCCGCATTTTCCGTGCCTTCCTGGAGGGTGAGCACCGTCTTGCCCGCCGCCTTCACATAGATGGCGGGTCCGCTTGCATTGACGATCTCCGCGCCGTTCAGCACGATATGCACGATGCCGTCGTCCTTCGAATCGACGACAACGCCGCCCTCGAGCTTGCCGCTCAGCACATACGTCCCCGCCGCCGTAATGGTCACGGTCCCTCCATCGGCCGCGGCCCCGGAGCCCTCGACGCTGGCGCTTGCTCCGCTCAGCTTGACCGCGGTCGAGCTCGCCGCGTCCCATGCCGCGGAGATGTCGTCGTCATCGTACTTGACGACATCCGCCAGCTTGAGCCCGGCCAGCTTGGCGACGGCCGCAGCCGTATTCGCCGAGGCGTTCACGGCCGTGCCGCCGCTTGCATCGGCAGCCGAATCCGTCGAATTCGCATTGCTGCAGCCCGCAGCCACAAGCGACGACAGGAGAACCAGCGCAGCCAGCTTCGTTTGATAGGGATGTTTCATCGTCATCGACCTCTTTTCGCTTAGTATTCCTGCACGACGGGACTCATCGTGAGGGTAATGTCCAGATTGCCGTTGCGGGTGCGGACGGCATCGAGAAAGTCCTTCGGGTTCGTTTCCGGCCCCATTTTCACCGAATACACGAGTTCATACAGGCTGCCGAGCTCCGTCGTGCGCACCTTCTTGAGCTCATACCCGACGTTGAACTTGCGAAACACTTCGTGGAAAGCTTCTTCATACCCGAGATTTTCGGGAATCGTCACCTTCAAGGTTTTCATGGCTTCCTTATGGGAGCCGAAGTTCACGAATTTCAGGACGAACATGAGCCCGCACAGGATGATCGTGAACAGCACCGCGTAGCCGAGAGCCCCGACGCCGCAGGCGAGGCCTGCCGCCATGGAGAACAGGACATAGGAGATGTCCTTGGCATCGCCCGGAGCGCTGCGGAAGCGGATGATCGAGAAGGCGCCCGCAAGGCTGAAAGCCCTGGCGATATTGCTGCCGATGAGCAGGATGATGATGGCGACGATGACGGGCAGCACGATCATCGTGAGCGTGAAGCTCTGCGAGTACGCGGGCTGGGTCCTCATGTAGGTCAGGCTGATGACGGCGCCGACGGCGATGGCGATCAGGACGGTGAGCAGCGCGTGAGGCAGCGTCAGCGTCGTGTCGGTTGCTGTGGAGGCAAAGATGGATTCGATCATAAAACGATTCTCTCCCTTTCGATCTGCGGTGCGTTTGCATGGCGGATGGATTGTTTATATTCGTTGCCGTATTTGGAAAAGCTGGTGCGGTACATGCCGAGCTCCGACAGCAGCTGCGCGAGCCAGACGGGAATCGTCTTCTGTGCCTTCACTTCCATCAGCCACTGTCCCCGCTCCATCAGCTGCTCCCCGTAATCGCCCTTCTCGAGCAGCAGGTCATGCCGCCGGGAACGGATGTTCGTGTCGAACGTGATCCGCAGATCGCGGCTCTCCTTGCTGAACATTGCGATCCGGTCGTAGGCCAGATACGTCATCGGCTGCAGCTCGTACCGGCTCAGGAAATAGTCGATTTCATTCATCACCTGCCGGTTCATTCCTGGCCGCCAGACCGGCTGGCAGCCTGTCCGGACGAATTCGTAGGCTTCGCTCAGCTTCATCGCCGACCTTCTTTTGTTGACGAGGCCGAACACTTTTTTCTTGAGCTCCAGGTAGACCTTGGCGTCGCTCCCCGGCACCCCGTAAGCGCGGATGCGCAGCTTCTCCCTGTACTTCGGCTTCGAGAGGCTGGTGCGGATGAGCGAGTGATGCTCGGTATCATAGTAGAGATTGCTGATGGAGTAGAACTTGTCGTCGCGGTTGTATTCATCGAGCTCCATGTATGCCATCAGGCGGTTGTAGATGCCGTAGAAGGCTTTTGTATCCATCAAATACTTGTTTTCGTACCGGTTGAACACTTCGATCGCCACTGGGCAGCGCCCCTTTCCAAGTCATGTCGGGCGATGGCCTCGCCCCTTCATGTCTGTAGCTTAGTGGGTCAACCTTTAACGAAACTTAAACAATTGACGGAGAGGAAAAATAGAATGCTTTGACGTTCAAGGACTTTCCCTTCCACAGACCCTGCCCGTCCAGCGGAATCCGGAATTTTAGGGCTTGGGTGCATGTCCGCCCGAATGCTACGATTAAGGTTGATTAAAGGTTCGCTTCCTATAATGGGCGTGCAAGGCGGCTTGGAGAGGAAGAGACGGAGGGGACTTGGCTCATGCGCATATTGATAGTCGAAGACGAAGTGCATCTGGCAGAGGCGCTTTCTCAACTATTGAAAAAAAACCATTATTCGGTGGACGTCGTGAACGACGGCCACGCGGGACTCGATTACGCGCTCAGCGGCATCTACGATCTGCTTCTGCTGGATATCATGCTTCCCGGCATGGACGGGATGACGCTGCTCAAGGCGATCCGGGCGGAAGGCATCGCGGCGCCGGTCATCATGCTGACGGCCAAGGGCGAAGTCACGGACAAAATCTCGGGCCTGGACCATGGAGCGGACGATTACATCGCCAAGCCGTTCAACACCGACGAGCTGCTGGCCCGCATGCGGGCGGCGCTGCGGCGCAAGGGCGAGGTCGTGCCGGAGGACGGGCTGCGGTTCGGCAATATCGAGCTGAACACCTCGACGCTGAGGCTTTCCTGCCAGGGCAAGGAGCTCAAGCTCATCCTCAAGGAAAGCGAGCTGCTCGAGCTGCTCATCACGCGCAGGTCGGCCGTGACGTCCAAGGAGCAGATGATCGAGAAGCTGTGGGGCTTCGACTCCGAGGCGGAGCACAACAACGTGGAAGTGTATGTTTCGTTCCTGAGGAAAAAGCTGGCGTTCCTGGACGCATCGGTCCGCATCAATACGATCCGGGGCGTCGGGTATGTACTGGAGGCGACGGAATGATCTTCAATCGGCTGCGCAACCGGTTCCTGATGATGAACATGGTGATCATCTCGATCATCATGCTCGTCGCCTTCGGGTCCATCTACACGATCACCTATCAGAATACAAGCCATGACATCGACATGGAGCTCGGGCGCGTCTCCGATTTCTTTCATCAAGGAGGTCCCGGCCAAGGCGGCCCCGGCGGCGGCATGAAGACGCCGACGGGCGGCGGTGGCGGCAGAGGAATGAATCCGCCTCCCGAGCGCTCCGTCTCGTTCGCTCTGCGGACGGATGCGGAGTGGAACCTGCTGGCCAAGGACTCGCGCTTCGACATGGACGACGAGTTCTATGAGCTGGCCAAGGAGCGCGCCGTCGCGAATCCGGTCGAGAACGGCCGCTTTACGCTCGACGGCACCGACTGGGCGTACAGCACGCAGCGTACCGCGGAAGGCTATACCGTCGTTTACCTGGACGTGACCGCCCAGCAGAAAATTCTCACCACGATGATCTACACGTTCTCTCTGGTCGCTCTCGTCATGCTCGCCGTCATCTATTTTGTGAGCCGGTACTTCGCAGGCCGCTCCATCGCTCCGGTGCGGGAGGCGTTCGACAAGCAGAAGCGCTTCATCGCCGATGCCTCGCATGAGCTGAAGACGCCTCTGGCCGTCATCAACACCAACGCCGACGTGCTGCTCGCGAACAGCGACGACACGATCGCCGCTCAAGCCAAGTGGCTGCATCACATCAAGTCGGAAACCGAGCGCATGAAGACGCTGACGAACGACCTGCTGTACCTGACCGAGATGGAGGATGCCCGCGACCGGGTGCTCCAGGTTCCGTTCAACCTGAGCGAAGCGGTGGAAAGCGTCATTTTGACGATGGAGGCGGTCATCTACGAAAAGGACCTGGAATTCTCGTATGAGATTCAGCCCGGCCTGACTGCCGTCGGCAGCAGCGAGCAGATCCGCCAGGTCGTCATGATCCTGTTGGACAACGCCGTGAAATACACCAACAAAAAAGGCTCCATCAACGTCGAGTTGATGAAGCAGCATAACCAGATTCAGTTGAAGGTGTCCAATACCGGGGATGGAATCCCCCCCGAGCATCTGGAGAAAATATTCGACCGCTTTTACCGGGTCGACGCCTCCCGCTCCCGCAGCGGCGGCGGCTACGGGCTGGGGCTGGCGATCGCGAGGTCGATCTTGGAGCAGCATGGGGGACGGATCTGGGCGAAGAGCGAGCCCGGCAGCTCGACGTCCTTTTATTTCATGGTGCCCTCCGTTTTTTAAGCTTTCGAACATCCAAATCCAAGGCCGTCTTCCCCGTGCACAATGAGGTGGAATGACGGTGCGTAGCGCTCTCTATGACTGAATCAGAAAGCCATGCCAAAAACGCAGGAAGCGTCTCGAAAGAGCGCCTCCTGCGTTTTTTCTTTTCCATCCCTGCGTCAGTTCAATTCCACCGTCTTGTTCAAATCCATATGCTCCTGCTTGCCCGTCATCTTCTTGAACAGCTGGGTCACCATCTTGGCCTTGCTGCCGGTTTCCCAGTATTCCGCCGTCTCGGCCTTCACCTTGATCAGCACCAGATCCGGATCGTCGCTCGACATGCCGAGCAGCTTCTCGTAGGTCGGATTCCAGATCTCCTTAATCTTGGCCCGGTCGTTCACCAGCTCGGCTTCGCCGCGGACCGACACATACGATTTGCCGACGTAGGCGACGTTGACGTTGCGATTATGCTGAAGCTCCTCGAACTTGTCCGTTTCCTTTGTGGTGATGAACCACAGGTCTCCGTCGAACTCGACCTCCTGGGTCTGCATCGGACGGGACACCAGACCTTCGTCCGTTACCGTCGTGAGCATCGCGATATCGATTCCTTTGATCAGATCCCGGACCTTCTCGACAGCCTCTTGGCTTGCGGTATGTTGATTCGACATGCTGGTCACCTCATTCATTTAGTTTGATTTCCGTTGCTGCTCCGACAAGCGGATTCGGCCTGCACTCTACAAGCCTTCCCAAGTGATATCTTCTTAAACGAAATGAAGGACAGCCAAACCAGCCGTCTCCCCCGCTGCATGGAAGGATTTACATCCTTTTGGATATGCAATAGACTTTACGAGAACCTCATTTACATATTCTTAACCATTCAAAAGGAGAGATTCCTACCTTGTCCAATCCTCTCAAGCGCAGCGCCAAGCTCCTTCTCGGCCTCGCGCTGTCAGCCGCTGCTCTTGCTGCACCGCTTACGGCTCCGACCGCTCACGCGGAGGAGGCGGCAGCCGATACGACGACGATCTCGCTGCTCGGCACCTCCGACATTCACGGCCGCTTCATGCCTTGGGATTACGCCCTGGACGGTCCCAACCCCGCGGGGAGCATGACCCAGCTGTACACGATGATCAAGAAGGTGCGCGCGGAGAATCCCAATACGATTCTGCTCGACGCTGGAGACATGATCCAGGACAACTCGGCCGAGCTGTTCAACGACCAGCCGCAGTCTCCGATGATGGTCGCCATGAACGAAATGAACTATGACGCCTGGGTCATGGGCAACCATGAATTCAACTTCGGCCTCGACGTGCTGGCGAAAATTTCTTCCCAATTCCACGGCCAGCCGCTGGTCGGCAACATCTACAAGGAGAACGGCGAACGCTACATGCCGGCCTACACGATCATCGAGAGAGGCGGCGTGAAGATCGGCGTTGTCGGCATGAACACGCCTATGATCACGGAATTCGAGAAAGGAACCAACCATCTGGACGGCGTCGTCGTCAAGGATCCCGTGGAAGAGACAAAAAAAGCCATCGCCGAGCTCGACGGCAAGGTGGACGCCATCGTCGGCCTCATGCACATGGGCCTGGAGAATGAGAATGGCAAGCCCGGCACAGGCGTGAAGGACGTGGCCAATGCCAATCCGCAGCTCGCCGCCATTTTCGCCGGACATATGCATACGCTCGTCGAATCCGAGACGGTGAACGGCGTCATCATCTCGGAGCCGAACAAGTACGGCTCCCATCTGTCCCGGATCGACCTTACGTTCGAGAAGCAGGGAGACAGGATGGTGCTGAAGGAAAAGCAGGCGTTCGCGCTTCCGGTGAAGGCGGCAGACGGCACGTTCGCCGTGTCCGACCCCGGCCTCGAAGGCAAGCTGCAGTCCTTCCATGAGTTCGCCCGGGCGGATGCAAACACCATCGTGGCCCAGCTGAAAGGGATGAACATGGTCCCGGCCGACGAGATCAAGGGCATTCCGGCCGTTCAGGTCCAGGAGACGCCGCTGTCGGACTTCTTCAGCGAAGTGATGCTCCATTACAGCAAGGCGGATGTCGTCGCCCATCAGATCGACAACGACAAGGCGAAGCTCGACGTCGGCCCGATCAAGAAGAAGGACATCGCCTTCAACTATCAGTTCGCCCTCGGCGAAGTCACCGTCTACGAGGTGACCGGCAAGGATCTGAAGGACTACATGGAGTGGGCGGCAGGCTACTTCAACTCCACCCGTCCGGGCGACGTCACGGTCAGCTTCGACAAGAAGCGGCGCGCCTCCAAATACAGCACGAACGATTTCTTCGGCGGCGTGACCTATGAGATCGACCTGACCGAGCCTTACGGCAGCCGAATCAAGAATCTGGCCGATCTCAAAGGCAACCCCATCCTGCCAGGCGATACGCTGAAACTAGGCATGAACGCCTACCGCATGGATGCTCTGAGAGCTCCTGGAGGAGCGCTTGCAGGCCGTACCTTCAAGCAGCTGTGGTCTTCCAAGGATGCGACCGCATTCGGCGAGGACAAGGGCACGATCCGCAACCTGTCCATTTCTTACCTGAAGGAAGTCCAGAACGGCGTGTATGAGCCGCAGCCGGCCCAGCATTGGAAAATCACCGGCGTCGATACGGCCGCTCCGGTCCGCGCCGACATCGTGGAGCTGATCAATGCCGGCATTTTGCCGGTTCCAGCGACGGATGACGGCAAGTATACGAATGTGGCCTCCATCAACGTCCGGGATGCCGTCAGCGCGGATGAAATCGCCCAGCTGTCCGCCAAAGCGGGCGTGAGCAAAGCTCTGTTCGAAGGGCTGAAAACCAAAGGCGAGTTCTATCAAAGCCTGAACAAAGCGCGGAAGGATGCCGCGAGTCCGGCTCCGACCAACCCGCCTGTCGTTCCGTCCGTCTCGCCGACGCCTTCTCCGGTGAATCCCGCGACTCCGGCTCCGACGGCTACGGCGGCTCCTAGTCCGGCGACTCCGACTCCGACGGCTGCAGCGACTCCGGCTCCGACTCCGGCGGCTACAGCAGCTCCGGCTCCGAAACCTCCACTTGCGGTAAAACCGGGCAAGCCGGCAACGGTGAAGCCCGTCCCATCACTTCAGAAGAAAGCCAAGGTGACCGCCGCTTTCCTGAACGTGCGCGCCCAGGCGTCCTCGAAGGCGAAGATTTTGGCCACGGTGCCAAAAGGTACGGTGTTCACCGTTACGGGCTGGAAGCAGGGCTGGATCGAGGTAAGCTACAAAGGAAACAAAGCTTTCGTATACGGCAAGTACGTCGCCGTCATCAAGTAAATCGGTAGGATTCAAAAAGGCTGCCCTAGGGGGCAGCCTTTTCTCATGCAAGGAGGGTCTATCCGCGACGATCACAGCCTGCAAAACGCATGGAAGGAACTTGCCTTTCAAGCAATCCATCTTCCGGGCGCTTATCTCTGCCTCAGCCGCTCTAGGCATAAGCCAATAGCCGTTACCTTATCCATCGCCGCTGCTTGACCATGAGCGGCTTCAATCGCATCTCCCGCTATATCGGTGAATATGTGGATAAACCCGTTCATAAACTCGCCGTCTCGAATATCCACATGTGGATATCTCCTTAACTCAAGCTACCTCTCTTATCCACAGCCGGACTCTGGTTGGATTCCATCGCCATCCACAGAAAAAAGCCTCTCTCCCGCCTGGGGAAAGAAGCTCTTCGGAACGTCCCGCCCTGCCGGCAGTCCGTGCGGCCTTACAATCTCATCCGGATTATACGATCAAGAATTCCGCTTTCTCTTCGCACAAGTCACATTTCACCGGCGGGTCCCAATTCGCAAAATGCGTTTCATTCAGATTCACCATATCCGGCGCATCCTCGTACTCATCCACGAACTTGTCCAAAGCCAGCTCAATATGCTCCTTGCACACGCAATACATTCGATGACCTACCCCGCTTCGTATCTTGTAAGTTTACCTTCGTCCCTACCATTGTACCACATCCCCGGCAGAGGCATTCAATCCCCTGCTTCCGGGAAATAAAAGAAAATCCGGCCTGCAGGCTGCAAGCCGGATCGATCCCACGTTCTCTATCGCTCCAATCACGCTACTCGTCGTCGTCCGCCTTGTCCTGGAGCTTGAACGTGACGCTCTCCTGCTTGGAGTCGCGATAGAACGTCACCTTGATCTTGTCGCCGATCTGCTTCTTGCCGTACAGGTACTTGCGCAGCTCCATCGTGCTGCTGATCGGCTGATCGTCCAGCTGCACGATGACGTCGTTGAACTGCAGCCCCGCATCCAGGGCGGGACCGACCGATTCCAGGACGATGACGCCCTTTTTCACCTCGGCGGGAAGCTTCGGACCGGAGCCCTCTGCCTCGCCGTCCGATCCCTGCGCGGAGCCTTTGCTGCCCGGCAGGCTCTGCTGTGCGAAGTAGGAAGCCAGATCCAGCGTGTAGACGCCGAGATACGGACGCGGAACCTTGCCGCTTGCCATCAGCTGGTCGACGATCGGAATGACGTTGTTGACCGGAATCGCGAAACCGACCCCTTCAACCCCGACATCCGCGATCTTCATGCTGTTGATGCCGATTACTTTGCCCTGCATGTCGATGAGCGGACCGCCGCTGTTGCCCTGATTGATGGAAGCATCGGTCTGGATGACCTCCTGCTCCCAATCGTAGTTGCCGTCCTGGCTCAGCGAGACGGGAATGATCTGCTTCGTCTTGCTGACGATGCCCATGGACAGGGAGTCGCCGAGGCCGAGGGGGTTGCCGATCGCCATGACCATCTCTCCGGACTGGAGCTTGGAGGAATCGCCGAGCTCCGCCACGATGTCGATGCCCTTGCCGTCGATCTCCAGCACAGCCAGATCCGTAATGTAGTCGCTGCCCACCAGCTTGGCGGGACGCGATTCGCCGTTGATACGGACGGCCTTCAACGCCGATGCGCCTTCCACGACGTGGTTGTTCGTGATGATGTACGCCTTGCCGTCCTTCTTGGCGAAGATGACGCCGCTGCCGACGCTGGCCGGCTGCAGCTCGCCTTCCGGCGCGTCCTCTGCCTGGCCTTCCGGCGTATCCGGCTGCATCGCGCTGCCCCCGTCTGCATTGTCCGCAGACCCGCTGCCGCTCTGGCTGCGGTCGGGAGCCGCCTGCTCGTTGACGATGCTGACGACGGCCGGACGCACCTTGGCGGATGCGGCGACGGTCTGCTGGATCGCGTCGCCGGGAGCGACCAGTCCGGCCGCTGGCGGCGATGCCGCTTCGCTGACGGCGGCAGCCTGAGTGCCGCCGCTGCCGATGGCAAGCGTCAGCACCAGGACGATGACGGCCCCGCTGGCGGCCGATACGGCGACGAGCCGGCCCGCTCCCCAGCTTCTGCGGCTGCGCAGCGGGAACCCGGAGATTGGCTTGCGGTTTTTTTTGCTTGTGCGCCGGGATACTGCTGTCGAATAAAACTCATCGTCGAACAATCCCACTGTAACCCGCTCCTCCCGTGATATGCGCACGCGGTAACTGCCATATAGTTAAGCATACGTGCCTGCCTGATTTTCAACTACAGGATGTTTTTTCTCTACTTGGAATGATTTCGGAAGATTCGTCTAGAATAATAATAGAGAGCCGGTCTGCCTGTTACCTATTCAACGACCTCAAGGCACCGAATGTTGCAGGTCCGCTCCAATCTTGGTCAAAGGAAGAGTGATTCCGACATGGATATCAAGCTTGTTCAACCGCCGGCTGGAGTCCCTAACGCCTGGGACCAGGTAACCCTGCACGCCAAGATGGGAGATCTGGCCGACAACCAGTACCGCACCCTCCTCGCGCTGAGCGCCATGCTGGAGCTGCTCGTCGAGAAGGGCCTGCTTACCCGGCAGGAGCTGGAGGCCAAGTCGGCTCAGCTGGAAGCCGCGGACAACGAGCCGCTCAAAGCGCTTTCCGCTTTATTTGATCCCATGGAGTAGGCTGGTCGGGATACGTTCCGCGCAGCGGATGCTCGTCCTGCCGGAAGAAATGTCCCTTGTCCTCCATGACCTGGTTGACCGTCAGCCTGGCCAGGTCCGGCATGTTGTGGTTCAAGCTGAGATGAGCCAGGTATACCCGCCTCGTCCGGTCCGTCATGAGCTCGCACAGCGCCTCTCCGGCGGCCTCGTTGGACAAATGGCCGATATCGCTGAGAATCCGGCGCTTGATGTTCCATGGGTACCGGCCCATGCGCAGCATCTCCGGATCATGGTTCGATTCCAGGACGAGCACGTCGGAATCGATGATGTTGCGGCGGACGATGTCGCTGACATAACCGAGGTCCGTCGCCAGACTGAGCTTGTAGCCGTCATCCGTGAACGTATAGCCGACCGGCTCGGCCGCGTCGTGGGAGATCGGATACGAGCGCACTCCCATGCTGCCGAACCGGATCTCCTCGCCGGTGCCCATCACGATGCGCCTCTCTTGCGGGACGTTGCCCGCATGCCGCTCCAGAGCCGCCCAGGTCGCCTCGTTGGCGTATACAGGCAGCTCATATTTGCGCGCCAGCGCGTTCAATCCCTTGATATGGTCCGAATGCTCGTGCGTGATCATCAGCGCGTCCACGTCATGCCCTGTCACGCCTTGAAGATACATGAGCTCCTCCAGCTTCTTGAGGCTGAGCCCCGCATCCACCATCACCGTCTTGTCCCCGCTCTGCACCAGCGTCGCATTGCCCGTCGAACCGCTCGCCAGCACAGTGAATCTGAATTCCATTCCGCATGTTCCTTCCTTACGCTCCAGGCGTTGCTCCTGCAGGCCTATCCGCTCTATCGCATGAAGCAGACGGCCTCATGCCGCTGCAGAGCCTCTCGGCTCGCCATTTCACTATGAAAACCTATTGTACCATACCAATGACGGCATGCCTTTCCAAGGAAAAGAAAATTCCGGCCGAAAGGAATGTGCGTCCCGGCGAAAGCCCCTTGGCCTCCCATGCTTCGCGGGATGCCGGTCCTCGTGCCGCGGCCGCCGTTGGCGCCAGCCATAACGCCTTGTCCAGAGGCGGCCGCCTCTCTATTTGCCGGTGCCCGGCGAGGAAGGCGGCTGCGGCTGAGCCGCGTCCGTCAGCACCTCTCCGCTGTACGCCTGAAGGTAGATGACGCTGCCGTCCTCCATCAGAATTCTCCAGGACGGCGTGGATACCTGCGTCTCGGAGTCGAACAGCTGGCCTTCCTTGTAGCCGAGCCGAATTTCCTTGATGACGGCATGCTCGGGAACGTAGCGCTCGATGATTTCCGTGCGGATGACCTTGGAGGCGGGCAGGACGGACTGCGGCGGGCTCTGCTGCTCCGAGGGGAGCAGCTCGATCCGCTGCTGCCGGTAGCCGGTAATCCGCTGATTGCTGTAATAGAGCTCCAGCCGGACGTTGAACATCGGCCTTCCTTCCGCCATCCGGTACAGCACGAACTTGCGGTCGTCATATACCGCCGTGTCCAGATCGTATTTGCCGATTTCGGGAATGACGCCTCCCAGAGCCTTGCTCAGCTCCTTGGGGTCGAACACGACGCGGCTGTCTACGGGGGTCTGAAGCTCCGTGATCTCGCCGCCCTGCGCCTCTCCCCCAGAGGCGTCTCCATTCTGCTCGTCCGCATCCATGTCTACATAACGATAGGTCAGGTTTTGCAGCTCCGGCGTTTCCTTCGGAATGCCGCCTGTCAGCTCGATGCCTTTGCTCTTCATCGCTGCCAGCGTGTCGGGGGACAATCCAGCCACCGTATTGTTCGGCTGCAGCCGCTCGCGCACATCCATCCAGAGCTGATAGCCGAGCAGCATGTTAAGCAGCAGAAAAGCTAGAATCAGAACGCTTTTCGCCCTTCCCCAATCCATCAGCCGCTTCCCCCTTTCCCGGCGCCGGCAGCGGGATCCGCGGCCGCGCCGCCATCAGCGGTGCTGCCGCTTGCCAGCGGACCCTGGAGCCCTTCGGAGCCGCCCGGGGATGGCGTCGGGCTGGGGGTCGGCGTCGGCGCAGCCGCCGAGAGATCGGTTCTCGTTAGATCCGATCCGTCGTAGCTCTCCGCGAGCGGCCCGATCAGCGTCTGCTCCGTGCCGTCCTTGAGACGGACGGCCCACACCGGGGTGAACCGGATGCTGCCTTCATCGGCTCGATACGCCTTCACCGCCGGGTACAAGGAACGAATCTCCGAACGGCGCTCATACCCCGAGATCGCGGCCTCCAGCGAGCTTCCGCCGGGCAGCCAGCGCACCGCCTTGCGTGTCGGCGAGCCGCTGAGGGTGATCAGCGAGCGCTCATAAGCGGTGACATTCCCTTGCTGGACCGTCAGTTGAATATAGCCGAAGCGGAACTCCGGCGACGGAACGATCGGCAGAATCCGGTTCTCCCCGAAACGGAAGTACTGGCGGAACAGCAGGAAATGCTGATCCGCTCCGGCGCTTGAGCCGTTCGCCGCGCCGCTACCGCCCGGCTGAGGCGTGCGGTCCGGCCTTCGGGGCTCGGTCATCCCCTCGAGCTGATGCAGGCCGTCCCAGCCGCCATGCTGGTTGACGAACAGCACCGAGCTTGAGATGCTGCCGGCCGGAGTCGTCCGGCTTGCGCCCGTCCCGGCTCCGCTGAGCGGCGCGGCCGGATCCGTATAGCTGATCCACTGCCCGTCCTGCTCGACCTGCAGCGTCCGCTTGCCGTCCGTATACACCTGCGAGCCCGTCCGGTCTTTGCGGCTGCGCGTCATGCCGGGGTCGAAGAACAGATTGCGCTGCAGCAGATCCGGTGAGTACGTCTGGTAATTCGTCTCCGCCTCGGCCGCTTCAACCGGCTGCTGCGGCAGGTAGACGCCGTAGATATTAGGCTTGTAGGGAGTCCAATATTCGCCGAGGCCGACATCATCCTCCACATCCCGCACGGTCAAGTCGGCTTGAGTCGCCTCATACGCTGCGCTGCCGTCGGTGCTGAAGAAGAACGTCCTCACTTCCTCGCTGCCGGCGCTGCGGAAGATCCAGATCCGGTCGATCGTGTCCGACTGGAAGGTGCCGTCGCTGCTTTCCAGCTGAAGCATGCGCGAGAGCAGCTGAACCGGAAGCCCGCTGCCGAGCCTCAGCTCGATGCCGAGGTTGCGGTCGCGGATTTCCAGCCAGTTCACGATCTCGGCGCTCGTCCGCTGGAAGCCGCCGAACTGGCGGCCCTTCAATTTGCTCATGATCAGGCTGTAGAAAGGGAGATCGCCCGGATTGAGCACCGTATGGTTGCCGTTGCCGAAATGCAGGATCATCTGCTCAGGGAACAGCACGTCCTCGGTTTTGCTTTCCGGTCCCATCTGCTCCGTATTGACGTAGTTCTGCGGCGTCCGCACGGCAGTTCCCGGCACGCTGTAGGAAAGCATGTAGCTCTGGACGAGGCTGAGCACGACAAGCACGGCAAGCATCCATGTTTTGGCTCTTTCCATTAGGCCGGCTCCCCCTTCTCCTGCAGTCTCGGCACGAAGAACGTCACCGTCGTGCCGACATCAAGCTCCGACTCCAGAGCCATCGACCCGCCGTGCGCCTTGATAATTTCCCGGGCAATGGACAGGCCGAGCCCCGTGCCGCCCATTTCCCTCGAGCGGGCTTTGTCGACCCGGTAGAAACGGTCGAATATCCGGCTCAGATCCCGCTTCGGAATGCCGATTCCGGAGTCCTTGACGCTGACGGCGAGCATATCTCCCTCATGCTCGCGCGCCGCCAGCTCGATCCGGCCGCCCTCCAGCGTGTATTTGATCGCATTCGACATCAGATTGTCCAGCACCTGGTCGATCTGGTCGCGGTCCAGCACGGCGGTGTGCACGCCCGGCTCGACGCGGACGACGGCGCGGATTCCCTTCTTGCGCATCTGGACGGAGAATCGGTCCGCGACCTCATCCAGCATGTCCGCGATTTCCGTCTCCCGGCGCCGCAGCGTCGACTGCTGGGAATCCAGCCGCGACAGATGGAGCAGATCGGAGACGAGCCGGATCATCCGCTCGGTCTCGTTGCGGATGACGCCGACAAAACGGCCGGCCAGCTCCGGCTCCGCAAGGGCGCCGTCATCAAGCGCCTCCGCATAGCTGCGGATCGTCGTCAGCGGCGTCCGCAGCTCATGGGACACATTCGCGACGAATTCCCGCCGCGACTGGTCCAGCTTCTCCTGCTCGGTAATATCCTGGAGCAGCGCGATCGTCCCCGTAATGCCGCGGCCGCGCCGGTGGATCGGACTCAGCGTCACGCGCAGCACCCAGCGCTCCTCGCCGTCCGGCGACTCCTTCACGAGCACCGCGGCCAGTCCGCGCGACCTGCGCAGCGCTTCAAGCCGCTCCTGCGGCAGCTCCAGCAGCTCCGAGAGGCTGCAGCCTTCGCATGTATCGACGCCGAGCAGCTCGATCGCCCGCTGGTTGGACACCATGACCGTGCCGTACTCGTCCGCGGCGATGACGCCGTCGCTCATGTTCGAGAGGACGGACTGCAGCTTCTCGTTCTCCTCCTCGTTGACGGAGAGAGCTTCCCGCAGCCGATGCGTCATCTCGTTGAACGCCTCGCTGAGGCGGCCGATCTCGTCGTCGGCGAGCACCGGCACCTGCTGGTCGAAGCGTCCTTCCGCCACGGCCTCCGCCTGGCGGGTCAGCCCTTTGATCGGGCTGGTGATCGTATGCGCCAGCACGACGCCAAGCACGCCCGTAAGGCCGAGCGCAATCAGCGTGCCGGAGACGAAAATCCGGTTGACGCGGTCGACCGTAGCGTTGACCTCGGTCATCTGAGCGACGATGTAGACCGCCCCGACGATCCGGTTGTCGGAGGATTTGATCGGCTGCGTGATGATCTTTTTGCGCACGTTGTCCTCGTCGAGGATGTCCTGCTCGTTGTCGGGAATGCCCTGCAGCGCCTGGCTGACCATCAGGGAAGTGTTTTTCTTCCCTATGTAGCCGCTGTAGGCATCCGACGCCGCCAGCACGCGGCCGCTGGCGTCGAGCACCTGCAGCTCCGAGCCGCTGCGGCTGAACAGGCTGTTGACGTATTCCGACAGGGACGAGGCTTCCTTGCCGCTGTCGGCGGGCGCGGCCAGGCTCTCCTCCGTCAGCTTGTCCGCCGCCAGCACGGCCAGAGCGCGCGCCTGATCGTTCAGGCTGTTCGTGAACGTCTCGGTCAGCGACGTCTTCACCGAGCTGACGAAATACACCGCGATCACCTGCATGGAGATCAGGATGAGCAGCATGTAGATCGCGATCAGCTTGACCTGGATCGTGCTGAACCAGCGGCGCCCCTTCATCAGCCGCCGAAGCCGCCGTGCTTCGGATTGCGCATGAGGTAGCCCAGTCCGCGGCGGGTCAGAATGTATTCCGGACGGCTCGGGTCATCCTCGATCTTCTCCCGGAGCCGGCGGATCGTCACATCCACGGTGCGGACGTCGCCGAAATACTCGAAGCCCCATACCGCCTGCAGCAGATGCTCGCGGGTCATGACCTTGCCGCTGTGGCGCGCGAGGTAATAGACCAGCTCATACTCCCGGTGCGTCAGATCGAGCGGCTGGCCGTCCTTGTAGACGACGTACATATCCGTATCGATGAACAGGTTGAACAGCTTCAAGCCCTGCTGCTCTTCCCCTCCTTCTTCCTTGCTTCCCGGACTCGTCCCGGAGGAAGCCTCCTGGATTTTCTGCGTGCGACGCAGATGGGCCTTCACCCGCGCGAGCAGCTCGCGCGTCCCGAACGGCTTGGTCACATAGTCGTCCGCGCCAAGCTCAAGCCCGAGCACCTTGTCGATCTCCGTATCCTTCGCGGTCAGCATGATGATCGGCGTCTGCAGGCGCGTACGCACCTCGCGGCATACATCCATGCCGTCCTTCACCGGCAGCATCAGATCCAGCAGAATCAGATCCGGCTGCTCCTCGAATGCCATGCGCACCGCTTCGCCGCCGTCAAAGGCGCAGATGACCTCGTAGCCTTCCTTCTCCAGGTTGAATTTCAATATATCCGCGATGGGACGCTCGTCGTCCACCACCAGTATTTTGCCGTGCATTCCCGTCACCGCCTGCCTCTTGGACTGTTGATTCCGTTACCTTCTAGTTTACCATAAAAGAGCACGGGCACGCCTTGCATGGCCGTCTCGTCCGCAACGAAAAACACCCGGACAACCCTTGCGGGCATCCGGATGCTGTAGCTTGTTATAAGAATTTGAGCGGATTTTGCAGCGCTCCGTTCTTGTAGATCTCGAAATGCAGATGAGTGCCGAAGGAATGGCCCGTATTGCCCATGACCCCGATGGCCTGGCCGCGGTCGACGACCTGGCCGGTGCGCACCGACAGCTTGCTCATATGTCCGTACAGCGTCTTGTAGCCGTTGCGGTGATTGATGATGATGGCATTGCCGTATCCGCTCTTCTGGCCCGCGAATTCGATGTACCCCTCGTCCGCCGCCTTGATCGTGCTGCCGCCGACGAGGTCGATGCCCTTGTGCAGCTTGCCCCAGCGGGTGCCGTACGTGCTCGTGATGCGATGGCCCGATACCGGCCAGATGAAGTCCCCGCTTCCTTCCCCGACGACGACCTTCGTGCCGCGCACGACGATTTTCGGAACGGATTTTCGGATGACGTCGATGCTGACGAGATCCTCGCTCATCTTGTAGCCGTTCTGCTTGACGACCGAATAGGTGAGCCGCTTGGAGCCCGGCTGTCCCTGCTGGATGACCTTCGACTCGCCGGCTTTCATCGTCGCTTTTTTCTGGATGATCACCTGCGGCTCGGTCGTAATGATCTCCGACTGGCTTTCCGTCGTGACCACGTTGATCGCCGGCTTTTTGACCGTCAGGTCCAGGATGTCGCCGGCCTTGATCATATCGTCTTCGATCGTCGGGTTGTTCTGATAGATGACTTCCTTGGAAATGCCGAACTTGGACGCGATGCAGCCGACGCAGTCGCCCTTGAGCACCGTATACTTCGTGTCGGTCGATGTGCCGCTCGTCAGAATGCGCTGCAGCTGGTCCTGGCCGAGGATCTCGGAAGGATCCAGCTCCGCCGCCTCATCCACCGTCACGTCCTCGGCGAATTTGACGCCGCTGATGCCGTTGGCAGGCGCGGCGGCCTTCGTCGAAGCCGACAGAGTCATGACCTTGAGGGCGCTCTTCATCCGCTGAGGAGGCGCGTATTTCCTTTGCAGCTGATCCAGCACGGTTCTGGCCGTCTCCTCGTTCTTCACGATTCCGATGACTTTGCCGTCCACCTTGACCGCCGCTCCCGTCGCCGTCGCCGTGAAGCCCTCCGCCAGCTTGTCCAAGGTCGCTTCGCTATCGGGCTTCCCCTTGTATTCCCGGACCTTCTCGTAGGAAATCGTTCCCGTATGCAGCGTCATGGTCAGGTTGGGATGCGACTCTGCGGTTTCCCGCTCCTTCTTCTTGACCATCGCGGCCACCGTGGACGGCTTGTCTACCGTCCCTACCGGCTTGCCGTCCAGAAGAACCTGGTAATATTCGTTCGTATGGGTGTTGACGTAATGGGAATAGCCCCAATAGGAGCCTCCTGCCAAAACGGCGAGCAGAAGCGCCGCCGCTCCGATCCAGCCCCATTTTTTTCGCGTTGGCCCCGGTGCGGGCCTCATATCCTTAAGCGGTTCTTGTTGGTTGTAAGCAATCACTACCGTGTCTCCTTCTTCGCATGCTCGATTGCATTTGCTTTTTTGGTCCTATGTATCTCGCCAGGTCCCGGGCAACTATGCCGCTGGGCTGAACGAGCAAGGAATCAGCAAGGGAATCGGCTTGATCAGTCAAGCAATACGGCTTCCGCCCCTAAAGGGCGCACATGCAGAGCAATCCGAACCTCTTTGCTCGGCTCCGATGGTCGAATCGAATGAAGTCAAAAAAAGACGAATGCTCCGATTGGAGAATTCGCCTTTAACTTTACCATAGGTTCATTTTAACGGACAACCGAGGCTTGGACGGTGCGAGATTAAGATTTTTTCAGAATGGCCGGCATCTTTCGGCAACAGGCGGCAGGACGCCGTTTAACCGCGGACACAATTTCGCCACTCGAATCATAACCAGTATGGTCGAGTAACACTTTGAACCACCGCTAGGATTCAATTCATATATTTTGCGGCTGGCCCGACGCTCCTCCTGCGTCATCGGAACCGGGATCGGCCGACGGCTGCGCCTGAGGAGATGCTGCGGAAGAACGATCCGTCGAGGGAGAGGGGGAGGCCGCAGCGGAGGGAGCCCCGGCAGAAAAATCCGGTGCGGATGCTCCACTGCCCAAGCTTCCAGATCCTCCGTCTCCTCCCGCTGCGGAGCTTCGCGGCATTCCGCTTCCCCCGGAAGCTCCGCTGCCCGCAGGAGGCATTCCGGACTCGCCGCCTCCACTGGCGGCGGGCGACCCGCTGCCCGCCTCCCAGGACGGGCTGGAGCCGTCGTTCGCGGCATCGCTTCCGCCCGCAGCCGGGGCCGTTCCGCCCTCGGCTTCGCCTCCCATGCTGCCGTTGCCGGCCCCGGCTGCCGGTATCCAGTCGCCGGAACCGACGGCCTCGTCCGCGCTCCCGCTGCCTGCTGCCGGCCCGTTCCCGCTGCCATCCGCTCCAGAGCCGATACCGGACGAATCACGATCGGCATGTCCGCTGTCCGGCCTATCTCCGCCGCCTTCATTCGATGTTCCGGACGGAACGGCCCCCTGGTCTTCGCCGGAGTTGTCCGCAGGCGGCGAATCCAGCGGCGCTGTCACAGGAGCCGATGCCCCTGCGGGCTTGTCCGCTCCCCAGAGCATGCCCCAGACGCCGGACATGGACAGAGGCTGCACCTGGACGGGGACATGGAATTGCTTGAGCAGCGTCTCGACATAGCTCGTCACGATGTATCCCGTCGTCCACAGCGTCAAAAAGCTGGCCAGCAGCGCGGTCGCTGCCGTCTTGCCCAGCCAGACCGCAATCTTTTTATAGTTCATTTATGATTCCTCCCTCGACAGAACGGCTATGTTCTACCAGTATGGGCATATTCGGGAGAGGGCATTCACTAGAGTGGAAGAGAACCGACCCGGTTTCACAACGGTCGGAGGTCCTTCCGTTGAGCAGTCAACAAAAAAACACGCAGCTCCGGCTTAGCCGGACAGCTGCGTGCTCGTCTTCCTATTCGTAAATCGGACGAACCGGATTCGTCTGCTCGCGGTTGCGGCCGACGGAGAAGATCGCGATCGGGATGCCGGTCAGCTCGGATACCCGCTCCACATAGCGGCGGGTGTTCTCCGGCAGGTCGGCCAGCGTCTTGGCCCCGCTGATATCCTCGGACCATCCCGGCAGCTCCTCGTAGACGGCTTCGCATTCCGCCAGCATCTTCAGGCTGGCCGGATAGTGCTCGATGACCTCGCCGCGGAACTTGTAGCCCGTGCAGATTTTCACCGTTTCCAGGCCCGTCATGACGTCGAGGGAGTTGAGGGACAGGCCCGTGATGCCGCTGACGCGGCGGGCATGGCGCACGACGACCGTATCGAACCAGCCGACACGGCGAGGGCGGCCCGTTACCGTGCCGTATTCATGGCCGGTCTCGCGGATCTGGTCGCCGATGGCGTCATGCAGCTCCGTCGGGAACGGACCGTCGCCGACGCGGGTCGTGTAGGCTTTGGCTACGCCGATGACCTGCTGGATTTTGGAAGGGCCGACGCCGGAGCCGATGCAGACGCCGCCGGCGGTCGGATTGGACGACGTGACGTACGGGTAGGTTCCTTGGTCGATATCGAGCATGACGCCTTGAGCGCCTTCGAACAGCACGCGCTTGCCGGAATCGATGGCATCGTTCAGAACGACCGACGTGTCCGTCACGTAAGGGCGAAGACGCTCCGCATGAGCGAGGTATTCCGGCAGGATGGCGTCTGCGTCGAGCGGCTCGCCGCCATACACCTGCTGGATGACCTGGTTCTTCTCTTCTACCATCCGGCGCAGCTTGCCTTCGAACTCCTCCGCATCCATCAGATCGGCGATGCGGATGCCGGCGCGGGCCGCCTTGTCCATGTAGCAGGGGCCGATGCCCTTGCGAGTCGTGCCGATTTTATTGTCGCCTTTGCGCTCTTCCTCAAGACCGTCCAGCACGAGATGGTACGGCATGATGACATGGGCGCGGTCGCTTATTTTCAGGTTGTCCGTCGAGAACCCGTTTTCATGGATATAATCGATTTCGTCAAGCAGCGCGGCTGGATTGATGACCATCCCGTTGCCGATGACGCAGGTCTTATTATGATTGAAGATGCCGGATGGAATCATCGTCAGCTTATACTTCTTGTTGTCGATCAGAATCGTGTGGCCGGCATTGTTTCCGCCTTGGTAACGGGCGACCACTTCCGCTCCGTCCGCCAGATAATCGGTAATTTTGCCTTTCCCTTCGTCTCCCCACTGCGTGCCGACAACAACAACTGTAGACATGATCATACCTCCGCTTTACTGCCTGAATTTACTGTCTTATGCTTCGCCGCGGAACATGCTCTCATGCAGGCGCTTTCGCACGTTACTACGTGCAAGCAGCTGGGCGGCGAAAAAAGCAGCAAACCCAGTGTACCAGCCCTGCCATGGGATGTCAACAAATAAGGCGAACGATACCATTGCAGTTTCGTTTAATGTTCGGATTTAGAGGGCATTCCTGCTTTGCCTCAAAGCATTTTGCATCACAGAGATGCCGGGGTCGGATCGACCCCGGCACAATTCCGAAGATCAGGTCAGATGCAGGCAGCGGGCTGAGCCATTTTCCGTATTGGACCATCTAGAATCTTTAATACGGCACAAAAACTCTACGGCTTCTTGCCCGATATGAAAAAAAATCCGGACCCCCATGCGTCCTGTGCAAGCAACGCCGGTTATCCGGAAGGTTTAATCACCTGATCGAACCCGCAAGCCTATGACGCTGGCTCGTGGGTTCGATCTAAGCTGACAAATTTATTGAAATTTTTCAAGAAAGCAAGCTCCACCGTACCGACCGGGCCGTTACGCTGCTTGGCGATGATGATCTCGATGATGTTCTTTTTCTCGGTTTCCTTGTCATAGTAATCATCCCGGTACAGGAACGCGACGATATCGGCATCCTGCTCGATCGATCCGGATTCCCGCAAGTCGCTCATCATCGGTCGCTTGTCCTGCCGCTGCTCGACGCCCCGGCTGAGCTGGGACAGGGCGATGACGGGAACCTCGAGCTCCCTCGCGATCTGCTTGAGCGTACGCGAGATCTCCGATACCTCCTGCTGGCGGTTCTCGCCGGACTTGCCGCGGCCCTGGATCAGCTGCAGGTAGTCGATCAGAATCATCCCGAGGTTGCGCTCCTTCTTGAGGCGGCGGCATTTGGCCCGGATATCGCTGACGGTGATGCCCGGCGTGTCGTCGATATAGATTTCCGCCTCGGACAGCGCTCCGATCGCCATCGTGAGCTTCTCCCAATCGTCGCCTTCGAGGAAGCCTGTCCGCATGCGGCCGGCGTCGACATTGGATTCTGCGCACACCATACGCTGGACGAGCTGGGCCGCGCTCATCTCGAGGCTGAAGATGGCGACCGTCTCACGCGAGCGAACCCCTACGTTCTGGGCGATATTCAGCGCGAAGGCCGTCTTGCCGACCGAAGGGCGCGCCGCTACGATAATAAGGTCGTTGCGCTGGAAGCCGCTCGTCATCTTGTCGAGATCGACAAAACCCGATGGAATACCGGTGGAACCGCCTTTGTTCGTATACAGAAACTCTACGCGTTCAAATACTTCCATCAGAACGTCGCGGATGGAGACGAAGCCGCTGCTGGAGCGCCGGTTGGCGATCTCCATGATGCGCGACTCCGCCTCGCTCAGCATGAGTCCGATATCGTCGGAAGCTCCATAGCCGTCGGAGACGATCGTAGTCGCCGTCCGGATCAGACGCCGCAGCATCGATTTTTCTTCGACGATCTGGGCGTAGTACTCCACGTTGGCGGCGGTCGGAACGACCGTGGCCAGCTTGGCCAAATAGCTGACGCCCCCGACCTCGTCGAGCTGCTGGCGGTCGCTGAGATACGCCGTCAGCGTGACGAGGTCGATCGGCTGGTTGTTCTCGCCCAGCTCGATCATCGCTTCGAACACGATCTGATGCTGGTTCAGGTAGAAGTCTTCGGGACGGATTTTCTCCATCGCCGTGATCAGAGCTTCCGCCTGCAGCAGGACGGCGCCAAGCACCGCCTGCTCGGCTTCCGTATTCTGCGGGGGAACCCGGTCAAACATCAATCCGTCCTGGCTCATCCCCGTAGTCCCTCCGTTCTCATTCTTCCGCCGCCTGCACCTTCAGCTTGCCCTTCACCTGAGGGTGCAGCTTGACGTCCAGATTGCTGAACCCGAGCGCGCGGATCGGCTCCTGGAGCTCGATCTTGCGCTTGTCGATCTTGATGCCTTCCTGCTTCTCCAGCGCTTCGGCGATCTGCTTCGTCGTGATGGCTCCGAACAGGCGGCCGCCTTCTCCGGCTTTGGTCCGTACAACGATCGTCAGCGTTTCGAGCTTCGCGGCCAGCGCCTCGGCATCCGCCTTCTCCTGGGCCTTGCGCTTGTCCTCCGAAGCCTTCTGCATCTCCAGGTTCTTGATGTTGCCTGCTTCAGCCGGCTTTACGAGCCCTTTCGGGAGCAGGAAATTGCGTACGTAGCCTTCCGACACTTCCTTGATTTCGCCGCGCTTGCCTTGGCCTTTTACGTCCTGCAGGAATATGACTTTCATTCGAACAACTCCTCTTCCTCATTCATTTGGCTCAGCACAGCCCTGAGCTTGGCTTCCACCTCGCGCACGGAACCGTCCATCTGGCAGGCGGCATTCGTGAGATGACCGCCGCCGCCCATCCGTTCCATGACGACCTGGACGTTCATCTGGCCGAGCGACCTCGCGCTGATGCCGACGAGTCCGTCCTGCCGCTCCGCGATGACGAAGGATGCATAGACGCCCGTCATGTTCAGCAGCGTATCGGCCGACTGCGCGATCAGCAGCTGGGAATAGCGCTGGCCCGGCTCCGTGACCGCCAGGGCGATGTGGTCATGCACGATTTCGGCATGCTTGATGATATCGGCTTTTTTCAAATACTCTTCCAAATCTTCCTTCAGCATCCGCTGCACCATCGACGTATCGGCGCCGTTGCGGCGCAGGAACGAGGCCGCCTCGAACGTGCGGGCGCCCGTGCGCAGCGCGAAGCTTTTCGTATCGACCGTGATGCCTGCGAGCAGAGACGTCGCTTCGCGGATGTCGAGCACGAGACGGTCGTGAATATACTGAAGCAGCTCCGTCACCAGCTCGCAGGCCGATGAAGCGTAAGGCTCCATGTAGATCAGCACCGCATTGGAGATGAACTCCTCTCCGCGGCGGTGATGGTCGACGACGACGATCCGGCCGGTCTGGCCGAGGATGCGCGGCTCCTTGAGCATCGACGCCTTGTGCGTATCCACGACGACGACCAGCGTCCGGGCATCGACGAGCCCGAGGCTCTGCTCCGGCGAGATGAAGCGGCGGTACAGGCGCTCGTCTTCCTTGAGCAGCTCCATCATCTTCTGGATGGACGGGTTGATGCCCTCCAGGACGATGAACGCTTCCTTGCCGAGATGCTGGGCTGCCTTGGCGACGCCGATCGCAGCGCCGATGGCATCCATATCCGGCATCTTATGGCCGACGATGACGACCTTCTCGCTCTCGCGGATCATGTCGCGCAGCGCATGGGCGATGACCCTTGCGCGCACGCGGGTCCGCTTCTCGACCGCGTTGGATTTGCCGCCGTAGAAGCTCTGCCGCTCTCCCACCTTCACGGCCGCCTGGTCGCCTCCGCGGCCAAGCGCCATGTCCAGGCTGATCTGAGCCCACTGGCCAAGCTCCGATATGCTCGAAGCACCCGCAGCGAAGCCGATGCTGAGCGTCATCGGAATCTTGAGATCGCCGGTCATCTCCCGAACCTCGTCCAGGATGATGAATTTGGACAGCTCCAGCTGCCTCAGCGCCTTCTGATCGGTGATGAGAAGGAAGCGATCGGAGTTGAGCCGCTTGATATACAGGTTCTCCTGCTGCGACCATTCCGTGATTTCCGTCGTGACACGGGACAGCAGCGTCGTCCGCTGCTGATCGTCCATCGACTGCGACACCTCGTCGAGGTTGTCGATGAACACGATACCGAGCGCGAGCTTCTCTTCTTCATAAGCCTTGGACAGCTGCCACATCTCCGTGATTTCACGGATGTACAGAAGCTTTTCGCCCGGCTTGAACAGCAGCTCGTAAATATCGGCGCCGACGGCGACCTCCATCTTGCCCGGCCTATCCTTGGCCTGGGCGAGCGCGGGGAACAGGTCGAGCAGCGGAACGCCGACAACCGAATCCCGGTCCATCATGTCCGCGACAAAAGGATTATGCCACTCTACGATACGATCCTCATTGAATAGAATGATGCCGAAAGGCAGCTCGTTGATGACTTCGCTGCCGACTTTTTTGACACGGTAGGACAAGGTGCCCAAATATTTCTTGAGATCCTTGCGGAAAGCTTTTTCCGCCAGGAACATATAAACGCCGCAGAGGATCGTGAGGACGAACGCGGCCGCGCCAAGCGGCCACTCGAACCAGAACAAGGCCGCCGACAACGCGATCATGAGGACGAGAGCCAGCACCATATGGGTCCCGTGCCAGCGCTTAAGAAGCAACTTCGGCATAGTACACGCCCCTGTTCAATGTTTCTGGAACGACTTGCGGATCGGGAAGGCCGCATCCAGCACTCCGATCAGGCTGAGCGGAGGGAAGATGAGCAGGATGATGCTGATGATGACCGGAACGGGCTTCGCCCAGCCCTTCTGATGCGCCAGGAAGAAGAAAAAGCCCATCGCCTGGACCGTGAAGGCCATGCGAAGCAGCGGAACCAGGTTCATCAGAGCGACCGACAGGAACGAGCTGTCCCCAGCCGGGATGAACATCTGCACGACCAGCGCTATCAGATAGTACGTGACGAGCACCCGGGGCAAGCGCCATTCATGGGCGGGCGGCATTCCGGGAACGGCCATGCCGAAGCCGGCCAGCGCCCTCCGGGACAAATACTGCGCGACAGCCGTTGCCGCGAACGCCATCAAGAGCAGCGCCTGAGGAATCGCCTGTACCGTCATCTTCACGACCATATCGGTATTCTCCGGCGTCCAAATATCCGACATCAAGCCTTGGCTCGCTATGTTGCCTAGCATATCCTGCATCCGGTCCTGCATCTCGCGGATCAGAGAGACGCCGAATACCGACTCGAACACGAGCAGCTCGACCAGCGCCAGCCCGAGTATCGTGAGCAGCACCGCCGTCATGGTCCTGCGGACGGGCTTGCCCTGCCGGTAATGATGGCCCATTACGATAGCGGGCACGAGGAAGAAGAGTCCGATAATGACAGAGGCGGGTCCGCTGCCCGGCACGAAAAAGGCGATCAGCAATACCGGCACGATATGAGCGGCGAACATTCCTCTGGACAAAGTGGCGTATAGAACCACGAACGGCACCATGATCAAGGCGACGGTCAGCCAGTTCAGCAGCGGCACTCCCATAGAGAGCAGCAGCAAGAGAGCAATAGCGCTCCACAGGATGGATTTCCCACCGAATTTCAAACCCGTTCACCTCTTGGATTAATAAAGGTCTATCAATGCGCCTCCCGCCAAAAAACGCAGGAAGCTGTACCTCTCATTATAACACAAATCCGCCCGGTGCAAGCTACGCCCGTACGGCTGGGATTGCCTGCCTCTCTCCTCCCGGGGGACTCTCCGCCGTTCCAGCCGTCATCCGACAGGCTCTCTGGACGGCCGCCAGGCGAGCTCCGGCCCGCCCGCGCTGCAGCGGCGGCTTGGATCCGCGCAAAAAATGCCCTGCCGCAAACGCGGCAGGGCATGCAGGAAGCTTGCTTCAGGATTTCTCCTGGAAGATGGACTTGGCGCAATAGTCGATGATGTCGCTGCGCCGGACGATGCCGATATAGCGCTGCATGTCGTCGACGACCGGCACGAAGTTCTGCACCTTGGCAAGCGAGATGAGATCCTCCATGTTGGCATCGATGCGGACCGGCTTGTTCCTCACCCGCATCGGCACCTCCGACAAGGTGACGCGGCTCGTCTGCTCGAAGCTGAGATTCTCGTTCTTCATGAACCAGAGAAGGTCGCCCTCCGTGACCGTGGCCGCATACGCGCCGTTCTTATCCAGGATCGGCACCGCCGTATAGCGATGGTATTCCATCTTCTCCAGCGTCTGCCGAAGCGTCGCTTCAAGCGTCAATGTAATCGTCTCTGCCTTGGGCAGAAGAAAAAAAGCAATATTCATTTCTCAGCTTCTCCTATCTTGGAGAAGGTCACTGGTTCTCGTCATCGGAAGAAGCCGTCGTGACCTCCGGTCCTTTGCCGGATTCGCTCTTGGCATCGTTGGTCGACCCCGAAGAGGCGTCCAGCGTTTCGCTGTCCTTCGATGCGGCGCCCGTCAGCTGCTCGATCGTCAAGGATTTGTTCATCCAGTCGGCGATCAGCTTCTTGCTCGCCTCGACGTCTTTCTCGTCGGCAAAGTAGTACCAGGCCCCATTCTCGCTAAGCTTATGCCCTTCGCCCTTGAGCGTATGGGTATAGATGGCGCGGTTGCCGCTCTGCAGCATCGCCTTGGCTTTGTCGATCATCTCCGATGGCGGAATGTCGGTCGCGAAGTTTTTGCCCATGATGCCGACGAATTCCGGAATGCGCGTCCATGAGGATACGCTGGAAGCCTCGTCCATGATGGATTCCACGAACGCCTGCTGGCGCTCGGTGCGGCTGATGTCGCCTCCGGCGTCTTCGCGGTAGCGGACGAAGTTGAGCGCGTCGGTGCCGTTGTACTTGCTCTGGCCGGCCTTGACGACGAACTTCTCATGATCGGCTTCCTTGTTGACGAGATCCTTCTCGACCGGCAGCGGAATGCCGCCCATCGCGTCGATCAGGTTGCGGAAGCCCTCGAAGTTGACCGCGGCATAATAATCGACCTGGTTGCCCAGCAGATTCTCCACCGTATCGACGGCCATTTTGGCTCCGCCGAATGCATAGGCATGCGTAATTTTGTCCTTCTTGTCCTTGCCGACGATCTCCGTGTAGGTGTCGCGCGGCATGGAGACCATCAGGATCGCTCCATCGGATGGACGAACGACCGTAAACATCATCGTGTCCGAGCGTCCTTGCTCGGCGCCGCGCGCATCCACTCCAAGGAGGAGGACGGAGTACGGGTCGGCTTTTTGGTATTTAACGGGATTGGCTGCGGGCGGCTTGCTGTCTACGGTCGGCTGGTACGAGCCCTCCAGCTGCTTCTCTACTTTTTTGGAAAGAAACATATCAAAGCCCCATAAGGCGAGAGTAGTCCGGTTGAAATAGCCTACGGTTCCCAGGACGAGAAGGACGGCCAGGACGGAAGCCGTCCATGTCCACGCCTTGCGGGCGCGAGATTTTTTGGGTTTCATGATTGAATTCCTTTCTGCTGAGGGTGCACGGCTCCATTCATTTTAGCCTAACTGTAGACGAGTAACCTTAAAGAATAGTTACAAATTGCTTAAAACTTGATCGCAAATAGCCCTGTATCCATCGCATACCCGCGCGCCAATGCACATAAACATGGCCTAATGACTGTATTTTATGGAAAAGGAGCCTGGACATGCACCCTTCTCCAAGAAGACCCGATCCGTCTTCCACCGGCCTCGATCCGCGTCTGGCCGCATTCCTCGGTTATCTCGGCAGCTTCGTCGGAGCCTTCCTGCTCCTTCTATTGGAAAAGAAGAGCCGGTATGTCCGCTTCCATGCCGTGCAATCCATCCTTTTCTCCGCAGCTTACCTATGCCTGAGCATGGTTTTCGCCCTCATCCCCGTCATCGGCTGGCTGCTTGGAGGCTTGCTCGCTCCGCTCGCCCTGCTGGTCTGGATCGGCCTCATGATCGTTTCCTTGCAGGGCAAGCAAGCCCGGCTGCCCGTGCTCGGGGACTGGGCCGAGATGATCAGCGGCGAGTTCTAGCCCAATCAGTTCAGGAACAGCGTGGCGTTGCAGTACCTTCTCGACAGGGAATGGAAATAGGCGGCTTGAACGGAGAACACGGCGATCAGCAGCAGATTGCCGAGCGCTTCGGCCTCCGCTTCATCCAAGCCGGACAAGCCGCTGATATAGCGGCTTGCCCCTTCCCTTGCCTTGGTCTCCAGGCTGCTCTCCATGCCGTTGCCGGCTGCGGTCTCCGAGGGAGCCGCATCAAGAATTTGATCTCCGTCGGCATCCAATTCTTCAAATAGAGCAGAATAAGCCTGGTAAAAGTCCACGGGGCTGAGAAGGCTTTTCTCTCCTCCGCAGCCGAACAGCCGGCCCAGAAGCTTGCGGATGGATTCAAAGTCCAGACTGGCCTTCAAGTCATCGATAATGAATAGAAGCGCCGCCTGTTCGAGCGAGTACTTCTTGCCGGCTTTGGGCGATTCAAAGTACCGCTTGAAGTCCCGCTTGACCCAGTTCTGCATGGCCGTGATGGAGAGGCCCGCATATGGAATCAGCTGGCCGAGAGCCGCAGCCTCCTGGAGGGACATTCCCTTGAGTCCCTGTCCCTTCATTAGCTTCTCCAGAACGGCCGGCCAATCCGTGGACAGGAACGCCGGCAGTGCCCTGCCCGAGCTTACTTGCTTGCGATGGCCCTTTTTCCAGGCCTGCTGGACGATCTGAATCGGGGTGAGTTCGCCCTTCCCGTCCAGAGACATGAGCAGCGCCGCCATTTCGCTGCGCTTAAGCAGAAATGATTCCACTGCCGCTTTCCTCCCTTCGGATTCGTTATCCGATCATATGAACCTATCATAAAGCCCGCAAATAGGCCTGTAAAGGCAAGCGCGGGCATGAAAAGAGCTTATTTCTGCGTGACAAAGACCGCTAATGAGCTTATACCGTCCGGCAAGGCCTTTTCAAACAGTTGAAGTGAGATCCTCAAGTTCGTTATACTGGTTCATAAGAACTTATTCTAAGATGAAAAGGATGTCGATGTACACGAATGGACAGTATAGGCTTAAATTTGGCTTTGGTGGCTTTGCTTATCTTTTTGACCGCCTTCTTTGTAGCAACGGAATTCGCCATTATCCGAATCCGCCCCAGCCGCGTCAACCAGCTGGTGCTTGAAGGCCGCAAAGGCGCCTTAGCCGTGCAGCGCGTTACCAGCAACCTGGACGGTTACCTGTCCGCCTGTCAGCTCGGTATCACCATTACCGCCCTCGGTCTTGGCTGGCTCGGCGAACCTACTGTAGAGGAGCTGCTGCATCCGCTATTCACTCGATTCGAACTGAATGAGAGAGTGAGTAGTCTACTGTCCTTCCTGATCGCTTTTGTCATCGTGACCTATCTTCACGTGGTCGTCGGCGAGCTGGCCCCTAAATCCTGGGCGATCCAAAAAGCCGAATTCATCAGCTTTCTCGTTGCCAAGCCAATCATCCTGTTCCATAAAGTGCTCTACCCGTTCATCTGGGTGCTGAACGGCTCCGCCAACGGCCTGATCCGCCTGTTCGGCCTGCATCCCGCCAAGGAGCATGAGGATGCCCACTCCGAAGAGGAAATTCAGATCATCCTGAGCGAAAGCCTCCAGAGCGGCAAGATCAACACGACCGAATACGGCTATGTCAGCCGGATCTTCGCTTTCGATGAGATGGTCGCCAGAGAGATCATGGTGCCGCGCACCGATATGGTCTGCCTGTTCACGAACCATACCCGCGAAGAGAACCTGGCTGTCATCCAGCGTGAACAATATACCCGATTCCCTGTCGCTACCGAGAGCAAGGACAACATCGTCGGCATGATCAACACGAAGCAGCTCTTCCTGACTTACCAGGAAGACAAGGAATTCAAGATGAAGGATCTCATTCATCCCGTCCTGTCGGTGCCGGAGAGCATCCCGGTCAAGCAGCTTCTGCAGCGCATGCAGCGCGACCGCGTCCATATCGCCATTCTTGTGGATGAGTACGGCGGCACATCCGGCCTCATCACGATCGAGGACATTCTGGAGGAGATCGTCGGCGAGATCCGCGATGAGTTCGATGAAGACGAGCGCCGCGAGATCGAGAAGCTTGAGGAGAACTGCTACCTGCTGGACGGCAAGGTTTCCCTCGATGAGCTTGGCCATATGGTCGGACACGACTTCAACGACGAAGACACCGATACGATCGGAGGCTGGCTCTACGCCCGCATCCCTTCGCCGAAGCCCGGATTCCGGTACGAATTCGACAACATGACCTTCATCATTCGCGAAGCGACCAAGAACCGGATCCGCAAGGTCGAGATGATCATACGCGATTCGGCCGATGAATTCGAAGATACTCCTGAGCTTCACGATCAGGAAGACTGATCCCGCTTCAGCCCTGCTCTTATGAGCGGGGCTTTTTTTTGCATGCCGAAGCGGCTGTCCAGGCAAACTAAAAACAGCCCCTCCGGAAATCCGGAAGAGCTGTTGTCGCAACGGCTTAGTTGTCCGTCGTATATGGCAGCAGTGCAACTTGACGCGAACGCTTGATAGCGGTCGTCAGGGCGCGCTGGTATTTCGCGCTGGTGCCCGTTACACGGCGTGGCAGAATTTTGCCGCGCTCGCTGATGAATTTCTTGAGCAGATCCGTGTCCTTGTAATCAATGTGCTTGATTTTGTTCACGGTGAAGTAGCAGACTTTACGGCGCTTGTTACGGCCGCCTTTGCGGAATTTGCGTTCTGGACGCTCGCCGCCGTCTTCTCTTTGCTTGAATCCCATGGTTTATCCGTCCTTTCTAGTTAGAACGGGAGTATTGAAGAACGCATACTGTGTAATTCCCCAATACTCCTTGTTCTAATTGAGTTTTTATTGGTTACACACCGTCCCTGTGTAAACCGTGAATTCACTTTTCTAAAATTACCACAAATACGTCTAGAAATCAAATGTTTAAATCGGACCTCGTTCCGACTCGATAATTGTACTTAAACAACCTCCTCGGTATATATACTAATGGTGGGGTACAGTCCCCTCCTTGCACTTAGAGCAAATAGGCTGCCACGATTGGTTGTTCTGGTAGTCTATTTGTCTCTCCAGAACTAAACATGCAGAATTTAAACTTTTCCAGACGAGAGATGCATATGTAAATTTTTGTACTAAGCCCTCGTTGTCCCTGTTATTTTTCTTACTCTAAGGATTTAGCTGTTTATGATTATTCGCTTCGTCATTACTGCCAATTTCAACATAATATACGCTAACGTTCCGTAGACGGTTTCCTGTTCTTCATCCTCTCCCTCGGTGATACTTTATTTCGGAGCGAAACCATGCAGCAACAGCAGCTCATATGTCGCAAGGATGCCATTAGAGTCGCCGTATCGCGTCTCGTAGTGCTGGAACATGTCGTGAAAAAGGCGGCGTAGGCCGATTCGGCCGGAAGGGGAGGCTACCGAGGCGCTGGCGCCGATCGCTTTTATCGCATGGAGAAAATCGCGCACCGTCGGGTACCGTTCGATGCGGACGTTTTGGCGGCGCCGCGGGTTCATAAACCCGGCTGCGGCCAGCATTGCGTTCCACTCCTTAGCTGTATGCAGCGGCAGGCCGTGGCGCTGCGGCTTCAAGCCCTGCGCACGGTAAGCGAGCTCGAATGCGGTATGCAGCTCTCGAAACGTCTCCAGGCATTACAGGTGAGCGTTACTCCTAGTTCTTTACACAAATCGTCATAAATCTGTTCTGTAGGATGCTCCTCTATGAAATGTCTTGTAAGAAATTCATACCATACCTGGTGCGTTAACCCGCGAGCTATAACAGCGAGGCAAGCAGATTGCTCCGTGAGTTCCCGCGCTACGCCGGCGCTGTACAAAACTTCGCACACCTTGTAATTGAGGCGATTGCTTCTTAAAATCATAATTCGCCGAACATACCACAGCCGTTTCCTCATCGACGACCATCACCTTTGCGTGCAGCATCCCTTTTTCGTACATGTAAATCTGTACCCGGCTTCCGTAGTAGGTACGGCTCCTATCTTAGAAGCCGGGCACATGCTTTATCCACGAGGCTTTGCTACGAGCGACGCAAGAAAAGAGAAAATGATCGCTGCTGAAACGCCGGCGCTCGTTAACTCAAAAATCCCGATGATGATGCCGATCCATCCATCCTGCTGCAGCTCCTGAAGCGCACCATGAACCAGAGAGTTTCCAAAACTGGTGATCGGGACGGTCGCGACGGCGCCCGCAGCTGAAAAAGACATCTTATCTTATATGAGAGATAATCAGGAAAGGAGGGATTGGGGCAATGACTGTAGCTACTCAGGTCAAAACTTGCCTGGCTTCGCTGAAAAGCACCCAGGGAAGAACCGCAATTCAAGGGCTTCTAGTCCATCCATGAACAAAACCGGAAGCAGATCCCGGCTAGGGCAGCAAATGATCCGCAGCTGTACCGCCGATGTACTGCTGCCGATCCGCAAGGCAGACTAAATGAAGAATGGTGTCGGATACACTGCCTTCCGCTGCCGCCTTCGTATCCTCCCGCTCTTCAGCCCCGCAAACCTTGCATACGCTGATCACGATTACTGCTCCTCGCGAAATTTTGCAGTTGCCATGCCTGTATCCCTCCCAAATCTTGCGCAGCTTGCTTGTCAGGTCGCCTCCCAAGCCAAGGCGCGCTGGTTGGCTCGGGAGGCTGAAGGCGCTAGGCAAGGCAGGGGTGCAAGTCTCGTTCGGCATGTTGCTGAACCTTTTGCGCGGCATTTGGGACTTATTTGCAAAGAAAATCGGCTGAATGGTTTTGGGGTATACGCATCGTCAAGTGAAAAAACGACCGCCTTCTTTTTAAAGCGATCGTTTTTTCACTTGCTGTTCTATTGATACTGCCGTGGCTGCAAATTCTGATTCTGCCAGCTCTGAGCCATTGGCCAGCCCGCATTCTGCACGCCGGCTTGTTGTTGCGCTGTTTGTTGAAGCTGAGAACAAATTTGCATCGCCTGCTGCATCTGCTGTATGGCAGTTTGATGTCCTTGCAGAACAGATTGAATGGTTTGAACCGCTTGACGTTCTTTCTGGGCCAGCTGATCCAGTTGGGCGGCGTTTTGCTGCTCCTGTTGCAACATTTGTTGATACATGTTGCTCGATTGCTGGGTTTGCTGGATCAACTGTTGAATAATCTGCGCGCATTGGCTTGCTTGCTGTGAAAGGTTTTGTTGATACACGATTTTTGACCTCCTTCAATATGGTAGGACTTCATCCCCCAAAGCTTATTATGTGCAAGCGCCCATTTTTCATGTAACGCCTATATTGTGATCTCACAATTCATTTTAATGAAACTGCACATCAATTTGCCGTTGGGTATCGGCTTTTAATTTCGGCATGCGAACTTCAAGGACACCGTTGCGGTACGTGGCTGTCGTTCCTTCCGTTTGAACGCGTGATGGCAAAGACACCGACCGTTGGAACCGTCCGACAAACCGTTCTTTGCGATGTATTTGTTCCTGCTTCACTTCATTCGCTTGCTTTATGGTCCCACTAATTGTAAGCATGTTTTCATCCACATCGATATGAAGGTCTTCTTTTTTATCCAAACCAGGGATTTCACAAGAAGCAATCACTTCATGTTCAGTCTCAAATACATCAATACGAGGGGTAGCAAATCCCAGACGCGCGCCTATTTCAGGAAAACCTTCGTTAAAAATTTTTTCCAAATCCCTTCTCCATAGATCGGTATTGCGAAACGAATCCCAAGGAATGAGCGGCATGTAAGTTCCTCCATTGTCACATTATCTTTTTTTCAGCTTTATTTTGTACTCTTCGGAAAATATTATTCTTTGCTACCCTGCATAGTTGAATTGGAATATGCCTTTGGTCAGAAACTCCCGGCAATAGCCCCCGAAAAAAATTTTTGAGGGTTTGTTGTGTAGCCATTGGCATTTACAGCAATGTTACCGACAATTTTAAGTTGTTCCCGTAAATGTCGGTAATTGAACGATAACATTTGTGCCGACCTCCGAGCTTTCGAAATTCAAAGAGCCCCCCATTTTTGCGATCATAGCATGACTGAAACTAAGCCCAAATCCGATAGCGTCCGGTTTACTTGTAATAAACGGTAGGATGATTCGGGACTGCAGATCTTTTGGAATTCCTGCTCCTTGATCGCGAACAATGATGTGGATATGATTATCCGTAATGTTTATTCGGAGCGTTAAGACAGAACCTGGGGGACTTGCATCTAATGCGTTGTCAATGATTTCTTGCAGCGCCGCTCGCAGCAGCTTGGGGTCTCCTAACACAAAGCCGTTTCGCTCCGGATATTCCAAAGCGAAACGCACTTTTTTGTCTAGTGCTTGGATTTGTATACCGGGAACCCATTCCTGCATGAACGAAATGACGGAAACAGGAACAAATTTCAATTCGGAAGGCTTTCCAAAGAGCAAAAACCGCTGCAACGCTTTGTCGATCGTCTGAATTTGCTCATCGAGCAGCTTAAAGTATCCTGTCATTTTCTGATGAGGCAGAGATGCCGCAAATTGCAAAACGGAAACATGATCCTTCGAACTTTTTTCCAGAAGTTGAAGCGTCCCTTTGATTACCGCTAAAGGATTTAAAATGATATTGGCTGTGCCCGCCGCCATATGCCCAATCGTTTCCCTTCTTTCTTTCTCACATTGAATTTGCACGTACTGTTGAAAATCTTGGATATCGGCCATTAGAACAAAACATTCCCCTTTTAACTGAGGGTATACATAGGCGATCATGGATCGCACTTTGCCATCTAACTTCTCTTGTACGAGTACTCCCGGGTAATTCTTTTTATCCTGCAATACTTGCCCCACGATCGCTTGTATTGCCGAGTGTGCAGGGAATTCTTCTTCGGGGGTTACTGAGTACCATGTGTTCATGGTTGTATTTAACCATAAAATTCTGGCTTCTGAATCAACGACAGCCAGTCCAATATCCATTTGATCGGAATTCATAAGGAACTCTACGATTTGCTTCATCTCTATTAACGTCCTCCATTTGCTTCCTCCATTAACTCCCTTCCCTGCCACTTATCATATGCAAACTGCAGTAAACAAGCGAGCGAATTTCTCGTCACGAAGTGGATGGGTTATGAATAAAATTAAACCCACTTTCAAAGAAGTTATTAAATTCGTTGTTACAGAGCGACGGGAAACGATACGGTGAAAGTTGTACCTTCACCAACCTCGCTTGCAACCTCAATATTCGCATTGTGATACTCTGCAATCTGATAACAAATGGATAGCCCGAGACCCGTTCCTGTCTCTTTCTGCGTAAAAAAGGGTTGTCCGATCTTTTGCAACAATTCTTGCGGAATTCCAACCCCGTTATCCCTTATGCTTACTTTAACCCATTCATCGCATCGCATTTGTTCGATCCAGACAGTTCCCCCTTCAGGCATCGCTTCAATGGCATTCTTAATCAAATTAATAAATAACTGTTTGATTTTATTTCCATCGCACCGGATCTGCACGGATTCCTTGGTTGGATGAAAGTGAATTTCAACATTATGTAAAGTGGCCTGCGCCTGAAGCAGCACGACGATATCCTGAATCAGCTCGGAAAGATCATGCCGCGTCATGTTCATCTCTTGCGGTTTGGCTAAGGCCAGCAGTTCATTTAGAATAAGTTCGATACGAGTTAATTCATCCTTCATAATATCGTAGTACTTACTTCCATTTTCGTTGCCGGCGCTTAACAATTGCAGAAATCCTTTCAGCGCGGTAAGCGGGTTTCGAATTTCATGCGCAATTCCCGCGGCCATTTGACCCGCTATGGATAATTTGTCTGCCTGATGAGCAGATTGCTTGGCTGCATCAAATTCGGTAATATCGTGCATGACACAAATGCCGCCCACAATTTTATTGTGAACAATGATCGGCTTCCCATGACAGAGAACGAGGCGATGCTCGCCATTCGACTTTTTAACGACCATTTCCAGATCGCGGAAACTTTCGCCCCGATACGCCCGATAAAGCGGGACGCGTTCCTTGCTCAACAGCGTTTTTCCATCCGATTCATACCATCCGTATGTAGAACTCCAGTGTTCGGGAGAAAGAGGTATCTGTACGAATTCGTGCAATTGTCTTGCGGCTCTATTCATGCTTGTCAATATCCCATTTTCATCACAAATCACAACGCCGACATCCATCATTTCGACAATACCACTCATGACACGTTCTTGAGTAGCCAGGACGTCTTCCAGCGTCTTTCGGCTCGTGATATCTCGAAAAACCTTAACTATTTCACGAACATTGCCCGAATCGTACCGTAGCGTGTTGCTTACGACCTCCACCCAAACAAAGGAGCCGTCTCTTCGACGTAATCGCAAAATGTTGACATAACCGTCTTCATTCATCCACTCTTGCGAGTTGTCCAATTTTTCTATATCGGGAGGATAGAACAGTTCCCAGACAGGTCTTCCTATCAATTCCGTCGCATCATAACCCAGCAATGGTTTGCACGCCGGCGATATGTAGTAGATAATGCCATTGATATTCAGTGTAGCAATCATTTCCCCCGTGTGGTCCGCTAACAAACGATACTTTTTCTCGCTGTGCTTCAGGGCCTTTTCCATACTGGATTGCAGGGTAATATCCCTTGCGATGCAATGCAGCCCTACGAGTTCATTCTGAATGAAATTCGGGATATGCAATACGCTGAATTTTAATATTTGGCCGTCTTTCGCTTCAATTGAAGTTTCCATTTCAAACCGGGCATTGGTATACGTTTCCGTCACGTGCTCCAGACTTTTCCAAATGATGTCTCCAAGTGTTCTTTCCAATTCGTATAAGTCATAGCCCAATAATTTCGTGCAGGCGCGGTTCACATAGCTGATACTTCCATCCAACATGACGTCGTAAACAAGATCGGAATGATTGTCAGCAAGCATTCTGAATTTATCCGCGTATTCCTCGTTCAATTCAACAAGCCTTTTGCGATACGTGATCTCCTGAATCTGGATCAAGAATATCCTTTCCGGATATTCCTCCACTTCGATGATCGATAGGGTTGTCGTTCCCCATTTGTGTCTGCCGTCAAGACAAATATAACGGTTTTCCATTTCGACATAATCGGAATTACCGCCTAACAAGTCATTGATGGATCCGTTATATAATGGAACGTCTTCCGTATAAATGATATCATGTATTCTCATTCGCAGCAGTTCTTGTTCTGTATAGCCCAGCATGTTGCATAGCGAGCGATTGACCATTTCCACTTCCCCGCCGAGCCGAACCATAGCTTTTCCGACAAGTGTATAATGAAATGCGTGGTGGGCGACAGGATGCGAAAGCAAATCTGAAATATCCATTGTGCAAGTAACCTCCGACTGTGCAATAAGCGTATAGTTGCATACGTAACGTTCTTCTGTTAAGAACCTATGTATGTACTCTATTATATAGGTCATTTGTAACAGTTGGAACAAGATTCCGAGACCAACTTAACTTGGAGTCCCCGAACGCTAGCCATGGAAACGGAACCGACTTGTGATCTGCGAAAGAGCCGCTTCACCACGCACTTCATCATCCGAATTCTTACGAAAATAAGACGGAGGCCGGCAAAGTTGCCAGCCTCTATGATCAAGTATACACAAGTAATCACACCTTCAATTGATTCGTTATTCAGTGTTCACGATCTCATATCCCGGAAGGACAGGAAAGTATGTCCATTTGCTCTCGGTTTCGACTCCGTTCGTCCTGGATCAATTGACATAACGTACTCGCCAATATACGTCCAGCCGTTCTTGGCGCGACCAATCCCGGTAAACTTGGTGCCAACAAGGCCTTGATTCCACGTTTTTCGGCAAAACGAAAATCAGTCCCACCAGGTTTGGAAGCCAAATCAATAATGATAGCGTGATGCGGAATACGGGTTAAAACACGAGAACTAAGAATATGCGCCGGAACTGTGTTAAAAATAATATCCACATTTACGCCTTCATCGTACAAATCTTTCGTATTAAACGGCTCAATCCCCATCTCCCAGGCACGTGCAAACTCCTCCGGTTTCTGCACACCCGCTTTGACGCGTGCCCCCAGGCGGTGAAGCATACCGGCTAACGTAAGACCGATTCTCCCCAAGCCCAGCACCATACAACGCGAACCATGTATGGTAATGTCCGTATGTTGAATGGCCATCATTAAGGCGCCTTCCGCAGTGGGAATGGAATTGAAGATGGCAACATCGTCCCTGCTGAATAATTCAATCAGATCGATCCCCAGTTCCGCGCAAAGGTTCTTCAAGTAGGACTTGGCTATGCCAGTATAGACTTTTGCGTGTTTCGGCAAGGAAGACATATATTCCTTGTTCAGCAATAGCGTTTCAGCTGAAAATGAAGATTCTACTCTGCCATGGTCGTCTGTACCGACAACCGGTAATATCAATATGTCCGCTTTGCGAAGAACCTCCTTCGTAAGCTTGGAATAATGGACTTCATGAAGTTGTTCGTGCAAATCTTCAAAACCGATTACCGCAACATTTGCATCCAGGTCAGTGAATGACCGAATGATTTCAAGATGCCGGGCATCGCCTCCAAGGAAGACAATATGCAGACCCGTTAACAAAAAATCCCCCTACTTTCCTTAAGAATGGACTCAACAATTACCTGCCCCCGCTTACCATCTTTAAAAGCGCATCTGCTCCTTTCATTCCAGGGCGAATTCCGCGTAATTCCGCCTCTGTAGTAACCATATCGAGTGGGGCATCCAGCAATTGCTCTATGGTTCGCACCCCGGTTGCGCGTCCTGCGACAATGCGGCGATCGTTTAATTTCTCATTTAACAAACGGATATCCAGCGCGCCGCACATGATATATCCGTGATCGGTTGTGATGGCAAGAAGTGTTGTTTTGGGCAGGGCGACCTCGATACTTATAACCTGATGACCTTCCACTTCAATCGGTTTCATCATGATCATCTATGATGCAGCTCCTTTTTTTCTACACTATATGCCGGGCGTGATATTTGCACCATAGACGGTAGCCCAAATCCGATATTACTTGTCTTCGTTGGAAGCCTTCTCCCCTTTCGCCAGTGGAAACTGGACTTCGATTCAATTCCATGTAACTTTTGAGATTTATAACAAAGGAGACAACAAACGCGCCGCTTGATCAAGCATGCGCTCGGAAGAAGTACGATGTATATGATCTTCCAAACGATATGGAGTAGCCTCGGCGAGATCCCGTTCGAATTGTTCCGTAAGCTCCCGGGCCACATCGGAATGATACATCACTGCACACACTTCGTAGTTTAAACGGTAACTACGGAGATCGTAGTTGGACGAACCCACTTCGGCAATCTCGCCATCGATAATCATGACTTTCGCGTGCAATACCCCTTTGTTGTACTGAAACACATCGATCCCTGCTTCCACGAGTTCGCCATAATACGTACGGCTTGCAGCTCCTGCAACTTTAGGAATCACTTGGCGCGGCACCAGTAATCGCACTCGAACGCCACGCGCCGCGGCTGTTTTGATGGCCATCATGATATCCGCATCTGGTATAAAATAAGGGTTGGTCACGTCGATGGTTCGGGTCGCCTGCGTCAGGCAGATGAAATGCATTTCCCGAATGACCGGAGTAGGCAGCCCGGGATTGCCTTCGAATATCTGTATATAGACGTTATGCGAATCCTTGGACGGGGAAGCTTTTCCCATGAGGGTGCCTTCCATCGTTCCCAGCTCCGATCCCCATTCCCATCCGTATCCGGATCGTTCTGTTTTGCCGGATAGAAATGGATGAATGGCTTTATCGTCTGAAAGTTGGGCCGATTCAGGGATAAATTTTGCCTTTCTCGTTGAATGGAGCATGTCCGGTGACGCCATTTTCCAGTGAGCCTCAAAAACGGCTTTCACATCATCCGCTGTTTCGCCGGTTAACCGCATATGAGTGTCGCGCCAAAAACCGACATCCGGCTTCATTCCAGTATACTCGTCCCCAACGTTGATTCCTCCCATGAAGGCTTCCTTTCCGTCGACGATGACGATCTTGCAATGATCCCGGTATGTCAAGTTGGATAGTACCCAGGGGATTCGCAAGGGAAAGATGGTCCTGCATTCAATGCCTGCTTCCATCATCCGGCGAACCGCATGTTTGGGAAACGACCGGCTTCCCCAGCCATCCCTTATAAAACGAATGTTCACACCGGATAAAGCCCGGTCAATCAGCACATCTGTGATACGTTTACCGATATGGTCATTCCGGTATATGTAATATTCCAGATCGATTGACTTTTGTGCGGCCTGAATTGATTGAAGGAGTTTTCCGTAGGTTTCCATCCCGTTCGTGAGGATTTGGACGGAACCGGTTCGAAGGCCACTGACAGACAAAGGTTGCAAAGCCCGAGCGATAACAAAAGCGGAGTCACCACATGCTGTAGGCAACGCTATTGGGTTATTGTGCGAAGAAACGAGCTTGTCCCGCCGCATTTGCACAGGATTCGTGACGAACAGGTAACAAACGAATCCGATAATCGGTAATACAAGTCCGACTGATATCCAAGTCAACGCTTTGGCGGGGCGGCGCACCTCCCGAACCGCAATGATGATCAATAGTGCCGTATTTACTAGCCATAATCCTGCTATCCATGCCAAGAAAATCAGCCTCCCAATCCAGTCATCTACGAGGGAATAAAGGGGCAGCCATGCCGAGAAGAGATCGGCATGGCCCTTTATTAGAAACCTTTATACTGCGGTTCTTCCTGTTCAATTTGTTGTAACCGTGGAGTGACCTGGTCAATGATGTTTTGTGTCTGTTGCGCTGCATTTGTGAAAGTGGTTTTGGCCTGTTGGTTTTGTGTGTTTAACGCAAACTGTTCAAAGCTGGCCTGCGCGCTTTTTAATGAAGCTACAGCTGTTTTCACTTGAGAAGCTACCGTCACGTTGATCACCTCCTGAAATGGCATCCATATGTAATATGTCAACCTGTCAGAAAATTAATGAATGGTAAAATTTGATGATTGGCTATTGTCAGGGGTTAGAGTCTTCCTGAAAAGACTTACCGCAATCTATGCCCTTCTTGGCAATGCTTGAAGCCAGCAGGTACAGCCCTACATAGATT
>NZ_BIMD01000044.1 GCF_004000905.1 Paenibacillus humicus NBRC 102415
CGCGCCGCTCGGTGGCGGCTGCGGCTTCCCCGCCGCCGCCGGCTTCCGCAGCGGCCTCGCCTTGCTTCGCGTCGGTTCCGTCGGCTTGATCGCTGCCGCGCTTGCCGGAGGAGCGGTCGCCGCGGCCGCGCCGATCGGCTGCCGGCGGACGGCTGTAGCTGTCCTCTTCGAATCGGCGCACGCCAGGCACGATCACAATGTCGTCCGGACCCGGCTCCTCCGGAGGGGCATCCGGATCGGCGCTGAGCGGCTCCTTCAGCTCCATGATGAAGTAAGCGCACCCGAAATTGCAATATTCATTGACATATTCCATGATAGCGGAAAAAGCCGTATCCCGGTTCGCTTTGGGGCTATCGTCCCGATAGAAGCCCTTGAGCCTGAGCTGGCTGTAGCCCCAGTCGCCGAGAATATAATCGTAGCGCTCCAGGATGTCGCTGTAGCGATCGCGGAACACCTCCGCATTCCAGGCGGCTTTGTGCTCATGGATAAGCTCGTACTTTCTCGTGCCGACGAATATCAAGTCCGTACCCTCCTCGCGGGCAGGCAGCTGCTGCTTAGACGCCTGCAGCCGCTCCAGTTGCGGATTTCACCTGTTCATGCGCATGGTAGGAGCTGCGCACCATAGGACCGGATTCCACGTGGCTGAAGCCGCGCGCCATTCCTTCTTCCTTGAGCTGCTTGAACTCGTCCGGATGGACGTAGCGCTCGACAGCCAAATGGTTCGGGGACGGCTGCAGATACTGGCCCAGTGTCAGAATATTGCAGTCCACGGCGCGCAGATCGTCCATTGAAGCCAGAATTTCTTCGTATTTCTCTCCGACGCCCAGCATGATGCTGGATTTGGTCGGAATGTCGGGATTCATTTCCTTGGCGCGCTTCAGAAGCTCCAGCGAGCGGGCATATTTGGCGCGGGCCCGGACTCGGTCGGACATGCGCTCGACCGTTTCGATGTTGTGGTTGAGGATGTCCGGCTTGGCGTCCATGACAATCTGCAGCGATTCCCGCTTCCCGAGAAAATCGGGAATGAGAACTTCGACGCTGCACAGCGGAAGCCGCTTGCGGATGGCTTTGATCGTCTCGGCGAAAATCATCGCGCCGCCGTCGGAGAGGTCGTCGCGTGCAACGGAGGTGACGACGCAGTGGCGCAGTCCCATCTGCTCCGCAGCTTCGGCCACGCGCTCGGGCTCCTGGAGATCGAGCTCCGTCGGCAGGCCCGTCTTGACCGCGCAGAAGCGGCAGGCCCGCGTGCAGATATCGCCCAGAATCATGAAGGTTGCCGTGCGGTTGGCCCAGCATTCGTAAATATTGGGGCAGCGAGCTTCCTCGCATACCGTATGCAGCGTCTTGGAACGCATCATATCTTTAAGCTCGGCATAGTTGCCGTCCGTCGACAGCTTGATCTTCAGCCATTCCGGCTTCGGGAGCTTCGGCTTGGGAGCTCTCGTGCTCATGAAATCCCCTGCTTTCCTGTAAATCGCTCATAAATCGCGTATAAGGTACGATAGCGTCAAACTGTCATCTATTATAACATGTTTCGGATAAAAACCAATCGCCATGCAGAACCTAGGGCAAAGCTTCATTTTGCCGTGGAGGTGGAATACCGTGTTGAAAAGAATGATGTTCGCGGCGGCCTCGATTTTGCTGCTGTCCGCAGGCTGCGGAGCCGCATCCGCCGCGGCCGTGCCGGAATCCGCCGGACAGGAGCAGGCTCTGGAAGCGTCGTCCAAGGAAGAGCGCAAGCCGGTATACGCCCGGATGGCGCTTCTTACCGGGCTGTCCTGGGAGCAGGTCGCCGCCCTCGACCAATACGAGCGGACCCTCGGCAAAGCCCGTCCCAAATCAAGGCCGAAACTCGGGAAATGGGCTGGCTTATATGTGACCCCGGAACAATGGACCGGCGCTCTCAACCCCGATGCCGATGACCGCAATCCCGATTCCATCCTCGTCTTCGGCGGGATAGGCAAGGACGGCGACGGTGACGGGAAGGCCGATCCGGCCAGCGACCTCGATCTGCTGTACTCCCAATCGGCCGCGGTCGCCAAATATGGAACGGCGCCGGACGATTTCGTCATCGGCGTGTGGGAATACTACCATAATATCCGGGCCGTCCAGCGGGTGAGCCAATTCGCCCAGCTGTACAAGACCTACGGACGGGTCGATCTGTCCGGAAGCGCGTTCCCCGTCCCCGTTGGAACCAACTACTCCTATCGCAGCACCTGGGGCACCGCGCGCGGCTGGGGAGGCCATCGGACGCACGAGGGAACGGATATTTTCGCGGACTACGGCCTTCCTGTGCGGAGCACCTGCTACGGCATCGTCGAGAACATGGGCTGGAACAACTACGGAGGGTGGAGAATCGGAATTCGCGACGCCGAGAACCGCTACCACTATTACGCCCATCTGTCCGGCTTCGACAAATCGCTGAAAACCGGACAAGCCGTCACGCCCGGCCAGACGCTCGGCTGGGTCGGCAGCTCCGGATACGGCAAGCCCGGCACATCGGGAAAATTCCCGCCCCATTTGCATTACGGCATTTATCGCGACCGGGGCATGGTGGAGTGGGCTTTCGATCCTTATCCGCTGCTGAAGCAGTGGGAGCGGCAGGAGCTCAAAGCCAAGAAGGCGAAAGGGAAATGATTCCGCAAATAAAGCAGGCGGAAGGCTCGCGGCCTTCGCCTGCTTTATTGCTTGTCTGTTGATAAATCAAGGCTCGCCGCTCGCCTGAACCAGCGCATCGGAGTTATCCTGGAGGCTGTGTCCCCTCTCTCTCAATGCTGCCCGGAGCCGCCGCCGGCCGTTTCCGGAGTCGTCGGGACGGGAGGCAGGGCGAGAGCAGGCGCGCTGGCTTTCGCGTCGCCGACCGGATTGCCTTTGCCATCGTAATAATAGCTCGGAACATCGCCGACCACCATCAGATAAGAGACCGGTATTTCCGTCTCCAGCGACTGGGAGCTGGAATCGAAAGGAATGATGACGGCCAGCTCGGTTTTGATCCGGATATAGACCTCAACCAGAACCATGTTGATGCCGGCATCGCTTTTGCGCGTGCCCAGCTCCACCTGAGCGTCTCCGAGCGGCTCGAAGCGGACCGGAATGCGGGGACCGAAGGAAGACAGCAGCGCGCTTCCGAAAGCCTGGCCGATCGGAATGCCCTCCTTGAACTTGTCGCTGTCCTTCAGCGTGCTTTGCACCGTCTGGACCGTTTGCGCGGTTATTTTCATATGCTCGTTGTAATTCATCATGAAAGCGGCTATCTTGCCGTTGTCGCCTGTCTTCCAATCGATCAGGTTCTGCAGATCCGTCCCGGAAGCCACCTGTTCCGTAATCGCCTTGTTGATCGCTTCGGTCATGATCTGCTTCACCTTGATCTGCGCCACCCTCATCAAAGGGGGCTGAAGCTTTCTTTCGACGAACACGTATGCGTTCACCGTGCCGGCCAGAACGAGAAGGGCCAGAAACAGCAGCCACCACCGCTTGCGGATTTTCCGCGGGCGCGGAACGGATGGAGGCGTCCGCCCTTGAACTCGAACAGCGCTCATTCTTCGCGAGGCCGTTCGGGCCGACGGCCTCCACTGCGCGGGCGGCTTGGAAGCTCCGGGCCTCCAGCCTCCGGAAGCACGCGGCTTGGCCATGCGCATTCGTTTGGCCGGAGCAACCGGCAGCTTCCATCTGACTCGCCTTCCCCATCGGGCCACTGGCCATCCCTCCCGGCTTCAATCGCTTTTGCTACAGCCTATGCGTACAAGGCCGCAATCAGAAGGACAATGCCGGGATTTCAGCTATGACCCGCTCCTGCGAAAAAGCCCCTGCCTGCAAGCTGCAGACAGGGGCTTGCCGGAATCATCGCCGCCCGCGTGAGCAGTTGGCGTGCCATTTGCGGCTGCCGTACTCATTCATAGACAGCGAAGCGATGCACGGGACCCCCGTTAGCCGGGCTGGAAGCCGCATTTTCGTCGACGCCGGAAAGACGGGCTGCAAGCTCCTTGAACCAGTCCTCGTCCTTGGTCATCAGCGCCAGCTCGATCAGGCTTCTCAGTTCCGCATCGGCGGCAGGCTTATGGACATCCAGCTTGCGCACCTTCGATGTTCTCGCTCCGACCTTTTTGCCTACGATGCGTTCGCGGTCGCTCTGGGTAACGTGGATCCGGCAGGTGTCGGAGTCGACCGAATCGATAAAACCGATGAAGCGTTCATCCATGACTGTAGTCCCGCTGACCCAGTCCCCCATGCCGATAAGGTAATCTACTGAACTCATTTTCCCATGCCTCCCCAGAATCTATATTCAAAAAAGTGACAGTTAGCTCGTAAAACGTCTCCGCACCAACGCTCGGCAGCCTATCCGAGCGCTGCGGTCCGGGCGGACTTGATGCGCTCCAGCACGTCGCGGATCGTCATGCTTTCCAGATGCTGAAGCAGCTTCTCCTCGGTTTCCATGAAGATGACATCCATGACGTTCGCCATATTGCAGGCGACAAGACAATCTCCCTCTTCGGTACCGGAGCACCACGAAGGCTTCATCGTTCCGATGGAGGTCGCTCGGTAAATCTCGGCCAGCGTCACGCTCTCCGGGCTGCAATGAAGAATATAGCCCCCGCCCAGCCCTTCCTTGGTCACAACGTAATTCCGCTTTTTCAAGCAGCTCATCACTTTGCGGACTCGAGAGGGATGCGTATTCACGTTGTTCGCAATCGCTTCGCTCGTCGCCATCCGATCAGGGCGGTATGCCAAATAGACGAGGCTATGCACGGCAATCGTGAATTCACTGTTCATGATATCCTCTCCCCTCTGCAAGCTTACTGTTATTCTATCGGTAACAGTTGTCGAAGTCAACTGAACCTGGAATGACGATTGAACGGCCTACTCGCCACTGCCGGCGCTCACCGGAGCGTGCAAGCCGCGCCGTCATCCAATGCCTAACCGGCACAATGGAAGGAGTATGGGTGCCAGCACTCATTTACTCGAATATAGGCGGCTTTAAATTCTTTTAAATTAAACAAAATTAAATTGTTGCAAAAGTTTTATTCGAATCCTATACTATTGTTGAATTATGGAAACGCATTCATTTATTCTGAAGGAGGTGACCGTCGCTTATCGAATCGCCTTGAGGCGCAGTCGCCGGCTTCCTATGGAAAGCAGCTGCTGCCGATTTTGCTCCAAGCAGCATGAGTCGGCACCAAGGTAAGGCTTGGCCCATCAACCTTCAGGAGGTTTTGTAACGTGTCCATTTCCCGCCCCGCCTGGCTGTGCGCTATTGCGCTGATTCTGGTCTCGATTGCGCTCGGAGCCGTCCACTCCCCTTCCGCCGAGGCCGCAACGGTCAACCTGGCGCTAGGCAAGCCGGTAACGGTCTCCTCGGTCCAAAGCTCCGAATATGGCGGCTCCAACGCCGTCGACGGCAATACATCCACCCGCTGGTCGTCCAATACGAGCGATCAGCAGTATATCATCGTCGATCTGGGCGCAGCCCGCTCCATCTCCAGCGTTGTGCTGCGCTGGGAGGCCGCTTATGCCAAAGGCTTCCAGATTCAAACGTCGAACGACAATTCGACCTGGACAACCGTCTATTCCAATTACAGCGGCACAGGCGGCACCAACACGATCACCTTCACCGCCAGCGCCCGCTATGTGAAAATGTACGCCTTCACGCGCGCGACCGCCTACGGCTACTCCCTTTACGAATTCGAAATTTACGGCGACGATGGCGGCAGCTCTTCTACCGGAAATCTGGCTCTCGGCAAGCCTGTCACCGTCTCCTCCACCGAGGATTCCACGACTCCGGCATCTAATGCGGTCGACGGCAATGGTTCCACTCGCTGGAGCTCATCCTATGCCGACCAGCAGTTCATCTATGTCGATCTCGGGTCCCCGCAAAGCATCGCCAAGGTCGTGCTGAAATGGGAAGCGGCCTACGCCAAGCAGTTCCAGGTGCAGACCTCGACCGACAACAGCACCTGGACGACCGTTTATTCCAATTACAGCGGCACCGGCGGCACCACAACGATCACCTTCTCTCCCGCGTCAGCACGCTATGTCAAGGTATATCTGATCCAGCGCGCTACGAGCTACGGCTTCTCTCTCTATGAATTCGAGGTCTACAACAGCGCCGGGGGCGGAAGCGGCACCGGCGTCGCGGCCGTCAAGCAGCGCGTTCTGGATTACCTGAACGGAATTTCCGGCAACCATACGATCGTCGGCATCGAGAACAAAAACGCCGGTACGCCGACAAGCGACAGCAACACTGTCGCCTCCATCGCCGGACGCACGCCCTCCTTGTGGGGCGGCGACTTCGGCTTCGGCAGCGGAGCTGTCGACAAGCGCCAGACGATGATCAACGAAGCCAAAAACCAGTTCAACAAAGGCGCGCTCGTCACGCTGATGTATCATGCCTGCGCTCCGAACCGGGATGAATACTGCAGCTGGGACGATATCGGCGGAGCCAATCCGGCCAAGCTGACCGATGCCCAATTCACCCAGCTCACGACGCCGGGAACGAGCCTGTACAACGCTTGGATCGGCCGCCTCGACACGCTGTCGACGTATTTGCAGGACCTGGAGAACAACAATGTCGTCGTCCTGTTCCGCCCCTTCCACGAGATGAACCAATGCGTCTTCTGGTGGTCCTGCCACAAAGGGTCGAACGGAACCGCCAAGCTGTACCAGATCACGCATGATTATTTGACGAATGCAAAAGGACTGGAGAACATCATTTGGGTCTGGAACATCCAGGACTTCTCCAATCTCAGTACGGAAATCGACGCCTACAATCCGGGTGCTTCCTACTTCGATATCGCTTCGCTGGACGTCTATAACACGGGATACACCACGACGAATTACAATACGATGCAACGAGTGTCGGGCGGGAAGCCGATTGCGATCGGCGAATGCCAGTTCATGCCTTCCTCCTCGCTGCTCGCCAGCCAGAACAAATGGATTTACGCGATGCTTTGGCCGGACTTCATCGAGGACAATCGAAGCGCGCTCCCGGGCATTTACGCTGCCGCCAACGTGTTGACGCTCGATGAAATGCCGGGCTGGAAATAGTCAGGAGCATCGCCTTTCCAGCCATGGATCGACAAAAAACGTCCGGCACAGACTTCTCCTCGCCTTCAGGTCCGCATGATGCGGGCCTGTTCGGCTTGAACTTCATGTTCGCGTCAGCTTGACCCTGGCATGGTCCCGCTATATGGTTTAGTTATGAAAGAATGGATCGCAACGAAATCGCAGGAGGAATGCCCAATGTCAAAAGCAGCAGCCATTACCGGAGCCTCGTCCGGAATCGGCCTCGCATCGGCTCTGAAGCTTGCCTCGGAAGGCGTCCGGGTTTATGCCGGCACGCGTAATCTGGAGCGTGATTCCATGCGTCATGCCGGAACGGCCAATCTTACTTTTCTGGAAATGGAGGTTACCGATCCCGCTTCTCTGGAGCGCGCCTTTCGGACGATTGAAGAAGAGCAGGGCCGGCTCGATCTGCTGTTCTGCAACGCCGGATTCGGCTGCTTGCGAGCGCTCGGACAAGCGGAGATGGCCGATATCGAGCGTGTATTCGATACCAATGTGTATGGGGTGATGAATACGATCCGGGCCGCTCTTCCGCTGCTTCGGCGTTCCGGGCAAGGATATATCATGACGACTTCAAGCGTCGGCGGACTCGTCGGGCAGCCTTTCAATGAAATTTACTGCGCAAGCAAGTTCGCGGTGGAGGGACTGATGGAAAGTCTCGCTACCTATTACAAGCCTGCCTTCAACATCGATATCACGCTGCTGGAGCCGGGTGCGATCGCGACCGAATTCACCGGTACGGTCATGAATCATCTGCAGCAGACCGGCGGGATTCTGGAAGACGAGTACAAGCCGATCCTCACCCGGTATATGGACAATTTCGCTGCCCGCACCTCGGTGCCGCAAACCTCCGAATCCGTGGCCGAAGTCGTCTGGAGTCTCGTGCAGGCGGCGGACAAGCCGCTTCGCATCCGCACTTCGGAGGCAGCGGAAGCCTTTGCCCGATTCAAGACGGAGCAGGATCCGACCGGTCTTATCGGTCTGAAGAATACGCGCAGGCTTCATTTGAACATAGACGAGGAACAATAGAACATTCCCATCATACCAACTCCAAACAACCCGCGGCCAAGGGAACGCTGACGTTCGCTTAGCCGCGGGTTGTTTGTCTTGTTCGCGGGCTTTATTCCTTTATGACCCCGGTACCGGCGATAAAATCATGAATAGAGCGCTTGTCCTCTCGAACGCCGACCCTAATTGCGCTCGCAATGGCTCCAACGCCAAGTGTGATGGCGTAGACAAGGCCCGCTACCAACGTACGCAGCAGCATGGTGCCGACACCTGGCGGCTGTCCGTCGCTGACCTTCACGATTCGTATGCCGCATATCCGTTTCCCAACGGTGTACCCGTACCAAAAGACAGGCACAAGCAAGGAATACAGAAACATCAATAAATTCGAAATAAAATCATCCCCAAAATCCCTTCCGGTGAAAAGCATGAAGAGAAGGGAAATCGGCAGTGCAACAATAAGAGAGTCAAGAAGGCTCGCGCCCAGCCGAATCCAAAAGCCGGCATTTTCATTTCCGTTCGTTTCTGTCCCTCTTTCCGGTTGATCCTTTATGATATGGCTGTATATGTACTCAATACAAACCGAAGCTACAAACCATCCTCCACACGTCCAAACCCTTGCCGCTGGAGCCAAAGCCCGCAGACGGCGTGCCAGTTCGCGACATGGGGATCCTCATCCGCGAGGCCCATGCCGTGCCTTCCCTTCTCATAGACATGCAGGTCGAACGGTACGCCGGCGCGGCTGAGAGCGGCTGCAAGCATCAGGCTGTTCTCTACCGGGACGGCGCCGTCGTCCGATGTATGCCAGAGAAACACGGGCGGAGTGTCTGCGTTTACGTGAAGATTCGGACTCAGCCGTTCCACCAGCGCCGGATCGGGATCAAGGCCGAGCAGATTGATGCGGGACCCTTCATGGGTATAGGCGAGGTCCATCGAGATGACCGGGTAGCAGAGGATGGCCGCGTTCGGCCGGCTCGATATCCGGTCCTCCGGATCCTGGGCATCCGGCCGGCCGTCATCGTACAGCGTCGCCGCAGTCGCGGCGAGATGCCCGCCTGCAGAGAAGCCGAGCACGCCGATTCGATCCGGATCGAGGCCCCATTCCAGCGCATGATAGCGAACATGGCGTATGGCGCGCTGCACATCGTCCTGCGGGGACGGATACGTATAAGGCGCGACTCTATAACGCAACACAAAAGCAGAAATTCCGAGGCCGTTCAACCACAGCGCGACCGGTTCTCCTTCATGCTCGGCCCGCATCCCATAACCGCCGCCAGGGCATACGACGACGGCGCTTACGGCGCCTTCAACCAGGTAAGCCTCCAGCGCCGGACGGTCCTCCTCTCCGTCGCCCGCTGCCAGAGGTGCGCCGGAAGGCCATAATTCGATCATTTGGCGATTGTCGCTCATGACATGCCATCTCCTTTTTCCATTTCGTTCCCCTGCAAGCCATGTCTCTGCTTAAGCGGAGACAATTGAAACCCGATCTTGCCTGAAGCTATTGCTTCGCGAATCCATCCCGCTACGCAAACCAACCCGGAAACTTCCGCTGCAAATAGGCCAGCTTGGCCTCGGTCTGCCTCGACCCGCCGCCCTCGTGGCCATTGAACGGATAAATGTTCATCTCCTTCTCCGTCCGGATCCGGTTATAGGTCGCGAAATACATCTGCGGCGGACAGACCTCATCCTTGAGGGCGACCGAAGCGAGCACCGGACAATGGATGCGGTCGGCCATGTTCATCGTGTCGAAGTAGCTCAGATTGTCCAAAACGAGATCCGTCTGCTCCGGATGCCGCTTCAAATATTCCGTGACGCCGCCGAAAGCGCCGTGGCAGCCCTCGACGCGGGCCTCGAGATTGCTGTTGCTCGGCACGTCGACCAGGACGGCGGCGGGACGGTCGTCCAGAGCCGACACTGCCATCCCGAGCGCCCCGCCCTGGCTGACGCCTTCGATGACGATGCGGGTCGGATCGATCTCCGCCTGGGCGCAGGCGAAGTCGATCGCCTTGAGACAGTCCATATAGGCATACCGATAATAGTACTCCATCTTGTCATGAACGCCTTTGACGGCGACGTTCCCGACAAAGCCATGCGTGTAGGAAGCGCTGTTCCCGGTCGGTCCGCCCTGGTCGCGGCAGTCGACGGAGAGCACGGCAAGGCCCATCATCGCCCAATGCATATGATCCGACGGCTCGCCTCTGCTTCCCGAGAAGCCATGATAATGGATGAGGCAGGGATAGCTTTCCTTCTTCAAAAAATGCGGAACGATCAGCCATCCCCGGATGGAGGTCTCGTCCATTCCGTTATAAGCGATATCGTAGACGCCGACATGCCGGCTCGGATAGTCGATCTCCGTCCGCTGAGGCTGCAGAGGCACCTTCTTGGCCTGATTCAAAGTAAGCTCCCAAAAGGCCTCAAAATCCTCCTTTTTAGTCAGCCCGGGCAAATAACCGTAGAGCTCCTTCGTTGCCTTCTCGATATATCCCATTCCCGCTTGATGCTCCCTTCTGATCGACTCGAAAAACCAATCCATGCTTTCAACATTCGACTATAACGCCTGTAGTCCTCCCTTGAGGCAATCTCCTTTTGCTTTCGGTCCGCTGTGCACGGCATTGTGCGCTCGTACAAAAAATCGCCTTCCCGGCCTCGTCTCGAGGGGAAAGGCGATTCTGGATTTCAAGCAAGCCGTCAAGCCAAATGACAGGCCACATAATGCTCTCCGCCCATATGGCGGAACTCTGGAACCTCCAGCCTACAGCGCTCCACGGCCAGCGGGCAGCGCGTATGGAACTTGCAGCCGGATGGCGGGTTGGCGGGATTCGGGATATCCCCCCGCAGCACGATCCGCTCCCGCTTCAGCTTCGGAATCGGCACCGGCACCGCCGACAGCAGCGCCTTCGTATACGGATGGAGCGGCGTGAGGAACAGCTCGTCCCGCGTGCCCGTCTCCATCATGGACCCGAGGTACATGACCCCGATCCGGTTGCACAGATGCTCCACCACGCTGAGATCGTGAGAGATGAACAGATAGGAAAGATTCCGGGTCTCCTGCAGATTGCGGAACAGGTTGATGATCTGCGCCTGGATGGAAACGTCGAGCGCCGACACCGGCTCGTCCGCGATGATCAGATCCGGATTCAGCGCAAGCGCGCGGGCGATGCCGATCCGCTGGCGCTGTCCGCCGCTGAATTCATGGGGCAGACGGTCGATATGGTAAGCCGACAGCCCGCAGGAAGCCAGAACCTCCTGCACCCGCTCCCGGATCTCTTCCTTCGGTACCAGCCCGTGGTCCAGGAGCGCCTCGCCGATGGCATCGCCGATCCGCACGCGGGGATTGAGAGAGCTGTAAGGATCCTGGAAGATCAGCTGCAGCTCGGGACGCAGCTTGCGCAGTTCTTCGGAAGGAAGATGATACAGATCCTTTCCTTTGAAGCGGACTTCGCCTTCCGTTTTTTCCGTCAGCCGCACGATCGTTTTGCCGACGGTGCTCTTGCCGCTGCCGGACTCGCCGACAAGCCCGAACGTTTCGCCCGGACGAATCGTCAGGCTGATGTCGTCTACCGCTTTGACATGTCCGACGGTGCGGTTCAGCACCCCGGCCTTGATCGGAAAGTATTTCTTCAGATGCCGCACTTCCAGCAAAGCCTCAGACATGGGCCAGCGCCTCCTCTTCATACAGCCAGCAAGCCGTTTTCTGGCCTTGCCCGACATCCTTCAGCTTCGGCTCCCGGGTCCGGCAGATCTCCATGCAATGCTGACAGCGATCGTGGAAGTAGCAGGATTCCGTCAGCTCAAGCGGATTCGGCACTTGTCCGGGAATGGAATACAGCGTGTCCTTGCGCTGGTTGATGATCGGCTTGGACTTCAGCAGCCCTTGCGTATACGGATGCTTCGGATTGTTGAACAGCTCCACGACTTCGCCTTCCTCGACGACCTTGCCGGAATACATGACCACGACGTAGTCGGCCATCTCCGCGACGACGCCGAGATCATGCGTGATGAGCAGGATCGACATCCCGCCTTCATCCTTGAGGCTGCGCAGCAGGTCCAGAATCTGAGCCTGGATCGTGACGTCGAGAGCGGTCGTCGGCTCGTCGGCGATGAGCAGCTTCGGATTGCAGGACACCGCGATCGCGATCATGACGCGCTGCAGCATGCCGCCGCTCAGCTCATGCGGATACGAGTCCATGATCTGCTCCGGCCGCGAGATTCCGACGAGAGTAATCAGGTCGATCGCCCGCGCCCGCGCCTCCTTCCGGCTCAGCTTGCGATGCTCCATCAGCGGCTCGACAATCTGCTCGCCGATCTTGAGCACCGGATTCAGCGACGACATCGGCTCCTGAAAGATCATGGCAATGTCGTTGCCGCGCACGGTCCGCAGCTCGTTCGCCTTCATGGCAAGCAGATCGCGGCCGTCGAACTCGATGGCGCCTCCGACGACTTTGCCGGACGGGCCTTCCACCAGCCCCATGACCGACATCGCCGTAATGCTTTTGCCGCAGCCGGATTCCCCGACGATGCACACCGTTTCGCCGGCCCGCACATGCAGGCTCACTCCGTCGACGGCCCGCACCGTGCCGGCTTCCGTGCTGAAATGCGTTTTCAGTTGCTCAATATGCAGCAAGTCTTTCACGACCCGCACCTACCTTCCCTTTTTCGGGTCCAGAACGTCCCTCAGACCGTCGCCGAAAATATTGATGGCGACTACCGTCACGAAGATGGAGAGACCCGGCGGAATCCACAGCCAAGGACGCTTCTCGAAATCGATCATGTTGTTGGCCGCGTCGATCATGTTGCCCCAGGTCGGAGTCGGCGGCGTGACGCCGAGGCCGAAGAAGCTGAGTACGGACTCGCTGAGAATCGCGCCGCCGATATTCAGCGTGGCGATGACGATCAGCAGCGGCACCAGATTGGGAAACAGATGGTTGAACAGCTTGCGGCGGCTGCGCAGGCCGAGCACCGTCGTCGCCTGCATGAACTCGCGTTCCCGGAGGCTGAGAATCTGGCCCCGGACCATGCGGGCCAGTCCCGGCCAGCCGACGATCGCCAGCATGATCATGACGATGTACATCCGGTAGTCGGGAGGAACCTTCCATTCCGAGAGGAGCGCGCCTGCGATGAAGAGCAGGGGAAGGCTGGGAATGGTCAGCAGCAGATCCGCCACTCGCATGATGATCTGATCGGCTACGCCGCGGTAATAGCCGGCGATGATGCCGAGCAGGCCGCCCAGCAAGACGGACAGCACCATGGATGCCAGTCCTACCGTGAGCGAGATGCGGCCCGCCTGGAGCACGCGGGTCAGCACATCCCTGCCGAGCGCATCGTTGCCCAGCCAGTGCTTGGCGCTTGGGGCTTTGTTCATCAGCGCCATATTGATCTTGTTGTCCGCGTACGGAGAGAACATGGGGCCGAGGAAGCAGACCGCAAACATGAAGACGACGACGGCAAAGCCGAATACGGCCAGCTTGTTCTTCAGCAGCCTGCGGAGAGAATCGCTCCAGAGCGAGGACTTCGCCGCCGCTTTCGCTTTCGCGCCGGCCTTGCCCGGTCCGGCGAGCTCGCCTTTTGCTAGTGACATGAATGACAGCCTCCTTCCTAGAGTTTGACGCGCGGATCCGCCACGCGGTACAGAATGTCGGACAGCAGCGTGCCGATGACGGTCAGAACGGCCAGGAACATTGTGAAGCCCATGAGCAGCGGATAATCGCGCAAGCCGAACGACTTCATGTACAGCTGGCCGATGCCCGGCCAGTTGAAGATGCTCTCGATGATAAGCGAGCCTCCGAACAGAGCCGGCAGCTCAAAGCCGACGAGCGTAATCGCCGGCAGCAGGGCGTTGCGCAGCGCGTGGGTGAACAGCACCTTGCGCTCGGTCAGCCCTTTGGCCCGCGCCGTGCGGATATAGTCCTGCTTGAGGACATCGATCATATTGCTGCGGAAGTATCTCGTCAGAGAGCCGAGGCCGAGCAGCGTCATGACGGCGACCGGCAGCGTCATATGGCGGATGACTTCAAGAGCATAAGCCCAGCCGGTCGCATTGCTGCCTGTCGTCGTCATGCCTCCCGGCGGAAGCCAGTGGAAATCGACCGCGAAAATCTTGATCAGGAACAGGCCGATGAAGAAAGAAGGAATCGACATCGCTCCGAATATGACCAGCATGACGATCGTGTCGAACCAGGAATACTGCTTGTACGCCGCGATGACGCCAATGACGACGGCGATGAACCAGGTGAGGAAGGTAGACACGACGGCGAGCAGGAATGAATTCCAGATGTACTCGTTGAAAATCGTCAGCACCGGCTTCTGCTGCGCGAGCGAGTAGCCGAAGTCGCCGTGCAGGGCGTTGCCCATCCAGGTGAGGTACCGTTCCATCAGCGGCTTGCTGAGGCCGTAAATCTCGCGCAGCTCTGCCTTCCGCTCCGGCGTCAGCTTGATGTTCCCGCTGATGAAGTCGCCCGGCGTCAAGGCATACAGCGAGAAGATCAGGAAGGAGGCTGCCAGCAGGATCAGAATCATATAGCTCAGGCGGCGGATCAAATATGTGCTCATATCGGCTCCTTAACAGGTCATCCCCTGCCGCGCTCAGCCCGGCAGGGGATGGATTCTTTTATCGCAGCGAAACGATTACTGGACGTCCTTGAGCGACCATTGCGGCAGGCTCGCCGCCAGGCCGTAGAACGGGCTCACAGCCAGATTCTCGATCCTGGCGTTGTACGCGTACACGCTCTTCTTGTAGCTTGTGAAGATGACCGGAAGCTCGTCGTTCAGCAGCTGGTAGATTTCCTTGTAGATCGCTTTGCGCTGCTCGATGTCGGTCGTCTCCAGACCTTTTTTGTACAGCTCGATGAATTTCGGGTTGCTGTAGCCTTTGACCTCTCCATCCACGAACTGCATCAGGCCGTCCGAAGGATCCGTAAGCATCGGAGTCGAGAAGGAGACGAGATCGTAATCCCCGCCTTCCACCTTGGAGACGAGAGAGTTGAAGTCGGCAAAGATTTCCGGCTGGAATTCCACGCCCAGCGCCTGATAGTTCTCTTTGGCTACGGCGATGAAGATATCCGTGTTCTTGCTCTTGGAGCCGAGATAGTGGATCGTCAGCTTCTTGCCGTCCTTCTCGCGGATGCCGCCAGCGCCTTCTTTCCAGCCGGCTTCGTCCAGCAGCGACTTCGCTTTGTCCAGGTCGTACTTGTACGGGTTGATGCCTTCTTCCGTGTACGCCCACGAGATCGGGGACGAAGGAATGTTGGCGATGCTGCCCGCTCCCTGCGCCGCATCCACGTAGATGCTTTGACGGTCGAGGCCGTAGGTCAGCGCCTGGCGCACCTTTTTGTCCTTGAGCGCTTCATGCTCCAGGTTCACCTGCAGGTAACCGTATGTGCTCGGCGTATACGGAACGATATTCACGAATCCGAGAGACTTCAGCTTGTCGATGTTTTCCTGGGTGGCGCTGAAGGAGGCGTAGTCGACCTCTCCGGTCTCCAGGTACTGCCAAGTGTCGCCTTCGGATGTTTTGTAGATGAAATTCGGCGTTTTCGGCTTGTCGCCATAATAGTTCTCGTTGGCTGCGAAGCGCACTTCCTGCCCAGGCGTGAACTTGACCAGCTTATAAGGCCCGGTGCCGACCGGAGTGGTGCTCAGCGACTTCATGTATCCCGTGTCGCCTTGTTTGTAGTCTTTGCCGTAGTACGCCTTGGACAGCACATCGCCGCCGAGCGTCGTCAGCGCGGCTGCATTGGCCTTCTCCAGCGTCACGCTGATCGTCTGCGGATCCGCGATCTTGATGCCTTCGATGGAAGCGGCCTTGCCTTCTTTATAAGCGTCGGAGCCTTTGATGCCGAGAGTGTTCACCTGCGAGTCGCCGTCATAGGACTTGTCGTTCAGAATCGTCCAGGTGAAGGCGACATCCTCGGCCGTAAGCGGCGAGCCGTCGCTGAACTTCAGTCCCTGGCGCAGATGGAACGTATACGTCCGTCCATCCTCGGAGGCTTCCCATTTCTCGGCCAGACCCGGGATCGGCTCCGCCTTGTCGTTCACGAGAACGAGCGGGGTGTACAGAAGGGAGGATACGTTGCCGTCATAACCGCTTTGCTGGAAGTAAGGCGTAAAGGCGCCGCTCGGATCCGTCAGGCCGACGATGATCGTGTCGGTGCGCTGCTTGGCTGCCGCCGGAAGCTTGGATAGGTCGGCTGCCTGGATCGCTCCCGCAGCTCCGTCCGTCGAGGCGCCGCCTGCATTGTCCGCGCCTGCGTTCACGGCTGTGTTCGTGGATCCCGTTGCTCCGCCCGAATTGGCGGCGCTGTTTCCGTTGCCGCTGTTGTCCGAGCATGCGGACAGCAGCAGCGTTCCTGCCAGCAAGATGGAAATGGATGCAGAGACTGTCGTTCTTTTTTTCATAAGACCCTCCCGCTCAATCGAATAGTAGTGTATAATTCCGATTGATTAAGTATGAATTACTGAATTATCCCCATTATAGGAGCCTTGTTCGGTTCTGTAAAGAGAGAACTTTAAATATTTTCTCCTTACAAAGAATCTACGAGGCCACAAAAAGAACCATTCCAGTCGATCGTGACATCGAATCTAAAATGGTTGGGTTCGGCTCAGCCTTCGATATAGGCTTTCAAAGCCGCCTGCATCCTCTCCAGAGTCCCTTGCCGCAGGCTGTACACGGTCAGCGTCTCCCCTTCGAAATGGGCGTGGATGAGCCCGGCGCTCCGCAGCTTGCCGACATGGTCATGCGTAATCCCCTTGGACAGCTGCAGATGTCTGACGATCTCGATGAAGCTGCGCGGTCCTCCATGCAGGTAACGGAGAATTTTGAGCCGGCTCTTCTCGCCGAGGGTTCGGATGACGCGGAAATCATGGGCGGAGAGGAAGTCCTCCTCGCTCATATCGATTCTGGCGGAATAGTAGCAGATCGTAAGCCGGCGGAAATGGCTGATGATATTGACCGGCTGGAAATGCATCTGGGGGATAAGCACCAGATCCTCCAGTCCCGGCACCGTCTCGAACACGAGACCGTTGGTCGTCTCATCGACGAAAGCCTTCTCCTCCGACCGGGGCAGGACCGCGTTCCGCTCCTTCTCTACTTGCCTCAGCCTTTCCAGGACCGCCGGATCGGCCGAGTGGAAATATTGCTCCTGCCAGCGGGAGAAGACGGAAGCCGTCAGCTCCCTGAACGCCGCCATATCCTCCGGGAACTGGCTGCTGTAGGGCGCCATCATTTCGTACATGTCTCCTGCGCTCAGCCCGCGGAGCCAAGCGACGAAGCCCGCGGCGTCATCCGCGGGACACAGGTGGATCAGCAAAAAGGTGAACTTCCAGTTGGCGTCGATCGCCAGCTCGTCCAGCAGCGCGGCAAAATCCGGCGTGAGCCGATCTCTGACCTCCGCCGCCCATGAGGACGGAAGATCGAGCTTTTTATGGGACTTGCGGCATATATAAGCGTGCAGACTGCTCATCGCTTCATGCAGCGGCTTGAACATGATGTGGACTTGATAGGTCATAATGGCACGCCCTTTTTGCGCTATCCTTAAAGATACCAGTTTGGGCGTATTCTACACGAAAAACCGTTTGTTCTGCAAGCCAAAAATCAAGCCTCAGGCCAAGTAGCTTTCTTTGACCTGCTCATCGGCGATGAGCGAGGACGCCTTGCCCTGCATCGTAATTTCCCCGGTCTGGATGACATAGCCCCGATCCGCGATTTGCAGCGCGTGGTAGGCGTTCTGCTCCACGAGCAAAATCGTCATGCCGGACGCGTTGAGCTCCTGGATGATTTCGAAAATCTGATCGACAAGCACAGGCGCCAGCCCCATCGACGGCTCGTCGAGCAGCAGGATATCCGGCTTCATCATCAGTCCGCGGGCGATCGCCAGCATCTGCTGCTCCCCTCCGCTCATCGTGCCGCCCGCCTGCCGGTATCTTTCCTTGAGCCTGGGGAAATAAGCGAACGCCTGCTCGATCCTTTCCTTGACGAGAGCTTTGTCCTTGACGGAAAAAGCCCCCATCTCCAGATTCTCCTTGACCGTAAGCTTTGGAAAAATCCTTCTGCCTTCCGGGACGTGGGCGATGCCGGAGGCCGCGATCTGATGGGGCAGCCAGGAGGAGATCGCCTCCCCTTTGAAGCGGATTTCTCCCGAGGTTTTGACCTGTCCGCATATCGACTTGAGCGTGGTGGACTTGCCGGCTCCGTTGGATCCGATCAAGGTGACGATCTCGCCTTCGCCGACGGTCAGCGATATTCCCTTCAGCGCTTCGATTCCTCCGTAATAAGCCTGCACCCGGTTCAGCTCCAGCAAGCTCATGCCATCACCCCCTCTTCCACGGCGTTTTTGCCCAAATAGGCTTCAATGACCTTCGGATTGTTGCGGATGGCGGCCGGGCCTCCTTCCGCGATCTTCTCCCCATGATCGAGCACGAGGATATGCTCGGCCAGCTGCATGACCAGCTTCATGTCGTGCTCGATCAGGATGATCGTCAGCTCGAGCTCCCGCTGCATCCTGCGGATCAGCGCAGTCAGCTCGGCCGTCTCGCGCGGATTCATCCCCGCCGCCGGCTCGTCCAGCAGCAGCACCTTCGGCTGGACGGCAAGAGCCCGGGCGACCTCCAGCTTCCTTTGCGCGCCGTAGGGCAAGCTGGACGCCTCCTCGTTGAAGTGCCTTTCAAGGCCTACATACTGGAGCAGCCGGTAAGCCTTCCGCCTCGCTTCCTGCTCCTCGTGGCGCACTTTGCCCCATCCAAGAATAGTGCCGGGCGTCCCCGACTTGAGATGGATATGCATGCCGACCATGACGTTTTCCAGGACGCTCATGCTTCCGAACAGACGGATGTTCTGGAACGTCCGCGCGATGCCGAGCTTTGCGATCACATGCGGCTTGACCCGTACCAAGGATTTCCCGTCCAGCTCGATGCGGCCCCCGTCCGGAACATAGATGCCGGTGATCAGATTGAAAAAGGTCGTTTTCCCTGCCCCGTTTGGACCGATGACCGCAGATATTTCTCCACTGGGGAAGCTGTAATCAACTCCATTGACGGCAACGAGGCCGCCGAAGCGCTTTTTGAGACTTGCAACCGTCAGTATCGCCATGAGGCACCTCCCCTATCGAACTCTTCATTTGCGGATGGCCGCCCTGCCGGCAGGCGCCGGATAGACGCCGCTTCCCGCGACGGATTCCAGACTGACTTTGCGGTTGCGCGCCCGGATCAGGCCGTTCGGCCGGAATATCGCGAACAGGATCAGGATCAGCCCGAAAATCAGCCGCTGCATTTTGGAAGGAGACAACGCCGTAGGGATCCCGATGTAGCCGTTGTTGGATAGGGCGTTCAGCGCGCTCGTCAGTTCGGTCAGCACCTGCAGATTCAGGATCGTAACGAGGCTCGCTCCCAATATCACCCCCGGCACGCTGCCCATTCCGCCCAGCACGACCATGACGAGAATGGTCGTGGATTCCACGAGCGTGAAGCTCGTCGGATCGATGAAGGTCTGCTTGGCTGCGAATACGACGCCCATCATGCCGGAGAAGGACGCTCCGATCGCGAAGGCGGTCAGCTTGGTCCGAATCAAAGGGATGCCCATCGACTGCGCGGCGATCTCGTTCTCGCGGACCGCCTTCCACGATCGACCGAGCCGGGAATGCTCCAACCTGCGCACCGCGAAGATGACAACGGCAAGAATCCCGATCACGATAAAGTAAAATTGATGGGGAAACGTGAACTTGAAGCCGAACAAATCCGGCGGCTGGATGGAGGAGAGGCCCATGGCGCCGTTGGTGATATTGATCGGCTTCTCCATATTGTTGAAGATGATCCGGATGATTTCCCCGAATCCAAGCGTGACGATGGCCAGATAGTCGCCTTTGACGCGAAGCACGGGCAGACCGAGCAGAATGCCGAAGATGCCGGCCATGAAGCCGCCCAGCAGGATGAAGATCCAGAAGCTGCCGCCCGGGAGCGGGAACAGGCTGCCGGGAATGAAATTGTTCGCCTGCGCTGTGGCGAAGATGCCGTACGTGTACGCTCCGACCGCGAAAAAGGCGACGAAGCCCATATCCAGAAGGCCGGCAAAGCCGACGACGATGTTGAGGCCGAGCGCCATGGCGACATAAATGCCGCATTGAGCCGCGACTTCCATATAAGCCTCGTGCGACGATCCCCCGGAGGCCGCGAAGGGAATGACCAGCAGCAGCAGGATGCCGGCAGACGCCCACTTGATGCCGTTTGAAAAGCCGGTGTAATACAGCAGCAGCAGCGAGCCGAGCAGCAGCAGGAAGGCGAGGACGGACTTGTCCATCAGATAGACGGCACCGGATGTCACGACGACAAAAGCGGCCAGAAGCCCGGCCTGCAGGGACTTGCTGCCGGCAAGCCTCTCGCGGGTTGAATTGATTTCCATATCCGCCACCTACACTTTCTCTTTGACGGCTCTGCCGAACAAGCCCTCGGGTTTGAAGATCAGGACGATGATGAGAATGGAGAAGGCGAAGACGTCCTTGTATTCGGCTCCGAAGCTGCCGCCGGTCAGCGTCCCGAGGTTCGAGGAGGCGAACATCTCCAGAATGCCGATGACGAAGCCGCCGAACATCGCGCCGCGGATGTTGCCGATACCTCCCAGAACGGCTGCCGTGAACGCTTTCATGCCGAGAATGAAGCCGATATAGGGATCGATTGTTCCGTACTGCTGGGCGAACAGCACGCCGGTAGCTCCGCCGAGCGCAGAGCCGATGAAGAACGTCAGGACGATGACCTTGTTCACATTGATCGACATGAGGGATGCCGTCTCGCGGTCTTGGGCAACGGCTCTCATCGCAACTCCCCATTTGCTCCGGTTGACGAACCGGTCCAGGGCGACCATGAGCAGCAGGGCCGCGCCGAGAATAATGAGGGTGTTGGTTTTGACGGTCGCATCGCCGAATAGGCTGCTGATGGAGGAGGCGGGCAGGCTCATCCGCTCCCCGTAAAGGGAGCTGCTGCTCACGATATAATTGCCTGTCCGCAGCTCTGCGATGAAGCGGACGACGTCCTGGAGAACGAAGGAGACGCCGAAAGCGGCAATGAGCGAGATCAGCTTCGGAGCCTTGCGCAGCGGGCGGTAAGCCACCCGCTCGATGCCCACCCCGAGCGCGCCGGTGAACATCATCGCGATCAGCATGATGAGCAGATAGAAGAGCCACGGCGGCAGGCTGGCGGCGAGTCCCGTTCCTTGGGCAGCGAGCAGCACAGCCGTGCCGACGAAAGCGCCCGTCATGAAAATTTCTCCGTGCGCAAAATTGATCAGCTCAAGAATTCCATATACCATCGTGTAGCCCAGCGCTACAACCGCGTAAATGGCTCCTAGCGCCAAGCCGTCGATCAGCACCTGGGGAAGCGTATGCAGGATGTCGTTCATCTTATGGGCTCCTCTCCGATTCAAAAAGCAGGCGCGGAACGGTTCCTTGCGGGAATCGCGCACGCCTGCACGGCTTGTCCGGCTGCTACTGGCTGACTTCCGAAATCATGCTGCCCGGATAGGAAGCTCCTTCGAATTTGTAGATGAACACCTTGGCATACTTATTGTCGCCTTTGTCGTCGAAGCTCACTTTGGTCGCTACGCCTTCAAAGTCCTTCGTCGCCCGCACCGCATCCCGGATCTTCTCGCGGGCAGGCAACTTGCCCCCGTTGTCCTCGATGCTCTTCTTGACGGCGGCAAGCATGACCGACATCGAATCATAGGCATAAACCGAGTAGCCTTCCGGTCCTTTGCTGAATTTCGCCTGGTAGCTGTCCGCCCACTCTTTGTTGGACTTCGTTATGTCCCCTGCGACGGAGCTGTACAAGGTGCCGGCGACATCCGGTCCGGCGATGTCCGCCATGCCGGAGGAATCCAGCGCGTCGCCGCCCATGAGCGGGGCCGTGATCCCTTTGTCCTTCGCCTGTTTCACAAGCAGGGCGCCTTCGGCGTACATTCCTCCGAAGAAGATGAGATCCGGCTTCTTGCTCTGGACGGTCGTCAGCACGCCGTTGAAATCCTTCTCACCGACCGTTATGCCCTCATACCCGACGATGGATGCTCCCGCTTCCTTGGCCGCATCCCGGAAAGCTTCGGCCAGTCCCTGGCCGTAAGCCGTCTTGTCCTGAATGACGAAGATGTTTTTGGCATTCAGCGTCTTCACCGCGTATTGGGCTCCGGCAGGGCCCTGGAAGTCGTCGCGCGCGACGACGCGGTTGGCCACCTTGAGCTTGCGGTCGGTGAACTCCGTCGCCGTGCTGGCGGGCGAGATCATCGGCAGATTGTATTTTTCATAGACGACAGAGGAGGGAATGGAAACGCCGGAATTCAGATGGCCGATGACGCCCACGACGGCCTGGTCGGCGCCGATCTGCTCGGCGTTGGCGACACCCTTTTTGGCATCGCTCTGGTCGTCATACGGGACCAGCTCAAGCGTAAAGCCCAGCTTGGAGAACTCGTCCTTGTGGTCGTCGAGCGACAGCTGGGCTCCGAGCTTGATCGCCTCTCCCTGAATCGAGCTTCCGCCCGACAGCGGAGACTGCGAAGCGATCTTGATGACCTGTCCGCCGCTTTTGGCCCCGCTCTCTTGATTCGATGACGAATTGCCGTTTCCGGAGCCGCATCCGGCTGCCAATGCCATCACCAGAACAATCGCGGCAAGCCCTTTTCCTTTTCCAATCCCCTTTGATTTCATTCATTGCCCTCCCGTTTCGTGTAATATTACTTGACGCATATGTGACGAACGCAAGGTTAGTATACCTACGAAGATGACGTTCAGCAATCCGGTGTAACCTATCCTTTTACAGTTTGTAAAAATATAATTCCCATAAATAGGGAACGGGATATTAACAGGAAGAGTTATCCCTCTCATTTATGGAATGAAATTTCAAATTATTATTGAAACGAAGATTATTTATATCATTAATCCGATTTTGCCAACAAATTCTGCTGGGCCATGGAATGGTTTCAACGCAAATAAAGACCCTCGCCGTCTTCCGACTCAATCGGGGACGATGAAGGTCTTTCGTTGTCGAAGGCTGTTTAGGAACTAAACCGTTTCGGTGATGGGCGATTGGCCATCCGCTGCAGCAGGAGGCTTCATTCCGGCTGCAAAGCCTGCGCTCCCCTGCACGCCGACCAGCTTGTACACTCTGGACTCGTAAGGTTTCAGCGCGATTTCGGCGATATTCTCATCGGCATCCGTCAGGTAATTGGCAAGCAGCAGCTCGGAAGGGCGGAAGGCATATTCCTCAGGAAGCTGTGCGGTCGCCTTGACAGGGAACAGATTGCAGAGAACGAGCAGCTTCTCGTCTCCATAGGTTCTCGTATAGGCGTATATTTGCGGATGGTCGGCCAGAATCAGGTCGTAAGTCCCGTATACGGCGGCGAGATTTTCCGCACGCAGCCGAATCAGGCGCTTGTAATGATGGTAGATGGAATCCGGATCCTCCATCGCCTGCTCGACGTTGATCTCCGAATAATTCGGATTGACCTTGAGCCATGGCGTTCCTTCCGTGAAGCCGCCGTTCTCTTCCCGGCTCCACTGCATCGGCGTGCGGGAGTTGTCGCGTCCGGTTTTCCAGATGATCCGCATGATTTCGTCATGGCTCATGCCGTTTTCCGTTTCGAACCGGTACAGGTTCTTGATGGCTACGTCATTGTAATCATCGATGGAAGGGAACTGGACATTCGTCATGCCGATCTCCTGGCCCTGATAGATGAACGGCGTTCCCTGCATCAGGAAATACATCGTCGCCAGAGACTTGGACGATTCCTTCCAATAGACGCTGTCGTCGCCCCAGGTGGATACGGAACGCGGCTGGTCGTGGTTTTCCAGGAACAAAGCGTTCCATCCCATTCCTTCCAGCCCTTTTTGCCAGCGGGTAAGCGTGGACTTCAGCTGCGCCAGATCGATGCCTCCGGCAACGCTTTTGTTCCATAGGCCCAGATGCTCGAATTGAAAAATCATGTTGAAAGCGCCGTTGTCCTCGCCCACCCATACCTCGGCATCCTGAACCTTGACGCCGTTGGCTTCGCCGACGGTGACGATATCGTATTTCGCGAACGTCTCTTGCTTCAGCTCTTTCAGAAACTCATGGATTCCCTCGCGATTCATGTGCCCGTCGAAGGAAGGGACATACTTCAGATTTTCGGGATTCGGCATATCCGTAAGTCCCGGAATCTTCTTGATATGCGAGATGGCGTCCACACGGAAGCCGTCGATGCCCTTGTCCAGCCACCAGTTGACCATTCCGTACAGCTCTTTGCGGACCTCGGGATTTTCCCAGTTCAGATCCGGCTGGCGGCGGGAGAAGATATGCATGAAATATTGTCCGCTCTTCTCGTCGAATTCCCATGCCGGGCCGCTGAAGATGCTCTCCCAGTTGTTCGGCTCGCTGCCGTCTGCCGCAGGATCACGCCAAATGTAGTAGTCCCGCTTCGGATTCTCCTTGCCGGAGCGCGACTCGATAAACCATGGATGCTCGTCGGAGGTGTGGTTGATGACCAGGTCGAGAATAAGCTTCATCCCTCTGGCATGCACTTCTTCCAGCAGGAGATCGAAATCCTCCATCGTGCCGAACTCGGCCATGATATCCTGATAGTCGGAAATATCGTAGCCGTTGTCGTCATTCGGGGATTTGAAGACGGGGCAGATCCAAATGATGCCGATGCCCAGCCCCTTGAGATAATCGAGCTTGGAGATGATGCCCTGCAGATCTCCAATTCCGTCTCCGTTGCTGTCCATGAAGGAACGCGGGTAAATCTGATAGGCCACGGCTTCTTTCCACCATTGAATGGATGCGGTTTGCATGGTGCTTGTCTCCTCTTATATAGACCGGAATTTTCTTTGTACAAACGTTTGCATAAAAGCAATTATAGCATAATTCAAAGGAGTGGAAAAAGCCTCATTTTCATGATTGACGCCGGTCGCGCCGCCTATTCCTGCATGCGCTTCTTCAGCAGTCTGCGAAGCCTTCCCGCCAGCAGGCGGACCGCTTGGGACGGCTTGCGGTCGCGCGGCCTGACCAGCCATAGGCTTAGATCCGAGTCCGTCTGGATCGACAGCGGCACCGCGATGATATCCGAACCGGCTTCTTCCTGGATGCCGCGGAAGGAGTAATCCGTCCCGAGGGTGGCGGCCATATTCCTTCGCACGGCCAGCAGGAGCGCATCGCGGTTGTTTGTGCGGAACAGCACCGTGGCCGCCGGTCCCAATGCGGCAATGATCGCTTCAAGATGTTTGTCCGGATAGATGACCAGGGGCAGCTGCTCCAAATCCTTCATGGTTACGGAAGCACGCGACACCAGGGGATGCTCCCTGCCGACTCCAAGCGCCATCTGGCCGTCGGCGATTTTCTCCAGCCTTATATCCGGGTATTTCGCATCGGCTTCGGACACGATGAGGCCGATATCCGCCTTGCCTTGACGAATGTCCTCAATGACCTCCTGAGTGCCCTTTTCCCCGATCTCCAGCTCCAGCGAAGGAATATCCTCTCTAAGCTCAAGCAAAGCATGGACGAGCAGCCAGGTAGGAGCCGGGACAGTGGAAATGCGCACTTTCGCATTGACCAGCTTTTGGCATCTCCCCGCCTCGGCAAGCAGCTCTTCCGCCTCGCCCAGAATCCGCTCCGCCAGTCTGACGATCCGGCGCCCTTCCTCCGTTATGGCGGCTCCCGTGCGCGAGCGCACGAACAGCTGCACGCCCAGCTCCTGCTCCAGCCTCGTAATGGCGCGGCTGATGGCGGCTGCGCTGAGATGAAGCTGAGCGGCAGCCTCCGACACCGTTCCCGTTCTCGCAACTTCAGTTATCATTTCCAGCTGATCGAAATTCATGTTGAAACCCCTTCGTTAACCCCAGGTTAAGGCAGCTTGACCAATAGGAAGTATACGCTTTCCGGAGACAGAGATACAATGGAGCAGAAATGGAACGGCATCGATTCAGAACAAACAGGAGGCTGTTATCATGTCCAAACGCACAGCGGTTATTACAGGCGGAGCCAGCGGCATCGGCAGGGCGGCCGCGCTCAAATTCGCATCCAAGGGTGATCAGGTCATCGTGGCGGACTTCAACGAAGCCGGCGGCAGCGAAACGGTCGAGCTCATCCGCGACGGCGGCGGCGAAGCGGCTTTTGTCCAGGTCGATGTTTCCTCTCAGGAAAGCGTGAAAAATCTGGTGGAAACAGCTGTCGTCACTTACGGCAGCCTGGAAGTCATGTTCAACAACGCCGGCATCGGCGGCGCAGGTCCGGTTTTGGACCAGAACATGGACCTTTATCATAAAACGATTGCCGTCAACCAGCACGGCGTCGCCTACGGCATCATCGAGGCCGGCCGCAAGATGAAGGAGCTGGGCGTCAAAGGCGCCATCATCAATACGGCATCCGTATTCGGCTTCCTCGCTTCCCCCGGAACCTTCGCCTACCACGCCACGAAAGGCGCGGTCATCATGATGAGCAAATCGGCCGCTCTCGAGCTTGCCCCGCACGGAATCCGCGTCATCGCCGTCGCTCCCGGAGCGGTCGACACGCCGATTATCCAAGGCTACAAAAGATCCGGCCTGCTCGACAGCATGAAAGCCAAGGTCATGGGGGGCGAGCTGACCAAGCCGGAGAGCGTCGCAAGCTCGGTGTACCTGCTGTCGCTTGAGGAAGCTGACGCCATCAATGGCAGTGTCGTCATGGTCGATCAAGGATACGCATCGTTCAAATAAACGCATAAGCGTTAAAAGGTCAGAAAAGCCCGCATTCCGGCAATCGCCAGTTTGCGGGCTTTCCTTTTCGCGTGCACCAGCTGCTGGAGTACAGCGTTGTCATCGCTTGCCTATTATTGTTCGGCTCTGTTAAAGCTTCGCGAACAGGATGTAATCGACTGGGACAGGCTCTGCCGATTCGATCCGAAGTGCCCGGTTGATCTGTCCCCGATGATATTGCCCGTGCAGGAGAACCTGCAGCAGGATGTCCCGGACGGATGCCCGGTATGAAACCCCGCTCTGGTTCGCATAGTCGATCACCCCGTCCAACTCGGATTCCTTAAGCTCATCGATATAGACGCGGTATTGCACGGCGTTTTCTTGGAACATCGTCCGAATGGCCGACAGGTTTTCCTCAACCTCCCACAACGTATAGTGCGCGCTGCCCTTGCCTTGCAGCCGGGACAGCCAGACTTGTTCCGCGACCGCGATGTGCCGAACCAGCTTCAGAAGGTCCTTGTTGTTCGTCCCGCTCTCCTCGAGCGCGTCCAGGATTCGTCCGTCCGCCCAGTACAGGTGGTCCATCATGCTCTTAATCGTCTTCATTCGGGTTCCCCCTCGTCTTTGATTCCTTGAATGGCGTAGGTTTCAAGCGTCCCATATTTGAATTTATTTGAATTTATTTGAATTTATTTGACTAATGAGAACTCTGTCCATTCATTCGAGTCATAGAAGATGAAAAAAGTCCTGATAAATCAAGAGATTCTTGATTATCAGGACTGACAAAAGGTGCCCGGCTCGCCTTGCAAATCGACATTATGACAAGCCCCAAGCTGGTGTCAAACGAATTGCAGCTTGCACACCAACGATGGCTACTTGCCGGCTGCATGCTCCCGCTGGCGCAGCGCCTCATACAGCACCACGGTCGCCGCCATCGCGACGTTGAGCGATTCGCTTCGGCCCTTCATCGGGATAATGATGCCGAGATCAAGCTGGTTCAACGTCTGCGGGGACAGGCCTTCGGCTTCATTGCCGAAGAGCAGCCATACCGGCCCGGTGAAGTCGCATTCATAACAGCTTCTTGCCGCCTGCAGGCTCGTTCCTGCCAGCAGCATGCCCCGCTCCCGAGCCTTCGGCAGCGCCTCGGCGAGATCCATCTCCAGCACCGGAAGATGGAACAGGCTGCCCATCGTCGAGCGGACGGTCTTGGGGTTGTAGAGATCGACGCAGCCGCGGCCGAGAATGACGGCATCGGCTCCGGCCGCATCCGCGCTGCGAATGATTGTGCCCGCATTGCCGGGATCGCGGACGGCATCGAGCACGACGACAAGCGCGTCCGGCTTGTGCAGCGCCGCTTCGTCGTGGGACGGCTTGTCGACGACGGCGAACACCGGCGGCGGCGAATCCGTTCCGGTGCATTTGGCCATGACCGCTGCCGAAGCAGGGACAAGCTCCGCCGACGAATCGCGAAGCAGGGGCTCCAGCTCGGCAGGCATGCCTCGCCCGGCATCGTATACGATCGTGCCGACAGAGGCTCCGCATAGAAGCGCTTCTTTGACCATATGGACGCCTTCAGCCAGGAATTGGCCGCTGCGCTTGCGGCCCTTGGCATCCAGCAAGGCCGTCCATGCTTTTACGCGGGAATTGGAGGTTGAGGTCAACGGTTCGCTAATCACTTCCGGTTCAATTCCTCCTCGACGGAATAAGCGACCTCGAGGCCGGTCAGATCGCGGTTCGCTCCGACGACGACAAGCACTTCATCCGCTTCGATGACATGATCCGGCATCGGGGATATATCCAGCTTTCCATGCGTTTTGATGGCCATGACGTTGCAGCGATGCCTGGCCCGTATATCCAGCTGCTTGAGCGTGCGCCCGACCATGGCTGGGGGAGCCTGGATCTCGATGATGCCGTAATCCGGGGACAGCTCGATGAAGTCCAGCACATTGGGCGAGATGAGGTGATGCGCCACGCGCAGGCCCATGTCCCTCTCCGGGAAGACGACACGGTCCGCTCCGATTTTGCTGAGCACTTTGCCGTGCAGCTCGTTTTGGGCTTTGACAATCAAATAGGGGACTCCCAGATCCTTCAGAATCAGCGTGGTCAGAATGCTGGCCTGAATGTCCTCTCCAATGGCGACGACGACGACGTCGAAGTTGCGGACGCCGAGTGCGCGCAGAGCTTCTTCATCCGTCGTGTCCGCCGTGACCGCATGGGTGACGACGGGAGAGATCTCCTGGATCCGCTGCTCGTCGCTGTCGATGGCAAGCACTTCGAATCCCATCTCGGACAGGGACTGGGCTACGCTGGAGCCGAAACGGCCCATGCCGATCACGGTATATTGTTTTTTGCGCATGAATAGTTCTCCGCCTTTCTTAAGGGCTGCATACCGTTCAGTATACCATATCCAGCTCCTTTCTTTCCCTCATGCGGACCGCATTCTTTACATGAACGAATCCGATGGGGGCATGCTATGGAGGAAATGACTCAAGGGGGAAATGCGTCCATGAATGAGTTCGACCTTCGCCAAGCCATCGCCCAGATTGTCAAGGACAAGTCGGAGAATGAGCTCGGCGATATCATCCGTGAATCCATCGACGGCGACGAAAAAGCTCTTCCCGGTCTCGGCGTCTTGTTCGAGATGATCTGGAAAGACAGCGGCGGCCAGGAACAGCAGCAATTGATCGGCAAGCTGTACGGGCATCTCCATTCATCGTAAAGGAACAGCCCCTGCCGCATTTTCGCGGCAGGGGCTGTTTTCATTCCGTGGTTATGGAGCCGTCTCCAGAAATTTGGAGGTCGGATTCTTGTCGACAGCGGTGCGCATCGCATACTCGTTCTCGAACAAGGCGACGTAATTGTCCTTTTTGTCCTTGACGAGCGTCGAGTTGATCCGGAACTTGGTCGGATCGATCTTGTCGTCCACGATCCAGCGCGCGAACTGGAAAGGCATCCTTTGGAGGATGACGTCCACCCCGTATTCAGCCTTCATCCGATATTCGAAAACCTCGAACTGCAGCTGGCCGACGACGCCTAGAATCGTATCCTCGAAGCCGCTGGCGGACTGGAACACCTGGATAGTGCCTTCCTCCGTCAGCTGGTCGATTCCTTTTTCGTATTGCTTTTTCTTCAAGGCGTTCTTGATCGAGACCTTGGCGAAAATTTCCGGCGAGAACGTCGGCAGCTCGTCGAACACGATCGAGCTGCCCTGCGAGAGAGAATCGCCGATGCGGAAAATCCCCGGATCGAACAGCCCGATAATATCTCCCGGATAGGCCGCTTCGACGATGTCCCGGTCCTGCGCGAGGAACTGCTGCGGCTGGGCCAGCTTGATGTCCTTCCCGATCCGCACATGCTTGACGCTCATGCCGCGCTCGAACCGCCCGGAGCAAATGCGCAGAAAAGCGATGCGGTCTCGGTGGGCCGGGTTCATATTCGCTTGGATCTTGAACACGTATCCGGAGAACTTCTCGCTCGTCGGCTCGACCGGGCCTTCCGTGCTGTTCCGGGGCTCGGGCTTAGGAGCGAGCTGCAGGAAGTTTTCGAGGAAGGTCTGCACGCCGAAGTTGTTGACGGCGCTGCCGAAGAACACCGGAGTCAGCTCGCCAGCGCGTACCTTCTCGAAGTCGAACTGGTCGCCGGCTACATCCAGCAGCTCCAGATCCTGCTCGAGCTGATCGGCGAGATAATCGCCTGCCATCTCCCGAATGACGGGGTCCTTGTAATCTCCGACCTTGCGCACCTCGATGGTGGAATGGTCATTGCCCTGGAACAGCTCGACCTGATTCTTCATCCGGTCGTAGACGCCGCAAAGCTCCCGTCCCATGCCGATCGGCCAGTTCATCGGAACGGAACGGATGCCGAGCACCCGCTCCAGCTCCTCCATCAGATCGAACGGGCTTTGGCCCTCGCGGTCCAGCTTGTTGATGAACGTGAAGATCGGGATGCCGCGTCTTCGGCAAACCTGGAACAGCTTGATCGTCTGGGCTTCGACGCCTTTGGCCACGTCGATCAGCATGACAGCGCTGTCGGCCGCGGTCAGCGTCCGATACGTATCCTCGCTGAAGTCCTGGTGACCAGGCGTATCCAGGATATTGACGCGGTGTCCCTTATAGTCGAACTGCATGACGGAAGAGGTTACCGAGATTCCACGCTGCTTCTCGATCTCCATCCAGTCGGAGGTGGCGTGCTTGTTGGCTTTGCGGGCTTTGACCGAGCCGGCCTCGCGGATGGCGCCGCCGAACAGCAGCAGCTTTTCCGTCAGCGTCGTTTTCCCCGCATCCGGGTGAGAAATGATGGCGAATGTACGCCGTTTGTCTACTTCTTGCTTGATTTCGTCGAGCAGTTTAGTCATGGTATTCCCCTTATATCGCGCTTTATTATTCATGAATCAGGCTAGCGGGCCGCATATCCATTCGCTGCCTGCGGGATCAAATCGGTTGCATGCTGTCGCTCCTACGGCCTGCCGATGAGGATCGCCCGGGCCGGCGACGCCTCGACTCCGCTCAGCTTGAGCGGGGCTACGACCATGAAGTAGGTTCCGGCCGACACATCCGCCAGCCTCAGTCCCTCCACGATAACGATATTATTGCGGAAGAGCGGGCGATGGGTCGGATAGTCAGGCTGCGAACGCTCGATTCCGAGACCGTCCGTACCGATGCCGCGAACCCCTACTTCAATTAAATACCGTGCGCCGTCTTCGCGCAAGTAAATAAAATCATCCTCGAACCGGCTGCTGAACGAATTGGCCGTCTTGAAAAGGACCCAATCGCCTCGCACAAGCCCAAGAGGCTCCAAGTCCGCCCTCGTGATGGAATCGGATACATGGGTAAGATCGACGACGCGGGCCGTTCCCGCCAGCTCTTCCAGCCCTATTGTCTCGATTCCCGCTCCATCCTCGAGCATATGCATCGGCGCATCCACATGCGTGCCGGTATGCAGATTCATCCGCAGCTCCGATTCATACACGCCTCCCTGGGCGAATGGCGCAATATTGCGGATCTCCGGCTTTTTGGCCTCGACATTGGCCCATACCGCCATATCTGAATGAATGGGCATGGAAATATCGTAGATTTTAAACATGCTTCATTCCGTCCTCTCGTCAAATAACGCTTCAATCCTGTCCGTAGCCGGACAGGATTGATGTTGAAGCTTATGGGTTCCATACTTAGTTAATTTTCCAGGCGGTTAAGTCGACGCTCGAGTGGCGCATGCATCGGCACGCCCTCAAGAAGCGCAAGCTTGATCGCAATCCTCCTCGGAGAGAAGCAGATTTGATCGAGTCCGCCTCTGAGAGAAGCAAGTATTGATCGAATTCCCACTCTGGGAGATGCAAGCATTGATCGCATCCCCCTTTGAGAGAAGCAAGCTTGATTGCATCCGCCTCTCTGACAGACGCCCCCTTACTGCGCTCCGCCGCTGATCCAGATGACGTTGTCTTCCGCTTGGCCGTTGACCGGCCACCAGAAGAAGCCTTCTTTGTGAAGGAGCTCATCCGTAGCTTCCGGTCCCCAGGATCCCGCTGGATAGGAAAGCAGATCCTCTCCGGATTCTCTCCAGGCAGCCGCTATGCGGTCCACGAACGTCCACGCTGCCGCAACCTCATCCCAGCGGGTGAAGTACGTCGAATCTCCGCGCGCCGCATCGTAGATCAGCAGCTCATAAGCTTCCGGCGTGTTGATGCCGACCTGGCAGCTTTGGCAGAACTCCATGGCGACAGGCTGAACCTCGTTGTCCGCTCCCGGCTTCTTGGCGTTGATCTTCAGGTAGATGCCCTCCGTCGGATTGACGCGGATGACGAGCAGGTTCGGACCCAGCTTATGCCGCTTGGCGAACAGGACGTTGTCCGGAACGTTTTTGAACTCGATGACGATCTCGGTCGTCTTGACCGGCAGCCGCTTGCCCGTGCGGATGAAGAACGGAACTCCGGCCCAGCGGAAGTTGTCCACAAGCACTTTGGCGGCAAAATACGTCTCCGTCTTGGATTCCGGATTCACGCTGTCTTCCTGGCGGTAGCCCGGAAGCTCCTTGCCTTTGGATTGACCGGAGGAGTACTGCGCCCGCACGACATTATCACGGACTTCCTCGCTTGACGCATACTGGCGAAGGGAGCGCAGAACCTTGACCTTCTCGTCGCGGAGACTTTCCGGATGCAGCCGTCCCGGGGGCTCCATGGCAATCATCGTAATCATCTGCAGAATATGGTTCTGCCCCATATCCCGAAGCGCGCCGGAATTGTCGTAATAACCGCCCCGCTCCTCTACGCCGACCGTTTCGGACAGCGTAATCTGGACGTTGGCGATATGATCCTTGTTCCAGAGCGGTTCGAACAGCTGGTTGGCAAAACGCAGAACCTGGATGTTCTGGACCATTTCCTTGCCGAGGTAGTGATCGATCCGGTAGACCTCTTCTTCCTTGAACACTTGGCTGATCTGTCCGTTCAGCTCGCGGGCCGATTCCAAATCATAGCCGAACGGCTTCTCGATGACGAGCTTGTGCCATCCCTTGGATTCCAGCAGGCCTCCGTCGCGAAGGTTGAACGACACCGGACCGAACAGCTCCGGAGCGAGAGCAAGATAGAAAAGCCGGTTGCCTTCGATGCCGAACTTCTCGTCGAGCTCCGAGGAGAGCTGGTTCAGCTCCCGGAAGCCATCGACGTTATGGATATCGAGCGGCTTGTAGACGAAGTGGTCGGCAAACTTCTGCCATACCTCGACATCGGTCGGCTTGTACCGGCAAAACTCCATGATGGACTCGTATACGTCCTGGCGGAACTGCTCATTGTCCCGCGGACGGCGGGCGAGTCCGACAACCGCGAAATTCTCTGCCAGCTTGCCTTCTTTATATAAGGAGAACAGCGCCGGGAACAGCTTCCTCCGCGCCAGATCGCCCGTGGCTCCGAACAGATAATAGACCGCGCCTTCAGCGGCCGATGATTCCTGTTTGCTAGAGTAGTTCATGTTCCCTCATTCTTTCGTCATAAATTTTGGATGCATCAGCTTGATATGGTATGTAGTGTATCATAACGTTGCGGGAATCGCCATTCATGGCGGCCAATCTTCATGGGGCCTTCACGTTCCCTCTGCCCCGCTCTCCGAGAGGTCTCCCGTAATGAGCGGAATGCCGGCCGTGATCTCCGCCGCGAAGTCCGCATCGCCTCCGCCATGCTCCGCCAGCTGGATATTGGCGGAGCGGCTCCCTTCCTTGCCTTCTCCAAGCCGCATAGCTCCCGCCACTGCAGGGGAGCTGTACGTCCGGACAATCGTTTGGGAATCCTTATACTCATCCAGAACGACTCCTGCCGCCTTTTGCGCGATGCGGCCAGCGGCGCCGACCCGAATAGCCTTGCCGTAAAGCTTGATGCTCATCATCCGCTTGCCGCCCGTGCCCGTCTCGGTCAGAGCGGCATTGACCTCGATCATTTCATTCAAGATAGCTTGAAGCTCCGCTGCCGGCGGAGCGTGGTAGGTCATGACGGCTTGCCGCGCCGCATCCCTGTTCTTTTGATCCGTGCCGAGCAGCTGCATTTTAAGCGTGCCGTTCGCAGTGGTACGCACCGCTTCCCATAGGATGCCCCCGCTGGTTTTGTTTTCATCCTTCCCGCCGGCAAGGTCTTTCGCGTCAGCGGTCATGCCTAGCGCTTCCGCGGTCTTGGCCGCTTGATCCGACGTCACTCCTTCCACGCTCCAGCGCAAATGCCAGGAGGCCGCCCTGGAGCCGCCTCCCAGCTCGCCGTCGGCCCAGTTCCACAGCTTCTCCATATCCTCGCCGGTTGCGGAAGACATCTGAACGTCCGGCTTTTTCGATGCCGGCACGCTCCAGCCGATGGAGCCTTTGCCCCCGGCTGTATAAATTGTAACGAGAACGGCCAGCGCAAGGAAGGCCAGCATAACGCCTGCGCTTTGTTTGGATCGCGGATTGCTCATCATAGTCCCTCCATTCCCTTGGCCCGTTGACTGGGTATTTGACCATACGCATCAGCCCGTAGGTGAATATAATGCATCATTCCATCCATCAAGGAAAACCAGAAAGGATGAACAACAGAAAATGGAACCTATTCGGCCCTTGCACGAAGAACATGTCCAGCGTTTCTGCGGAATGCCGGTGTGCGCCATTCTCAAGGACGGTACACGCCATATGGGTATTCTCACCGCTTGCCATGGCGGGCGGATTTATCTGAACGGCGGCGAAGAGCATCATAAGCGCCAGCAGCAAGGAATCGGGATTTTAGGGAAGCCGGCAAAGGGCAAAGCGAAAAAATCCAAAGCATCCAAACCCGTGCAGGAGCAAGTTCTGGAGCAGGAAGCCCACACTCAGGCTTATCCATACGGCCCCGGAGCAGGTCCTTACGGCCCTGGGTTCTATGGAGGCAGAGGTCCATATGGATACGGGTACGGCGCTGCGGTCGGCGTTGACCTCGCTTTCCTCGCCTTTCTGCTGCTGCTGATCTGACCATCCGGCGATAGTTGAACAGCCCGCCGACGTTTCCGGGACAGGAAGCTTCGGCAGGCTGTTTCTCTATGCACCTTATAGGGGTAATGGATTTCAATTCCAGCCTGAGGGAGGCTTCCTGATGATAGGTCCTTTGCGTCGAATGAACCGCATCTTCCATGTGGAAAAAGTAGCGCCGACCGTCCCCGTTGCCCCAGCCGCTCGAGAGCGGGTAGATCCCAGCCTGTCCGACTATGGCATGGATGGCATGACAACCCGGTTCGTCTCCGACTTTCGCCTGACTGCATCCTGGCTCCAGGCTGCGAGCCGGCTGCATCCGCTTATCCAGGACATGCGCCGCCGGCGCCAGCAGCTGCTGAGCGACGGAACGGCAGGTATTGATCTCTCGGGACTGGCCGATACCGTATACGAGCTCGCAGAACGATGGAACGATCTGGAGCTGCTTTATTTCCGCTGCAGACCTGGCCTCAATCCTTCCATCGAGACCGACCTGCGCTCCATGCGATCCCATCCTGCCGCACGTCAAGCCGGATTGGACATGAACAGGCAAGGGGAATGGAGGGTCAACCCCGTCGCCCTCAACCAGCAGCTTGAGAACCGCCCCGATGCGGTGCTTCGAGCCTTGTTCTCGTCGGAAGGACTGCTTCCTTACGCCGATCAGCTGCTCGCCTCATTCGAAGCGCAGCCTGCGTCATCCCTTATCGATCATGCCCATCTGCCTTCGGCGGGAACCTATAACGAGGACGGGGTTCTCGATGATATGATTCATCGTCAGGTGTCTTCATTCAGCTGCTTGGCTTGAATCTCTTCCGTGCTTCGCGGTGAATTCTCAATCCACGGCCAAATCATGCTTGTGCGCATATATAGCCGCCTGCGTGCGGTCCTCTACGCCGAGCTTGTTGAGCACATTGGTCACATGGAATTTGACCGTCTTGATGCTGATGAACAGCTTGTCGGCAATATCCTGGTTGGACAAGCCCTGCGCGACCAGCATGAGCACGTCCATTTCCCGCTCGGTAAGATCTTCATGAGGCGGTTTCTGGACCGGCTGCTTGGGTTGACGGAGCCTGCTCATCATTTTGGCTGCCACCTGGGATTCCAGCACGGATTGTCCTCTTGCCGCAGCGCGAATCGCTTCGGCGATTTCGCTTGCCCGGGAAGTTTTGAGCAGGTAGCTGAACGCTCCCGCTTCAATGACGGGGTACATCTTGCTGTCATCGAGATAGCTTGTAAGCACGATGACCTTGCATTCCGGCATGATCTCCATCAGCCTCCGGGTCGTTTCGACTCCGTCCATTTCTTCCATGACCAGATCCATCAGCACGACATCCGGGGCATAGGCGGTAGCCAGCCTGATTCCTTCGGCACCGTTGCCGGCCTCTCCCACAACCTCGATGCCTTCCTCCGTATCGAGAACCGCTGCAAGACCGATCCGAACCATCTCATGGTCGTCTACAAGCAGCACCTTGATGGGCCTTGCCATTCCGCTGTCGCGCTCCATTCGTTCCGGCATGCTCATGGTTAGAATCCGCCCTTTCCGTCTTCCAGGGGAAGCCACATTTCAATGGCCGTTCCTTCGCCCGGAGCCGTATGAATTTGTATGTTGCCGCCAAGCTCATGAATCCGTTCTTCCATCGTCAGCAAGCCATAGGAGGCCTGTTTCTTTTCTTCCAGATCGAAGCCGACGCCATTATCGGCAAAGCTCAGCTTGGCTTTGGCTCCATCCCGCTCCAGCCTCATGACCATCTTGCTGGCCTTGGCATGGCGCAGGGCGTTGGACAACGCCTCTTGCGCAATCCGGAACAAATGGTCCTCGGCGCTGGGGCGGAACAGAATGGTCGAATCCACATCAACCGTGATGTCCATCGGGACTTTCGCTTTCAGCTCTCCAACCAGCCGTTCGAGCGCCTGGGCCAAGTTTTTGCCATCCAAATGAACGGGACGCAAATGCAGCAGAAGCGCTCTCATTTCGGATTGGGCCACGGCCGCCATCTCCTCGATCAGCTGCACCTGCCTGCGTGCGCGCTCCCAATCCTTCTCGATCGTCCGGCTTACCGCCGTTGCGGTCATGGATATGGCGAACAGCTGCTGGCTTACGGCGTCATGGAGTTCGCGAGCCAGGCGCTGCCGCTCTTCGATGACAGCGGTGAACTTGACCTGCTCCCGCCACTCCTCCTGCTCCTCGGTTTCTTCCGGACGTGCTCCCTCTCCTTCGGGAGAATGCGGAATGGTAATCGATTTGCGCCTGCTCTGCTGCTGATTCAGCTTGCGGAGAGCTTCCCTAAGCTTGGACGTCTGGAGGTAGCTGTTCAGCACAGCCCCGGCGAGCGCAGCCGCGATGACCGCCAGCCCGTATAAGGCCCCTTTTCCTTGTATGGCAAAGAATTCGACATATCCGGTTCCTTGCAGCACGATGAGCAGCAGTCCAAGAATGATAAGCAGCCACAGTACCGTTTCAAGAACGTTTTTCTTTGTAGGTCCCTGACCCTTTCCTGGAGGCTTTTTGGCAGCCACAGTGATACTCCCCCTTCTTTCTCTCTCTACTTTACCTTTCCGTCGTCAACGGTTCAAGCGTTCCTCCGCCGCAAGCAAACAAGCCTCGGAACCCGGCGGCTGCGCCGCCATGTCCGAGGCTTGCGAAAGCAAAGCTTAATTAATTCGCTGCGTCTTCTTGTGCAGCAGCTGCCTGAGGAGGATTCAGCTTGTTTTTGAGCTGCTGCAGCTGTTCTTCTACCTTCAGCTGATTCTCCGGACGGATGGAGGCAGCTCCCTCCGCTTTATAGCCGCTTCCGTAAGGTCTGCGGAGAACATCGGCTTCGGCTTCCATCTGCATAATTTTCTCTTCCATGCGTCCGAATCCGCGGGATGCAGTGCCTGTATCAAGGGAGCCGACATTGGCGGAAGCCTGAGACATCTGCTTTTTCGCCTTGGCCATTTGAGCACGGGCGGCCAGCTCGTTGCGTTTATTGCGGAGCTGGTAATACTCGTCCTTCATGCCGTACAGCTGCTGCTTCAGCTCGTCTGCTTGGCTCTTCGCTTCCAGATGAAGCTGGCTATATTCTTGCACCTTCTCCTCGAAATACAGCTTCTCTTCCAAAAGCTTGCGGGCAAGATCCTCTTGGCCGGAACGAAGCGCCGTTTCCGCTTTGCTGTCACGATCCGAGGCGCTTCTTGCCGCTTCGTCGAAGCGCTGCTGCATGCGGCGCTCGTTGGCCATTTGCTTGGCTACCGTAACCTCGGCCTGGTGGATTTCCTGCTCCATGTCGCGGAGGTACTGGTTCAGCATAACGACCGGATCTTCCATTTTATCCAGCGCCTCGTGCATTGAAGCTTTTGTAATATCTTTCAGGCGTTTGAAAATACCCATGTTGTTATTCTCCCTTCTCATACTTCGAAAGTTTGGCTTTCAGTTCTTCCAGCTCGTTGCGCAGAGCTTTCTTCTCCAGGTCATCCATCATCTTGTCCAAGTCTGCCTGGCGGTTGCTGTCGGACTGCCATCCTGCCGTTGTCGGACCTTCCTGGTATTGCGGAGGGTTGCGGTAAGGGCCGCCATGCTGGCCGCCTCCTGCGCCTTGGCCGAATCCGGGGCGGCCCGGATCGTTGTGTCCTCCGTAGAAGTCGCCGCCCCGTCCATTCTGATAAGACCCGAAGTTTCCTGGAGGAAACTGGTTATAGTCATGCTCCTTCGGAATGACCAGCGCCGCCAGGATATAGATGACAATGGCTGCGCCGCTAGTGCAGACGGCAAGGATGATCGTCAGAATACGAAGCAGATTGGCATCTACATTGAAGTAATCCGACAGCCCGCCGCATAATCCGAACAGAACTTTTTTGCGTCTGGAGCGATATAATTGCTTCATGATGTTAGGTTCCTCCTTGTCCCAGCTTTCTCTTCAGCTGTTCCAATTCCATTTCTACCGCCGATTGGTAGGAAGAGTTTCCACCATGACCTGCGGTACCTTCGCTGCGAAGATCCCTGAGGCTGCGGGCTTCGTGCTCCATATCCGTGATCCGGTCGTCAAGCCTGCGGAACATGCCGTCAGGTTTGCCGCCGGGCTGGCCGGATACGGCTCCTGAGTAACGGGCGTTCATACGCTGCTGCAGCTTCAAGGATTCCATACGGGCCGAATAGTACTCTCGCTTGTCATACACGATCTGGTACTCGCTTCTCATCTCCTGAAGATTTCTTTCCAGGTCTTCCACGCTCTGGCGGCCTTGCTCGTACAGATCGCGATACTGCCGGGCGCGTTCCTCTGCGGATGCTTTCTCATGAAGGGCTATGCGGGCCAGCTGCTCTTCACCGGCTTTGAGTGCGGTAACGGCTTGCTGCTCCCGCTTTTCCTTCTGCTGCTCAGCGGTGAGCCATTGCATTTTCAATTGCTGGTTATGGGAAGAATACTGCTGATACAGACGCTCCGATTGAATGATCTCTTCCCGTGTCGACCACAGGAACTGATCGATCAGCCGTACCGGATCTTCCGCTTTCTCCAGGTGCTCGTTCAGCGTTGCGATCGTTATGTCTCTGACCCTGCGGATAATACTCATATTTGTCCTCCTCTAGCCGGTTGCTCTCTTTCTTTCGTTTTTCTTTCGTTCGTTTTTCTTTCTTTCGTTAATGAAGCCTTTTTCCTTTAAAGAGGGAGACTCCCCATACGATCAGTCCCACTGCGAACAGCAGCATGATCAGAGGCGTTAATTTTCCAAGCAGCCAGATGGCTCCTACGAAGAGAAGAACTCCGCCTACGATCCGGTTGCCGTTCCTCCAGCCGATGACTCCAAGTCCCAGAACAATAAGAGGGAAGATCAAGGATACGGCCCAGCTGATCAAATGACCTAAACCGAGAAATTTCATGGCCAGCAATGCGCCCGCCACAACCAAAATGATGCCTACCGTTGAATTGCGTTTCATCTCTGATTGCCACCGCCTTTCGATTCGCGAATATGCTCTCTTGCTTATGTCCTTATTTTAGGCCATCCCGGCAAAGTTCAAAACGGACTTGCGAACGTTTCTGTACCTGGACTCAGGTCGGGGAGGGTCTCCGTCCTGGAATTGGGAAGGATTGCGACCTGCTTAAGACAAGCCTGAAACGGTCGAATTCAGAGGTCCATATTTGAGGGATACAGGTATATACTAGTAATGAAGAAGGGCTATATCCAGGCAAGGGGTGCAGCTATGGAGTCCACCGTCGAGCATGATTCCTATTTCATTGATTCCGCAACAAAACCCAAACGGCTCCATGTAATGGAATGGCGCCCGTCCGGGACAGCTAGAGGCATCATTCAATTAAGCCATGGCATGGCCGAACACGTCGGAAGGTATGGCTCTTTTGCAAGGGAGATGGCCCATGACGGATACATCCTTATCGGCCATGACCACATCGGACATGGTCGGTCTGCAGCAGCAGGCGGGTTAGGCCATATGCCGGCCTCGGGAGGATGGCAGGAGGCATCCATGGACCTTCAGCGAATAGCGCTTCATGCGAAGGATCGGTTTCCGGAACTGCAACTCCTATTATTCGGTCATAGCATGGGCTCTTTTCTTGCGAGAACCTGCCTGATCGATGCTCCGGACTTATGGCAGGCTTGCATTTTGAGCGGGACAGCCTGGAATCCTGCTTTTGCGTTGGCGGCAGGCCAAACCTTGATTCGGCTTGAGATGATGCTGAGAGGTGAGCATGCCCGCTCCGAGCTGTTGAACAAAATCATTTTCGGTTCCTACAACAAGAAATTCAAGCCCAATCGAACCCGTCATGACTGGCTTTCGGTAGATGAAGGCAATGTTGACCGTTATATGGCGGACCCGTATTGCGGATTCATCCCTTCCGTCGGGTTTTTCAGCAGCTTGATTGCAACCGGAATTCCCTACATCCAAAATCAAATGCATCTGGCTAAAATGAACAAAACGATGCCTGTATACTTCTTTTCCGGCGCCGATGATCCGGTCGGCCAGTATGGCAAAGGCGTTGAACGTACGTTCCAAGCTTTTTTGGATGCCGGGATGAGAAACGTCACGATGAATCTTTACCCCGATGTCCGTCATGAGGCTATACAAGAATGGAATCGGAAAGAAATTCGGGAAGATCTCCGGCTTTGGCTGAGTTCCAACCTTTAATGCTTCTTTTCATGGATGCGAAAGAAAAAGGCTTGCAGAACCGCATAAGCGATTCTACAAGCCTTTTGGAATGCTGGTGAAGGGACTCGAACCCCCACTCCGTCTCCGGAAGCGGATTTTGAGTCCGCCGCGTCTGCCATTCCGCCACACCAGCACATATAAAATTTCCTCTTCACTCTATATATTCAAGAGGCAGAGGAATCAAACTTCATTTTAAATGGAGATAAAATGGCGTGCCCTAAGAGATTCGAACTCCTGACCTTTTGATTCGTAGTCAAATGCTCTATCCAGCTGAGCTAAGGGCACACGTTAGATAAGATGGAGGCGCCACCCAGACTCGAACTGGGGGTAGAGCTTTTGCAGAGCTCTGCCTTACCACTTGGCTATGGCGCCACAAAATTGGAGCGGAAGACGGGAATCGAACCCGCGACCCTCGCCTTGGCAAGGCGATGCTCTACCGCTGAGCCACTTCCGCAAATAAA
>NZ_BIMD01000045.1 GCF_004000905.1 Paenibacillus humicus NBRC 102415
CGCCGGCTGGGCGGCGGACGAAGTCCCTGCCGCGTTGGCCGCCGGCACCGCTCCGGCGCTGCCCGCGCCGGGAAATGACGCAAGCAGGATGGATGCAAGCAACAAGGCGGCGATCGCTTTTATCTGCATTTCATTATCCTCCTAGAATCGTTCCGTTTTGTACCATCTGGCTTCCTTGCGCAGCACAGCGTCGCGGACGTACTGGTAAAATCCGATCACCGCCACGACGAGCCACAGCTGGCAGTAGGTGAAGTACATGACGGCGATGAGTCCGATGTTGCGCGGCCGGCTCTGTCCTTTCTCCATGCTGAGCGCGATCGCCATCTCCAGGATGAAGACCAGATAAGCCATGAACCAGAGAAGCACCGTATTTCCGGCTACATTGTATTCGATCAGCCCCATCATCCCGAGGATGAAAATGACGTCGGACAGCAGAGCCGAGCTCAGGAACAGGAAATAAACCGTGCAGAAATAAAGGAGATCGAACCGGATCCGGCGCGAATCGCGGGAAAAGAGAAGGCCCAGGTTTTTGAGCAGCACGTAGATGTTGCCTTTCACCCAGCGGCTGCGCTGCTTGATCCATACCGGGACCGTCTCCGGCTCCTGCTCCCAGGTCACCGACAGCGGCATGTACTGAATCCGGTAGCCGAGCCGGTAGATCCGGAAGCTGATCTCGGTGTCCTCCGCGATCGCTCTCGTATCCCATCCTCCCATCTCTTCGATGATGGAGCGCCGCACGACGAAGTTCGTTCCCGGTATCGTGCTCAGTCCGAACAGCTGCCATCTACCCGCCTGCACCATCCATTGGAATCCGAGCGTCTCGATGTTGATGAAGCGGGTAAGCCAATTTTTGGACACGTTGCGGGTGCGGAATTTGCCGATGACGGCACCGAGCCGCTTATCCCGCTCCAGAGCGTGGACCAGAATTTTGAGCGCGGAGCGCTCCGGCGTATTGTCCGCGTCATATACGGCCAGAACCTCGCCGGCGCTGGCGAGATATCCGTTGTTGAGCGCTCCCGATTTTCCTTTCCCTCCGGTGACGGCATCGGTCGTCAGCACGCGCAGATTCACCTCGGGATGGTCGGCCTGCAATTGCGCCAGAATCTCTCCGGTACGGTCCGAGGAGTTGTCGTTCACAACGATGATTTCCAGCCTGTCCCGGGGATAATCCAGCTGGATGAGAGCCGATACGGTCTGGCCGATTACCCGTTCTTCGTTATGGGCGGGAATCAGCACCGATACCGAAGGATAGCTCTGCAGCGGCTCATCCACCCGCATCCTCAGCGTCTTGAGGTAATAAATATAACCGCCGATCGTGAGTACGATATTGATGAGCAGCATGACCCAGATGCAGATCATGCAGTACAGGAAAAGATAGTCGACAACGCCAAGCTGCCCGTTCATGGTCTCACCTCAAAAACTTTCTGCGGTTGATCTGCCTGCCGACGACGAAAAAGGTGGCGAACGCCGCGGCGACGAGGATGGAAACGACAAGCAGCACGACCATGGCCGATTGGATGCTTTTGTTCACCAGCGTGAGCGACGTTTCGGCTTCCGGCTGGGCAGGGTCAGCCGGTTCGCCGCCGGGAGGAACATGCTCGGCGGGGAGATTGCCGTCGATCAGCAGCCTCCCTCCGGTCCGCTGGACGTCGCGGTCCCATTGAATCCGGCCGTCTACGAGGGATGCCTCGGCAAATACGGTGCCGCCGCTGGCCGCTTCCTCCAGCATCGAGGACATCGCTGCAGGATCGGCGCCGGCTTCAAGCCCGATGACGCGGGAAGCCGCCGCGGGCAGCTCCCCTTCGGAAGCGGCCGGCTCCAGCCCTTCCCGATAGGGAAGATAGATTCCGTCCCAGGCCTCCTCCGGGCCGATATCGCGGGAATACCCTTGCCAGGCTCCATCCTCCACGAATAGGCCGGTACGCCGAAGGATCGGCTTCCAGGACGGATCGAACAGCAGATCCAGCGGCCCGCTCATCCCGGCGATGTAAATTCCTTGCTGCGCGTAGGCATCCCACGCCTGCTTCATAAGCCGTTCGGGCTCCAATGAATCCGTCACTCCCGCGACCATGGAGCCTTCCACGTAGGACTGCCACTCATCCGGAGGCGACCAGCCCTTGAGCGGGGCGAGCAGCGGAATGCCGCCTCGTTCCAGCAGGCTTCTGACCTCGGCGAAATAAGCTTTTATTCCTTCCGATTCCGCGTTCACGAATACGGGACGAAGCTCCACGAAAAAGGAGATGTTCCTCTCCTGCAGCCACTCCCCTTTGCGCTCCAGCTCATTGAGATCCAGAAAGGGATTGACATCCTTCAGCATGAAATAGGAAAGGCCTGTCGTCGTGTCCCGGATACCCGGCTTCGGCACCCCAGGCTCCCTCGGTTCGTCCAGCGTTTCCAGGCCGATGCCTTCTTCAGCGAAACGTCTGCGCCAGGCGGAGGCGGCCGTCTCTGCCTGCTCGCCGATCACGTAAGCTTTCGCCAAGCCGGCCCGCTCACCCGGCATCTCGGTACCGGCCAGCTGAAGCGCGACGGAGTCGTGAATCGACTTCAGCATCCGGTACTGGGCCATGAGCCTGTCTCTAGGAACATCGTTCCCGTAGAGCAGCATGACCTTGTCCGGACGCTCCGAGGCCGAGGGAACGGAATGGCTGCTGCCGTTGCCCGCAATGGTCAGCGCGAAGGCCGGAGCGGCGATCCATGCGCCGGCTATAAGCCCTGCTGCCAGCAGGGCGAGCAGCCGAGTCCTACACATCATATTCCATGTCCTTCTCCGCGATGCGCCGCAGCATGATGGCGTCCTGGTTCTGCTCGGAATCGTATTCCGCTACCCCTATTCTCAGCTCAAGCCGGACAGAGACGGTTTTGGCCGACCGCTCCAGCTCGTAGGAGTAGATCGTATCCTTGATTCTCCGATTCACGATCTGGGCGCCGTCGGCATTGCCCAGCAGCAGCAGCGCGAACGTTCTTCCGTCCTCCAGCATATAGGCGGAGTCCTCCGTTCGGGTGCTGTTGACCAGCTGCTTGCCGATCCAGCGGACGACGTCGCCCATCGCTTCGTTGCCGACGATGCTCCGGATATCGTCGTAATAATCAAGCCGGACGAGCATCACCGACAAGGGAAGCTTGTAGCGTCTGGACAGGCCCATATACTGCTGCAGGACGGTGTGGAACACCTTGGCGTTGTCCAAGCCCGTCTTCTCGTCGATCGTCACGTATTCCGAATAGCGTTCCCGCAGGCGACCGTTCTCCCTCTGGATGGAACGGATGGACTGCCCCGCGGACGCCGTCATGATCGCGGCAGCCGGCAGCAGCACCAGCCAGTAGTAGACATGGGATTCGATTCCGCTTCCAAGGACGACGGCCCCGTACATGACATAGCTGCCGTAGAAGAAAATAGCGATGGCCGATACGCACAGAGCGACGACCAGGCTGCTCACATAGGAGACAAGCACGATCGCGAACAGCACGCTCATCAGAATGGCGTTTTCCAGATAGGTTTCCTTTGGCAGCAGAGCGAACCAGTTGACGATTCCGTACGCCAGGATGATGAGCGCCATCATCCAGATATCGAGTTTCTTGATTTCCACCGATGCATTCCTGCCTTCCATCGAATAGTCAGCCAACCGGCCAAGCGGCTGACCGCATGCACGAGCATGACGCCGAACATGAGATCGAAACAGACGTTGAACAAAAAGAGATGCTTGGCGAGGTCCGCATCTCCCGCCCCGAGAAAGGCGATCGCAAGCTGCGACAAGCCGATGACGCCGGGTAGCGCCATGACTTCCAGGCGGAACATGTCCGCATGGCGACGCCGCCGCCATGCGCGGGCGTAATAGAAGGCCAGCCCGCCGTAATAGACGCCGTAATAAAGCAGAATGAAGCGGAATCCGTCCGGGAACAGCGACTTTTTCAGCGAGCTCCAGCCGGAGAAGAAGGCGGTCTTGGCCCCATAAGGCTTGCCGGCGCTTTTCTCGTAGTTGCCCATCGCATCCGGACGGATGGAGTAGGCCTGGGAGGCGGCCATGTCCAGCTTTTCGAAAGCGCGGTCCGCATGGCGGAGATAATAGCCGATAATCGTTCCGTATCCGAACTTCGAGTAGAACTCTTTTTCCATCAGCGGAGATTCGACCGGTTCAAGCTGATATTTGTCATAGTAGGTCGTCCCTGCAAGAACCGCGAACTTGGGGTCCAGGCCGAGCTCCTTCAGGTCGCGTTCCGGATTCAGGGAGCCTTCCAGTATTCCGCGGGTGACGGCATGGTACTGGTTGATATGCTTGATATCGTCCGTCATGAACAGATAGACGCCCACGGACGCGGCCGCGATTGCGGCCGTTCCGGCGAGCGCGGCACGCCGCCATTTGCCCTTGTCCATCCGAAAGGAAAGTCTTAGCCCCATCAAGGCAAACAGAATTCCGGCCGGGGCGTTCTGCTGCTTCGCTGCGGCGAACAGTACCGCGCATGCTGCCCAAGCGATGAACCACGCCGTCCATCCCGCCTTGCGCTCCGGCATCCTCATCATCAGCACCAGCGACAGAAGGAGAAAAATATAGGAGGCCGGCTCGCCGTAGAAGGAATTGAAATAGACCGTATAGCCGGTATCGGCCAGAATGAAAGCCGCGGCAGCCGCGGCAAATGCCGCCATGCCCGGCTTCAGCCTGCTCGCCGCTTCCTTTACGATCAAATACACCGCGGCCAGGAACAGGACGGAATACAAAGCTGCAAGAAACCGAAGGTCGAATCGGTTGTCCCCCGTTATCGCGAGATCGATGCCGAGCGCGGCCCGAATCATCAGCGACAGCGAGGAGACGAAGCGGGAATTCGGGTCGTAAGGGTATTCCCGAATGCCGAACTCGCGGTTGAAATAGCCGAAATGCCGGTCCTCGAAGCTGTCCGTCAAATAATAAAGCCCCGGATTATGGATTTCCCGGAAGTAGTCTCCGTTGTCCGCCATGCCCGCGTAAGGCTTGGTGAAGAGAAGGACGATCAGCAGCATCCCGACCGCAGCGGCCGCGGCCGCTGCGGCTCCCGGTTTTGGAATTTTTCTCATGCCTGTCCACCCTTCATGGAGCCATTTCATCCCGGTCATGAAGAACTTGCTGAAATGCGTCTCTCTGTAACACGTTATGTATACATACCCGGTTCACTAGTAGCCTTATCTTATTTCTTTTAATAGAATTCGACAATAATCTACATTTTTCTAGTTTTGTCCTTACGGAAACGATTCTCCGCACCCTTTAATGCCGCGGGACGAAAAAAAAAGCCCCTATTAAAGGGGCCTCGTTTACTTCCTCACATTGTCATCGAGCTCGGTCCGGATTGGCCATATGCCAGTCCTAATCCAGCTCTTTGAACGCCTCCGTCGTCATCAGCCGCTCGAAGAATGCATTCTTCTCCGCCCGGTACTCGTCCATGCCGCAGCCATCGTATCTCCGTTTCAGGGAATCATATTCCTGTAGATACGACTCGTTCCTGGCCAGAACCTCCCTGAACTTCCAGAAAAAATCGGTCTCCGAGCCTGCCACGGTGAGCTGGATGCCGAGCGGCGGCACGGCGCCGTCGTCCTTGAATGCCCTGAAGTGCTCCGTGCTGGAGCTGCCTTCGTTACGCTCATAAAGGGAAGAGAGCATCACGACGGCTTCCGCGAAGCGGTCGGCCCGCACGCGTACTTGAATGTCCAGGTCGCCTTTGGTCAGTCCCCGGGGAAGGGAGGTGCTGCCTACATGCTGGATATCCGCCTCCGGAAGAACGGCGAGCAGCTTGGCTTTCTCCGCCAGGAACAACGACTCCGCAGCCTCCCTGAAGGCGCTGCTGTCCTGAAACCGGACCTCCTCCATCCTATCGTCCTTTCACGAAACGGCTTTGCGCCGGCAGCTCTTTCTGCCGCAGTGCATGTAGGTGCCGGTGAAATCCAGCCTGTGATCGGTCACGGCAAAGCCGTATTCCTTGGCCACTCTGGCTTCCAGCTCAGCGAGCCAGTCGTCCTGGATCTCCTTGACGAGGCCGCATCGGCTGCAGATGAGATGATGATGCATATGCGCCTGGCCCGACGCCCGAAGATCATAGCGGACAACACCGTCGCCGAAATGCATCTTCTCCACGACGGCGAGCTCGCTCAGCAGCTCCAGCGTCCGATAGACCGTCGCAAGGCCGATTTCCGGATGCAGCTTTTTGACTTTCAAATAGATGTCTTCTGCGCTGAGATGGTCGCTTTCGTTCCCGATCAGCACTTCCAGCGTCGCCCGCCTTTGCGGGGTCAGCCTGTACCCTTTTCCGATCACCATGCTGTTGACAGCATCCATGAGCGCAATCGCATGCTGGGACATGAATCTGATCCCCCTTTGCCTGTGCTATTGTTTAGAATCATTCTTATTTGATTGTACCTCAATCGCCGAAAAAGATCAAAACGCCTCGTTCTAAGACAAGCCGGACAAGAGTACTTCTTGTAATACCCTTCGATGCGAGGTGAGCTTTCATGTCCATTCCCGTATTTATATTGACTGGATTTCTGGGCAGCGGCAAGACGACCCTGCTGCTGAACCTGCTCGTGGAGACGGAGCGGCGCGGCTTGAAGCCGGGAATACTGATGAACGAGCTCGGACGCGAGGATGTGGACGGCGCGATCGTGCAGGAGAAGATCAGCCTGCCGGTCCAAAAGCTGCTGGACGGCTGCATCTGCTGCACGAAAAGAAGCGAGGTCGAGGCAAGCCTGAAGCAGCTGGCTTCGGGAGAACCGGATCTGATCTTCATGGAATTGACGGGAGTGGCGGACCCTGCCGAGCTTGTCGCCATGTTCTCCCCGTCGAATGACGAGCTTCCTCCGGGACTTCAGCTCGAACGGGTCCTGACCGTCGTAGACGCATCCCGATTTCTGGAGCACAACAGCCGTTTCTCCGCGGAGAGGCAGCTGGTGCGCCTGCTCCGCAGCCAGGTAAGCGAGGCCGATATCGTGCTCATGAACAAATCGGATCTGGCTCCGGCCGGCGAGCTCGACAAAGTCCAGAAATCCCTGCGCAAGCTGAACGGGAAAGCGGCTCTCCTGCCGTCCGTCCGCAGTTCCATGGACGTTGCTTCGCTGCTCCACTCCGTTCATCCCCGTCCTCAGGCGCCGGATCGCCGGCTGCCGGCTGCCGGGAAGGCGATGCAGCCGGCGGGGATGCTGCAGGCTTCCCGCGCAGCGACGCTCGCTCCATTTCGAATGGCGTCCCCCGCTGGCCGTCACGGGCATTCCGAAGGGAATCCAGCGGCAGCGATCCGCTCGTTGACCCTTCCGATGCCGCCGGACACGATGCAGCTGGACGCCGAAGCCGTCGAAGCCTTCCTGTCCCGCCACGAAGCGTGTCTGCTTCGCGCCAAAGGACATCTCGTCTCCGGCGGCCGGATGCTGCTGCTGCAGTTCAGCAGCGGGAGGGCGGAGTGGAGTCCGTCCAATTATCCCGGCAAGCCTTATCTGGTGCTGATCGGCACCGATCTGCCCGAACAGAGGCTGGCCGAGGAATGGAGGTCGCTGAAGCGGTCATGAAATGAAGGAAAGGCCGGGCTGAGCAGCCCGGCCTTTCCTTCGTTCATGCGATGCGCATTGCTCGTGCAGGCTTTGCTCGCGAGGGCTTTTCCCGTGCACGCATTGCTCGTGCAGGCTCTACCCGTGCAGACTTTGACCGTGTGGGCTTTGCTCGTCCGGGCTTTGCCCGTGTGTGCTTTGCCGGGACTAGGACGCTCCCGGCAATTCATCTTCAAGCCGGCTCCAATCATCCTCCATTTCCTCATCCGTAAGCAGGCAGCCGTCCAGGGACGCGGCAATCTGATCCGCTTCGAGCCCGATTCCGATGAAGACGACCCGGTTGATCCTGTCTCCGTAGAGCGGATGCCAGTCCTGCTTCAGATCCGGCTGCTCGCTCATGAGCAAGTCCAGCTCCTCGTCCGGGAGCGCCGCTGCCCAGTATCCCATCGGCCCGAAGCTGATGGATGGTCCCGCCTGGCTGATGGACTGCGCCGTTTCCATCCGGCTCGCCAGCCACATGAAGCCTTTTGCGCGGACGATCTGCTCCGGCCAGTCCCCCATCCATTCCTCCAGCCTTCGCGGATGGAAGGGGCGCGCGCGTTCGTACACGAAGCTGGAAATGCCGTACTCGTCTGTTTCCGGAACATGGACCGGCTGCTCCAGCTCTTTCAGCCACCCCGCCGACATGCTCGCCTCTTCGAAATCGAAGCGTCCGGTATTCAACAGCTCCGATGGAGCCACCCTGCCATGCTCGGCGCGGATCAGCTTCGCCCGGGGCTGGAGACGGCGCAGCGCCGCTTCCAGCTTCGCCAGCTCCTGCTCCGGCACCAGATCGCATTTGTTCAGCACCAGCACATCGCAAAACTCGATCTGGTCGATCAGCAAGTCGGCCACATCCCGGCTGTCGCCTTCATCGACAGCCTGCTTCCTCGCCAGCAGCGAATCTCCGGAGCCGAGATCATGCCAGAACCGGCTGGCATCCACGACGGTCGCCATCGTATCCAGCCGGCAGAAGCGGGACAGGTCGATGCCCGATTCCTCGTCGGCATACGAGAACGTCTGGGCAACCGGCACCGGCTCGCCCACCCCGGTCGATTCGATCAGGATGTAATCAAAGCGGTTCTCTTGAGCGAGCCGCTCGACTTCCCGCAGCAAATCTTCGCGAAGCGTGCAGCAGATGCAGCCGTTGGACATCTCCACGAGCTTTTCGTCCACACGGGAAAGCCCTCCTCCATCCCTGATCAGGGAAGCATCGATATTGACTTCGCTGAGATCGTTGACGATGACCGCCACCCGCATTCCATCCCGGTTGGCCAGAATATGGTTCAGCAGCGTCGTCTTGCCCGACCCCAGGTATCCGCTCAGCACGGTAACCGGCAAAATCCGTCCTGGACCACTCTCCGCATTTCCTTCTACCCGCGCATAGCTGCTGCTGCCTTCAATCGTATGGGAATCCATAGTCAAAACGATCCACTCACCTTTTTGTAATTTTTACGATTTAATTAGGGAAATAAAGCCGGACGAATCCGGCAAAATAGTTATATTTACGATTATTTAACGTAAAGAAATCGGCGGTTACTCGTTCAAGGCTTTCTTCAATGCAGCCAAGTTCTTCTTCATGATGGAAATATAGTCTTCCTGCGCGGCCGTCTCTTCCTGCGTCAAGCCTTCCAGCGGATTGAGGACATCCGTGCCCGCGCCCGTCTCGGCCGCGATCGTATCGGCGATTTTGGAGTCGGCCAGCGTTTCGAAGAAAATGGTGCGGACGTTGTTGTCCTTGACGAACTTGACGACCTGAGCCATTTGCTCCGGCGAAGGCTCCTGCTCCGGCGACAATCCCGATATCGGAACCTGCTTCAAGCCGTATTCCTTGGCCAGATAAGCGAAGGCCGCATGGGACGTGATGAAGTCCTTGCGCTTGACGTCGGCTAGCTGGGATTTGAATTGTTCATCCAAGTCTTGGAGCTTGGAAGCATAAGCATCCGCGTTCTGCTTGTACTGCTCCGCATGCTCGGGATCGGCCTGGCTGAAAGCCGCTTCAATATTGCGCACTTCCTTCATCGCCAGAGCCGGGCTCAGCCACACATGGGGATCGACGGGGTGTCCATGGCTCTCTTCGGCGCTGTCGCCTTCATGATCGTGGCCTTCATGCCCTTCTTCCTCGACGCCTTCCAGCAGCTCGATGCCGCTGCTCGCTTCGACGGCAACCCGCTTGGCGCTTCCGGCGCTATCCAGCGCGCGCTCGGCCCATTCCTCTACGATGCCGTTGTAGACGAATACATCCGCATCGCTGATCTTGGACATGTCCTTTGCGCTCGGTTCCCAGTCATGCGGCTCCGTGCCGACCGGGACGAGAGCGGCGACATCGACGAGATTCCCTCCGACCTGACGGCTGAATTCCGCCATCGGATAAAAGGTGGCGACAACCTTGAGCTTGCCTTCTGCGCTGTCAGGGGAAGCGGCGTTCCCGTTCGTCTTGGCGCCGCAGCCCGCTAGAACCAGCGCCAGCGCCGCGGCTGCAGCCGTGCTTCGAATCCACTTGCTGTTCATGATGATGCATCCCTTCTTTCCGCTTGATTAATGGTTATGTGAATCCCCGCTCAGCCTTGGAATCGGGCCGTAGGTATGCATCTCCGTATCGGCAGCCGCCACATGGCTGCTTTTGGAGCGTACGAACCGGATCGCTTTCTTGAGTCCGACGCCGATTAGCAGCAGAGCGAGGAGAACCAGAGCGATCGTGCCGCCCGGAGGCAGGCTCAGCTCGTAAGAGGCCGTGAGGCCGGCAAATACGCCCGTCAGGCCGATGCCGACAGCGAGCAGAAGCGCGGCACTGAAGCGGCTGGCGATCCGGATCGCCAGCGATGCCGGCAGGACGATCAGCGAGGAGACGAGCAGCACGCCGACGACCGGCATTGCGGCGGCGACGATCATGCCTGTGAGCACGCTGAACATCATCGAGATGAGCCCGACGGGAAGGCCGCTGACGCGCGCCGTCTCCTCGTCGAAAGTCATCTGGTACAGCGGACGCCGCAGCAGGAAGAAGAACAAGCCGCCGATGACCGTTACGGCCGCCATCAGGACGAGCTGGGTCTGATCGACCGCGACAACGGATCCGAACAGATACGACGTGAAGCTTTTGCTGATGCTCTTGTTCAGGCTCATGAGGACAACCGCCGTCGAAAGCCCTCCGACCATGATGATCGCAACCGATATCTCGCTGTACGTCTTGTAGGAACGGCGAACATATTCGACCGCTACCGCCCCGACGACGGCGGTCAGGAAGCCCGACAAGGTCGGGTTCCAATTGAGGTATGCTCCTGCGGCGACACCGGCCAGAGATACATGGGAGAGCATGTCCGCCATGAGCGCCTGCCGTCTGAGCATGAGGTACACGCCCAGCACGGAGGCGATGATCGCGATCAGCCCGCCGGCACAAAATGCCCGTTGCATAAAGTCGTACTGCAGCATTTCCATCCGCCCTCCCCCTTTCTCTCCAGCTCGATGATCCGGTCCAGGTAAGGGCGGCATTCATCCAGTCCATGCGTCACCATGACGATGGTCATGCCGTGGACTTCGACCATATGGCGCATCAGCTCGTAAAATCCGGCCCGGCTTTCCTGATCCATGCCCGTCGTCGGCTCGTCCATGATGAGCAGATCCGGCCGCTGGGTCAGCGCCCTGGCGATGATGATGCGCTGCTTCTGCCCGCCCGACAGCTCGCCGATGCGGCGGCTGCGAAGCTGCCACATCCCCACCTGGCGAAGCGACTTTTCCGCCGCAGCCCGGTCCTTCTCCGTCACCTTGCGGAGCCAGGAGCCGCGGCTGTGGACGCCGGAGAGGACGAACTCCTGCACGTTGCTCGGAAAGCCTCCGTTGAAGGCGGCGATCTGCTGCGGCACGTAGCTGACGGTCAGCCTGCTGCCGTCGTCCCGTTTCCGCGCCAGCTGCACCTTGCCTTTCCACGGCTTCAGCAAGCCGAGCATGAGCTTGAGCAGCGTCGTCTTGGACGCTCCGTTCGGTCCCGTCACGGCGACAAACTCGGCGCTGTGCACCTCGAGGGAGGCGTTGTGGAGCGTCGGCACATCGCTGTATCCGAAGTCGACGTCTTTCAAGGATGCCAGAAGCATGGCCATCCCTCCTTCTATGTTCTATCGTAATTATTACATATTTGGTAGATTGCTTGCCGCCATTCCTGCCTGTCGGAAGGAATTTCAGCTTAATAGTAATCATTACACCTCGACCATTCTATCAGGGTCGGTTCTCAAAGTCAATGACCGGGGCTCCCCGTCAGAAGGCATGTCACGGAAACAAGCTGGAGCCCTGTCCGGAAAAATCCCGGCCGCCTCTCTGCAGGCCGTCATCCAGCAGCGCAGCTCCGCAAAAAAAGAACAAGCCGGCCATCAGCTCCCCGCTTGCTCCTTTTGGCAGTGCTCGCAAATGCCGTAGACTTCGAACCGGTGGTTCATGATCTTGAAGTTGCCCGGCAGCCGCATTTCCTGCTCCATCGGGCAGTAGTCGAAGGTAAGCGTCTTTTCGCAGTTCGTGCAGATCAGATGATGATGATGGTGATGGAAGCAGGCGGCCTTGAACTTAAGCCCGGCATCCATGGAATAGAACTGTTCGAGCACGCCCATCTCGCTCATGAGCCGCAAATTGCGGTACACCGTATCGAAGCTTACGCCGGGGTAAGAGACCGCCATCGCCTCGTACACATCCTTGGGAGACAAGTAGCCTTCGGTCGCAGAGAAAATATCCGCCAGCTTGCGGCGCTGATCGGTGATTCTCCATCCGCTCCTGGACATCGCGTCCAGCATCACTTTGGCTGTTCCGTTCGTCTTCGTTCCCGCCATCGCAAGTCTTCCTTTCCGCGTAACAATCATAGGATATCCCAAGTATACCATAGGAATGCCTTTCCTCGAAATCCGTCCATTCCGGGCTTTGCCTGAATGCGGCGCCCCCGTCCCCGCAAAAAAGCGGACAGGGAACCTGAAAAGTTCCCTGCCCGCCTGCGGTGCAGCCGTTACAGCTTGCCATTGCGCCCGGCCAGCTGGATGATCGATACAACCAGCGCCAGCAGCGCAATCAACGTGTCCGTGCCCATAAGTGCCGCCTCCCGAAAGACATGCTTCCGTCGGCCGGCATCCTCTCCCATGAACAAGCGGATCAAGCTTGGCTCCCCGTACAATCCTATGCGGCAGCGGCCGGAGACATTCCGATTATTCCGCAATAAAAACCATTCCCACATCCTGGAATGCCGACGTATAATATAGGATACAGCGCGCTCACCGGCCGCCTGACCCAGCTCATCAACAAGGGGATACAGCCACCATGAATGTGTATCTGCTGCTGCTCGCTCTGATCATTTATGCCGTCGCCTATTTCACCGGCGTCAGACGCACTCCATGGCTGCTCGCCGCCTTCGCGCCCGGCCGCATCCGGGACCGCGACAAGCTGTACCGGACCGTCGCCATGTACAATCTCATCGCCAGCGTCGTCGTCCTTTTTGTCGGCGTCATCAACCTTCCCGAAATGTCCTACCTCCTCGTCTGCATCGGGGCCGGGTATGTCATTCTGCTCCTGTACTGCAACCGCAAGATGTAAGGGATAACCAAGGAAGAATATAAAAAGCCCGGAGATGCCATGGCATCTCCGGGCTTGTCTGTTTATGAGCTGTATCAGCCTTCGAGAAGGAGCGATTCCGGATCTTCCAGCAGTTCCTTGACGGTCACGAGGAAGCGGACCGCTTCGGCGCCGTCCACGATACGGTGGTCGTAGGACAGGGCGATGTACATCATCGGACGGTTCTCCATGCGCTCTTCGTCGATGGCTACAGGACGGATCTGGATCTTGTGCATGCCCAGGATGCCGACCTGCGGAGCGTTCAGGATCGGAGTCGACAGCAGGGAGCCGAAGACGCCGCCGTTCGTGATCGTGAACGTGCCTCCTTGAAGATCGGAGAGAGCCAGCGTATTTTTGCGGGCTTTGCCTGCAAGCTCGGCGATCGATTTCTCGATGCCGGCGAAGCCGAGGCGGTCGGCGTCGCGCACGACCGGAACGACGAGGCCGTCCGGAGCGGCGACGGCGATGCCGATATCATAGTATTTCTTGAGAATCAGATCGTCGCCGTCGATTTCCGCATTGAGCAGCGGGTATTTCTTCAGCGCGCCGACGACAGCCTTCGTGAAGAAGGACATGAAGCCGAGGCCGACTTCGTTCTTCTCCTTGAAGGCGTCCTTGCGGCGCTTGCGCACGTCCAGAATCGCCGTCATGTCGACTTCGTTGAACGTCGTCAGCATGGCAGCCGTATGCTGGGCTTCCACCAGGCGCTTGGCGATCGTCTGGCGGCGGCGGGACATTTTCGTACGCTCGACCGGCTTGCCTGGCTGCTCCGTGAAGCTGGGCTTCGCTGGAGCGGCCGGGGCTTTGGCTGGCGCTGCCGCAGGAGCGGCAGGAGCGGAGCCGTGGTTCGCCACGTCCTGGTTGTAGATGCGGCCGTTAGGGTCCGTGCCTTTGACCTGGTTCAGGTCGATGCCGCGCTCGCGGGCAAGCTTGCGCGCGGATGGCGAGGCGATGGCGGAGCCTTCGCTGCTGGCGTTCGCAGGCGCCGGAGCCGGTGCTGCGGCCGGTGCCGGTGCGGATGCAGGCGCTACCGGCGCTTCCGTCTGGACCGGCTGCGCAGGAGCGACGGCCGGTGCGGATGCGGCCGCGCCGCCCTCTCCGATGACGCCGATCGTCTCGCCGACGAGGACGGTGTCGCCCTCGCCTTTGACGATGCTGCTCAGCACGCCGCTGGAATCGGCGCTGATTTCCAGGTTGACCTTATCGGTTTCAAGCTCCAGAAGAAGGTCGCCTTGGGCTACGGCTTCCCCTTCTTTCTTGAGCCATTTGGTGATCGTTGCTTCCGAGATGGATTCGCCTAATTCAGGCACTTTGATATCAGACACTTGCTTCTACCTCCCAAGTAAAATCGTGTTCAACGCTTTTTGCTGCAGCGAGAGCGAGATGATGGATTGTTGTTCGGCGGCGTGAACGTCTTGGTGGCCGCTTGCCGGGCTCGAACGGTCCGGGCGTCCGATATAATGGACCGCTTTGCCGCCCGCAACTTCGCGGATGCGGGGTTCCATGAACGTCCAGGCGCCCATGTTTTTCGGCTCTTCCTGTACCCATACGATTTCTTCCAGCTTGCCGTAACGGGCGATGATTTCGGCGATTTCCTTTTGCGGGAACGGATACAGCTGCTCCACGCGCACGATATGCAGCCAGCTCAAGTCCTGATCGCCGGCCGATTCCAGAGCTTCCTCGAGATCGACGGCGACTTTGCCCGAGCACAGAATCAGGCGCCGGACCGCAGCCGGCTTCGCGCCAAGGCCATTCTGCTCCAGAACGAGCTTGAAGCTGCCGTTCGCAAGATCCTCGCCGGGCGATAGGACGCGCGGATTGCGGATCAGGCTTTTCGGCGACATCATGACGAGCGGACGAGCTCCCTCATGCTCGGTCCAGGCAGCCTGGCGGCGGAGCAGATGGAAGTACTGGGCCGCCGTGGACAGGTTCGCCACCGTCCAGTTGTTCTCTGCGCACAACTGCAGATAACGTTCGAGGCGGGCGCTGGAATGCTCCGGACCTTGGCCTTCGTAGCCGTGGGGCAGCAGCATGACGAGGCTGGAGCGCTGCTTCCATTTCGTGCGCCCCGCCGAGATGAATTGGTCGAAGATGACTTGCGCGGAGTTCGCGAAGTCGCCGTATTGGGCTTCCCAAATCGTGAACGTCTCCGGCGAGAAGACGTTGTAGCCGTACTCGAACCCGAGCACCGCGCCCTCGGTCAGCGGGCTGTTGTGGATCGCGAACGATGCCTTCGCCTGCGGGAAGCGGTGCATCGGAGAGAACTTCTCGCCCGTCTTATGATCGTTGAGGACGATATGGCGGTGCGAGAACGTCGCGCGCTCGACATCCTGGCCGCTCATGCGGATCGGCTTGCCGTCGGCAAGAATCGTCGCGAACGCCAGCGTCTCGGCGAGCGCCCAGTCGACTTTTTCGCCTTGGTCGAGCATAGAGCCGCGGCGCTGCAGGATGCGCTGGAGCTTCGGATAGACGGTGAAGCCCTCCGGATATTTAAGCAGCTCGGCGTTGATCTCGCGCAGCTTGTCGAGCGGAACGGCCGTCTCGGTATTTTCCGGAGCAACCGGAATCGGACCCGTGTCGGCATGCTTGCCGTTGGCCGCATTTTCCTTCATGACGTCGTAGGCGTCCTGAAGCTCCTGAAGCGTATTCTGGATCAGCTTGTTGATCTCGTCCTCGGAGAGGGCTCCCTCCGCCTTGAGACGCTCGGCGTACAGGCTCGCAACCGTCATGTGCTTGCGCACCTTCTCGTAGACGAGCGGCTGGGTGCCTTCCGGATCGTCCATTTCGTTGTGGCCGTAGCGGCGGTAGCCGACAAGATCGATCAGGAAGTCCTTCTTGAACTTGTTGCGGTACTCGCAAGCCAGGCGCACGGCCGCGATGCAGGCTTCCGGATCGTCCGCGTTGACATGCACGATCGGAATTTCGTAGCCTTTGGCGAGGTCGCTCGCATAATGCGTGGAGCGGGAATCCTTGCTGTCGGTCGTGAAGCCGATGCGGTTGTTCGCGATGATATGGATGGAACCGCCGTTGCGGTAGCCGTCGAGACCGGTGAAGTTAAGCGTTTCCGCAACAATGCCTTCTCCCGGGAATGCGGCGTCGCCATGGACCTGGATCGCGATGGACTTGTCGAGCTCCTGTACCGGATATCCCGCCTTGCTGCGGTCCTCCTGAGCGGCGCGGGAGAAGCCCTCGACCACCGAGTTGACATACTCCAGATGGCTCGGATTGTTGGCGAGCAGGATGCGGGCGCCGGTTTCGATGGAGCGGTCCGCGCCAAGATGGTATTTCACGTCGCCGGCCCAGCCGGAGTTGATGCCCATCGAGCCTTCGGAAGGAACGAGCTCCTTGTTCGGCGCATGATGGAATTCCGAGAAGATCTTCGCGTACGGCTTGCGCAGGACATGGGCAAGCACGTTCAGGCGGCCGCGGTGCGCCATGCCCATCAGGACATGCTCGGCTCCGTTCCGAACGGATTGGCGGACGATTTCGTCGATGACCGGAATAAGCATGTCGACGCCTTCGACGGAGAACCTTTTCTGGCCGACGAACGTGCGGTGCAGATACGCTTCGAATTGTTCCACATGAATAAGCAGGTCAAGGAGAGCTTTCCGCTCTTCCGGGTTCAGGGAGGAGTTGGCAATGCCGGATTCAGCCTTGGCGCTGAGCCAGTCCCGTTCCGTCTGGGTATGGACGTGGCTGAATTCGAATCCGATGGATTGGGTGTAAGACTTGCGAAGCTGCTGGATCGCCTGCCAGCCGTTCGTGACGCTGGCTGGAGCATGATCCCAGAGGATGGAAGCCGGGAACCGGCTGAGGTCCGACTCGGTGAGATCGAAAGTCGCGGGCTCGACAAGGCGAGTATCCGAGGAAGCGCGAAGTCCGAGCGGATCGGTGTTTGCGGCCAGATGGCCGTAGGTGCGGATGTTGCCTACCAGCTTCTCCGCGGCGGCAAGCTTTTTCAGAAGCGAGACGTCGACGGAAACCTGGCCGGACGGAGCAGCACTGTGAACCGCTGCAGGAGCAAAGTCCGCCGGCGGTTCGCCCAGCTCCGCGAACAGGTCGCGGAAAGAGGGATCGACCGATTCGGGATCGCTGCTGTAGCGCTCGTACTGTTCCTGGACGTAGCCCAGGTTGGGTCCGAAGTAATCATTCCATTGCCGTTTAGTGTTTGATTCGTCGGTCATTTGCCAACTACCTCCGTTAAGTGAAAAAGGTTGGTACGGATGATAACAATGAAGCCGCCTCGCAAGCATCAGCCCGGCAAAAAGCCGCCGGCTTGGTAACCGGCGGCCTGACAATGGCAGGTTGAAAGTCAAGGAGGCCCGGGAAAGATCCCGGCTCCTTGGAGTCATTGAACAGGATCGGCTTCGTTTGTGCTTCTATTATAAAGAAAACGCGGCGCTTATTCAATGTTTGTCGACAACCTTTCGTAAAATGCGACGAACGGTGCAGCCGCCGCCCGCTCTTCCCTGCCGCTGCCGCCCCGAAAATGCTGTAAAGGCTTCCATGAACTGCATGTCAGCCCTTGAAGAAACCGCTGCGGAAGCTGACGAGCTTCGGCTCGGTCATCTCCTCCATGGCGTACCGGACTCCTTCCCGGCCGCTGCCGCTGTCCTTGACCCCTCCGTAAGGCATATGGTCGAGCCGGAAGGTAGGGACGTCGTTGATCATGACGCCGCCGCAGTGGAGACGGTCTGCCGCCTGCAGGGCATGCTCCATATGCTTCGTGAATACGCCTGCCTGCAGGCCGAACCTCGATCGGTTGGCCGCCGCGATCGCCTCCTCCCAGCTGCCGAAAGGCGATACGACCGCAACGGGACCGAAAGCCTCCTCGCAGCTGAGCTCCGCGTTCTCCGGCACGTCGGTTAGCACGGCCGGCATCATCAGAGAGCCGTCGAACTGCCCGCCGCAGCGCACGCGCGCACCGCCTTCCTTGGCCCGCTCAAGCCAAGACTTCAGGCGTTCCGCGGCCCGCGCGTTGATGAGCGGAGTGATGTCCGTCCGCTCGTCCAGCGGATCTCCGGCGGTCAGCTTCCGCGCGCGCTCCGCGAGCAGCTCCGTGAAGGCTTCGCAATGCTCTTCATGCACGAGTACCCGCTGCACCGATATGCACACCTGTCCGTTGTAGGCGAAAGCTCCCGCCGCCGCCTCGTCGGCGATGGCCGCAAGCTCCTCCGGTGAAAATCCGCGGTCGATCAGCAGCGGGGAATTGCTGCCGAGCTCCAGCGTCACCTTGCGCAGACCCGCCTGCGCCCGGATCTGCCGGCCCACCTCCGGACTTCCGGTGAAGGTGACAAAGGCGATATCGGGATGCGAGGAAAGCGTCTCCCCGAGCTCCTTGCCGCTGCCGGGGATGATGTTCAGTACGCCGTCCGGCAGGCCGGCTTCCTCGAACAGCTCGGCGAGGAACAGCGCCGATAGAGGCGTCTGCTCGGCGGGCTTGAGCACGATCGAGTTGCCCGCCGCGATGGCCGGACCGACCTTGTGGGCGACGAGATTGAACGGGAAGTTGAACGGCGTAATCGCGCTTACGACGCCGACAGGCTCTCGCCCGAGCATCGCCCTTCGTCCTTCGCCGCGGGGAGCCGCGTCCATCGGAATCGTCTCTCCCCTCAGGTTTCTCGCCGCCTCCGCGGCAAACAGATAGGTCTGCACCGTACGCGCGATCTCGGCCCGGGCAGCCTTGATCGGCTTGCCCGCTTCCAAGGCGGCGATCTCGGCCGCTTCGGCGCTGCGGCGCTCCAGCAGATCGGCAGCCTGATACAGGATCGAGCTTCTGCGATGGGCGGGCACGGCACGGAATTCGCGGAAAGCGTCTCTTGCGGCGATGACGGCTTGCACGGCCTGCTCCTTCGAAGCATAGCGGATTTCCGCCAGGCACTCTCCTCCATAAGACGCTTGAAGCGGCTCGGTTCGGCTTCCTTCTACCCATTTTCCGCCAATCCACAGCTTCGTTGTTTGAATCATTCCTTCCCTCTCCCTCCGATGTGGCCCGCAAAGGTTCCAGCCGTTGAATTAGTGTTTGCGATTCGCGTTATCCGACAGGATCTCCTTGCGTTCGCTTGACAATGATACATATTGTATCATAAAGTTTGATTGAGGCCGTGCCGCCGCATGCCCGCAATCTTCAACAGGCACTGCCGCTTAGAACGAAGTAAGGAGCAGCCCGACATGACCCTGACGATGGGAGATCGATTGCGTGAACTCCGGCTTAACAAGAACATGTCCCAGGAGGAGGTATCGAAAAAGATCGGCATTACCCGCTCCGCCTACAGTCATTATGAAATCAATAACCGCCAGCCTGTCTATGAAACCTTGATCAAGCTTGCCGCGTTTTTTGAAGTCTCCCTGGATTATATGATCGGCGGAGAGCAAAATCAAAGCGAAGCCCAGGTCGCTCCGGAAACGTTCGAAATTCTGAAAATTCTGAACGGAATGGATGCCGAGAAGCGTCAGCGTTCCATTGACCGGATGATGGATGTGCTCAAGCAAGCCGAATAGGCGCCTGCCTTCATGCCGCGGGAGGGGCAGGCGCTTCGGCTTCCCTGCCGGGGTCCGCCTCAGACGCCTTTTAAGCTTTTCAAAGCGAATCCACCCGCTTTTTTTCTCCTCCACCCGCTTTTCCGCCGCAAGCGTTCCTGCCCGCTTTTCCGTCTCCAGCCTTCCTGCCCGCCCTCCTTCCTGCCTCCTTTCATGATCTCCTTGCCATTTCCTGCTCTTCGCTTTTCTAAAAGGTTCGAGCATTCTCTATTCCTCTTAAGCTTCCCTGATCGGCCACGCTGCCGGAATCCTTTTTTTACCTTCGTTTTCCGGGAATCTCCCTGTTCGTTTCAAGTTCCTGCGAATGTCCCCTCTCCTTGCCGCTTTCATTGCTTCCCCAACGGCCACCCGATATAATAAGTGGACGATTGTTGAAGCAAAGGGGCCAAGCAGACCACTATGTACATTGCAGACCAATGGAAAGACTACGAACTTATCGATACTGGCGACGGAGACAAGCTGGAGCGCTGGGGGGATGTCACCCTGCGCCGGCCGGATCCGCAAATCATATGGCCTTACCGGGGCGACCGCCGCAGCTGGTCGAGCGCAGACGGCCATTACCACCGCAGCTCGGCCGGCGGCGGGCAATGGGATTTCCGCAAGCAGCTTCCGGACAAATGGACCGTATCCTACGGTGAACTGAAGTTCAACATCAAGCCGACCAACTTCAAGCATACGGGACTGTTTCCGGAGCAGGCGGTCAACTGGAGCTGGATGATGGACAAGATCCGCGGCGCAGGGCGCCCTGTCCGCGTGCTCAATCTGTTCGCGTATACCGGCGGAGCCACCGTTGCAGCCGGAGCGGCCGGAGCCGACGTCTGCCATGTCGACGCGGCCAAGGGCATGGTCCAATGGGCCAAGGAAAATGCTCAGCTGTCCGGCCTGGCCGACCGGCCCATCCGCTACATTACGGATGATGTGTTCAAATTCGTGCAGCGCGAGCAGCGCCGCGGCAGCAAATACGATGCCATCATCATGGATCCTCCGTCCTACGGACGAGGTCCGGGCGGAGAAATGTGGAAGCTGGAGTCCAGCTTGTTCCCCTTCCTGGAATCCTGCATGGAAATACTGACCGACAACCCGCTCTTCCTGCTGATCAACTCCTATACGACGGGCTTGTCGCCGCAGGTGCTCCACAACCTGCTCCATATGACCGCAGGCAAGCGCTTCGGCGGCAGCATCAACTGCGGCGAGATCGGCCTTCCGATCAGCGCGTCCGGTCTCGTGCTGCCATGCGGCATCCTGGGCCGCTGGGAGGCCTGAGAGCATGGCGGCCTCTACGGGCATTCCCGTGCTTTACGAGGACAACCATCTGCTCGCGGTCGTGAAGCCGCCTGGCATTCCGTCACAGGCGGATGAGAGCGGCGACGAGGATATGCTCACGCTTCTCAAGCAGGACTTGAAAATACGGCATGACAAGCCCGGCAACGTGTTTCTCGGGCTCGTCCACCGCTTGGACCGGCCGGTAGGAGGCGTCATGCTGTTCGCCAAGACGTCCAAGGCTGCCGGGCGGCTGTCCGATTCCGTGCGGACGAGAACCTTCAGCAAGACGTATTTGGCCGTTCTGAACGGAAGGCCTCCACAGTCCAAGGGACAGCTGAAGCATTATCTGGCCAAGGACTCGAAGCGCAACGTCGTCACGGCTTATGACAAGCCCCGGGGAGACGCCAAGGAAGCCAAGCTTTCCTATGCCGTGCTCGGCGAGGCGGATGGCTTGGCGTTGGCGGCCGTCCGCCTTCATACCGGCCGGCCTCATCAGATCCGAGTGCAGATGGCTGCCATCGGCTGTCCGCTCCATGCCGACCTGAAATACGGAGCCCCCGTCCCTCGCGGAGACAAGTCCAGAAGCGGCCATGCGGACATCGCGCTCTGGTCGGCGGAAGCAGGCATTCCGCATCCCGTCAGCAAGGAGTGGATGTCCTTCGCCTCCCGTCCGCCAAGCTCCTTTCCCTGGAACCTTTGGGAGGACAGCCTGCTCGACGGAGCCGCCCGGCATCTGGAAACGGAATTCGGAGCGGAAGCAGGAAACGCAGAACCCCGCTAAATACGGAGACGATAGTACAACAACAGCGGCAGCCTGAGGAGAGCAAGCTCTCCAAGGCTGCCGCTGTTGTTCGTTTCCGGAACGCTTCTATCCTTTTCCGCAGCCGGACTTGTACGCAGCCGGCATGAGCAGCCATGCAACTTTTTAGAGCTGACAGCGTCGAAGAGGATAAGATTGTTTCCATTCTGTTCCAACGAGAGCGAGTTGATCCGATAACATGCCGTTCCGCTTCCGAAGCCGCCTGCTGCTGACCGCTTCATTGCTGGGCTTTGCTTTGCTTCCGTCCCCTGCTGACGCTGCCGGCTCTGCCCCGGACCCGGCGCCGATCAAGCTGATTGTAAATGAACAGATAGTCAAAACGAATACCGCTCCCTTTCTGGACAATGGGACGGCTTATCTCCCTCTCCGGTTATCCGGGGAGCTGCTGGGCTGCCTCGTATCCTGGGACTCTCCGTCCAAAACCTTCACGCTGCAGTACCCGAAGAGAACGGTCAAAATGACCTACGGCGCGGCCGCTGCAACGGTGAACGGACAATCCGTTCCTTTGAGCGGGCCGCTGCGGATGGTCGACAGCCAGATCTATGTGCCGCTTCGCTTCCTGTCGGAAGCCGTCGGCAGCAAAATCTGGTGGGATGCTCCCAGCCGGTCCTTGCACTTGAAGGGAAACGATGAGTATATCAAGCGCTCTATCCCCAATGACCGGATGTGGCTGAGCCGCGACAGCGGGGATCTGTACCTGTCCAAGGATGAAAGCTCCCCAGCCGCGCTCGCCGGCCGCGTCGAGGCTGATTTCCAAGGCACCGTTTCCCTCGAGGGGAATGGATTTTTTCTGAACGGCAGCGTCATTACCGTTGTGGACCGTTATGGAGCCGACCGCAGCCGCTATGACGTCTACAGCCTCCTTCTCCATGACGGCAAGATCGCCGTCCAGACCAAAGCAGGCTATGAAGGACTCATGGACCACAATGCAAGCTTCACACAGATTGAAGGTCCGGACGGCTTGACCTCCTATACCATCTTGACGGACGGACGAACCGCTGCCTTTTACGATGAAAAGGCTCTCCCCGCCAAGACATACGACATGGCCGAGCTTGCCGGCAAAGAAGACCGCTATTTCCTCCATGGCATCGGGCAGGATTATATGATTGTTCGGCCAATGTCGACCGGACTGCTGACCTTGATCGATTTCAAGGATCATACCGTTACGGTGCTGGCCGACAAGCTTCTTTCGGGCAAGGACCTGGAAGATGCCTACCGCATTCCTTCCAAGGGAGACGGGCTGGTGGTGGCCGCCGATATGGGCGCCGGCCAGCTGGACTTCTTTTACGACAGCTCTCTCGACGGGAAGGACGGCAACTATGAACGGCTTACCTACCTCCGTCCTTCCTACGAAAAGGAACGGCAGAGCCTGCCGAAGCCGCGTACTGTCGATGAGCTCGCGGCCGATTGCTCCAGCAAGACGGTCAAATCCGTCTCCATGCAGGATGCCGATACCGTCTACATCTCTCTCAACGGAGCCAACCCGAACGATAAGGCCTCTATCGCCACTGTCTGCGGCATTCTGAAGAAATTCGCCGCAAAAGGAGTCCGGGAGACCGTTGCCAAAGTGCCCGACGATCAGTTTTTCCACGGCATGACCATCTCGTTCAACCAAGGGGACGGCACGTCGCTGTATGCCGCTTCCGGCAGCAAGCTCGTATACGGAGCGACCGGAGGAAAGGACAGCCTCGTCCTGAACGATTCTGCGGCCGTCAAGGACTTCAATGCTTTGAAGGTGCTTCCTTTCATGGACATTTCCCCCCATCCCATTGTCATCGGTCAGACGGTCCATTTGAAAGGAAACAACGGCGGCGACGAACCTTCCGGCGATTTGATCGTCTGCTGGACGTCTCTCGCCGTGAAATCTACAAACGTCAATCTGACGATCTTCAAGGGAAAGCTTGCTTTCGGATCCTTTGATGTCCGCTTCGCCATGCCTGCTTATGGAACCAAGCCGGATGGAACGAAAGTGAAGCTGGAGCCGGGCAAAGGTTATTTCACCATGAAAGCAGAGAACGGCTCGCGTCCGTATCTGGTCGAGCTGCTGCCGCCGAAATCATCTTCCTGAAGCAGGCAGCGAGGCTTCCGAATTGAAAAGCGAACGCCGGCTTTAACCGGCGTTCGCTACTTTGCCAAGCAGATAGACCAGCAGCTGCTGGTTGTGGGAAGAGATCCGGTCCAGAGCACCGCGGATGAAGGCTTCCCTGACTTCCATGCCGCGCGCGGCTTCCTTCTCCCCATGCTCGGTAACCGTCACCCAGACGATCCGGCGGTCGGCCAGATCCCGGCCACGCTCGATCAGGCCGCCGCGCTCCATCCGGTCGAGCAGCGTCGTGATGGCAGCCGGCGTCGTATGGAGATGCTGCAGCAGCTCGGACGGCTTCATCGGCTGATGCTTGATCAGCAGCTCGAGCGCGTTGAGCTGGCCTTCCGTCAAGTTCGGCAGCAGGCTGTCTTCCAGATGGGTTTTCCATTCCCTTGAAAGCTTCATCCACAATTTGGCGAAATCCTCCGTAATCATAACCGACAACGACTTCAACCCCAATCTGTTCAGTTGGCCAGGCTCGTCCGCAGGAAGCCCGGGCAAGTCCTATTGCTGATTCCTATCCTAAATTATACCATCTGAAAATGTCGAAAGAAAGGTTAATCGGATTAATAATTGCAGACCTTAATCGATACCATTCCGAACCATTAGACACACTTTGACATAGACTGCAGAGAAGAACTTCGAGCGAAGGCGAAAGGGTGGTAACCGTGGAAGAGCATAAGGAATCCGTGATCCGCAAAATACGCGCATACGGAATCATCAAAGACTCGGTCTGGCTGGAGAAGCCGGATGAGCCGGTTCCGATGTGGGTTTTGCTGGATGCGCTTTTACAGGTTATCGACCGACTTGAGCCTTCCGAGGACCGGCCGTTCGACTGAGCGCAGACAGAGCTGGCAGAGCTGACAGAACTGGCAGAGCTGGGACGGCGCTTTCATCCAAAAAGAGCGATGCCTGCTTTCGAATACGAAAAGCCCGACCGGCTTGCTTAAGCCGGTCGGGCTTCGTTTGTTGCTTGATTTTCTGCGGCTGAATCAGCCTTGTCCAAGCTCTGGACGGGCATACAGCTGCTGCACGGAGTCGTTCTTCTCGACCTGAGCGAGCTGCCGCCCGATCGATCTGCGGTCCTCGATCGGCGTCTTCTCCGTCAGGAAGCGCTGTACGCTTCCGCTGGAGAGCTGCACGTTCAGCTCGCGAGGCTGACGGCAGTACCAGGCGCCTGCAAGCCGGCTGCCGTTGGGCTTGACCCGCTTGCCTTCCTTGAATTCAAACGACTGCACGCCCTTGCCTCCGCGCCCTTGCACCGGGTAGTCGGCAAGCAGGCTGCGCTTGCCGTAGCCGAGGTCGCTGATGACGAGAATCTCGCCTTCGTCTTCCCGGCTCACCTCAAGCGCCGCGGCCAGCTCGTCGCCTTCCTTGAACTGCATGCCGCGCACGCCTCCGGAGACGCGTCCCATCGGACTGACCTCTTCCGCCGGGAAGCGGATGGCCGAGCCCAGCTTGCTCACGAGCAGCAGATGGCTGGCGCCGCGCGATTGCATGACGGCCACGATTTCATCTCCGTCCGCGACCTTGCACGCTGCGACTGCCGTGGAACGGTTGGTCGCGTACTCCTTGAGCTCCGTACGCTTCACCTGTCCTTTGCGGGTGAAGAAGAACAGCGATTCGCCCGGCTTCTGGATGTCCTTCACCGGAATGACGGCGACGATGCCGTCATCCTTCGGAATCGGGATGACGTTGACGATCGCGGTGCCCGCATCCTTCCATTTGAATTCCGGAATCGCATGGACAGGAAGCATGTAGTAGCTTCCCTTGCGGGTGAAGACGAGCAGGCTGTCGATCGTGCTCGCCTCCAGCAGATAACGGATGGAATCCCCGTCCTTGACGCCGGAGGCATCGATCTCGCCACCGGAGCGGGTGAAGCTGAGCATGCCGGTGCGCTTCACATAACCCTCGCGGCTGATCGCCACGAGCACGTCCTCCGCGCTCACGAGCACTTCAAGTCCGACCTTGAGCTCCTCCACCTCGCCGCGCAGCTCCGAGCGGCGGTCGATGCCGTATTTCTCCCTGATCTCCGTCAGCTCGTCCTGAATGACCTTGATCAGCTTGCGCTCGCTGTCCAGAATGGAGCGAAGATACTGGATCTTTTTGGCCAGCTCGCGCAGCTCCTTCTCCAGCGAAGTAATCTCCAGATTCGTCAGCCGGTACAGCTGGAGCGTCAGGATCGCGTCCGCCTGGCGCTCGCTGAAGCCGAACTGCAGCATCAGGTTGTTCTGGGCATCCGAACGGTTTTTGGAAGCTTTGATGCTGGCGATGACTTCGTCGAGGATGTTGAGCGCCTTGACGAGCCCTTCCAGCACATGGGCGCGGTCTTCCGCCTTCTCCAGCTCGAAGCGCGTCCGGAAAGTGACGACTTCCTTCTGGTGGCTGATATAGGCCGACAGAATCTCCTTGATCCCCATTTGGCGCGGAGCCTTGTTGACGATCGCGACCATGTTGAAGTTGTAGGTCACCTGCAGGTCGGTCTTTTTGAGCAGATAAGCCAGGATGCCTTCGGCGTCGGCGTCTTTCTTCAGCTCGATGACGATGCGCATGCCTTCGCGGCCGCTCTCGTCCCGCACCTCGGCGATGCCGTCGACCTTCTTCTCCAGGCGGATGTTCTCCATCGCTGTCACAAGACGCGACTTGACGACCTGGTAAGGAATTTCCGTGACGACGATCTGCTTCTTGCCGCCCCGCAGCTCCTCCACTTCGGTGCGGGAGCGCAGATGGATGCGGCCCTTGCCGTTCGTATACGCCTCGCGGATGCCGTCCTCGCCCATGATGATGCCGCCTGTCGGGAAATCCGGCCCTTTCATGATGCCCATCAGGTCGGAGACCTCAAGGCTGCCGTCCAGCATGAGCGCGATGCAGGCATCGATCACCTCGCGGAGGTTATGAGGCGGAATTTCCGTCGCAAAGCCCGAGCTGATCCCGCTGACTCCATTGACCAGCAGATTCGGGTAGCGGGCGGGAAGCACGACCGGCTCCTTGGCGGTATTGTCGAAGTTGTCCTTGAAGAGGACGGTGCGCTTCTCGATATCGCGCAGCAGCTCCATCGCGATGTTCGACAGGCGCGCTTCCGTATAACGCATCGCCGCCGCGGGATCGTCGTCGATCGAGCCCCAGTTGCCGTGGCCGTCGACGAGCGTATGCCCCATCTTCCAAGGCTGTGCCATCCGCACCATGCCCTCGTAAATCGAGGAGTCGCCATGCGGATGATAGTTGCCCATCACGTCGCCGACGGTTTTGGCGGATTTGCGGTAAGGCTTGTCCGGCGTATTGCCGGAATCGTACATCGCATACAGGATGCGCCTCTGGACCGGCTTCAGGCCGTCCCTGACATCCGGAATGGCGCGGTCCTGGATAATATATTTGGAATAGCGACCGAATCGGTCGCCGACGACTTCCTCGAGGAAAGCCGGCAAAAACTGCTCGCTCGTGCTCATGGGTGTATCCCCCTATTCCTCGTATTCCCTGAAGTCCACATTGTCGATGATCCAGCGCTTGCGCGGGTCGACCTTGTCGCCCATAAGCGTCGAAACGCGCCTTTCGGCCTTGGCCGCGTCCTCGATCCGCACCTGCAGCAGCGTGCGCGAATCCGGGTTCATCGTCGTTTCCCACAGCTGGTCGGGGTTCATCTCGCCGAGTCCCTTGTACCGCTGCAGCTCGTAGTTCTTGCCCATTTCCTTGCTGTAATTCTGCAGCTGCTCGTCGGTCCAGGCGTACCGGACCGTCTCCAGCTTGCCGGATTTGCGGCTCATCTTGTAGAGCGGCGGCTGCGCGATGTAGATCTTGCCGGCGTCGATGAGCGGCTTCATGTAGCGGTAGAAGAACGTCAGCAGCAGCACCTGGATGTGGGCGCCGTCAGTGTCGGCATCCGTCATGATGATGATTTTGCTGTAATTGCATTCGGATGCTTCGAACTCAGGTCCGACCCCTGCGCCGATCGCCGCGATGATCGCCTTGTACTCGTCGTTCTTGAGGATGTCGGCCAGGCGGGCCTTCTCCGGATTCATCGGCTTGCCCTTGAGCGGCAGAATCGCCTGGATCTTGGAATCGCGTCCCTGCTTGGCCGAGCCGCCGGCGGAATCGCCCTCGACGATGAACAGCTCGTTGCGCGTGGAATCCTTGGACTGGGCCGGCGTCAGCTTGCCGCCGAGGTTGGAGCTTTCGCTGCGCTTCTTGCCGCTGCGGATCTCGTCCCTCGCCTTGCGCGCCGCCTCGCGGGCCTTCGAAGCCTGGATCGCCTTTTTCAGGAGCATCTGGCCGACCTGCGGGTTCTCCTCCAGGAAGACAGCCATCTTGTCCGCGACGACCGCGTCGACGGCGCTTCTCGCGGAGGAGCTGCCGAGCTGGTCCTTCGTCTGGCCGACGAACTCGACCTCGGACATCTTGATGTTGATGACGGCCATCATGCCTTCGCGCAGGTCGCCGCCCTCGAGATTCTTGTCCTTCTCCTTGATCATCGCCGTGCGCCGGGCATAATCGTTCAAGACGCGGGTATACGCGGTCTTGAAGCCGGTCTCGTGCGTGCCGCCGCCGCGGGTAGGGATCGAGTTCACGAAGCTGACGATCGTCTCCGTGTAGCCGTCGTTGTACTGCAGCGCGACTTCGACCTCGATGTCGTCCTTCTCCGCGCTGAAATGCACCGTTTCGTGAAGCACCGACTTCTCCTCGTTCAGGAACTCGACGAACTGCTTGGCGCCGCCTTCGTAGTGGAAGACGTTCTCGCTGCCCGTGCGCTCGTCCTTGAGCACGACCTTGAGGCCGGAGTTGAGGAATGCGATCTCCTGCAGCCGGTCCGAAAGGGTGTCGAAGCTCAGCGACGTATGGCCGTGAAACACTCGGGAATCCGGCTTGAACGTGACCTTCGTGCCCGTCTGGCGCGTCGTCCCCGTCACCTCGAGACCCGTGACCGGCTCGCCGACATGCTCCTTGCCGTCCTTGTCCACCCAGTACTCGAAGCGCTGTTTATGTATCTTGCCGTCGCGGAAGATCTCCACCTCGAGCCATTCCGAAAGCGCGTTCGTAACCGAGGCTCCGACGCCGTGAAGGCCGCCTGACTTCTTGTAGCCGCCGCCGCCGAACTTGCCTCCGGCGTGGAGGATCGTAAAGACGACCTGAGGCGTAGGAATGCCCGTCTTGTGCATGCCGGTCGGAATTCCCCGGCCGTTATCGTGAACCGTCACCGAGCCGTTCTTGTGCAGCGTGACGTTGATATCCGTGCAGTATTTGGCCAAATGCTCGTCGACGGCGTTGTCCACGATCTCCCAGACGAGATGATGCAGACCTGAATTGGTCGTGCTGCCGATGTACATGCCGGGGCGCTTGCGCACCGCGGTCAGCCCCTCCAGGATCTGAATGTCGTCCGCGCCATAGGAAGGGCTGCCTGTCGCCGTATTCGCCGCTTCGGTTGCGTAGAGGTCCAGTTGTTCGGCCATACGCGTCCCCCTTTTCGTTGTGAAGCCTGTGCCCGGAGCGTCCCGCCGGGCGGGAATCGATGCGCTTCCGAGAATCTTAGCTATTTTAATTCAAGATGTCCTGTTTCGTAAAGATGCCGAAAGATACGGCCAAAGCCGCCGCGGACCATGCCGCGAGCACGCCTAGCGAAAAAACGAGATTCATGCCGTCGATCGGCGCCGGCACCCCTTCGAGGTAATCGGTCAGGTCGATGTTCACCGAAAACAAATATTTCGCGCTCTCCCAGGAGGATGTCATGCCGGAAAGGATCGTGCCGGAAATGACGGCTGCCATCATCGTCACGATGCTGGCAGCGGTGCTTCTCAGCAGCACGGAAACCATGAGCGACAAGACGGCGACGGTCATGCAGGACACCCAGATCAGCCCGCTCTGCATGAACAGGTACAGCCACTGCGGCACCGCATGCACGCCGCTGGCGTCGATCGTGCCGCCCTGGACGCCGAAGCCCGTGAACACCGGCATCGTCCAGCCTCCGTAGCCGAATACGGCGCCCGATATGAGGTAGGAGACCGCCCCTGTCGCTACGATCGCGAGCGATACGTACAGCGTCAGGGCGACAAGCTTGCTCATGAGGATCTTCCAGCGCTTCACCGGCCGCGTCAGCAGCATCTTGATCGTGCCGCTCGAGCGCTCTCCCGATACTAGATCGGAGGCGATCGCCAAAATCATTAGAGGGAAGAAGAGCGAGACGGAGCTCGCCATGAACTGCCTGGTGAACGAAACGGCGTCCGGACTGCTTGGATTCACGTCGTGATCGAGATAATACTGCAGGCGGAGAATCTCGATGCGGTCGTATTTCTTCCACTCCTCGGGCACCCTGTCGCTGGCCAGCGTATTCTGCAGATCCGTAATCTGCTGCTGGATCTGGTTGCGCCAATCCTTGAAGTGGACGGCGTTGGTCTGCGACACCCTCATCTGCGCATAAGTAAAGATCGGAATCAGCACCAGTAGAATAAGAAGGATAACATAGAACCGTTTCTTTTTCCAAATTTTCAAGGTTTCATTCTGGATCAGCGGCAGCAGGTCTCTCACGATTCATTCTCCTCCGTCAGCGTCAGGAACATCTCTTCGAGCGTTGGCGCGACGCGCTGCACCGCATGGATGGCGATGCCCGCTCCCGCGAGGCGGGCGACAAGTCCGGGCAGCACAGCCTCGGGGACGGTCGTGACGACAGCTCCCTCCAGATGAGCGAGCGCGCTCTCGTCCATCCGGTATTCGCCTTCCCTCAGAATACGCAGCTGCGGCTCCTGGAGCAGGAGGCTCTCCGCCTCCGCAGGCCGGTCGGTCTTCCACAGCACATAGGAGCCGGCTTGCGCCACCAGCTCGTCCACTCGTCCAACCGACAGCACGCGCCCGCCGGCGATGATCGCGACCCGGTCGCACATCAGCTGGATCTCGCTCAGCAGATGGCTGGAGATGAACAGGCTGATGCCGCTGTCCGCCAGCATCCGGATGAATTCGCGCAGCTCCTTGATTCCCTTCGGATCCAAGCCGTTCGTAGGCTCGTCGAGAATGAGAAGCTTGGGACGCCCCAGCAGCGCCTGCGCGATGCCGAGCCTTTGGCGCATGCCGAGCGAGTAGGTTTTGACCTTGTCATGGATGCGGTCGTCGAGCCGGACGATCTCCGCCACCTCGCGAATGCGGTTTTTGTCGATCCCTCTCTGCATGCGGGCAAAATGCTCCAAATTCTCCCATCCGCTCATGAACGGATACATCTCCGGATTTTCGACGATGGAGCCGACCTCGGCGAGCGCCCGCTCGGGATTCCGCTGCACGCTGTGCCCTCCGATCAGCACTTCCCCTTCCGTCGGCTTGATGAGATCGACGAGCATGCGGATCGTCGTCGTCTTGCCGGAGCCGTTCGGCCCGAGAAATCCGAAAATCTCGCCGGCCTTCACGTCGAAATCCACTTGATGGATAATCCATGTTCCCCGGATTTTCTTCTTCAGTCCGCGCACGGACAGCACGGTCGCCGCTTCGGACAGGCGCTTGTCCCTTCCGTCCGGTTCCGGCTCCAGCTCCAGCTTCTGCGGCAGAACCTCCTTTTCCTGATCAAGCTTCCTGATTTTGTACTCTATCGTCACGATGGCCGCCTCCTGTCCTGATCCTCTATATCTGGGTCCGTTCCCTGTTTCCGAATCATCCGGCGATTCTCTTCATTCAGCTCAGCGACTGGATGATGCGGTCCGAGATTCTCTCATAGCCTTCGTGATTGGGATGAAAATGGTCGGAGGACAAATAGCCGGAGCCATGCAGCTGGAACAGATCCAGCACCGGAACGAGAACCGCATGCGGGTCCTTGCTCAGGACGGCGAAAGCCTCGTCGTTCCATTTCTGTACGGGAACGATTCCTTCTTTCAATTCGGGAATGTCGTAGAATGGATTATATAGGCCGGCATAAGCGATGGTCGCGTCCGGATTGATGGCGCGGATCCGGCCGATCACGCTCTTGAACGATGCAATGGCTTCCGGAATGCGCGACGCGACGCTTTCCACCGAAATATCGGATGCATTGCCTTCCTCCGCTTGCGACAATGCAGTCCGGAACAAGTCGTTGCCTCCGATCGTGAGCAAAATCAGGTTCGCCTGCCGGATCGGGTAGGCCATCCCCTGGTCCTTTTCCAGCATTTCGTCCAGCTCGCTGGCCGTCAGGCCGGCGACAGCCAAGTTGTTGATTTGCTGAACCGGTTTTCCTGTCGCCTGGCCGAGGCCTTTGATCACCTGCTTCACATACCCTTCGCCGGTGTTGTCCCCGACGCCTTTCGTCAAGGAATCCCCCAGCGCGGTCACATAAATGGTTGAAGCCGCCGCGAAGGAACCGCCCGTCTCCGCGAGGACGGGCTTTTTTGCCGGAGCTGTCAGCCCGCTTCCGCTGCCGAGCATGTCCTGAACGGCATAAACAAAGCCTCCGCCGAGCAGCAGCGTGGCTGCAAGCGAGCCGGTGCCAAGAATCCGCCATAACCGGCTGGAATCCATTCTCTTTTCCCCCTTGACTCATTTACCGTTTTTTAATTTACGACGCTTTGTACTTAAAAATAAGGCTTTCGACAAGAATTTGCAAATAAAGCCAGCACAATGATTTCCGGCTTTTGACACCCTCCGGTCCCGCATCGGGAGCGACATGAAAAAACCGCTCCGGGATTCTCCTTGAAGCAGGAGAACCGGAACGGCTGTGCATGCGCCGAGCTGCCGGCGACGCCGGCAAATCAATCGTTGTAGCGGACGGATAAAGCTTCGGCGGCGGATCTGGCGAGAGCTCTCGCTTCCTCGGCATTCGAGGCGGTGCTGAGCGCTACCGCCATGCGGCGGCCCTTTCTCGTGTCGGGCTTGCCGAACACCCGAACTTGAGTCGATGGAACCGCAAGCGCGTCCTCCAGGCCTTCGATCGTGAAATCGCGGTGGTCCCGGGTCGCCTTGAGCGTATGGCTCGCTCCAGGGGACAGCAGACGGACAGAAGGAACCGGGAAGCCGAGAATCGCCCTCACATGCAGCGCGAATTCGGACAGGTCCTGGGTGGCCATCGTGACCATGCCCGTATCATGCGGCCGCGGCGACACTTCGCTGAACAGGACGCCCTCTTCCGTCAGGAACAGCTCGACTCCGTACAAGCCCCAGCCGCCGAGAGCGTCCGTGATCTGCCTGGCGATATGCTCCGACTGCTCCAGCTGGGCGGCGCTCATGCCGTGAGGCTGCCACGATTCGATATAATCGCCGTCCTTCTGCACATGGCCGATCGGCTCGCAGAAGACCGTGCCCGATACGGAACGGACCGTGAGCAGCGTGATTTCGGATTGGAAATGGACGAAGCCTTCGACGATAACGCGTTTCTTCTTGGCGCGTCCGCCTTCCATGGCGTAATTCCAGCAGCTGGCGATCTCCGCTTCGGAGCGGCAGACGCTCTGGCCTTTGCCCGACGAGCTCATGATCGGCTTGATGACGCATGGCAGTCCGAGCTCCAGCACGGCGTCGCGCATCTCCTCGTAGGAGTCGGCGAACCGGTACGGCGCTGTCGGCAGGCGCAGCGTCTCGGCCGCGAGCCTGCGGATGCCCTCCCGGTCCATCGTCAGCCTGGCGGCTCTTGCCGTCGGAACGACCTTGAAGCCCTCCTGCTCCAGCTCTACGAGAGTGGAGGTGGCGATCGCTTCGATTTCCGGAACGATGAGGCCGGGCTTCTCCAGCTTGATCAGATTCCGGAGCTGCTCCGGATCCAGCATATCGATGACATGGGAGCGATGGGCGACGCCCATGGCGGGAGCGTCTGCATACCGGTCGACGGCGACCGTCTCGACTCCCAGACGCTGCGCTTCGATAATCACTTCCTTGCCGAGCTCGCCTGAACCGAGCAGAAGCATTTTGCGGGCCCGCGAAGAGAGCGGAGAACCGTAGGACATGATGATACCCCCTATATAATGGCGTTGATGGCATCTGCCTCCATGGCAATGTATACCGAGACGAATGTCATCTTATTGTGGATGCTGTCTATCGAAAAATCAAGCTTGCCTTATGGAGAAACCTATGCGGATGAGCTCTTGGTCGCCTAGGGAACGATGAATCGGTGCCTGAAGCTGCGATGCACGCGAAACGATTCAGCCAAGAGTATAAGGCAGCTGTTCCGCATCAGGAAGCCGTCATTGTTTGAACGAGAAAAAAAGGGAAGACCCGGGATCGGCAGAGCGCGCTCTGCCGATCCCGGGTCTTTTCTAATCGTTCGCTGCCGCATTCGGCAGGTGAATCGCAAATGATCATTCCGTCCCCAAAGCTCAGCCTGGAAAAATAAGGAGCAGGCTCGGAACGAATGAGCCTGATGGGCAAACGTGCCGCTTCGTAAGTAAGGCTCGGAACGGACCTTATCGGTGCATGTCCCGCTTTTCATGAGCGGATCAAGGCTTGAAACGAGCTTTATTCCTGCCTATGCGGCTTAGCGGAGGGAAGGGATCTATCCTGAAGCCTACGGCTTGGAAGCAGCCTTGGCGCCTCTCCTCCAGCCGCTCGCCTAGGCGGAGAGGAACCGGTACTGGGCATCGATGAGCCCGCGGTACACGCCTCCGTGCAGCATCAGCTGGGCATGGTCGCCCTGCTCGACGATGCGCCCGTGATCCAGCACGATGATATTGTCGCAGTGGCGGATCGTAGAGAGACGGTGAGCGATGATGAAGCTCGTGCGGCCGGCCAGCAGCGTCTTGAGCGCTTCTTGAATTTTGAGCTCCGTCTCGGTGTCGATGCTCGCCGTCGCCTCGTCGAGGATGAGAATCGCCGGATCGGCGAGCAGCGCCCGGGCGAAGCTGAGCAGCTGCCGCTGGCCCATCGACAGCACGCTGCCGCGCTCCTGGACCTCGGTGTCGTAGCCGTCGGGAAGGCTGGCGATGAAATCATGGGCATGCACGGCGCGCGCCGCCATCTCCACCTCCTCGTCGGTCGCGTTCAGCCGCCCGAAGCGGATGTTGTCGCGGATCGTGCCGGAGAAGATGAACGTGTCCTGAAGCACGATGCCGACCTGCGTGCGCAAGCTTTCGAGGGTGACGTCGCGGATGTCGGTGCCGTCGATCGTCACCCTGCCTTCCACCGGATCGTAGAATCGGCAGAGCAGATTGATGATCGTGCTTTTGCCTGAGCCCGTATGCCCGACGAGGGCGATCGACTGGCCCGCGCGAGCCTCCAGCGAGATGCCTTTCAAGGCCGGGCGGCCCTTTTCATATTCAAAGACAATATTCTCGAAGCTGACATCGCCCTTGATGCCGGTCAGCAGGCGGGCGCGGCCGCTTTCCTTGACGGTCGGATCCTCGTCGATGAACTCGAAGATCCGCTCCGAGCTCGCCATCGCGACGAGCAGCTGGGAGTACATCTGGCCAAGCCGGTTGATGGGATCCCAGAAGTTGCCCACGTAGTTGGCGAAGCCGACGAGCACGCCGATCGTGATCGCTCCGACCTGGATGAGATGGGAGCCGTACCAGAACAGAATCAGCGTGCCGATCGCCGAGGTGATTTCGATGACCGGACCGAACGTCTGGTTGAGCGCCGATGCGCGGTTCCAGCTGTTCAGGTTGACCGTGTTCATATTGTCGAAGAACTTGTAGTTTTCTTTCTCCTGGACGTAAGCCTGCGTCACCTTCATTCCCTGGATCGCTTCGTTGAGATGGGAATTGAGGCGGGACTGCTTGATCCGGACGTCCTGCCAGGCGAAGCGGATCCGCTTGCGCAGAGCCGTCGAGACGACGAACATGAGCGGAACCGTGATCATGACGGCGAGGCCGAGCTTGAAGTTCCAGAGGAGCAGGATCGCCACGATGCCGACGAGCTGGATGCAGTCCATGAGCAGGTTGACGACTCCGCTCGTGAACAGGTCCTGCAGCGAGTTGACGTCGTTGGTGACGCGCACGAGCACGGAGCCGGCCGGGCGCTTGTCGAAGAAGCGGAAGCTGAGCTTCTGGATATGCTCGAACAGCTGCTGCCGCAGGTCGAAGATGACCTTCTGTCCGATAATGTTCGTATACTTGATCCGGATCGCGTTCGCAATCCATTGGATGATGTAGAGAGCCAGCATGACGCCGCCGTACATGAGCAGCATGCTCTTGTCGTTTTTGCCGATGGCGTCGTCGATGGCCAGGATGATGACGGCCGGAGCGGCCAGGCGCGTGAACGTGCCGAGCAGCATCATGAACACCATCGGGATGAGCTGGCGGTAATACGGCTTCATGTAGCCGAACAGGCGTCCGATCTGCTTCCAGTTGAACGGCTTCTCGATGATGTCGTCATCCTGGTACTTGAACCGCTGGCGCTGGGATTCCGCCGCGGCCTGCATTTGTCCGTCCAGGCTTCCCGCCTGGCCGGTTTCCGCAAGGATGTCCTTCTTCTTGCTTGCCATTATGCCGTTCCTCCCTTCACGGCCGGCTCGTCTTCGCCGCTTTGCGGACGGTCGGCGTACTGGATGTTGTAGACGTCGCGGTAAGGACCTTGCTGGCGGATCAGCTGCTGATGGGTGCCGCGCTGGGTGATCCGGCCTCCGTCCAGGACGAGAATTTCGTCGGCGTCCTTGAGCGAGCTGATGCGGTGGGCGATGATGAACGTCGTCCGGCCCCGCATCAGTTCCTTGAAGCCGGCCTGGATCTCATGCTCGGTTTCCATGTCGACCGCGCTCGTAGCGTCGTCGAGCACGAGGATATGCGGATTGCGGATCAAGGCCCGGGCAATCGCGATCCGCTGCTTCTGGCCGCCCGAGAGGCCCATGCCGCGCTCGCCGACGAGCGTGTCGTAGCCGAGCGGCAGCTCCATGATGAATTCATGGGCTTTGGACAGCTTGGCCGCGCGTTCGATCTCCTCCATCGTAGCGTCCTTGTTGGCATAAGCGATGTTGTCGCGGATCGAGGCCGAGAACAGGAAGGTTTCCTGGAAGACGGTCGCGATCTGGCTGCGCAGGCTCTGGACGTCGACGTTGCGGATATCGAAGCCGTCGACCGTGATGCGGCCCTGCTTGACGTTGTAGGCATGCATCAGCAGCTGGATGATCGTGCTCTTGCCGGAGCCTGTGCCGCCCAGCAGGCCGATCACCTTGCCCGGAGGGGCGTCGAAGCTGATGTCCCGCAGGGCAGGCTCCTTGTCCGCATAAGAGAAGGTGACGTTTTCAAACCGGACATGGCCTTTGATCGTATCCTTGTCGAGGACGACCGCGTCCTCGACGCTTTTCACATGGACGTAGGAATGGAGAAGTTCAAGCACGCGCTCCCCGGAAGCCTTGGACTGCGTGTAGTTGTTGATGAGGAAGCCGATGTTCCACATCGGACCGATGATGTACCAGATCATGCTGAAGAAGGCGACAAGCTCCCCAAGCGTCAGAGGCCCGTCGATGACCCGCAGCCCCCCGGCTACGAGCAGGATGACGACGCCGATATTGGCCAGCAGCTCCATGAGCGGGAAAAAGCGCGCCCAGATGGTCGCGGCTCCGACCTGGTTGTTCTGATAGGCGGTGCTGCGCACCGAGAATTTCTCCACCTCATGCGATTCCCTGGCGAAGGATTTGACCGTGCGGACGCCGGTGATACAGGATCATGAGCACCGTATTCAGAATCTGGGCGAAGCCGAAGCCGACGAACTGGCGGATCGCCTCCAGGTCCGCGGTCAGGCGGGACATCAGATCCCCGGTTTTGGCCGTGTCGTAATAAGGAAAGCTGAGCTCCTGAAGCTTGGCGTAGGAAGCGTTCCGCATCCGGTAAGCGACGCGGTTGCCGAGCCTGCCGCCGAAAAAGCCGCTCAGAAAGTTGAGGCATCCCTTCAGCGACACGACGCCGACGACGGTCAGGGACAGCGCAGGCACGACTCCCCAATTCTTCGTCTGGATGACGTCGTCGATCAGGTACCGAAGCAGGTTCGGATATACCAGGCCGAGCGCCGTCGCGCAGGCCAGGCACAGGATCGAGGCGAAGATGAACTTTCGCTCGACCCAGTAAAACGGCTTGAGATTCTTGAAAACCTCCAAGTTGATGTCTCCCCCATTTGTTAGGTTTGGTGATGGAAATCCTTGCAATATGGATGAATGTTATCAGCATCGCTCTCCTCCGGCAAACGCCTTCAGAAGCCGAATATCCACCTCTGCCCCGTTCAGCGATAGTGAGGGAAGCGGGAGAGGGGGTATTCTCCGAATAATCACGTTATTGTCACTCGTAGGACACATTTGCTCCAAAATAAGCTTATAGAGAGTCTTTTTGTTGAAAACGGATTAATTTGTTCTTTACCGGAATGCATGCAGCGGAATAAATCGGAGGGTGATAGAAGGCCGGATTCAGCCGGGTTTCACGGCTTTGGCGATAGAGTATCGTCCGCCTGGCATGGACGGGCTGCTCTGCGGAACAAAAAGAAGAACGGCCCTGGATGCGCTGCTCTAAGGAAGAAAAGAAAAGCACGGCCTCCACATGGAGGCCGTGCTGGAAAAAAGATGGCGGTCATATCGCAGCTTGCAGACGATCCAATCCGCCGCGCATCTCGCGCAGCGATTCGAGGCCGCTGTTGTCCTGGAGCGACAGCCTTGTTCCGTCGGAATATCGGATAAAGGCTTCCGACAAAGCCGACATGACCTCTTCAAGGCCGGTTGCAAGCCGGGAGGCATAGGCCGCCTTCCAGTCTTGGCCGGCGGCATCCATCCATTCGCGGATGGATGCTCCAAGCTTCGCCTCCAGCTCGTCGCGCAGCTTCTTCTTGCCTTCTCCCTCAAAGAAGCTCCGCGGGTTGCGGAACATTCCATACAGCCATTTGGCCTCCACGGAATCGCATTTCCACGGGGAAGGCTCCGGCGGAGACGGGAAGGCGATGCTTTCGAACGGTTCCGGCATGAAGCCGGGAAGACGGTCCTTGAGCTTCGCGGCGCTCTCCTCGTAGCGCTTGCGGATGAGCGCGTTGCCGGCGCTCTCCAGCCGAAGCGTCGTCGCCAGCAGCTCTTGGGAGAGCTCCATCTGCAGCATGCGCTGCAGCTCCAGCCACGAGGTCCATACCGCGCGCCGCAAATCCCGTCCGTCGTCCTGCAGGCTCGCAGGATTGAAGGCGTATTGGTAAAACTCGCCGAAACCGTACTGAATCCGCTGCTGGATGTAATAGAACAGCTCCTGCAGCTCCTTGTCCAGCTCTGCGGCCGGCACGTTCTCGCGGGCTTCGTTCGGCAGCTGCCGAGCTTCGGCTGCAAGCTCCTGAAGCCGCCGGAGCTCCGCAGCCCGGCTGCCTGCATCGCCTTCGGCAGCGGCGAGCCAGCTGTCGATGACGGAGACGGAGCGGCTGATCTCCATGTCCGCCGCCTGCACGGCCAGCGAGCCGAGCTCGTCGCGCGTGAAGGAGAGGAAGCTGCGCTCGAAGGCCGGAAGGCCGGATTGCTCCAGCTTCTCGTTGTCCCCGGACTGCTTGCCCTGCAAGCCGAGCAGGCTCGAGACCGGATACAGCCGCGGGAACCGGATGCCATGCTGCAGCAGATTGCTCTCCACATGGCCGAGCACGTCCTTCAGCTCCCCTTCCGAGGAAGCCAGATCGGCCGCGTTGACGAGGAAGAACATTTTGTCGAGCTCGAACTGGTCCTTCACCCTGCCCAGCTGCATCAGGAACTGCCGGTCGGCTTGCGAGAAGGCATGATTGTAATAGGTGACGAACAGGATCGCGTCGGCATTTTTGATGTAGTTGAACGCTACTCCCGTATGGCGGGCGTTGACGGAATCGGCCCCCGGGGTGTCCACGAGCACGATGCCCTGGTCGGTCAGCGGCGAGCTGTAATACAGCTCGATTTCGCGGACGAAGCAGGAGCGGCTTTCTTCCGCTACGTAGCGCCTGTATTCTTCCTCGCCGACGCGCAGCTCCTGTCCGAGCAGCGGCGAGAGCTCCGGCCAGCCGGCAAGCGCCGCTTTGAGAAAGCTGTAATGCGGCCGTCCGGCGGCGTGGACGCCGTCGGGCTGCAAGGCTCCCATCCGGCGCAGCAGCTCCTCTTCGCCGGCGGCGGAAGCGTCTTCGCCGAGCAGCGACAGCGAGTAGCGCAGATCGTCGAGCAGATCATCCCGCGACTTCATCGAAACGCGGGCCGTGCCATGCGGCTGCTCCGGCGTCGGAGCGAGGATGCGGTTGATCGCCGCCGTCGTCGGATTCGGCGATACCGGCAGCGCGCGCTCGCCGATCAAGGCGTTGGCGAGCGAGGACTTGCCGGCGCTGAAGGCGCCGAACAGCGCGATCGTGAAGCGGCTCGCGCCGAGGCGCGCCGCGCGGGCGAGCATC
>NZ_BIMD01000046.1 GCF_004000905.1 Paenibacillus humicus NBRC 102415
CGAAGCCGGCTTCGCCGCTGCGGCTCCGGCTTCGCCGGATGCCGCAGGGCGGCTTGCCGGACGCTCGGCGGCGCCGGTCGAGCCCTGCTCCGGAGAGGAGCCGCCGAAGCGCTGCTCCGTGCCTGCCGGACGCGTCGAAGCGGAATATCCGCCCGGACGCTGTCCGCTTACCGGACGGGAGCCGACGGGACGGGTGCCCGGACGGGAAACCCCGCTGCCTGCAGGACGATTGCTTCCGTAGGACGAGCTGCCGCTCGCGCCTCCGGGACGAGAGCTGTAGCCTTCCGTCCGCCCCGGCGGCGTAGAGGTCGGCGATGAGCTGCCGCCGATGCCCGCGACCTGAGCCGTCTGGCCGGAAGCTCCTTGCCGGTATGCGCCGGCTCCGTTGTTGCCGCTCCTGTAGCTGGACGTGTTGGACACGATCGGGCTGCCGCCTGCCGGTCCGCTGGCAGGACTGCCGCCGGCCGCCGCGGAAGGAGCGCTGCCCGTGCTGCCCCGCGCGCCGCTCTTCGACTCCAGCGTGGCCAGGAATTCGGCGTTCGTCTTCGTCTCGCCCAGCCTCTTCAGGAAATTGTCCACGAACTCCATGGAATCGTTCATATTCTTGCGGATTACCCAGATTTTATCCAGCTCTTCCTTCGTCAGCAGGAGGTCCTCGCGGCGCGTGCCCGAACGGCGGATATCCAGCGCAGGGAAGATGCGGCGCTCAGCCAGCTTGCGGTCGAGATGAAGCTCCATGTTGCCCGTTCCTTTGAATTCTTCGTAAATGATGTCGTCCATCCGGGAGCCCGTGTCGATCAGCGCCGTGGCCAGGATGGTCAGGCTGCCACCTTCCTCGATGTTCCGCGCCGAGCCGAAGAAACGCTTCGGGCGATGGAAGGCAGCCGGATCGATGCCGCCGCTCAGCGTGCGTCCGGAAGGCGGGATGACCAGGTTGTAGGCCCGCGCGAGCCGGGTAATGCTGTCGAGAAGGATGACGACATCCTTCTTGTGCTCGACCATGCGCAGAGCGCGTTCCAGCACAAGCTCCGCGACCTTGATATGGTTCTCCGGCAGCTCATCGAAAGTCGAGGCGACAACTTCGCCCCGCACGGAGCGCTGCATGTCCGTCACTTCCTCCGGCCTCTCGTCGATCAGCAGCACGAACAGCTCGATCTCCGGGTTGTTTTCCGAGATGCTGTTTGCGATTTCCTTCAGCAGAAGCGTCTTGCCGGCTTTGGGAGGGGCAACGATCAGGCCGCGCTGGCCGAGTCCGACAGGTGCGAGCAAATCCATGATTCGGGTGGACAAACGATGCGGAGTCGTTTCAAGGACGAGTTTTTTTTGCGGGAACAATGGGGTCAAGGCAGGGAAATGCAGGCGGTCGGCAGCCGTTTCGGGGCTCATGCCGTTGACGGCATTGACTTGGAGAAGTCCGAAGTATCGCTCGCTTTCTTTTGGCGGACGGCATTTGCCCGACACGAGATCGCCGCTGCGCAGGTCGAACCTCCGGATTTGGGAAGCCGAAATGTAAATATCCTCGTTGCTCGGAAGATAGTTGATGGGACGCAAAAATCCAAAGCCCTCCGGCAGAATGTCCAGCACGCCCTGCATGAACAGAAGCCCGCCTCGTTCCGCCTGAGCGCGGAGAATGGCAAACACAAGCTCTTTCTTCCTCATCTGGTTGAAGCTCGGCACCTCGTACTGCTTGGCGAGCTTATACAGATCGTTCAATGTCATTACTTCCAGATCGGCGATCTGAAAATCACTCATGTTCTCACCACTTTATTCAGTTTTCACACCTTACCTCTTACCTCAAGAAGGGACGGTTCGAATCCTATCGGAATCTATAAGATCTATTCTTTCATTCTATCCGGCTGCACCGCGGTCTATTCCGCATCCGCGCCGGCCTGGCATCAGGTCGGAAAATCGGGACTGGATTGTCAGGAGGCCTGGACTGTCCAGAGCCGGTCGAGCCGCAGGGTTCACGCTCGTTCGGCTCAAGGTGTCCTGGCAAAAAAAGTGCGTAGCAGGCCGGCATCGGCCTGCATCGCTCGGAGGAAAAAGCCGGAGTCGAGGAGTCGGTAAGGAACTAGCGGTCCTCGCGCCACACTTCGGCGCCGAGGCGGCGGAGATTGTCGACGAGATTGTCGTAGCCCCGGTCGATATATTCAACGCCCGATATCTCGGTAACTCCGTCAGCGACGGTCAGGCCGGCCACGACAAGCGCCGCTCCGGCACGCAGATCGGATGCTTTGACCTTGGCCGCGTTGAGCCGGCTGCCTTCGATGATGGCCGAACGCCCTTCCACGCGGATGTTGGCTCCCATCCGCGCCAGCTCGGGAACATGCTTGAACCGGTTGCTGTACACGTAGTCCGTAAGGATGCTCACGCCCGACGCCTGGGTCAGCAGGCTCGTCATCGGAGATTGGAGATCGGTGGCGAAGCCCGGATAGACGAGCGCGCGCACGTCGATCGCCTCGTAATCCGGCCTGCCGATGATGCGGATCGATTCGTCCATTTCCACCACGCCGATGCCCATCTCCAGAAGCTTGGCGCTCATGGCCTCCATGTGCTTCGGAATGACGCCGTCGATCGTGACGTCCCCTCTTGTAGCGGCTGCCGCGATCATATACGTGCCGGCCTGGATGCGGTCCGGGATGATGGAATGACGGCAGCCATGCATGCTGTCCACGCCTTCGATCCGGATCGTCTCCGTGCCCGCCCCTTTGATCCTGGCCCCCATCGCGTTGAGCAGCGTGGCCACATCGATGATCTCAGGCTCTTTTGCGGCATTTTCAATCGTCGTAAGGCCTTTGGCGCGCGATGCCGCGAGCATGATGTTGATCGTCGCCCCGACGCTGACGACATCGAGATATATTTTCGCTCCGCGGAGCTCCTTGGCGGAAATCCGGATCGAGCCGTGATCGTTCGACACCTCGGCTCCAAGCGCTTCAAAGCCTTTGATATGCTGGTCGATCGGACGAGGCTCGAAATTGCAGCCGCCCGGAAGGCCGATAACAGCCTCTCCGAACCGGCCGAGCAGCGCTCCCATCAAATAGTAGGAAGCCCGCAGCAGCTTGACCTTGCCATTGGGCATGGCGGCCGACTGCAGGTTCGACGCGTCGATCCGCATCGTGTCCCCGCTCCAGGATACGCCGGCTCCGAGCTGCTCCAGAATCTCGGCGTAGACCGCCACATCGCTTAGATGCGGAAGATTGTCCAGGACGACTTCGGATTCCGCTAAAATAGCAGCGGGCAGCAGCGCAACCGCGCTGTTCTTGGCCCCGCTGATCTGTACCGTGCCCCGCAGCGGGAGTCCGCCGCGAACCATTAATTTCTCCATCGCTGATAAATCCTCCCCGGGAAGAACAAACATCCTCCGGCCGCATCGCGGCCGGCCGCGCCTGGCGGTGCTTGAGCTGTAGATAAAGGATAAACGCCTCGCTGCACGAGAGGCTCGAGTTCGCCAAATGGACAGCGCTGCTACATAAAGACGTTGAACTATGGGACTAGGTTGCCGCGGCATCTGCCGGGTTCTGAAGGATAGGAATGGCGGCGAAAGGCGGATGCAGCAGCCAGCGCGCCGAAGTCCGCCTCGCCGCGGAAATGCGCTATCGCGCTTGCGTGGTCTTGAGGAATGGGGCCGATCCGAACCGGCAGCCGCCGCTTGCTTGAGCGCCGGATTCGATTCATCCGCTGCATTCGGCATCTATGGGTACAGCTTGGCTTTCACGCAGGAGAAGCAAGCCCAGTGCCGAGGCTCGTCATTCTGGGCCATTATAACATACTTGAAGTTGAGATGTGTACAGACGCGGCCTCTCCCCGGCCGCTCCATCATCTCCCAATCGAGAGAGCGGACACAAAAAAAGGTCCTTGCTCAGGACCCGATGGCGTACTTGTTGTTCTCCCCGTCGCGGCGGAGCTGCATGTTGACGGCCAGCCTCATCTCATCGATATCGAACGGCTTCGTAAAGTGCATGACTGCTCCCAAATCCGTCGCTTCCTTGATCATATCGAGTTCTCCGTAAGCTGTCATCATGATGACCTTGATGCTCCGGTTGATTGTTTTCACATGCTTCAGGATTTCCAGTCCATCCATGCCGGGAATTTTCATGTCCAGCAGGACCAGATCCGGATTCTCATTGCGGACGATGTCCAGAGCCAGCTTGCCGTTGGAAGCCTGGAAGGTCGTATAGCCTTCGCTTGTGAATACCTCCATGAGCAAGACCCGGATTCCATTCTGATCGTCGACAATCAGCACCTTCTTCTTGTCCATTTCTCTACCTCCCGAGTAGTGGTCGTTTTATCTTCAGGACAAAAGCGGCCCGTAGCGTCTCATGTATCGGCGCGGCATTAAAATAGGTCTGTTCCCTGTCTATTCGACCCCTTGTTTCCGTTTTCCTTCTTCGTTATTCAAAAAACCGCCTCCATCTCCAAGGGGAGATGAAAGCGGAATCTCCCTGTGCCGGCTCCTATTCGGAGAGCTGAAGAGAGGCGTTCACAAAACCGCGGAACAGAGCCTGCGGACGGTTCGGACGGGAGGTGAATTCGGGATGGAACTGAACGGCCAGGAACCACGGATGATCCGGCAGCTCGACCATTTCCACAAGCCGTCCGTCCGGGGAAGTTCCGGAAATGCGCAATCCGGCTTTTTCAATCGTCTCGCGGTACTGGTTGTTGAACTCGTACCGATGGCGGTGGCGCTCGTAGACAAGCTCGTCATCGTACGTTTGCGCGGCCAGCGAGCCTTCCGCCAGCTTGCATGGATAGAGGCCAAGCCGCATCGTGCCGCCCATATCCTCGATGTCCTTCTGCTCGGGGAGCAGATCGATGACGGGATAAGGCGTCGTCGGGTTGATCTCGGAGCTGTTGGCTCCCTCCATGCCGACGACGTTCCGGGCATATTCGATGACGGCAACCTGCATGCCGAGACAGATGCCGAAGAACGGAATGCGCTGCTCGCGCGCATAACGGATCGCCGCGACCTTGCCTTCGATTCCCCGGTCCCCGAAGCCGCCGGGCACCAGAATGCCGTTCACGCCTTGCAGCGCTTCAGCCGCATTGCCGTCCGTCAGCTCCTCGGCGTCCACCCAGCGGATGCTTACTTCGGAATCGGCCTCGATGCCGGCATGGGCAAGGGACTCCACGATGCTGAGGTAGGCGTCGTGCAGAGCGACGTATTTGCCGACAATGGCGACCTCCGTCTTGCGCTTGAGGTTTTTCACGCGGTCGACGAGCGCTTTCCACTCGGTCATCTCCGGCTGCGGCACATCAAGCTTCAGATGATTGACGACGTACTCGTCCAGACCTTGCTCCTGGAGCATCAGCGGAACCTCGTACAGCGTCGAGGCATCGCGGCATTCAACGACGGCGTTGGGATCGATGTCGCAGAACAGGGCGATTTTGCGCTTCATTTCCTCGGAGATGGCTTTCTCCGTACGGCAGACGATGACGTTCGGCTGAATGCCGATGCTGCGCAGCTCTTTGACGCTATGCTGCGTCGGCTTTGTCTTCACTTCGCCGGCAGCCTTGATATAAGGAATGAGGGTGACATGCACATACATGACGTTGTCGCGGCCGATATCGCTCTTGATCTGGCGGATGGCCTCCAGGAACGGAAGGCTCTCGATATCCCCGACCGTGCCGCCGATTTCCGTGATGACGACATCGGAGCCGGCTTCACGTCCCGCGCGGAACACGCGCTCCTTGATCTCGTTGGTGATATGGGGGATGACCTGGACCGTGCCTCCGAGATATTCGCCGCGGCGTTCCTTCGTAATGACGGAGGAGTAGATCTTGCCGGTCGTGACGTTGCTGTTCTTGGACAGGTTGATATCGATGAAACGCTCGTAATGGCCCAGATCCAGATCCGTTTCCGCGCCGTCGTCCGTGACGAATACTTCCCCGTGCTGGTAAGGGCTCATCGTTCCCGGATCCACGTTGATGTAGGGGTCGAATTTTTGAATCGTTACCTTAAGGCCCCGGTTCTTGAGCAATCTTCCAAGCGATGCCGCGGTAATCCCTTTGCCCAGGGATGAAACCACGCCGCCTGTCACAAAAATATATTTCGTCACTGTGTGTACCCTCCATGCTCCATTGGTCTGATTAGATTGCCCAGGCACGCCTTGCTTCATGGCATTCCTGCCTTATAAAAACAAAAAAAGTGACACCCGTATTAAGGGGGCGCACTCCTGAATAACGACATCCGATATGGAGGCAATGCCGCCGTCCACCCCCGCGGGATGGCGTGCGCTCACTGCCTTTGAGCCGATAAAATACCACTAACCGCTCCAAAAGCCCATGCAATAGTTTACTTCACCGCTTGGCCTCTGTCAAGAACGGCAAAAGCCGGAACGATGTGGGATTCCCCCCCATCCTTCCGGCTTCCCGCTGCCTTATTTCTCTTCTTCGTCCGCGTCGGAGTCGTCGTCGAAGTCTTCATCGTCATCCTCGGACTCTTCGCCTTCCGCCTCGTCGCCGCCGTCTTCATCGTCGATCTCTTCGTCGACGGCGCTCTCTTCTTCTTCGCTCTCTTCGAACTCGCGGTCTTCGTCGAATACGTCGAAGTCCTCTTCGCTCTCCGTATAGGTGTCGTCCTCTTCTCCTTCGAACACTTCCTCGTCGTCGAGGTCGTCGTCGTCGTTGATGATCCGCGGACGCTTGGCGTTGGTGATCGGATCCTCGTTCTTCTCGACCGGATACCAGCGCTTCAGGCCCCAAGTGTTGCTGCCTACGCAGGCAAACCGTCCGTCAATATTGATCTCGGTATAGACCTGGGCGATGACGTCGTTGACTTCGGCGTCCGTCAGCCCGCGGTACTTGGCGATTTCTTTCATCAGATCGCGGTAGTAAAAAGGCGTGTTCGCCGATTTCAGCACCTCGAAGGCCAGGTCGACCATCGGCATTTCGCGCAGACGCTCCGCATCGAATTTTTGAGATAGGTTCGTGCTCATGTAATCCAGACACATCCTCTCGGATAATCAAAATGGCCAGCCGATACAAGCTCGCCCTTCATGCTAAGGTCATGGTACAGTCTTGTCCACAGTCAACCTATAGTAAAACCTATTTCAATTAAAAAATCAAGACGGCCGCGAGAGGGCAGAGGGCTGCTATTGCAGCGGTCCGTCTCCCGGCGGGATATCGGAAAAGCCGGCCAAGTCCGCCGAACGGCGACGATTCATTCAGCTTGAAGACGATATGCGAGCGGCTTGCCCTTCCATCCGGGGTTCCGATCGGGACCGGAGGCTTGTCCGGCGCACCGGGATAACCGCTTGAACAGGGAAGAACGAAGGGCTGCCCCTTCGCTCCCGACTGTATCCTCCCGAACTAGGCCAGAAGCTTCTGTCCGGTTCTTAAGAGCCCTGCGACTCTTGATGGTATAGTATGAGCGCCGGCGGGCGATTGACACGGATGCGGAGCCTAAATATTGGCTGAAACGGGCAGGTGGCTCATGCGGTTCGCGTCGCGGAATCATACACTATCCAAGCATTGTCCGTCAGGAGGGACATCGTCTTGGATAATTTGCTCCGTTGGCTTCGCGACACCCTTTCCTCCACCGGCACCAAATGTCTGAATTACCTGATTCGCTTCCGGCATGAACGGGACTATAGAGCCTTCCTGGACGAGTGGAGGGCTTCTGCTCCCGCTGGCAGCCTCCGCCTGCATCCCATTCCGCTGATTCGGGCCGTCACGTTCACCGCGCCCGCAGCTGCGGGCAAACCCCGTCTGCCCTCCGGGGTATGGATGGAAGAAGACCGCCTCGTGCGGGTAGAGGCCGCTCCCGCTGCGCAGCGGGTTCCAGCCGAGAAGGGACTTCCCTGGGGCGTACAGCAGATCAGAGCCCCGCTGGCCTGGAACCGCACGACCGGACACCGGATCAAGATCGGCGTCATCGATACCGGCATCGACCACAGCCATCCCGACCTCAAGTCTTCCATAGGCAAAGGCATCAACCTGATCGACCGCACCCAGCTGCCCCATGACGACAACGGCCATGGGACCCATATCGCCGGCACGATCGCCGCGGCCAACCAGCCGAGCGGCATGATCGGAGTCGCTCCCCGATCGATGGTGTACCCGGTCAAGGCATTCGACTACAACGGAAGCGCCTATGTCTCGGACATCATCCTCGGCATCGAATGGTGCGTGCGCAGCGGCATGCACATCATCAATATGAGCTTCGGGATGAGATCGCGCAGCAAGTCGCTGCTGGCAGCCTGCGCCAATGCGACGAATGCGGGCGTCGTCATCGTCGCTTCATCCGGCAACGACGGCAAGCGCCGCTCGGTGGATTATCCGGCCCGTTACCCGCAGACGATCTCCGTCGGCGCCACCAACCGGCTCAGGCGCATCGCCGCTTTCAGCAACCGGGGGCCGTACATTGATATCTATGCGCCCGGAGACCGGATTCATTCGGCCTGGATCAAAGGCAAATACAACGAAATGAGCGGCACCTCCATGGCTACGTCCCATGTGAGCGGAGCGGTTGCGCTGCTGCTCGCCCGCTATCCCGAATTGACTCCTGCGGATATCAAGTCCATCCTCCGGAAATCCATGATCCCGCTGAGGGGAGCCAAAAATGCCAAAACTCCCGGCGAGCTCGATGTGCCCAAAATGATGAAAGCCGCAGAATCGTAATCGATTCTGCGGCTTTTTCGAGCGCTCGGGATGATGCCGGCCTACATGCGCTCCGGAGCGGAGACGCCGATCAGGCGCAGGACGTTCGCGATGACGGTCCGGACGGCTCCAAGCAGAGCCAGGCGGGCATGCGCCTGGGCCAGGTCGTCCGTGATGACGCGCTCGGCGCGGTAGTAGCTGTGCAGCTGGGAAGCCAGCTCGTAGACATAGCGGACGAGCCGGTGCGGAGCATACTGATCCGCGGCCAGCTTGATTTCCTGCGGGAATTCAGCCATTTTCAGAAGCAGGTCGTACTCATGCTCGGACGCCAGCTTGGACAGGTCCACCTCCGCCAGCGGCAGCGGGTTGATTCCCTGCTCTGCGGCTTGGCGGAGGATGCTGCAGATTCTGGCATGGGCGTACTGCACGTAATAGACGGGATTCTCGTTGGAGGTCGATACGGCCAGGTCCATGTCGAAGTCCAGATGCGAGTCCATGCTGCGCATCGTGAAGAAGTAGCGGATGGCATCCACGCCGACCTCGTCCATCAGGTCCTCCATCGTGACGGCTTTGCCCGTACGCTTGGACATTTTGACCTTCTCGCCGTTCTGGAACAGGCTGACCATCTGGGCGATGAGCACGACCAGCTTGTCCGGATCGTTGCCGAGAGCTTCCATGGCCGCCTTCATGCGGGGAATGTAGCCGTGGTGATCGGCGCCCCAAATATTGATCATCGTATCGTAGCCGCGCGCGTATTTGTCTCGATGATAGGCGATATCCGGCGTCAGGTAGGTGTACGACCCGTCGTTCTTGATGAGAACGCGGTTTTTGTCGTCTCCGTATGCCGTCGTATTCAGCCAGGTCGCGCCTTCTTCCTCGTAGACCTCTCCCTTCTCGCGAAGAAGATCCAGGGCGTCGGTGACGAGCCCGTTCTCATACAGGGAAGTCTCGCTGTACCAGAGATCGAAGCCGACGCGGAACCGTTCGAGATCGCGCTTGATCTTGCCCAGCTCGCGCTCCAGTCCGTAGGCCTTGAGGAACGCGAAACGTTCCGTGTCGTCCATCGAGAGCAGGGAATCGCCCTTTTCCTCGACGAGCTGCTTGGCGAAGCCGACGATGTCCTCGCCGTGATAGCCGTCCTCCGGCAGCTCGGCTTGCTGTCCGAGCTGCTGGCGGTAGCGGGCTTCGATCGACTTGGCCAGGTTGTTCACCTGGGCGCCCGCGTCATTGATGTAGTATTCACGGGTCACTTCGTTGCCCGCGAAATCAAGCACGTTGCACAGGGCGTCGCCGACGGCCGCGCCGCGGGCATGGCCCAGGTGCAGGCTGCCGGTCGGATTGGCGCTGACGAACTCCATCTCCACGCGCTTGCCCGTGCTCTCGCCTCGGCCGTACGCGTCGCCGGCCTCATGCACCTGGCCGACGACCGGATACAGGTACGAGCGGTCCAGGCGGAAGTTGATGAAGCCTGGTCCCGCGATATCCGCCGACAGGATGGACGCTTTCTCCTTGTCGAGATGAGCCAGGATCGCCTCGGCGATCTGGCGCGGGTTTTTGCGGGCGATCTTGGTCAGCTGCATGGCGGCGTTGGTCGCCAGGTCGCCGTGGGCTTTGTCGCGCGGCACCTCCAGCACGAATACAGGCAGCTCTTCGCGGGCGGCAAGCCCGGCGGCTACGGCCGCATCGGCGATGGCGCCGCTGATGGCGGCATAAACTTGTTCAAGCACGTTCTGACTCATGAATGGGTATCCTCCTGTATATGAAGCCGCAATTGAAAGCGGCCGCTTAACTGATCCTCGATCCGCAGCCGGTAGGTCCAAGCCAGCGTCAGCGGCAGCAGGCCGCCTGCCTCGCCCTCGGCGGACAGCGCCTCCGTCTCGACCGTCATCCGAAAAGCCAGATGGCCGGATGCATAGCTGCCCTGGCGCTTCGAGCCGGCTGCGAACGTCTGCTCCGATTGCACTCCGCCGCGGCGCGTAAGACGGATCTCGTCCCCGCTCCACCGGATCAACGTCCTCACGGCGCCATGCAGCTCGTCCATCTCCTCGTAGCGGATGTATCGGCTTTTTCCTTTAGCGAAAAATTCGCCCCTATGCGTGACGGGCGGAGCCGCTTCCCCGTCCTGGCTGCTGCGGATGGCAATGAGGACGGCGGAGCGGCCTTCGTCCACGCCGGCTGTGCGGGCAGCTGTCCCGCCGTCGGCGGTTCCTTCCGCAATGGGCGGGCCGGCGGCTTCCGACGCCGACCGGCTTGTTTCATGTTCGTTCATGCCGCAGGCTCACCCCCGAATGCTCGTCTGCACCGGGAAGGTCTCTTGCAGAGAATTGCCCGGCGCGGCTCTCCGATGTTATCTTCCCTACTATAAACAGTTCATCCCTTGATTTCAACGGCTGGAACGGCCGCAACGGCGCGATAAACAGGAAATCCCATGCCCCCGGACAGCTGGCATGGGATGTTTCTCCGCCTGATGCGGGGTACGGAAGCCGGCCGCTCCGATGCCAAGCGCCGAGGCAGCGGTCATTCCTTCAAATAAGGCAGCAGCATGCGCCACTTCTCAAGCCGGTCCTCCAGCGTGCGCATGGCCGGGGTAGGAATCGGGCTGCTCGATGGCAGGCGCAGCAAGTCCAGATGCGCAAGACCGGGATGTCCGGCAAAATGCTTGCGGTAAATCTCGTAGGACTTGCTCCCGTTGAAGGCGAGCGCCTGGAGAGACGGATAGCTGGCGGCGAGGCCGGGCAGATCGTTCGGAACCGCATTCCTTATGTTCATGTCCAGGCTGCCTTCCCTATGGCAATGGTCAATCATGTCCCATAGGCCTATCCCCTGGCCGGCCGCGTAAGCAAGCCTGTCCCCGTAAGCCTCGTCCGGTTCCAGCCCGCGCAGCCCGTACAGCAATCTCCATAAATAATTGCGCTCGTTCGCATAATAGCGCTGCTCCTGAAGCGACTTTGCCCCCGGCATGCTGCCAAGGACCAGCACTCTCGCTCCTTCGCCTATCATCGGAGGAAACGAGCGGACCTTGTCCTTGTCCTTGTCCTCGTCCAAGTCCGTATCACCTCAACGAAGAAATCCGGCGGGGGCCTGCGGCCCGATGCCGCAGCCGTCACCTGCCGGATTTCAGAGATAGAGCCCCGATGCGAGCCGCCGAGCCCGTCCCGGTCAGGAATTGCCCCGGAAGGCGGGCGGCGTCCCGTCGAGCTTCTCGATTTTGCTGCAAATCTCGTGATGCCACTCCGTGTCGCCTGTCATCGATGCGATCAGCGACATATTGTACAAATTCGCCAGCCGCCTGCAGTGGGAAGCGTTGACCGCCAGGCAGTGCTCGAAGTCCGCCTGTTCTTCGTCCGTCAAGGCACGGCGTTCGCGAATGGTCCACAGCTCGGCCAGATGTTCATGTATCGGCAGCAATCCCATTGTGTTGCACCTCCTTGTATTCTATCAGCCAGTATCGCCAAAGAACTAGAGGTCCAAGCACGACGGACGAAAAATTTCGGCCTCCTCTTACCAGCGGCATATCCCGGACAAGGACTTCCGGTTTCTAAAGGGAGAGCTGCTGCACTGCCGGAATGAAAAACGGCCGGCCCTTGCGGGCCGACCGGCTTGATCTCTTTACTTGATGAAGCCGAGCAGCATCTCGCGGATCACCTTGGAAGCGACGATCTGCGTCTGCTCCGTCGGATCGTAAGCCGGGGCTACCTCAACCAGGTCGCAGCCGACGACGTTGACGCCGGACTTCGCGATGGCATGCACCGCCTCCAGCAGCTCCTTGCTCGTGATGCCGCCTGCTTCCGCAGTGCCGGTGCCCGGCGCGGCGGAAGGATCCAGGACGTCGATGTCGATCGTCAGGTAGACCGGACGGCCAGCCAGCTCGGGCAGCGCCTTCTTCAGCGGCTCGAGCACCTCGAACGGATGGAAGTTGATGTTCTCGCGGGCATACTGCCACTCCTCGCGGGAGCCGGAGCGGATGCCGAATTGATAGATGTTCTTGCCGCCCATCAGGCCGGCCGCCTTGCGCAGCGGCGTGGAGTGGGACAGCGGCTCGCCTTCGTACGACTCGCGCAGATCGGCGTGAGCGTCGAAATGGATGATTGCGAGGTCCGGATATTTCTTGTAGACCTCCTGGAAGATCGGCCAGCTGACGAGATGCTCGCCGCCGAGGCCGACCGGCATCTTGCCGTCGGCCAGAATGCCGGCCACGAACTCGCCGATGATGTCGAGCGAGCGGGCAGCGTTGCCGAACGGAAGCAGCAGGTCGCCGGCGTCGAAGTATTCGATCTCTTCGAGGCTGCGGTCCAGGTACGGGCTGTATTCCTCCAGGCCGATCGACACCTCGCGGATGCGGGCGGGGCCGAAGCGGGAGCCTGGGCGGAAGCTCACGGTGAAGTCCATCGGCATGCCGTAGATGACGGCGCGGGAGGCTTCATAATTCTCGGAGCTGAGGATGAAGACGTTGCCGGAGTATTTTTGGTCGATTTTCATTATTTCACCAGATCCTCGACGAACTTCGGCAGCACGAACGCAGCCTTGTGCAGGCGCGGCGTGTAGTACTTCGTCTCGCGCTCCGGAATGGCGGTCTCGTCCACGGCGAGCGGATCATGCTTCTTGGAGCCCATCGTGAAGGTCCACAGGCCGCTCGGATAGGTCGGAACGTTGGCCCAGAACACGCGCACGACCGGGAATACTTCCTTCACGTCTCGGTTGACGCTCTGGATGAGGTCAGCCTTGAACCACGGGTTGTCCGTCTGGGCGACGAACAGGCCGTCGTCCTTCAGCGCCTCGTAGATGCCTTGGTAGAAGCCGCGCGTGAACAGGTTGGCCGCAGGGCCGACCGGCTCGGTGGAGTCGACCATGATGACGTCGTACTCGTTCTTATGGTCGTGGATATGCATGAAGCCGTCGTTCACATGGACCTCGACGCGGGCGTCGTCCAGTCCGGATGCGATGTTCGGCAAATATTTCTTGGAGTATTCAATGACCTTGCCGTCGATGTCGACAAGCACGACCCGCTTGACCTTCTCATGCTTGAGGATCTCGCGCACGACGCCGCCGTCGCCGCCGCCGACCACGAGCACCTGCTCCGGATTCGGATGCGTGTTGAGGGCCGGGTGAGCGACCATCTCATGGTAGACGAACTCGTCCTTGTCCGTCGTCATGACCATGCCGTCGAGGACGAGCATCGTGCCGAATTCATCGGTCTCGATCATGGCGAGCTTCTGGAAGTCCGTCTGCTCGTTGACGTAGGTTTCTTTGATTTTGGCCGTAATGCCGTAGGTTTCGGTTTGTTTCTCGGTATACCACAATTCCATGGTAAGAGTCCCTTCTTTCTTCTTCAGGTTGGGGACGGAAGGACCGTCCATCGGATGCTGACCGCCCCGGCAAGCCGGCTCAAGCAATACGGCCTCGCCAGCGATGGGATGGCGCACGTATGCGATGGAGCAACGAGATTATATGTGCTGAAGGCAATATCCTCTAGGGCGAGAACTCGAAGCGCAGGGATGCCGGCGAAGGCTCTTGCGCATCCATTTCTCCCGTTCAAAGGCGATACGGCAAAAGAAGCTTTTGTCGGATCTGCCTCCTTAAGGTCGACGGTTCAACCTGTATTATAGTCAAATCCCCCCTTTAATACAAACGTTTCCCCGTGATTTTTCGCGCTTTTCCGCCCTTTGAATAGAGGTCCGCCGGATTATCCATACTATGGAAAAAGATGTCGAATCCGGGAAAGGAACACATCCTCTATGAGCAATCCCCTCCGTCCCAGACGAAGGCTCTCCCGCGGCCGCGGCAATTCCGTCCTCCCCCGCCTCTCCGCCCTGGCGGCCGGACGGCCGCTCCGGCTGCTCGGGCTGCTGGCCGGCACCGCGATGTCCGTGGGACTGCTTGCGCTCAGCATCCTGCTGCTGTCGCTGCGCCTTCAATCGCTGCCCGCCTCCTCGGCTGTCCGGCTGACCGAGATCTACGACGCCTCCGGCCAGCTGATGGATTCGTTCCGCGCCGGCCAAAGCCGCGAATCCGTCCCGCTGCAGCGGATATCCCCCTATCTCGTCCAGGCGACGCTCGCGATCGAGGACCATCGCTTCTACAAGCATGGCGGCTTCGACGTGAAGGGCATGGCGCGTGCGGCCGCCGTGAACCTGGAGAGCGGCCGGGCGCGCCAAGGCGCCAGCACCATCACGCAGCAGCTGGCCCGCAACCTCTATCTGACGCATGAGCGGACCTGGAAGCGCAAGCTCAAGGAAGCGATGTACACCGCCCAGCTGGAGATGAACTATTCCAAGGACGAGATTCTCGGCATGTACTTGAACCAGATCTATTACGGGCACGGCGCCTATGGAATCGGCAAGGCGGCGAGGATGTACTTCGGCAAAAGCGCCGCGGAGCTGACGCTGGCCGAAAGCGCGATGCTCGCCGGCGTCCCCAAGGGCCCGAAATACTACTCGCCTTATATGGACATGGACAACGCCGTCCGCAGGCAGCGCCTGATTCTGAAAGCGATGCTGGACGCCGGCGGCATCACGGCGGAGCAAGCGGCGGAAGCCCGCGGGCAGCAGCTCGCGCTTCGTCCGCTGGAGCCGGGCGGAACGGGCGGCGCGGCGCCCTACTTCCGCGACTACGTCCGCCAGACGGCCGTCGACCAGCTCGGCCTGGACGAGCATCTCATCAGCGAAGGCGGCGTCCGCATCTACACGACGCTGGACCCCGCGGCGCAGAAGGCCGCGGAGCAGGCCATCCGCGCCTCCATTCCGGGAAGCTCGCAGCAGCAGGCGGCTCTCGTCGCCATCGATCCCCGGACCGGCTATATCAAGGCGATGGTCGGAGGGCTCGATTACCGGAGCGGTCCGTTCAACCGAGCGCTCGCAAGACGGCAGCCCGGCTCGTCGTTCAAGCCGGTGCTCTACCTGGCCGCGCTGCAGAGCGGACTGACAGCCGTGACGCCGTTCACCAGCGCCCCGACCGTCTTCGCATACGACGAGGGACGCAAAAGCTATGCTCCCCGCAACTACAACGACCATTACACGGGCGGGCCGATCTCGATGCGCGACGCCATCGCGAGCTCCGACAACACGTACGCGGTCAACACGATCATGCAGGTAGGCGCGGACAAGGTGATCGCCACCGCCAGAGCTCTCGGCCTCAGCTCCCCGATGCAGCCGGTTCCGTCGCTCGCGCTCGGCACCTATCCCGTCAGCCCGCTGGAGATGGCATCCGCCTTCGGCACGCTGGCAGCGGGCGGCCTCCGGGCGGAGCCGGTGTCGATTCTGCGCATCGAGGACAGCAAGGGAGAGACTCTCTATGAGGCCCATCCCCGCCTCTCGAGAGCGGCAGCCGCTCCTTACGCCTATGTGCTGACCAGCCTCATGGAAAGCGTGTTCGAGACCGGAGGCACCGGCAGCCGCGTCTCGGGCATGATCCGCCGGCCGGTCGCCGGCAAGACCGGCACGACCGCAAGCGATGCCTGGCTCGTCGGCTATACGCCGGAGCTGGCTACCGCCGTATGGACCGGCTATGACAAGAACCGCCGCCTGACCTATTCGGAAGCCCATCGCGCCGCGCCGATCTTCGCTTCCTTCACGGAAAAGGCGCTCGAGGGAGTGACGCCGAAGCCGTTCATCGTTCCCGACGGGGTCGTCAGCGTCGCCGTCGATCCCGCGACCGGATTGAAAGCCGCCGCCGGCTGCTCCGGATGGAGGATGGAGCTGTTCGTGTCGGGCACGGAGCCTCAGGGCTTCTGCCGGGAAGAAGCTCCCTCCGGCAGCGAAGCGCTTCCGAAGCCGGAGCCCCAGGGCCGGCCCGCTGCCAAGGGGTGGCTGGAAGGCGTCCGCCGCTGGTGGCGCAGATGAAACGGCGGCGGCGGACGTCAATTGGATGATTAAGGGAGAGGGCTGGAGTATAATGAAAAGGAATGACCGGATGATCAGGCACGCGACTATGAAAAAGGCAGGTGTCGACGGATGAAAGATCTCATGAACAAAGCTTTTTCCCTGGGGCTGGGGCTTGCCGCCTCGACCCGGGAGCAGGCCGAGAAGCTGGCGCAGGAGCTCAGCGCCAGAGGCGACATGAGCAAGGCCGACTCCCAGCAGTTCGTCAGCAGCATGATCCAGCGCGGGCAGGAAGCGAAGGGCAGCCTGGAAACGTTCGTCCGCGAGCGCGTCAAGGCCGTCACCGACGAGCTCAATCTCGTCCACCGGGAGGAATTGCAGCGGCTTGAGAAGCGGATCGCCGACCTGGAGTCCCGTCTCGGCATTCCTTCGGAGCATGCCGCCGCGACGGCCCCGGGCAGCACGCAGCTGGAGCAAGGCGCCTATGAAGGGACCGGCAAGGCCGGACCCGGAGTTCCGCCCGTCGTCGATCCCGGACCCGGACATCCGGAGACATCCGGACACAGCTCCGTCTCCGCCGTGACGGACGAGGCGGCGGAACAATCCTCCCGTCTGCGGGAGGAAAGAGACTCGCTTCAGGACGGCAAAGAAGAATGATGCTCGGCCGCCGAATCCGCCATCTGCAGCGCTACAGGGAAATCCTGCTCGCCTTCGCGCGCAACGGGTTCGGCTACTTCGTGCGGGAGCTCGGCCTCCTGAAGCTCATTCCCCACTGGAGAACGGTGGAGGAGCCCTCCCATACCGCGGCAAGGACGACCGGAGAACGAATCCGGTCTTTTTTGCAGGAGCTCGGTCCCGCCTTCGTCAAGCTCGGACAGATCGCCAGCACCCGGCATGATCTGCTCCCGGCCGACATCGTCGAGGAGCTGCGGCAGCTGCAGGACAAAGTTCCCCCCTTTTCATTCGAAGAAGCCCGGAGGGTGATCGAGGAGGAGCTGGGCGCTCCTCTGGAATCCGTCTTCCTGGAATTCGGCCGCGAGCCCGTCGCCGCCGCCTCGATCGGACAAGTCCACTATGCAAGGCTGCTGTCCGGGGAGGAGGTCGCCGTCAAGATCCAGCGTCCCGGCATCCGCAAGATCGTGGACACCGACCTTGAAATCCTGCTCGATCTGGCCCGGATCGCGGAGAACCGGCTGCAGTGGGCAGCCCAATACCAGGCAGCGGAGCTGGTGGAGGAGCTCGCCGCGTCGCTGGCTGCGGAGCTGGACTACACGTTGGAAGGGCGCAGCGCGGAGCGGATCGCCGCCCAGTTCAAGGACAACCCGAGAGTGCGGGTGCCGGCCATATATTGGGATCTTTCCTCCAAGCGGGTCCTCACCATGGAATTCATGCGGGGCATCCAGCTGCATGACCGGGAGAAGCTGCGCCGGGAAGGCTACGAGCTGAAGGCGATCGCCGAGAGCGTCGCCGGCGTCATTCTGGAGCAGGTTTTCGTCTCCGGCCTCTTTCACGCCGATCCCCACCCGGGGAACATCCTTGTCATGGAACGCCCGGAGGCCGCCCCCGGCAAGCCCGTTCCGGAGGCGGACAAGCAGAAGCCGGTCATCGGACTGCTCGACTTCGGCATGACGGGCCGGCTGACGCCGGGAATGAAGGGCCACTTCGCCTCGCTCGTCATCGCCCTGCGCCGCCAGAGCACCGATGGCGTCATCAAGGCGATCGACGAGATGGGGCTCATTCCGGAGGATGCGGACTGGCGGGAGCTTCGACGGGACGTAGACAAGCTCAGGGAAAAATACTACCAGGTGCCCTTCAGCGAAATCAGTCTGGGCGAGTCGGTTACGGATTTATTCCATGTTTCCTACAAGCACCGCATCCGGATGCCGTCCGATTTCATGCTGCTCGGCAAAGCCCTGCTCACGCTCGAAGGCGTCATCACCGCTCTCGATCCGGAATTCAGCGTTGTCAGCGTGGCGGAGCCGTTCGGGCGAAGGCTGCTGCTGGAAAGGCTGCATCCCGGGCGTCTGGCCGAGTCCGCAGCCGGCTATGCGATCGAATACGCCTCGCTGCTGAGCGAGATCCCCTCCCGCCTGCGCAGCCTCGGCCGCATCCTCATGCGCGGCAAGCTGCCGCTGGAGCTGGCGGTTCCCGACGTCGACCGGGTCATGCAGCGGCTCGACCGGATCAGCGGCAGGCTCAGCTTCAGCATCGTCCTTCTTAGCTTCAGCATCATCATGGCCGGCCTCATCGTCGGCTCCTCGCTGGGCCGCCAGCCCGGCCTGCTGTCCCGGATTCCGGCCCTCGAGATCGGCTTCGGAATCGCAGCGGCGATGTTCTTCTACATGCTGGTGTCCATCTTCCGCTCCGGCAAGAAATAATACCGCACGAAGCCCCTCGCGGCAGGCTGTACGCGAGGGGCTTTTTTTTCATGCCGGAGAGGAGAGGAAATGAGCGCGCGAAGAAGCTACAATAGAGAAAAACAGGAACGGGAGGGCGCTTGGATGAGGGTGACGATTCAAGATATCGCCAATGCCGCCAACGTGGCGAAATCCACGGTTTCCAAGGTGATGAGCGACTCGCCGCGCATCTCCGATGCGACCAAGCAGCGGATCCGCGCCATCATGCGCGAAATGAACTATACGCCAAGCAGCCTCGCGACCCAGCTGGCCCGCCAGAGCAGCTTCAACATCGGCATGCTCGTCGATATGACCCAGCGCGAGGATTTCCTCAATGCATTCTTCTACAATATCATCGGAGGCGTGGAGAGCGTCATCGGCCCGCTCAGCTATGAGCTGACGATCTCGAACGTGCAGTACCACCAGAACGGGCCGAGCTATATGGAGAGGCTGGTGCGCAGCCGGCGCGTGGACGGGCTGATCGCCAGCAGCGAGCTGCTCACCGCCGACAACACGGCCGAGATGATGGATCTCGAATTCCCGCTCGTCTCGATCGGCGAGAACGGAAGCAACGTACACTGGGTCGATTACGACAATCGGCGCGGCGGCTACATGCTGACGGAGCATCTGCTGTTGCGGGGCTGCTCCTCCGTCGCTTTCATCGGCGGCCACGTAGGAGGCAGCTTGTACGACAAACGCTTCAGAGGCTACCGCGATGCGCTATCGGCGGCCGGAATCGGATTCAACCCTGATTGGGTGCTGGAAGGAACCGCCGACGAGCATGGCGGGTATGACATGGCGGTTACGCTGTTGTCGGAAGGCAGCCGTACGGACGGCGTCGTCTGCATGAGCAACTATGCGGCTGCCGGCCTGCTGCGCGCGGCGGACAAGCTCGGCGTTCGGGTGCCGCAAGATCTTCTCGTCACCGCTTTCGACGATTATCCCCTGTCGGCATTCACCTCGCCTCCGCTTACCTGCCTTCACATCGACACGTTCGAGCTGGGCATCGAGGCGGGCAGGCTGCTCATGCAGCGGCTCTCCGATCCCGCCCTGCCGCGCCAATCGCGGCTGCTCGAGCCTAAGCTCATCGTCCGCGAATCGACGGGCTGACCTTTTATCCTTTGGGGGTCACCCCCATCATGCCGTGCAGCATGATCTGAAAGTTGGACACGTAGACCGTCCGGGAGAACTGGCTCCGGATATGCCTTGTCGCCCGGCTACGGATGCCTTCGCGCAGGCTCCTGTCGTCCATCAGCTTCAATGCCTGCTGGACCGCACCCTCGACGTCCCCCCGGGAGTACAGCTTGCCGGTGACATCATGGACGAGGAACCTGCGAATGCCGTCCGAATCCGTGGACAGCACCGGACAGCGGCATAACATCGCCTCGGCGACCGCATAGCCGAAGCCTTCCAGAATGGAGGTCGAGCAGAGAAATCCCCCCGAATCCCCGATCAAGCTCATATAGTCCGCCATCTGGCTATGGGGAATATTGGAGTGGCGGATCACTCTGGAGGCTCTCGGCGAGGTCGCCAGCCAATGCTGGAACGCCTCCTGCTCCGGGGCTTCGAACAGCGCCGCATCTCCAAACATCCACATTCGCAGGTCTGGCTTGAAATCCATGAGGCGCTCGCCGATGGCGATAAATTCCCTCCAGTTCTTGTTCGCCTCGATCCTCCCCACCCATCCCATGACGGGATATGGCGGCGGCGGATAGTCGCTGTAGCCGAAGTTCTCGGTATCCAGCGGATCGTCAAAGCAGAATTGGGGAATTTCCGGAAACCGGGATCTCATCAGGTGCTGCAAATGAGCGGTCTGGGGGTACAACAGCCCATCAGCATGCTGCCGGATCAGCGCCGTAAACGCCGTTATCGTGCTTGTCGCCGTTTCCAGCGTGCCCAGGCCCTGCACCTCATAGATCAGCCTGCCCCGATAGCCGCTTTGCCGGATTCGCTCCAGCGTGAAAATATCCGTACAAACGACGACGGCATCATACTGTTCGCGGAGGACCAGAGCCTTGACAGCCTCGGGATCTTTCAGTACGAAGGTGGGGATGTCACGGATGTTGCTGAATCCGTTCCCGTCGTGGGTATACAGGAGATGCACCTCATGCCCGGCTTCCATCAGCGCCTTGCCCCGAATCCGGTTGAGCGTCTCCATTCCCCCGCTTGGATTATAGAAGGTCAGCAGCAGTTTCATTCCCTCTCATCCTCCTGCGGCGATGATGCCGCCGATCAGTTGGCGAAGCCGGTCCGTGTAGAACAGCTCCAGAAATATATTCGGCTTTACCGTCGACGGGCCTGCCGTCAGCCGCGGGACGGCATTTCGGGTACCGATGGGGAAATAAAACGAGATGGCGTCCGGATTCTGATTGGCCCGAATGTATTCGAACAGGGCATCGACATCATGCGGCAGCGTAAAGGCATCCTGCCCCAGCACCATCACATACGGCGTCGTCACCTCTTGAAGGGCATGGTGGATAGCCGGCGTGACGCCGACCCCGGGCAAAAATTCGAATTTCGTCGTCGGATGGGAGAGCTGGGAAAGCACCGAAGCCGGCTGCCCGTCGTATGAAAGGTCGATGACATGGCAGCGGTAGTTGCTGTACGTCTGCTCATACAGGCTCTCCAGAGCCGTCTTCTCTTCCTCCAGAGCCGTCACGAGCGGGAACAGCACGGTCAGCTCGGGCTTGATTCCTCTGCGGGTGCGCGCCTGCAGCCGGGTCTGATGGAAGGCATGGCGCCATCTGCGATGCTGGGCCGGCGCCTGCAGCGATGCCGAGATGCTGTGCTCCGAATTGACACGGTAATCGACCAGTTCGACCGGGATATGCCGGATGCGGCAATGATCGGTCAGGCGCAGCCAGAAGTCGTAATCCTCGACCGGCTCCATGCCATATCCGCCGATCATGCGGGCAAATATCGCCTTATACATGAACGACACCCCGACAATGCTCGATTCGAGCAGCTTCTCCTGCGGCTGCGCCTGGTATTGGCGCCGAGCAGCCAGCTCCGCTTCCGAAGAGATCACGTTGCCATGATCGTCGATGCCCCGGAAGGAGCTGTATACAAGTCCGAGCTCAGGCGGCCCCTTGGCAAGCTCCCGGCGCAGCACCTCCACAAAGCGGGGGTGATACACATTGTCGCTGGAAACCCAGGTCAGGTATACAATGGACGGGTCCTTGAACAGGATGTCGAACCCGGTGTTCAAGGCGCTTGCCACCCCTCCGTTGACCGGACATACGACGATTTCCACCCGTTTGTCTCCCTGCGTCCCGGCTCTTACAAGCGGTTCCATCTCCGGAGCGCCATCCACGACGATGACGAGGCGGAACCCTTTGCGGGTCTGGTTCCGAACCGAATGAATAGCCGCGCTGAGCAGCGCCGGATCCTGCTTGTAAACCGGCATGACAATGCCGACATCCGCCATCGCCCGCACCTCCCGTGGTCAATATCGCATCTTTCATTTTATGTAGCTCTCCCCCGTCTCATGTCGGTTTCCGGGGGAGGCTTGGCCTCCAGTCACGCAGACACAGGGTGTTAGCCGGAATATCCGGTGAAGTTGAAGCTTTCCGGTCCGACCCTCAGAATGCCCGCAACCGAAGAGGTGACGTACACGCTGTAGGTCGCCGCCGAGCTCGTCGACGCCCCGGAATCGGAGCCCTCGAGGCTTATCGCCCGGGGGCCGACTTCCGCCGCCTGGATCGCCTGGTTGAGGGAAAAGACGTTCACGCCCGCAGCTGCGCTGGCCCCTCGAACCACATAGATTGAAACCATCGTATCCGCCGGCGTCGTCGGCTGCTGGAAGGTGACCACGCCGGAGAACTCGACCCGGATGAGTCCGGATGTGCCGGCGGACAGATTCAGCGTCTGCTGCGCGACCAGCTGAAGGACTCCCGCCGTCGGAATCGGGATGGACAGGGAGTTGCCGTAGCTCGCATTCTGCGATGCGCGTGAATCGAGGAATATCGTCATCTCTATCACCTCTTCTATTAACATAGCATTCCTCTCATCCTATGCCGCTAGATTCCGAAGTGACCTGGGCACCCGCCGCAAGCAGCTGCCCTTGCAGGCGCGCGGAGCGGGCCGGATGCACTCTCGCCTTCCGAGAAGCACGGCGCCGATCGCCCTCAGGGATGGAAAAGCCCGCATCCGTAATGGCGGATGCGGGCGGAAGATGGCTATAAGGGCCGGATCATTTCTTGGCCGAGGAGTAATAAGAGCGCAGGGCATCGCCCACTCCGAGCGGATTGCGCCGAAGATCCTTGGCGCTGAAGAACAGCTCTCCCGTCACGCTGCCGGTCAGCTGATCGTAATCCAGCTGACGGATGATTTCCGAGGAGCTTTGCCATCCCGCTTCGGCCGTTCCCAGCTTGTAGGGAGAGTGGCCGATATAGAGATCGACTCCAGTGCCCTTCACCGTTGCCGTCCACCACTCCGCAACCTTCTCGTACGGGGCGGTCGGATGCGCGAAGCTCCAATAGATCTGCGGCGCCACATAATCGAGCCAGCCCTGCCGCACCCAGAGGCGCACATCCGCATACATGCCGTCATATGTGCTCGTGCCCGCCTTCGTATCCGAGCCCTCGGGATCGGCGGATTTGTTGCGCCAGACGCCGAACGGGCTGATGCCGAAGCGTACGGCGGGCTTTTGCGCATGGATGCTTTCGCTGAGCTGGCGGACAAAGGCGTTGATGTTGTCCCGCCGCCAGTCGGCCTTGCCCTTCAAGCTCCCGGCGCTGTACAGCTTATAGACGGCTTCGTCGTCGAACGAGCTGCCGGACGGATAGAAGTAATCGTCGAGATGCACGCCGTCGATGTCGTAACGGGTTACGACCTCCATGATGGCATCAATAATGGACTGGCGGGCTGCGGGTATGCCGGGATTGATGTAAGGCTTGCCGCCCGAGCTGACGATCCATTCCGGATGCTGGAGCATGATGCTGCCGGGATCCAGCTTCGTCGTGTCGGACGTGGTCGACGCCCGGAAAGGATTGAACCAGGCATGGAATTCCATGCCTCTCCGATGCGTCTCTTCAATCATGAAGGCCAGCGGATCGTAGTCCGGGGCCAGACCTTGCTTGCCGGTCAAATAAGAGGACCAGGGGACGAGAAGGCTCGGGTACAAGGCATCTCCCGACGGCCGCACCTGCACGAAGGCCGCATTCATCCCGAGCCGCTGCAGGTCGTCCAGCAGCTGCACGTATTCCTGGCGCTGCTTGGCTCCATCCTTGTACGAAGCCGTTGACGGCCAGTCCAGATTGTAGACGGTCGACACCCAGGCTCCGCGCAGAGGCGCCTGCAAGCCCGGGCCCGGAACGACCGTGCCGCCGCCGGGCTGCGAGCCCGAGCCGGAGCCCGGCTGGCTCCCCGTCCCCGTACCTGGCTGAGCTCCTGTTCCGGTGCCGGGGTCGCTGCCCGTTCCTGTTCCCGGCTGAGCCCCTGTTCCAGACTCGCCTCCCGGTCCGGCCGGGGAAGACAGCGAGATTTTTCGGCTGGAAGCGTTCCAGTCGACGCTCAGCCCTAGCTGTTCCCCGACAAATCTCAACGGAACCATCGTCCGGCTCTGCTTCGTCTCCACCGATGCGTCCAGCGATATTTTGGCGCCGTTCACGACGGCGTAGTTCTGTCCCATCCTCAGGGTGATGACGCTGCCCGACATGGAGATCCGGGCCGTCTTCTCTTTTGCGGACCAGTCGACGGTAGCGCCCAGCCCTTCGCTTACGACGCGAAGAGGCACCATCGTCACGTTGACCTTGGGCAGGATATACGGCGGGGCTTCACTCGCCAGCTGTTGTCCGTCCAGATAAATGCCGATGGCGGATGCCGCCGACGCATCGGCCTGCCACGCGCCCGGAACGAATGACGCTGCCGTTGCCGCGATCAAGGAGAGCGCCAGCTTCCTGCGGATGCTCCCTGCCGCTTCTGCTCGGTTGAACCTCATGTGAACGTCTTCATTCCTTCCTCTGTGCATACTTTTCCGCTGGTTCTTGCGAATTTGCATCAGACAGTTAGACGCCGGCTTGACCGCAATAGTTGCTTTAATCTTCCTCTTCATCCGAAGGAGGAAAACGGTCATATCCCGTAAAATGATGTAGAAACAGGCGATTTCACGGGGCAAAAGCCTAAATTCAGAGGAATTCAGCCTATAATTGAATATTCTGATTATTTAAATAATTGTAAAGATGAGGTATAATGAAATCACTCCACAGGGGAAGGGGATAGTCCAATGGAGACGGTTAGCGAAGCGTGTCCCGAAGCCGACGGCAATGCCGCCAGGCTGGCAAGAAGAGAGCAGCTGATGCTGCTGAGCGGGCATGCGGGTCCTGAAGTCTGTTGCGTACATGAACCGGTAATCCAATCTGTATGGAGAAAGCGAAATCTAAGAAGGAAGCAAGCGTCAGGTTACGCAAGCTGCTGGGAATGGAGTGTAAGCGTCTAATTGAATAGGAACTGGTTAAGCAGGAAATAGGGCTTTCGGTTGTCAGCGGACAAGCGAAAGCCCTATTTGTGCTTGAAGGGACTCAAGCGGGTATACTAAGCAGAAATCTGTTCAGGAGGCCGCAAATGCTCATGCTTACGTTGAATAATCTGGAGCATCCCCTCTGGCCCGCAGCCCGCCGGATCTACGAGGAAGCGTTCGCTCCGCACAGCCGCAAGCCGGAAGCGCTGATCCGCGCCATGCTGGAGCGAGGCCTTGCTCTCGTGCATATTCTCGCCGAGAGAGACGGCGGCGAGATGTGCCCCGTCGCCATCGCTCTCGCAGGCCCAAGCGGCGGCGGACGCGTGCTGGTCGTCGACTATCTCGCCGTCGACTTCAGACGAAGAGGCCATGGATACGGAACCCTCCTGCTCGCCAAGCTCGACGAATGGGGCGGACGGCATGCCGCCGGCGCGCTCGCGCTGCTGGTGGAAACCGAGGCAGAAGCTACGGCAGACAACCGGCGCCGGATCCGGTTCTGGGAACAAGCCGGCTTCCATGCTACGGGGTATGTCCACCGCTATATCTGGGTGCCGGAGCCGTACCGAGCCCTCTACCGTCCGTTCTCCTCCGGCAGCGGCCTGAGTCGGGACCAAGAAGCGCTGTTTCTGGAAGGCGACGGCCAACAGCTGTTCCGCTGGATATCCGACTTCCACCGGCGCTCGTACAAGGGGTTCAAGGAAGAGGACTGATGGAGGAATGCGTACGGGTCAAGCTTGCTTGGGCAAAGGGCCTTCTGCGCCTCATCCGCCCGCTTGCTCCAACCGCCCCCTGCCATCAGGCAAACGCCGGCAGGAGGTCGGCATGCGCCTCCAGCATCCGGTCCAGCGCTGCATAAGCCGTTTCCTTATCCTCGATAGCCGGATCCAGATCGACTGCCTTGCGGGCAAGCTTCCGGTCTCCGGCAACCGCGGCTTGAGCTACAAGCTCATGCACGTCGGAGAGCTGGCGGATGACTTCCGCCAGCGCAGGCGGCAGTTCCGGAAGAGGCTCGGCTTCCAGCTTGCCGCCGCGAACTCGGACCGGCACCTCAACAATTCGTTCCGGCGGCAGCTCCTGAATCGCATGGCCATTGGCGACGTTCAGAATGTCCAGACGCCCGTCGCTTCCCGCGGCGAGCGACAAGGCGAGACCAACCGGATGCTCCCAGCTACCGTGTCGGAAGATGCCGGAGTCCTTGGCATCGAGCGTGCCTGCGGCGATTGCCCGAAGCTCCTCGAGCCGAAGGCTGCGTTCAGCGGCCGAGCCGTGATAAGGCGGCTCCTGGGGATACCGGATTCCCGGCTGTACGGGCAAATACTCGGCATGATGATCGACAGCCCCCGCCGCCACCGCCCCGTACTGCCCGAGCCAGCGCTTCATGACGTCCAGCTCCCGCTGCAGATCCTCGTCCAAGCCGCTCCAATCCCCGTGTTCCACGAAGCTCCTCAGCTCCGGCAGCAGATCCGCTCCGCTCTGCTTGTCCTTCATGGAGAGCACCCAGGCGAAATGGTTCAGGCCTCCGGTGACGATGTCCACCTCATGCGGCTTCCTGCCGATCAGGCCAGGCAGCAAGCCATAGCCTTGCCCGCTGCGATGGGCGATGTTGCAAAATCCGGCGACCCCGACCGAGCTGAATCTCGCCACGGCCGTCACGACTCGCGGCATCGGATTCGTGACATCGAGCAGCAGGGCTGCGGGGCAGAGCCGTTCCATGTCCCGGGCCAGCTCCATGGCCATGGCGATGGAGCGGAATGCTCCCAGCATGCCGCCAAGTCCCCCGCATTCCCGAGCCTGGTCGTCCAGTCCGAATTGCTTCAGGATATCAAAGTCCATCTTCCAGCGAAGCGCTCCCTGCGGAGCAGCAGAGAGGATGACGAAGTCCGCGCCCGGCAGCGCCTCTTCCCTGTTGTCCGTCTCCGAGACGAGGAGATCGACCCCGTGCTGCCGGGCAAGAGCCCGGCCCGCTCCTGCCATCGCGGCGGCCGCCTCCAGATTCAAGTCCACCAGCACGAGCTCTCCCTCCATGCGATGCTTGACGATGCAGTCTTCGAGGACGGTCGGTGCAAACACGAAGCTGCCTCCTCCGATCAGAACGATTTTCATCCCGCTTTGCTCCTTTGGACGGCTTCGATACTTGCGGCGCCGGACAAAATGCCGGGCTTGCCGCAGAAGTCCGTTCTTCTATATTGTAGAGAGAAGATCGGCAGGGACGGAATAACCATCCCGGCTCATCGCCAAGCTATTGTTAGCCAAAACGGACATTCCCTGCGGACGCAGCCGCCGCGTATACGGGGAGGAAGCACTCGCGGCGGGAGGTTCGCGCCGCCTATATCCCTTCCTGCAGGATGAAAAGGAGCTCGGCCATTTGGAAACCCGCGATTACCGCCCTTTTATGCTGGAGAGCCTGTCGGAACGGCTGTACCTGTACGGGCTGCAGGTCAATAACGTCCGGCAAGGATTCACCAGTCTGCGGCATGTGCATCACCGGATGGTGGAAGTGAACCTGGTTCTGGAGGGAGTCCAGGAGGTCATTGCCGGCAAGGATTCCTTCCTTCAGCATCCGGGAGATTTCGTGCTGATCCATCCGGGGCAGATTCACGAATTCCGCAGCGCGGGCAGCGGCAGCCTCACTTATGCCGTGTTCCACCTGCAATGCGATGATCTCGGCCTGACCGAGCTGCTGGAGCGAAAAAACAAAGTCCTGTATTCCGCCGGTTCCAGCCTCGCTCTCGAGCTTGCGCCTAAAATGGACAGGCTGCTCAACGAAGCTGCGGAACAAGGCTCCCGCCTCGCCGTCCTCGGCGAGGCATGCGCCATGATGGCCGCTGCGGAGAAATCTCTGCGGCTTGAGCCGGACCGCCAGGATTACGGACGGGAAGCCCTTGCCGGACGGCTGGCGGCCGAAATCGAAGGAGCGCTTGCCCAGGCATGGGACGGCGAATCCGGCATGCCCCGGATCGAGACTCTCGCTTCCCGCATCGGCCTCAGCAGCCGCCATGCCGGCAGGCTGTTCCGGGAGGTGTTCCACATGTCCCCGGGCCGCTATCTGGCCATGCTCCGCGAGCAGGAGGCGATGCGCCTGCTGGCCGCAACGCCGGCTGCGGTGGAGGAGATCGCGCATGCGGTCGGTTACCGCGACGTGCAGAGCTTCAGCCGCCCGTTCCGCAAATGGACGGGTCAAAGCCCGTCCGGGTTCCGCCGTGCCGCCGGAGAAGGCGCCGCCCACTATTTGACGCCGTTGAGCCGCCGCGGCATGGAGGGATAGGCATCCGGGCAGCCTCCCCGCGCGCAGGCCGGAGCGACGCTTTGGCCGAAAAGGGCTTGCAGCTGTCAGCTGCAAGCCCTTTTTAAGGATGGAGAAGTTATTTATGGATCAGTTTCCTTATCAGCCATATAAGAAGGACAATGAACACTACCAGCACGAGCATGCCGCTGAACCCGAATCCGCTAAAGATACGAACCCCCCTCTCGTAAGATGATTCACCCTTCCTTCCCATTCCTTCCCGTATAACCCATTTCCTGCTCACAGGAGAAAATGAGCCCGACAAAAAAACCTCCGCAGCAGCCGCTCGAAGCGGCCGACGGAGGTTGGATGAGAAGCCTGGATGCTCAGCCTTCCAGCTGTTCCTTGAGCGCCGCGGGGGAATTCTCCCACCACTCGGCGTTGTTCTCGATCAGCAGCTTTTTGAGCGCCTGCTTGTCGGAAGCCGGCAGCTCCTCCAGCATGAACCGGCGCTTGATCGCATAGTCCAGGTTGTTGACATGCTGGGCGAGAATCTTCCAGCCGCGGCGGATTTCCGGATCAACCGTCATCGGACAGGCTGTCGCTCCCGCGTAGTAGGAGCCCTCGTCGTCGCGGTCGACGGCTACCCACACGATCCAGCACGGACGGCCGTTCGGAACGGCTTCCTTGTCCGTAAGGAATTTGATGCCCTTCTCTATCTTGCTCTTCGCATGAATCGCGCCGTTATCGATATAAGCCTCGCCGCCGTCGATGATGACCGAGGATACGCGGCTGAGATCGATCGTTCCCGCTCCGAAGCCGCGATGCTCCTTGCTGCTCACGACGTTGAGCGACAGCGAGCGCTTGCCCTTGGCCGGCTGCGCCGCTTCTCCCTCCGGGCTGCCCGGGGATGGCGTTCCTTGATTTTCTTCCATTGCTGATCCCTTCTTCCGTGTGAATAATGAAGTCCAAAATGGCTATAAAAGCCCGTCAAACCGCTAGCTGGCGGGACGGGCCGGGAGTTCGTCCGGATAAATTCCATTTTAGCTAATAATCAGGCAAAAGCAAACATATACATGCCTTAGAAGCTTGTCAACGGGAGGGAACCGGTCCATGGCCTCAAGCCGAACTTGCAAAACACTGCTGCTCGCCCTGCTCTTCACGTCATCTCTTCTCGCCCCGTTCCAAGGCAGCGGACATCACGGACTTACTTCTTATACATATGCCGCTGCCGCTGCCGGAAATGAACCCGGCGTGGAGCCGGCGGCCGAGAGCTCTCCCGCCCCGGAGCCGGAAGCGGAGCCGCTGTCCCGAAGAGTGACCAACTACCAGATCCAGGTCAAGCTGAGCGGACGCACGCTGACCGGGACGGAGACGGTCACCTGGAAGAATCCCGGACGGAAAACCGTGTCGGACATGTATGTCCATCTGTATCCGAATGCCTTCTTGTCGGATAAAACCACGTTCATGAAGGAATCCGGCGGAAAGCTCCGGGACGACAAGGCGACGGCCGGCAGCACCGGCTACATGCGCCTCGACTCCTTCAAGACGGAGGATGGAGAGAGCCTCCTGCCTCGGGTCCACTATGTTCAGCCGGACGACGGCAACAAGGACGACTACACGCTGGCCAAGCTCAAGCTGCCGCAGCCGGTCGCTCCGGGCGAGGAGGTCACGCTCCAGATCGGCTTCACCGTCGGGCTTCCCGAGGTGTTCGCCCGCATGGGCTATTCGGGGGATTTCACGATGGCGGGGCAGTGGTTCCCCAAGATCGCGGCCTACAACACGACCAGCACCGGCACGCGCAGCGCGGAAGGCTGGAACGTGCACCAATACCACGGCAACTCGGAATTCTACAGCGACTTCGGCGTGTATTCCGTCAAGATCGAAGTTCCCGTCGGCTACAAAGTCGCTGCCACCGGCGTCCAGACGAAGCTCGAAGCGGCCAAGGGAGGACAGCAATATACGTTCTATGCCGAGGACGTGCATGACTTCGGCTGGTCCGCCTCGCCCGATTTCCTTTACAGCGAGGAGCCTTTCTCCGCTCCCGGCGTTCCCGGAGTCCGCATCAAGCTCTATCTCGACCCGCTGCACAAGGAGCAGAAAGAGCGTTACATGCACGCCGCCAAATCGGCCCTGGCCAAATACGCCCAGTGGTACGGCAGCTACCCGTACAGCACTCTCTCCATCGTCGTTCCTCCCAAAGGGGCCAATGGCGCCGGCGGCATGGAATATCCGACGCTCGTGACCGCATTCGCCGCCGAGACGGACAATCCCGGCTACAGTCTGGAGCGGACGGTCGTGCATGAGATCGGCCATCAGTACTGGTACGGCATGGTCGCCTCCAACGAGTTCGAGGAAGCCTGGCTGGACGAAGGCTTCACCTCCTACTCCGAGGACAAGGTCATGGAAAGCGAATACGGAGTGGAGCCCCGCACGGCGCTGGAAGCGAGCTACGTCACCGATCCGGCCCCGCTCAAGCTGCTTTCCTGGTCGTTCGGCTCGCACAGCCGGTATGCGGACAATGTCTACAGCCGCGCCAAGCTGGTGCTGACCGGCATCGAGAACCGGGTCGGCACAAACATCATGAGCAAGATCATGCGGACCTATTTCAACCAATATAAATTCAAGCATCCGACCACGGCGGACTTCAAGAAAGTCGTCGAGCAGGTCAGCAAGCAGAACTGGGACGACTACTTCAGCCAGTTCGTGTACGGAGGCGAGATGGCCGACTATTCAGTCGCCTCCATCCGCGTCTCCAAGGCAGCGGACTCCGGCGCCTCCAAAATGTACGAGTCCGACGTACTCGTCAAGCGGGGCGGCGGCGTCTACGGTCCGGTTCCGGTCACCTTCAAGTTCGCCGACGGCTCTACGGCCTCCCGCACCTGGGACGGGGTGGAATCGGATATGCTCTACAAGCTGACCGCTCCCTCCCCGCTGCTCTGGGCCGCGGTCGATCCGGACCGCACCAACGTACTGGACAACCGGCAGATGAACAACTTCCTGAAGGCCGAGGCTCCCCGCAAGCAGGAGGTCCGGATCAGCCTCGGCATCGTGAAGTTGCTGGAATGGATTGCGGGAGCGTTCGCCTGGTAGCGGCCCGAAGAGAGGAGAGTCTCAAACGTGTCTACTTATCTCAAGCAAGGGTGGCGCCTGACGATCAAACATCTGCCTGTGGCCGTCGCCCTGTTCCTGTACCGGTTGTTGTGGGGATTTTTCCTCTACCGTTATGTCGACTCCATTATCGGACCGCTGCTTCGGCGGTATCCCGGAGCGAACGAGCCTTCGCAAGGGGCGGATGCCTTGTTCTGGGCGGAAGCCCAGTTCCGGCTCATGAAGACCGATCTCGCCCAGCCGTTCCTGTGGACGCTGGCCGCCCTGCTCCTCTCCCGCATGATCGTCACGCCGCTCATCAATGCCGGCCTGTTCTATTCCATCCACCATGCGGCGGCGGGACATGAAGGCGGCACCCTATTCCTTCAGGGCATGCGCAAGGCATGGAAGCCGGTCCTCCTTCTCTATTGGGCGGAAACGCTTCTTGCCGCCGCTCCTCTCTGGTGGCTGGGCTCCCGGGCGTGGGATGTAGTCAGGAACGGCTCCTCTCTGCAGGAAATCGCCGTCAGCATCTTGCCTTGGGCGGCAGCGTGGCTGCTGTGGATCGGGATTCTGCATCTGCTCAGCCTCTCCCTCCAGTTCGGAGCGGTATCCAGGCTCAAAGTTTCGGCGTCCGTGTCGGGCGCCTGCAGACGGCTGCTCCCTATGGCGGGCCTCAGCCTGATCCTGCTCCTCTTCTCCGGCGTCATCGGGGCCGGCTTCAGCGCCGCAGCGATGGGATGGGCCGGATTGGCCGCCCTCGTCATCCAGCAAGCCTATCATCTGGTCCGCACGCTGCTCGACTTGTGGCTGCTGACATCACAGTACGCTTGCTGGGAGGATTCGCGTCACATTAGTTGACAAAGCGATAATTCCATCGTACAATTGTGAAAATTCTCTGACAATTAGGACTTGTTTTCAAAGAGCGCCTGCCGGTTTAATAACTTCTCAGGCAATCGGGAATCCTATCGTTCCGCTCGATTCACAGATATCGAATCCCGGCGTTCGGCAGACTGACGGGCTCCCGCTCCCCATCCGCTGTCTGCCTCCGGATGTGACGGGCATCGACAGATGCAAGCGATGAAAACAACGAATGGGCATGCTGTAAGCGCAGTTTACCGCACACACAATCGCCGGCTCTCTCGGAGCCGCCCCCATACATCGAACAGCAGAATAGAGAAAATAATCAAACCAGAGAGGAAAATCGAACGATGACCGAACAAATTCAAGCTTATTATGAAGAGCTCCACCAATCCACCGCCGAGCTGCTTTACCGTTTTGAGCATTACGACCTGAACCCCAACGCCGGCAAGGCCCTTGAGGCGATCAGCAGCGAACACGCCCGGCTCAGCCCGGATGCCGGCAGCCTGCAGGAGGAAGCCCTGATGAAGCTGGTCGGAATGAGATCCCGGCTGCTTACCCTGATGGAAGACGTCCTTTATACCGTTTGATCCAGCCGCGGAATCAGGCAAGCCCCGCCTTCTCATGGAGAAGGCGGGGCTTTTTTTGGACTTGCAGGCCACGGCGCAGAAATCGGGACGAGTCGCCAATATCATCTGCTGCGGGGAGAATAGCTCCCCTATAAACAGCGATGTAAACGCTGTCCTCATCCCTTTGAAACATGAGAATTATTAGAAAATGTCGTTTTCGGAAGGAGAAGCGGCGAAAAGCAAGAATATGTCTTCCAGTATCATTCAAAATGCCGAATTCCGTTGAACATGGAAACGGGGGAACCACTTTCCGGGTGAATTGATTTTGGGCGTCGCCAGTCATTCTCACGCATGCCGCAGGAATCATAGGGAACCTTCAACCGAACCCCACAGCTAACCTCGTAGGCTCTGGAAGGAGCAACTCAAGCTTGAAGAAGAAAGCAGCAAGCCTCATCCTCGGAATTTCTCTGCTGTTCACTGCAGGCGTAGGCAGCGCAGCGGCTGATTCCAAAATGGACGGTGTCATCAGCGATCTCGTCGGCACGCCGTACAAGACGGCCGGAACGACGACGAGCGGATTCGACTGCTCCGGATTCACGTCCTATGTATTCAAGCAATTCAAGATCTCCCTGCCGCATTCTTCCGCTTCCCAAGCAGGCTTGGGCAAGAAAGTCGCGAAGGCCGATCTCAAGGCGGGCGACCTCGTGTTCTTCAATACGAGCGGCCGCGGCGTCTCGCATGTCGGAATCTATGTCGGGGACGGCAAGTTCGCCCACTCCTCGTCGAGCAAAGGCGTCATGATCAGCAGCCTGAGCGATTCCTACTATACGAAGCGTTACGTGTCCGCACGCCGGATCATGGACGACACCAAGTACGAAAAATACGCCGACGATCCAGCCGATACGGTTGACGGCAGTCCCGATGTGGACTAGCCTGTCCTGAATCCGGATCCCCCCTTGCGCAAACCGCAGCAGCCGGCCCTTCGGGGCGGCTGCCAGCGGTTTGTTTGCTTTTTGGACTTGTCGGCGCCAAGGCGGCTGCAATTTCCAGCCCATTCCTTTCCTTACCCCCGCTGATCCAGCTGGAAACGGATTCCATGCCGATCCGCCGTTTCCTGAAGCTTTTTTTCCTTTCCGCTCGTATAAGCTTGAACAATGCGAACGAGCAAAGGAGACCTTCATGCAGCAAAGCCCTATGACGGGCGGACAAAAGGGCCGCAGCCCCAAGTCCGCAGGCCGGACTCAGACCCGGCGCAGAAACGGCCTCGGCTGCCTGCTGCTGGCCGTAGGACTTGTACTGGCAGCCGCAGCCCTGTTCAAGCTGGAGAAGCCGCGCCTGTTCGACCGGGTCGTCCCTCCGGGACTATACCGGGAGGTGCCTCCCGTAACGCAGCTGCATCCGGTGCTCGACCGGAAAAAGGACGAGCTTATCTCGCTGGCTGCCGCCAAAGGCATCAAAGTCGTCATCACCGACGGCTTCCGCAGCTCGGCGGAGCAGGATGTCCTGTACAGCAAAGGCCGGGATGGCGGAGGCTCCATCGTTACCCATGCCCGCGGCGGAGAATCCTACCACAACTACGGTCTGGCGATCGACTTCGCTCTCAAGGACCGCACAGGCGATATTATCTGGGATATGGAATACGACGGAAACAAGAACGGCAAAGCCGACTGGCTGGAGGTCGTAGCGATCGCCAAGAGTCTCGGCTTCACATGGGGCGGCGACTGGCCCCAGTTCCCGGACAATCCCCATCTGCAAATGGATTTCGGCTATTCGATCTGGGAGCTGAAAAACGGAAATCGCCCTCCGGAGGATGGAAACGCGGGCGAGGAGAAGAACTAGCAGCCGAATGGATGCATGCATGAAAACGCCTTGCGGCTTCGCAGGCGTTTTCTTCATTTTACCAATTATTCATAAATCGTTAGCACCTGCTTAATCATTCTCTCTTACGCTGTGGAAGTGCATTCATTTCTAGTAGCGGAGGGGTTTGGGGAGATGAAGAAAGGAAAAGCAGGAAAAATGCTTCTCGGAGCGGCGCTTGCGAGCGCCATGGCAGCAGGAGGAATCGGAATGGCCGAGCTGACTCCGGCTCCTGCGGCGGCAGCCGAAGCGGCCGCGACGGCCAAAGCGACGCCGTCCATTTACGTGGCTCCAATCCATAATGCCAAGTTCCTGGCGGGCAGCAAATTTGATTTCCGCGTGGAATTGAACGACTGGACCGGAAACGCCTCGGCCGTCAGCATCCAGATCAACGGCAAAAGCGCGGAAGCCTTTTTCGGCAAAAGCTTCGAGAAAACCAGCACCGCCTCAAGCTCCTCCTTCATGATCCGCGGCGTTACGCTGGACAAGCCGGGCTCCTACACCGTTAAGGTGACGGCCGGCTCCTTGTCCCGCACGGTCTCCTATGAAGCGGTGACCACCTCCGCAGCCGGCAAGAAGGCGAAAAACATCATCCTCTTCGTCGGGGACGGCATGTCGCAGCCGAGCATCACCATCGCCCGCGCAATGTCCAAGGGCTTGAGCGAGGGCAAGTACAACGGCCTCATGGAGATGGACAAGCTGGAGCAGCGCGCCGTCGTCACGACCTCCGGCATGGATTCCATCGTCACCGACTCGGCCAACAGCGCCAGCGCCTACAATACCGGCCACAAATCCGCCGTGAACGCCCTCGGCGTCTATCCGGACAATACGGAAAGCTCGCTCGACGATCCGCAGGTCGAAACGCTCGCCGAGATGCTGAAGCGCACGCGCGGCATGTCGGTCGGCATCGTCACGACCTCGGAGATCGAGGACGCGACGCCGGCCGCGGTCGTCTCCCATACCCGCCGCCGCTCGGACAAGCCGGAGATCGCCGACATGCTGCTGAAGCTTCAGCCTGAAGTCGTCATGGGCGGCGGATCGGCCTACTTCCTCCCGAAATCGGTTGCCGGCTCCAAGCGCAAGGACGAGAACGATCTCATCAGCGGCTTCGAGAAAGCCGGCTACAAATTCGTGGAGAGCGCCTCGGGGCTGAAAAGCTCCGGAACGCCTTCCAAGCTGCTCGGCCTGTTCCATACCGGCGACATGAACGTCTACTACGACCGCTCGACCAAAAACACGGCGGCGCTCAAGTCGTTCACCGACCAGCCGAATCTGTGGGACATGACCAAGAAAGCGATTGAGGTGCTCAGCAAGAACGAGAACGGCTTCTTCCTCATGGTCGAAGGAGCCAGCATCGACAAGCAGCTGCATACGATGGACTGGGAGCGCTCCGCCTACGATACGATCGAGATGGACAAAGCCATCGGCGAGGCTCGCCGCTACGCGGACGCCTCGGGCGACACCCTCGTCCTGGCGACGGCCGATCATGCCCACTCCGCCAGCATCGCCGGCACCTATTGGGAAGGCGACGGCAAGACGGGACGCGAAGCCGTACGCACCTATGAGCAGTCCAAGTTCCCGACCTACACCGATTCCGACAAGGACGGCTTCCCGGATACGCCGGATGTCGACCGCAAGCTCGCCGTCGTCTTCGGCGCCACGCCGGATTATTACGAGGACTACAAGTTCAGCTCCGTTCCCCAGGCTCCGGCCGTCCTCTCCGGAGATGCCTATATCGCGAATCCGGGAACGCTGGCCAATCCGGACGCCCCTGACAAGGATAAGTACCTCCATACGGGCACGCTGCCGAAATCCGAAAGCGTCGAGGTCCACTCCGCCGACGACGTGCCGCTGATGGCTCACGGACCGGGCTCCGAATATTTCAAAGGCACGCTGGACAATACCGAGGTGTTCTTCGGCATGGCGCAGGCGCTCGGCCTGAGATTGGACGGCAGCAAGCCGGACAAGCAGACCTGGATCGAGCTGGACGGCTTCCTGAAGTCCGTCGGAGGAAGCACTTCCTATGATGCCGCCAAAAACGTCACCTTCGTAAACGCCGGAGGAAGCAAGCTCGTGCTGTATATGGACAAGGGCATTGCGAAGAAAAACAACAAGCCGGTGCCGCTGAAATTCAAAAGCGAGAACGGCAGGCTGATCGTTACCAGCGATTCGCTGCTGGCTTCCCTCGGCCAATGAGGAGCCGCCCGGCAACACTCTTCCGTCCGGTCCCGCTGCTTGCGGGACTGACGGCGGCCGGGCTGCTGCTGGCCGGCTGCGGAACCAAGGCTCTCCCTTCAGGGGGAGAGCCTTCTTCCGTTTCGGCCGGCATCGGCGAGGCGGCGAAGGCGCCGGCGGGTGCCGACATCGGCGAGGCAAACGGGCCGAACGAAGCGCTGCCTGCTTCGGAGCCGAATGAAGGGTACGGAGATGAAGGAGCGCCGGCAGCGAGCCAAGCGGCTCCGAAAACGGACACGGCGGCCGGGAGTGCGGACCTCAGCAGCACAAGCGGCGAAACCGAGCAGGCGCAGAACAGCGAGGCCGGAAGCGCTGCCGGAGACTCGGTCGATGCAGCGGCAGGAACCGCCGCTGCCGGCGGCAAGGCAGGCCAGGCGCCGGAAGGCGGCCAGTCCGGCAGCGTCAAACCAGCCAGCGGGGCAAATGCCGCTGCGTCCCCCGCGCCGGGGACGGCAAATGCTGCGGCAAATGCTAAGCCGCAGCGGACGGCTTCCCCGCAAGCCGGCAAGCCGTCCGGCGGTACAGCTGCATCTGGCTCCAAGGCTGCCGCGGACGCCTCTCCGGCTCCGCAGGCATCTGCCGGCCCGAAAGCAAGCCTGCCCGGGAGCTCGGCTTCGCCTTTGCCGAGTCCGGCAAGCTCCGCTCCGCCGACCGTCCGCTCCAGCCTGGACGGACCCGAGACGATCCGTTTCTCCGAACTGTACGGCAAGGAAACGGTGCGGGGACTCACCTTCTCCGACAAACTCAAGGAGCTCGACGGGCAAAAGGTGGAGATGATCGGCTACATGGCTCCGCCGCTGACGGCGACCGTCCGCTTCTTCGTCCTTACCCGCATCCCGCTGGCGATCTGTCCCTTCTGCTCCTCCGACGCGGACTGGCCGTCCGATATCGTCGTCGTCAATCTGCCGAAAGGCTCGGAGATGACGCCGACCGAGCATCAGGTCAAGATTACCGGGACGCTGAGCGTCGGCTCCATGACCGACGAGGAGACCGGATTCGTCAGCCTGATCCGCATCAATGCCGACAAGACGGAGGTGCTGAAATGACGCTGATTTCCATGGAGCAAGTGGTCAAGCGGTTCCGCATCCAAGGCGGCATCATGATGCCGGTGCTGGATGTCCCGTTCTTCGAGCTGCGCCAAGGCGAGCGCAAGGCTCTGGTCGGACCGAGCGGCTCCGGCAAAAGCACGCTGCTCCACCTGATCGCAGGCATATCGCGGCCGACGGAAGGCTCCATCACCTTCATGGGCAAGCGCATGGACCTGCTTCGCGAGGCGGAGCTCGACCGCATGCGAGCCGCACATATCGGCTATGTGCATCAGAGCTTCCAGCTGGTCCCCGGCTTCACGGCGCTGGAGAACGTGCTCGCCGCCGCCAGCTTCGGCCGGGTGCTCGACAAGCGCGCCCGGCGCGGCAGGGCCGCCGAGCTGCTGGAGCAGGCCGGGCTCGGACATCG
>NZ_BIMD01000047.1 GCF_004000905.1 Paenibacillus humicus NBRC 102415
CATTCATCCTTCTATCCATTCATCCTTCTATCCATTCATCCTTCTATCCATTCATCCTTCTATCCATTCATCCTTCTATCCATTCATCCTTCCCTTTGTTCATCCAACCATCTGTTCATCCTTCCCTCTGCGCAACCTCGCCCAGATTATCCGCTCGGGCTCCACCGATGGGCAAAATGGGCTCCTGCCCCTATAATAAAAGGCATGATTCATTCGGGGAGGAATAACAATGGAAACGTCTTCCGGCAAAGTCTCCTCCATTATGAGGTATCCGGTCAAATCATTTGCGGGTGAACGCCTGGATGCCTGCGAGATGGAAGCCTCAGGGCTTGCAGGCGATCGGATCGGAGCATTCCGCGACCAAACCAAGCAAGGATGGAGCAGCTACATCACCGCCCGGCAGATTCCGGCGATGCTTTCTTATGAGGCATCTGTAAAGGACGATATCCTGCATATTGTCTCTCCGGAAGGAAGATCCCTCCGATGGGACGGAGAACTGCTGGCGGATATGCAGCGGCATGCAAAGATCGAGTTGTCGATGACCGGATACAAAGCCCCTCATCTGGAGGAACCGGGTCTCCTGGCTGTCGATGCCGCTCCCGTTCTGATTGTGACAGACGCTTCACGGCGCAAGCTCGAAGCCGCATGGGGCAAGGAGCTTGATATTCGACGTTTCCGTCCGAACCTGGTGCTCGCGATGAACGATCCCGCCTTCGACGATGAGCAGTGGATCGGCAGACGGCTCCGCATAGGAACCGCTGAGCTGCGGGTGGACTCATTCTGCGGCCGCTGCTCGATGATCGGCCTGGAACCGGACACGCTGCAGCCCGACCCGTCGCTGCACAAAACCGTAAGCCGGCAGTTCGGAAATCATTTCGGCTTATATGCTTCCGTCTCGGTGCCGGGAGCGATCCGAATCGGCGACGATGTCTATGAAATCTGAGCGCATGAAAGTCTTAGCGGGCGGTGTAGATCAACAGCATCTTGGCGCCGTCGACGATAATGCCTTGGGCAGAACGGTCTCCTCCCGGCTCGATACCGCCGCCGGGAATGCCGTAGTCGTCGTCGAACGAAGGCTGAGCCCGACGGGTCGGCTGCCTTGGAATGGACCAGCTCGTACAGCAGCTCCATAAGTTCGTCCCCCTTTATGCTCTCGGGGCTGCGCCGAGAGCTGGAGGAAGAAGCCGGTGCCGCATCGGTCAAAGTGGTCCGAGAGCCCGGCCGCGTGGAGGAGCTTCGTCCCGCGCTGGAGCCGGAATACGACAATCTGAGAATGATCTCCTGTTTTTACGTGTGCAGGGCCGAAACTGACTTCACCCGGATTCGCCCGGAATCCTATGAGCTTGCCGACGGCTCGCGGCCGGAGTGGGTGGAAATTGCGGAAGCCATCAACCACAACCGCTCTGTGATGCGGCAGAAAGGTCCCCATATCGGCTTTGCCATCGAGCGGGAGACGCTCGTCATGGAGCTCATGCAGCGGCAGATCCGGGAGGGGCTTCCGTTTTGACCGGCGGCAAGGCGTTGTTCCGCGCAATAGGCAGCCCCGCTTTGCAAGGATGCGAAGCGGGGCTCGGAATGGATGAATACGCCACATGCAATCATGCCCATTTCTTCCTTCTTTCAACTGGACATTTCTGATTCTTTGGAACTATTGTAAGCGCTATCTAATTGGAATATCAATCCATATTCCTTCAATCTTATCGGAATGAACATAGACTGCAAGGGGGTAGCTGCAGGCGATGATCACTATTTTAATACACGCAAATATTTTTTATTAAGGCTGCAACTACACTCGGTTTGCGGTTGTTATTCTAGTGTTGGACCACTACATAATGGAGGCTGATTTAGTATGTATCGTAACGTAAGGATCATCGGCATTTTCTGGAGCGTTTTTTTCGCAGCGGCCTTGATATTCGGTTCCATGAGCTCACCGTTGTCGGCAGCTTCGGCTGACGGAGCCAAAACATCGCCTCCTCCTCCGGTATTCTCCACCTTTGGTTACTACGACAGTTATACCTATCTCGGCTATGGCAATGAATCTATCTATTCCGAAAAAGGAGTCATAACATTAACGGCGATGACCCAGTCCAAAACGACGGTCTCGGAATTAGGCGCTACCTTCCAGCTGCAAAAGTGGACGGGAACCCAATGGATCGACTCTGGAGTGCTAGCTACATTGAGTTCCAAAGATACGAACGTATTCCAGAATTCCGTCCTCCGCACAGGTGAAACAGGGTACTACTACCGCGGCAAGATCGTACACTTCGTCAAAAACGGTTCCGTGACCGAGCAGGCGTCGGCCTACACCGCCAACCTTCTCTGCAGCTAAGACTTAATTCATTATTCCATAACAAAAATAAGCGGAGTTCAACATAACGACTCCGCTTTTCTTATGAGGAAAGTCTTCACAATCGACTAGAACGCTATCACGCGAGAGGGGATTGACTGCGTATGTTTGAACTGATTAGAGACGTCGTGAACGAGTGGGATCCCTTTAATCTGTTGCGATCATACTGCTGTCCTCCCGATGAATACAAGCACGAGGTGAGGGCAATCGTGTGCCACATTCATGATAATATAACTGCCGAGGAGCTTTCCTTCCGCATCAGCGCCATCTTCAGCAACCACTTCGGAGAGAGCGAAAAATGCAAAGGCACGCTTCGCGTCGCTCAAAAGATTATCGAAGGTTTAAGACATCAAGGCCTGTTGCCGCGGCTTCGTCCCGACCCCCTGCCCTTCAATCCTTCCTCCTCTCAATAGATATCTTCGGCTATCTGCGTAATTTCTTCCGGAGATAGCTCTCCGTATATCAAGATAAACAGATCGCTCTTCATGTATTCAAGGCTCACTCCCATGTCATTTTCCGAGTGAAAGAGATACCCATTAATGCCGTCGATTTTGATTTCCTGATAATCCGCTTTGCCGTTGAGTTCGCCGCCTGTTGTGACCAATTCACCCGCCCTGACCTTCCGCACCGTGACCGTGAATATCTTGCCCTCGCCATTGCTGTAGTTCAGAATGGCGCTTTCCGACTTGCCTTTTTTGCTGCTTAGAATCATGGCTTCTTTCAGCTCGTACCCATCAGGGACATAATTCATCGCGGGGAGCTCCATATCCGCATGCGCTTTGGCATCCTTCAGGCTGTGGAAGCTTTGCTGCTCGGTTGCTCCGCCCGGCTCATCGGTGCTGCCCTCCGGCCCCGAATGCTCCGGAGGGGGCGCCGTTTTCGGTTTGACCGCATTGTCGCCGTCCGATCCGAAGATCAGCTTCACGACGTCATCCTGGATGGACTTGACCGCATGGAAGAAAGGAAACGCCTGCGATTGCACTGGAGCTCCCAACAGGACTGCTCCTACCAGTAACGAAGCTGCGATATAAGGAAGCATCTTCATCCGGGAACGCCTTTTTGCCCTGCGTCCAAGCTGCTTCTTGACCTTCATCCAGGATATCTCCGGATCGGGCACGAATTCATGCTTGCCGGAGGCCTCGGCTATCGCCCGGTCGAACAACTGGTCGAATTCTTCGTCGCTTTTCATTTTTCCGCCTCCCATTCCTTCAAAAATCTCTTCCTCATCGCTTCCCTCACCCGGAAAAGCTTGTATTTCACCGTTTCTTCCGTCGTGTCCAGCCTGAGGGCGATTTCCTTGTAGCTTAGGTCCCGCTTCCAGCGAAGCTCGATCAAGGATTTGTATTCGGGCTTGATGTCCTCGAGATACTTCTCCAGAGCCTCTATCATAAGCTTGAGCTCGATTTGGCTTTCGATGTCGCCTGCTTCCGTCGCGTAAACGGGGCTTTCGTTAATGTAAACATGATCCGAATCCATTTCGTTGCGATTTTTTTTCGATTTTTTGAAAAAATCATAAACCGTATTTTTTACGACAACATGAATCCAAGCCTTCAGCTTGGCTTCGTTTTCCGCCGCCGGCCTCTTCTTGATTACTTTGAGGAAGGAAATCTGGATGATGTCCTCCGCTGTCGCATGATCCTTGACCATGTAGATGATCGGAGAATAAACGAGTTTATAGTATTCCATGTATATCTCTCTCTGGAGATCCGGGTTCAATGCAACAAAATCGTCTGTAGCGATGAAAAAGAGTTTGCTTTCCATTACTGCCACGTTCCCCCATGTAAGAATAGTCAGCCTGACCATGAAGATACTAATTCGAATAAAATTCCAGATTTATTGAATAATAAATTGAAAACCCGACATTTTCCGTGTTTGTTTCCTTCTATGTCCATGAACGGAATACCTTCCGGAACGGCTGAAATGGAATCTCTCCAGCTCAAAAAAACCTGCCCCCATGGACAGGTTTTCTAACCTTATACAGATGGAATCGGCATTCGGGTCGGACCGAAGCCCTGCTTGCAAAGAAAGGCTCAGCAATCCGCCGCCACCCGGAAGCCGGCATTGCCCATGGAGCTGTCCGGCGTATTGGAGCTGCGCGCCGCTACGCGGTACCGGTTGCAGTAGGAGCGGTGGCATAGGTAGGACCCGCCCCGGATGGATTTTTTGCCGGTATCCTCCGCGTAGAAGGGGTTTACCTCCTTCGTCTGGCGATGGTAATCGGGGGCGAACCAATCCCGGCACCATTCCCACACATTGCCGGCCATATTGTACAAGCCATATCCGTTGGGAAGGTAGGCATGGACGGGGGCGGTTCCGACGTAACCGTCGCCGGCATTGTTTTTGACAGGAAATTTCCCTTGCCAGATATTGCAGCGATGTTCTCCATCCGGCTTCAGCAGATCTCCCCATGGATATGTTCTGCCTTCGAGACCGCCGCGGGCGGCGTATTCCCACTCCGCTTCGCTGGGAAGCCTCGTGCCGGACCAGGAACAGAACGCCTGCGCGTCATTCCAGGATACATGCACGGCAGGATGGTCGCCGCGATCGCGGATAGTGGAATCCGGTCCCTCCGGCGCTCTCCAGCTGGCACCTTCCACGACCAGCCACCAGGGAACGCCGGCCGGAACGCGGCTTACCCGGCGTCCGATCTCTTCGGATACGAGCAGCTGGAACACGAACGACCAGCCGAACGCCTCCGCCTCCGTGACGTATCCGGTGTCGCGGACAAAGGCTGCGAACTGGGCATTGGTGACTGCATAAGGCGCGATTCGAAACGGATCGAGCGTCACGCTCCGCGACGGACCCTCTCCATCAGCAGGAAACCCGTCCTGGGCGTCGTTGCCCATCCGGAAGCTGCCTCCGGGCAGAAGCACGAGCTCACGGCGCACCTCGGCGGCAGCGTCGGGGATCTCTCTCGGCATTCCCTCCCGCCCCTCCGGACCTCCGTCAGCGGCCGGGATCGACGCCGCCTCTCCGGATCGAAGCCTCACGGAAGCATCGTTATTGCGGATCGACACTCCGGACAGCCTGCGAGCCGTCTCTCCTTGGTCCCTGTCTCCCGCACAGGAGCATGAATCCATCCCTGCCCTCCCCTTTCCAAGCCTTTCCTATTGCCTTCATCATACTTCACCTATAGGCCCGCTGTCCTTTCCCCGCCACAAAATAATGGACAAAACGAACTAGTTGTAACCATAATAGTTATAACGTTGCCGGAAGCCCTATTTCCGCCTCCTCAGGCGGTCGCGTTTGGTCGATTCGGCGTCGGGAATACTAAATACGAACCCATTCGAGGAGGATACAAGCATGAAGATCGGTATTATCGGAGCGAGCGGCAAAGCAGGAAGCCTGATTGCGGAAGAAGCCGTCAACAGGGGGCATCAGGTGACCGCGATCGTGCGGGACGCCTCTAAGGTGAAAAACCTTTCGCTGCAGATGCTGGAAAAGGAAGTCTTTGACCTGAAACCTGAAGACCTCCGTCCGTTCGATGTCGTCGTCAATGCATTCGGCGCCGCTCCCGGCCAGGAACATCTCCACGTCGAAGCAGGCAGAAAGCTGATCCAGCTGCTGACGGGAAGCGATACCCGCCTCATCGTAGTCGGAGGCGCAGGCAGCCTGTTCGTCGACGAGGCGCATTCGGTACGCGTCATGGACACGCCTGATTTCCCTAAAGAGTATTTTGCGACCGCTTCGAACCAAGGACAGAACCTGACCGACCTTCAGCAATCGCAAGGACTGGATTGGACGTTCATCAGCCCCGCCGCCTTCTTCCATGCGGAGGGCAAGCGCACGGGCTCCTATCGGAAAGGCGGCGATCGCCTGACGGTCAACGCCAAAGGAGACAGCTACATCAGCTATGCGGATTATGCCGTCGCGCTTGTGGACGAGATCGAAAGTCCCGCCCATCGCGGCGAGCGCTTCTCGCTCGTCGGCGAAGCGGAGTAAGGAACGGAGGCGGCCAGCGGGATCAGCTCAGCCTGTCCCAGTCGCAGCCAAGCCAGCCGGACTCATCCGGCTGGCTTTTTTTGACTACACGGATTGCAGAAAGAACATTTGTTCCTATATAATAAAGGGGATAAAAACCTGAATATGGAAAGAGGTCGGAATCATGAGCAAGGTTACAGCCCTGCTGGTCATCGATGTCCAGAACGGCATGTTCGAGGAACCGGAACCGATGCATGACGGCCCAGGCTTGCTTGAGCGCATCGAGAGCCTCATCGGGAAAGCCAAAGCAAGCGATGCCCCTGTAATCTATGTCCAGCACAATGAGGACGAAGGCTATCCTTTGGCGACCGGCAGCACCGGATGGGGCATCCACCCTCGGATCGCGCCCACAGCTGGGGAGCCGACGATCCAGAAGCATGTCCCCGACGCTTTCCAGAACACGGACCTGCAGGAGGTGCTCACTCGGCTTGGAGTCGGGAGACTGGTCATGGCCGGCCTCCAGACCGACATGTGCATTGCGGCGACGGCCAAGGGAGCCCATGACCGCGGCTATGAGGTGGCCGTCGTGAAGGACGGGCACAGCACCTGGGGCCAGGGCGGGGAGAGCGGTCTCCAGATCATCGGCCGGTACAACGATAAGTTCCGTTCGTTCGCCGCCAATCCTTCCGCCTCCGAGGTGGACTTCCGCTCGGCATGACAGCACAAATCCGTGTCCGCCAGGGCGGACAGGATTCCTTCGCTTCATCCCTCACCTCCATCCGACAAGCTCGAGTCTGACCGCTCCGCCAGCCAGACGCTTCAACGAAGGAGCAATAAAAGACCAGCCGATGACGGCTGGTCTTTCCGGCCGGCGCCCACGCCGGCTTCTGCTTTTCAGGATACCTTTTCCTGCTCCTCCTCCAGCGGCGCAGGCTGAATGACGCGGCTGCGGCGGCCGTCAAGGCCGACCGGAACGTCGCCGGCTACGGTCACCCGCCTGACGACGCGATGCTGGCTGCCGTAATCGTTGACGGCGTAATGCTGGGTGGCGCGGTTATCCCAGATAACGACGTCCCCGGGAGACCAGCGCCAGCGTACCGTGTTCTCCAGCCTGGTCACATGCTCTTGCAGAATGGCAAGGAGCCGGTCGGAATCCGGCGTTTTGAACCCCGCGATCCGCTTCACGAAGTGGCCCAGCAGCAGATGGCGCTCGCCCGTCTCCGGATGGACGCGGACAACCGGATGCTCGGTTTCATAGACCGTCGAAGCGAATACCTCGCGATGCCGGCGAATCTGCTCGGCCGTCGCATCCCGGCGCACAGCCGCATAATCGTACGCGTTGCTGTGGATCGCCCGCAGGCTGTTCGCCAGCTCCTGCAGCTCCGGCGTCAGATCGTTGTAGGCCGCCGCCGTATTGGCCCATACCGTATCTCCCCCGGCAGGAGGCACGACAACCGCCCTCAGGACGGATGCCTTGGGATAGGCATCCACGAAGGTCACGTCGGTATGCCAGGAGTTGGCGCGGCCGCCATGCTCGGAATCCAGTTCAAGGACCGCATTCGTGCCGTTTTTGACCGGTACGGTCGGGTGGGCGTACAAGTCGCCCAGAAGCTTCGCGAATGCTTCCTGGCCCGCGTCGTCCAGGTGGCTCTGCCCGCGGAAGAACAGCACCTTGTAAGAGAGCAGGGCTTCCTCGATGGCTTTCAACTCATCGCCTTGCAGGCTGGCGGACAGCTTGATTCCTCTGATCTCCGCTCCGATGCGTCCTGCCGCAGGCGCAATCTCCAGTTGAACCTCTTGATTTTGAACGGCTTCGCTCATGTTCTTCTCCTCCTTGGCGGCTATGCCGCGATATCGTTTTTGACAGGCACCGTTATTTCAGCGCCTCGATGACGAAAGAGTCATTGATGGCAGATTTGAAGTCCGCCTTCTGCTTCAAGAACTGGTTTTGCAGCAGGATGCCTGCCGACTCTTCCTGAGCCTGAAGCGACTCCGGCGTATAAGCGGACAGCCTGGTCGCACTGCGAGAGAGCACCTGCTTGATGATGCCGGCCGGAATCTTCGTCTGCGCGGCGTACAGCCCGGCAGCCTCGTCGAGGTTGTCATTCTGCCATTTGACCGCCTTGTCGTACTGCTTCAGGAACTCGACGACCAGATCGGGATGCTCCTTCGCGAATTCCGTATGCGCGATCATGGACACCGGGGCGTAGATCTCCGTTTTGACATCCAGCACGCTTGCTTTTTTCTGCTGCACGTTCAAGGTCACATAAGGATCGATTGTAACCCAGGCGTCCAGCTTGCCGGCCTCGAAGGCCGCCTGCCCATCGTCGAACTGAAGATTGATGATCTTGACATCCTGCTGGGTCAAGCCCGCTGCCTGCAGCACTTTGATAAGAAACACATGAGAGGTCGTTCCTTTGGCGGCGCCGACCGTCTTCCCCTTCAGATTCTCGACGGAGGCGATCGGACTGTCCGTCGGGACGAGAATGGTGTTCAGGTCTCTCCCTTCGCTGATGAGCCCGATCACCTCGAAAGGAAGCTTGTTGGCGACCCCCGATATGGCGGCTCCATCGCCAAGCCAGCTGAGATCCACCCGCCCCGAGACCAGAGATTCCAGCAGCGGCGGACCGCTGGTGAACTTGCTCCAGACCGCTTCCGCATGATGGGACTTGAAGGCTTCGTCCAGCCACCCTTTCTCCTGGGCGATGATAAGCGGACTGAGTCCTCCGTTGAGGGCGATATGGACCTTGACCGGTTCGCCGCCCTGCTCGGGGGCTTTGGCCGCAGCCGCTTTCCCTTGTCCTGCGGAAGCCTGCGTATTGGAATGGCCGCTGCCGCATCCCGCGAGAACCAGGCCGAGCACGATCGCAGCGGCGAACGCGATGCCGGCTGTACGGTTTCTCTTCATCTTCTCTGCCCCTCTCCCTGGCTCTTAAGCCCCTCTCTCTCACTGTCTAGCCCATACACTCTCCGGCTCCATACACTCCCTAGTCTCAAATACTCTCTGGCTCCGCTCACTCCGAACGATGCTCAGTAAGGCCGGCCGCCCGCGATGGACACCCGTTCCGCCACCCTGCGGTTAGGGAAGTAATCGGAAGCCGCATAATGCTGCGTCGCCCGGTTGTCCCAGAGCGCGATGGAATGCGGCTCCCAGCGGAACCTGACCTGATACTCGGGAACATGGGCCTGACGGAACAAGCAACCGAGCAGCTGCTCGCTCTCTTCCTCTTCCAGCCCGACGATGCGCACCGTGAACGCCGCGTTGACGAACAGCGTCTTGCGCCCGGTCTCGGGATGCGTCCGGACGACAGGATGCTCGGCGGCGGGGAACTCCTCCTGCTTGGCGGCCAGCACCTCCGGCGTCATGAACCTGCCGAAGGAAGGGGTGAAGTCATGAATGGCAGACAGCCCGTCGATTCTCTGCCTGATTTCTTCCGGCAGGTTGTCATAGGCAGCCCCCATGTCCGCCCAGAGCGTATCTCCCCCAAGCGGAGGCACCTCCGACAGGCGCAGGACCGAGCCGAGAGCAGGCTCCAGCCTCCAGGTCACATCCGTATGCCATACATTTTCGTTGCCGGTCATCGTGGCATCTTTCTCGAAACGGGTAATCTCGTCCGCGCTGCCCTTCGGCAGGAAGGGATGCTTCTCCAGCTCCCCCCATTCCCGGGCGAAAGCAAGCTGCTGCTCGCTCGTAATCGGCTGATTGCGGAAGAACAGCACCTTCCACTCCAAAAACGCTCGCTGGAGCTCGGCTTTGACGTCAGGCTCCAGCGGTTCAGCCAAATTCACGCCTTCGATCTCGGCTCCAATGATCGGTCCAAGCGGCTTCAGCGTGAACAGCGTGTACGGCCGCTCGCCGGACAAGCCATCCGGCTGCCTGCGAAGCTCTCTTGCTCCCGCACGGAATTCGCGGGACGGAAAATAATGGCGGGAAAACGGAATGGTCTGGCTCATGAACCAACCTCCTGAAATGAATAATTATATTCCTACCTGAATTCTTGGTATTTAGATTAAAAAAAAGGGACGTCCCAAGAATTCAAGCCGATGCGGGCCTGAATCTCTGGACGTCCAGTCGATTCAAAGAAAGACGATGAGAGACGATCGAGAAAATCGTTCACCGAATGAGTTTTCATTCACTCTGTGGATTGACCAAATCGTATCAGCATGCCGCCAAAGATGTCAACCCTCATTTTTCCAAATTTTCGGCAGCGGCATCCGCCGCCGGGCGAATCATCTTCAGCAGCAGCTCGATCGTCTCCTTGGTCGCCGGCGCATAACCCCGCATATCCAGCAGCATCAGGTTCTGGATCAGCGTGCCGAGCAAGGTGGCCAGCTGCACGGGATCGCCAGGCATGACCGAGCCGTCCTCCTGCCCTTCGCGGATCAGCTCCACCAGCAGCTGGAGGTTGCCGTCCGCTCTTTCCAGAATGACCGCTTTGTCCTGAGCCGGGAGCAGATCCGTGAACAAGGCCTGCAGCAGCACCAGATACATGTCCGGGCTTCCGCCGCTGGGCAGGGAGCGTTCCGCCAAGCAACGGAATTTGTCCTCCGCGATGCCTGGCATGGAGATCGTTTCCCGCAGGACAACGCCGTAGCCGAGCTGCCCCTGTTCGATGACGGCGAGCAGAATCTCGTCCTTGGACTTGAAGTAATTATAGACATGTCCCTGGCTCAGCTTCGCTCCGGCGGCGATGTCGCTGATCTTGGTCAGCATGCCTCTGCGGGCGAAGATGCGGGCCGCGGCTTCAAGAATCTGCTGCCGCCGCTCCTCCCTCAGCAGCTGGTCCTTCCTTTGATTTCTGGGCATGACGTTCCTCCATGATGTCCTTGAGCTTGTTATCGTTCCCTCCAGTGTAACGGATCCCTCCAGGCATGAGAAGAAGACGGGACCGTCGAGCTCCTTAATTCCCACTTTCCCAATCGGTTATTGACAGCCCGGAATCCGCGATGCTAAGATGAGCCACAACCACAAGTTGAATACTTGATCAGCCTGTAAAGGAATCGACCGGAGCGACTGGAGATTCGGCATGCATATCCATTGCTGCCGGTCTCTTTTTTTTCGCCTGGACTCAAAAAAGCCGAAGGGGAGGGAGCATGCATGCAACCTGCAGTGGAGATAAAAGGCGTCAGCAAGACGTTCCGGAGCGGCCATGCCGATACGCATGTGCTGGACCGCGTAGACCTGACCGTCCGGGAAGGAGATTTCACGACTTTGATCGGACCGAGCGGCTGCGGCAAGAGCACGCTGCTGAAGATCGTCGCCGGATTGGATTCCGATTACGAGGGCGAAGTGCTGCTGGAAGGAGAGGCGGTCCGCGGTCCGTCCCAGGAGAAGGGAGTCATTTTCCAGGAGCATCGCCTCTTCCCCTGGCTGACGGCGGAGCAGAACATCGCGGCCGACCTGTCCCTCCGGAATGCCGACGTCCGCAGGAGGACCGACGAGCTGATCGCTCTCGTCAAGCTCGGCGGCTTCGAGAAAGCCTACCCCCGCCAGTTGTCGGGAGGCATGTCGCAGCGGGTCGCCATCGCGCGGGCTCTCTTGCGGCAGCCGAAGGCGCTGCTGCTCGACGAGCCCTTCGGCGCGCTGGACGCCTTCACGAGAGCGCATCTTCAGGAGGCTCTTCTGGATATCTGGCAGACCCGCAAAACCTCGATGCTGCTGGTCACGCATGATATCGACGAGGCCGTATTCCTCTCGACCCGCGTCGTCGTCATGGATACGAAGCCCGGCCGCATCAAGGCTTCCGTACCGATCGACCTGCCTTATCCGCGCTCGCGCTCCAGCCGCTCCTTCACGGAGCTGCGGACGGCCGTGCTGGGCCATCTGGAGCAGAGGCAGGAGCAGGAAGCCTACAGCATTTAAGTTCTTTTGGGCTCGCATGAACATCCGGGATCTTGCCTCACGGCCGATTCCCCTCCAACTAAGCGCAGCTGCTGCCATTATCCCGATTCCCTGATAAAAAAAGGAAGGTGATGTCCCTATGTCCGTATCCTTGGCAGCTCCGGAAACCGCTCTGGAAGCGAAGCCCCCGGCTCACCGGAGAAAACGCCGCGGCGTCTTCCTGCGGGGCGCCGTTCTCCCGGCCTTGATCGTCGCCGTTTGGCAATGGCTCAGCTCCGCGGGACTGATCTCGGAGCAGCTCTTCTCCTCGCCTTGGCTTATCCTCAAGCAGTATGCCGCGCTTGCCCGATCGGGCGAGCTGCCCCATCATCTGCGGATCAGCCTCATTCGGGCTTCGCTCGGCTTCCTGCTCGGCGGCGGCACCGGCCTCCTGCTCGGCCTGTTCGTCGGCATGTACCGCCGCTTCGAGGAGGTCGTCAATCCGACCGTGCAGATGCTTCGCACCGTGCCGCTGCTGGCCATTACGCCGCTGTTCATCATGTGGTTCGGCTTCGGGGAGCTGTCCAAGGTGCTGCTCATCTCGCTTGGAGCCTTCTTCCCTCTCTACGTGAACACGTTCCTCGGCGTCCGCAACGTCGACGCCAAGCTGTTCGATGTGGCGCGGGTGCTGGAGTTCAGCCGCTATCGCCAGATGACCCGGCTCGTGCTGCCGGCGGCGCTGCCGAACATCCTGCTCGGCATCCGTCTCTCGCTCAGCATCGCCTGGCTCTGCCTCGTCGTCGCGGAGCTGCTCGGCGCCGACAGCGGAGTCGGTTATATGATCCAGGACGCGCGCGCCTTCATGGCGACGGATGTCGTGTTCGTCGGCATCACGATTTTTGCCCTTGTCGGCAAGCTGTCGGATTCTCTTGTCCAATTTCTCGAGAGGAGGCTGCTCCGCTGGCAGGACAGCTATAAAGGCTGAGTCCCCTTCCTCGTTGTGCGTGAACCAGGCAAAAAAGCGTCCCGAAGGACGCTTCGACGCGGCTGCCGCCATGGTGCGGGAGCCGCTTTATTCTTTTCCTTGGACGAGATAGGTCAGATCCGACGCCGCGCTCGGGTACGCGAACAGGACGGAGGAGATGTCCTTGCCCGTCAACCCGAAGCGGATCGCGGACGCGAAATGGTTCACCAGCTCGTCCGCCGTGCTTCCCAGCAGATGGGCGCCCAGAACCTGGTCCGAATCCGCGTCCAGGATGACCTTCATCATGACCGCTTGCTCATTGGTCCGCTTGTACGTGTACCATGAGGCCGCATCCAGCTTGTTCACGGCCACGTTCAAGCCCCGCTCCAGCGCCTGCTTCTCCGAGAGGCCCACCGACGCCAGCTTGGGCACGGTAAAGACGACGGTCGGCACCTCGCTGTAATTCGGCTCCTGGCGGCTGCCCTGCAGCATGTTGCGGGCCGCTGCGGCTGACTCCACCGAAGATATCGGGGTCAGCGGAGGCCCTTGCGTATCCGCGCAGTCGCCGGCCGCGTAGACGCGCGGATTGCTGACGCTCTGCAGCCAGGAGTGGACCTTGATGCCGGCGCTGCCGCCCTCCACGGAGCCTTTGGGCAGATCAAGCCCGTCCACGTTGGCGACCCGGCCGGCTCCGTGCACGGCAAGCCGGCAGGCCAGCCGGAGGAGCTTGCCGTCCTTTTCCGCTTGAACGGTCAAGCCGCCTCCCGGTTCTGCCGCTATCGACTGCACCGCCGCTCCCAGATGGATGTCTACGCCGAGAGCCTCCGTCGCTTGGACGAGGCGGTCGACCAGATCCGGATCGAAGCCGGCCAGCGGCCGCTTCCCTCGATGCAGGATATGGACCTTCGCTCCGGCGCGCGCCGCCATATGGGCGAACTCGAACGAGATATATCCGCCGCCGATGAATACGATCTCCTCCGGCAGCTCCTCCAGCTCCAGGAATTCGTCGCTGGTCGCGAGCAGCTCTTCGCCTTCGATTCCGAGCGAGGCAGGCCGCGCTCCCGTGGCGAGAAGGATACGGCTTCCTTTCAGCCGGGCTTCGCCGACCTCGATGATATCCTCCGACGCGAACCTCGCCGTCCCTTTCCATACCTCAATGCCCGCCTCCCGGAATTCCTTCTCCCTGGATTCCGGCACGCCTTCGATAAAGCCGTTTTTGAAAGCCATCAGCTCCGGCCAGGAGATGGACGCATCGCCCGTTACGCCCTTGCCCTTCATTCGGCGGTTCCAATCCACCAGCTCCGCCGCGCCGGCCAGCACCTTCTTGGGATCGCAGCCGCGCAGGGCGCAGGTGCCTCCCAGAGGGCGGTTCTCGACGAGGGCGACCTTCCACCCCGCCTCCCGGCAGCGATGGGCCGCCGAAGCTCCCGCCGTCCCGCTTCCGACGACAACGAGATCGTATTCATGCACGCTCATGCCTGATTCCCCTCCCATGCTGAATTCATGCTGCAGATCGCCGCTTCATCCAGACGCTTGCCGGCTGACCTGATCCCATGTGCCGGCATCAAGCACGGCAATCGATTCTTCCCGCCTGCCGCCCCAAAATCAGCCTTCTCCTGCCGCCCGCCGGATCGAGCGCCGCTCCAGAGCCAGCAGCAGCTGGTTGACCGCGATCGCCAGCAGCGCGACAAGCACGGTTCCCCATACCATTTTGGGCACGGAGTTCTGGTAGAGACCCTCGAACAAAATGACGCCGAGCCCGCCCGCATTGATCCAGGCGGCGATCGTCGCGATGCCGATGATCGACAGCGAGGCGATCCGCACCCCGCCCAGAATGACGGGCAGCGCGAGCGGCAGCTCGATCCGCGTGAACAGCCGCCAGCGGCCGAAGCCCGCGCCGGCCGCCGACTCGCGAACGGCGGGCTCGATGGAGCGGAAGCCCGAGATTACGTTGCGGATCAGCACCAGCTGGCTGTACAGGACGAGCGCGGCCAGCGCCGGCTGCTTGCCGAGCCCCAGCAGCGGAATCAGCAAGGCGAACATGCCGAGGCTCGGAATGGCATACACGATTCCGAGCACCGCCAGGACAGGCACGGCGATGCGGCCGTGCCTGGACAGCCAGTAGCCTGCGGGCAGCGCGATCAGCAGCGCGATCGCCAGCGCCGAAGCCGACAGGAGCAGATGCTCCCAAAGGCCTTTCAGCAGATCGTCATAATGTCTCAGCAAATACTCCGACATCGGCTCCCCCCTCCCGAGGCTGGGGCTGAAGCCGGTCAAGCGTCAGCCGGCCAACAGCTTCCCCCTGCTCATTCACCACGGCCGCCTCGGAGGCTCCATGCCTCAGCATCTGCTCCAGCGCCGACTTCAGGCTGTCGGTGCGCTGGACGGACGGAGCCGACTCCGGCAGCATCGATTCCGCAGAGAGCGGAAGCATCCGGTCCTCCGCCTTCAGCAGCTCCAGCAGCTGGAACAGATCGTCTCCTCCCGTCAGCTGGCGCACGAAGTCGGTTGCCGGGCGGGTCAGAAGCTCCAGCGGCGTTCCAGCCTGCTCGATCACGCCGCCGTTCATCACGACGACGCGGTCGCCCAGCTTGAACGCCTCGCTGACGTCATGCGTGACGAACAGCACGGTGCGGCCGAGCCGCCGCTGGATGGCGAGCAGCTCATCCTGCAGCGAGCTGCGCGTGATGGCGTCGAGCGCGCCGAACGGCTCGTCCATGAGCAGCACCTTGGGATCGCCGGCCATCGCGCGGGCGATGCCGACGCGCTGCTGCTGGCCTCCGGACAGCTGCCTTGGATACCGCTTGCGCATGTCCTCCGGCAGCCGGACGAGCTCCATGAGCTCCGATACGCGGGCGGAGACGCGCGATTTGTCCCAGCCGAGAATGTCCGGCACGGTCGAAATGTTCTGCTCCACCGTCATATGCGGGAACAGGCCGGTCTGCTGGATGACATAACCGATGCCGCGCCTGAGCTCCGTCGCCGGACGCTCCCGGATATCCCGCCCGAACAGCGTGATGCTTCCCGAGGTCGGCTCGATGATGCGGTTCACCATTTTCAGCAGCGTCGTCTTGCCTGAGCCGGATGTGCCGAGCAGCGTGACGAACGAGCCTTCCTCCACGGCAAGCGAGACGTCCCGGACCGCCGGGTCGGCGGCCCCGGGGTACAGCTTGCTCACCCCTTTGAATTGTAGCGCCAGTCCGTTCATGGCCGATTCCCTCCTCCGCTTAGTCCAGCAGTCCCTGCTTCTGCAGGAAATCCTTCGCCACGTCCGCGTATTCCTTCTTGTCGATGTCCACCTGCGCGTTCAGCGCCTGCACCGTCTTGTTGTCCAGCTTGGCGGAGACGTCGTTCAGCACCTTCTCCACATCGGGGTTCTTCTCCAAGATGTCGCCCCGGACGACCGGCGCGACGAAGTACGGCGGCCAGAATTTCTTGTCGTCCTCAAGCAGCACAAGATCGGGATTGGTAAGGTCTCCGTCGGTCGTGAAGCCGACCGTCAAGTCCGCTTCTCCGTTCATGATGACGCGGTACTTCACGCCGTAGTCGAACAGCTTGATGCTTTTGAAGTCCATTTTGCCATAGAAGGAATTCAGACCCTTCAAGCCGTCCTCCCGCTCCTCGAACTCGGGAACGGCAGCCATCCGCAGCTGCGGAGCGAGCTTGGGCAGATCGGAGATCTTATGCAGGTTGTACTGGTCGGCGACTTTCTTGGTCGTGACCAGGCCCTGGGAGTCGTTGGCTTCCGTCGGCTTCAGCCAGACGAGGTCGAACTTCTCCTTGTATCCTTTGGCTACCTCGTCGTACACCGCTTGCGCATCCGTCTTCGGCGGCAGCTGCAGCACGTTGATGAGCCCCGTTCCCGTGTACTCCGGATACATGTCGATATCGCCCTTCTTGAGGGCTTCATGCGCGACGAGCGTGCCCCCGAGATTCAGCTTGCGGTCTACCTTGTAGCCCGCATGCTCCAGAGCGAGCGAGTACATCTCGCCAAGCACGAGCGATTCCGTAAAGTTTTTGGAGCCGACCGCGATCTCCGGCTTGCCGCTCCCGCTTGAGCCGCAGGCGCTCAGCATGGCGCCCATCAGAACAATCCCCGCTCCCAGCCAAGCTCTCTTCGCCAAGCTGTTCCTCTGCGTGTTCGTATTCATTCCCGACACCCCTTCTATATTCGTTGAAATTTCGATGCGTAACGCTCCAACCCGGACAGGACCAGCTCCATGAGGACAGCCAGCGCCGCGACCGGCAAAGCCCCGACCAGCAGCATCGGGAAGTTGTACAAGCCCAGCCCGTTGATGATGAACGTCCCGAGTCCGCCGCCTCCGATGAACGCGGCGAGCGTCGCGCTCGCCACGACTTCCACGGCTGCTGTCTTCAGCCCGGAGATCATCAGCGGAGCCGCCAGCGGCAGCTCCACCCGGCGCAGCAGCCGCCCCGCTCCCATGCCCATGGCGGACGCCGCCTCCCGAACAGAGGGCTCGACCTTGCGGAAGCCGAGGTAGGTGTTGATGAGGATGGGCGGACAGGCCAGCAGCGTAAGCGCGGCGAGCGCAGGCGTGAAGCCGGTGCCCAGGATCGGGAGCAGGATGACGAGAACGGCCAGGCTCGGAATGACCCGCAGCGAGTTGAACAAGCCCATGACGGGCGCGGTCAGCCGGCTGTATTTGGCGCAGAGGACTCCGAGAGGAATGCAGATGGCAGCAGCGATCAGAAGCGCGTACAGGCTGATCGTTACATGGGTCTGCACGGCTTCCCAGAACCGCTCCCGGTTTTCCGTTATGTACCGATATGCTTCCGCAACCATGAATTCCCCGCCTTCCCTAAAAGACAATCTATAGTAGATACCCTATCCAACCCGCCCTCCAATCAGACCTGGCGCGACAACATTTTCCGGGCATAACCAAAAGCCAGCCGAATGCAGGCTGGTTTTTGGTTCACAGAAGGAAGTGCGCCGTGGATCCGCCGACCCGGCTTAGAGGCCTCCGTGCCGGCTGAATCGGCTTGAGCCCACGGAATGAAAGGGAAAAACGGCTGCACCGTCCTTGCTATCAATGTCATTCCCAAGGGTGGTCCACGCCGAGAAAATCGGCAAAACGCTTGGATTCCTGGCGGCGCCGCCGGCGGATCTCCGCTCTAGCCGGAGCGGACTCGAACAGCTTCTTCTCCTCCTCCGTCTCCGGCACGATATCGGGCACCGGCGCCGGACGCTTGTCCGGCCCCATGGCCACGAACGTCAGGAAAGCCGTTGCCGCAACCATCCGCTCCCCGGTCATGAGATCCTCCTTGACGATCTTCACGAACACCTCCATCGACGACCGGCCGCTCCAGGCGACATAAGCCTCCATCGTAATGCTGTCGGTCGGGCGGATCGGGTGGAGAAAGTCGACGGAATCCGTCGATGCGGTCACGGTCGGCATCCGGCAATGCTTCATCGCCGCGATGGAGGCGATATCGTCGATATAGGCCATCAGCTTGCCGCCGAACATCGTCTGATGGTTGTTGACATCCGGCGGGAAGATGCGGGCGGTTTTGAAGCAGCGGGACTGGCGGACGAATTTGGCTGGCTGCATGGATGATTTCCTCCTATGCTCTCATTGCTTCATCGGAACTTAATCAACCTTTTCATTATGGTGATAAAAGCTCATGTTGATGCTCTTCCAGCTTGATTGCGAGCACAAAAAAACCTTTACAATAAGTTAACGACCCAAAGCTGTTCTTGCATGCACAATTGCAAGGCAGAGAAGGACTTCGACCTAATGCTGAAGATGTGCTCCGTAAGACATTTCAAGAGGAATTGGGGCTCACGTCAATGTCGGCAGCTCAGCTCAGTCGTATGCACAAACAGGTGAATCCAGAGCTACTCCAGCAGGTGTTTGAGCGTCTTGTTAAATGGATAGTTGCAAAATCGTATGGCGATGAGTCGGGGCGTGGTAGAGATTATCGACTCGTCAAACGGTGGCTCTCTGTTTACAAAAGTACAAAAGGGCAGCGTTTCGCAAGACAAAAGCGGGCATCAAACTCCATCTGCGCCTGGCATTTGTCGGTGAACATGATGTTATACCGGACAAGGCGACGATTACAGCGGCTAAGAAGAAGGACTGCACTCAGCTTGATGAGCTTGTCTTCGAACCTGCTCATGTATGCTTCTGTCGGTACACTGATGGGTTGTAAATGGATTGAATTTAATAAATTTGAAGAAATGTATTACGTATTGACCACTACTTCTTTCTCTGTGACCCATCCAGGAAACTGAACTTTAGCGAATGTCCATCCCCTGCTAGTTATTAATGATTTAAAATCGAGCATTATCATTTACATTTTTGTATATTTTATTGCTATAAGGAAAACATATATTGAACCCCATTGGCGAAAGAAAACAACGGGACAGAACTAAGCTTTGTCGATTACTATAGGGTTTCGGCAGCTCGCTTGAGTGAGTACTGTTTTTATGGGTTAGTCTTGGCTCCGTCCCTTTTTTGCCATTTCCACGTCCTGCGGGTTGGTCGCAAATGAAAATACATAAGCGTAGGCCGTTTGAAGGGCAATTTTGAAAGGACGGGTCGATTTGCGGGTCTTGGTTAAGAGCTGCCCTCCCTGTAGACTGGTTATAACTGCACAAGCTAGTTCAGCCGGGTCAGACTCGGCCCGAAGATCACCCCGCTCTTTCATCTTGCTAAATCCATCAATAAAGTACTGCTCCCATTCATCAAAAGAATGCATCAGGGCCACCCTGGCTGTCTCGTCCTGGTCGGCTAGTTCGCTAGCCAATGAACCGAGCGGGCATCCTCCCAAGCTCTCGCTGCTTTCCTTCAAGTCTATAATCGTCGTTCTCCATTTTTCCAAGTTTTCCCATGTGTCCAGATGTTCCAGGAGAGGCAGCTGCGCACCCAGCACATTGACGGTTTGCCGCTCAATAACCGCCAGGATCAACTCTTCTTTATTGGAAAAATAGTGATAGAGCTGGCTTTTACTGACAGAAGCTGCGGCCCTCATATCGTCCATACTGGTACCCCGGACGCCTTTTTCGTAAACAAGTTGGGCTGCCTGATTCAGAATACGCTCTCTGCTGTTCTGCCCGCGTGAAGTTAAAGACCCGTTGTTTGGCATAAGCTTTCTTCCCTCTTCCTTTCTCATTCTTTTGGCCGTAATCTCCTATCCTGAAAGTATAGTACGATTTTTACCGATATTATATCATGAACTGGACTGTTTGGTCCATTAATGTTACTATGGACTAAATAGTCCATTTTTCATCACACAAAGTTTAAAATCAGCAAAACAACCCTAACCTCAGAAGGAGAATCCACATGGAACATTCGATTGCACTCGTCACAGGCGCCACCTCCGGGCTCGGTTATGCGGCAGCCCGCAAGCTCGCCATCGAGGGCTACCGCCAGGTCATCGTCACCGGGCGCAGCCTGGCCCGGGTTCAAGAAGCGGCCGCTCAACTCGCGGCTGAGACCAAGACACAGGTTTTCACTCCGCTGGAGCTGGATCTGGACGCACCGACCAGCGTTCAATCCGCCCTCGCCGAGCTGGTCAAACGAGGTCGGCCGGTTGATTTCTTGCTGCTCAATGCGGGGCTGGTTCCCTTCAAGCAGCGCAAGATTACCGCGGCGGGCGTCGAGGCATCTCAGGCCCCGCTCATTGGTCATCATGAACTGACTGTCGGGTTGCTCAATGCCAACCTGCTGAGTCCCGACGCGCGGATTGTTATCGCCGGCGCGGAGCCTGCCCGAGGGGGCGTGCCCATGTTCAAATACACCGACCTGCCCGCCTTCGCGGCCAAATACCATCAAGGCGACCGAACCGCCGCTGTTGAAGCTCTGATTCGCAACGGGCCGAACGTGAAGTACGTGCCCAACAATGCGTATGCCGACGCGAAGCTGATCATCGCTTGGTGGGTCGCGGCGTTGGCGCGCCGGCTGCCGTCCGGCATGGCTGTGTACGCTGTATCGCCCGGTGGGGCGACCGCCACCAACGTGAAGCGAAGCGCTAGCCCTCTGTTGAAGTATGTGTTTATCCCCATCGTGAACCTCATTCCCGGCATGAACCAGACGCCGGAAACCGCGGCCAGTCGCTACATCCAGGCGTCGGAGTTCGGAACCGACGTCTCAGGGCAATTCTTCGCCTCGGCCAAAGGGAAGTTCTCAGGCCCAATCGAGGTGCAGCTCGAGCCCCACCTCCACGATCGCGCCAACCAGGAAGCCGCGTGGCAAGCCGTCGTCAAGGTCTCCGGCGTCGACTTGTCTTAGTGTCTCCGGCGTCCTTGTCTTATCGTATATTCCAAAAGTTAGGATACCTATGAGTGTTTGAATAATGAGGCGGGTTACGAGAGAAATCGTAACCCGTTCTTTATTTTCATCATTTGACAATGCAGCTTCGGACCGATTTTATACATAGGGCTTGCTGAACAATTCTTTAAAGGAAGGAAATTCAGGGCTTGCTTCTAATTCAAAAATCTTTGCACTCCTTTCATTTAATTCATATGGCCATTTGAGGAAGAAAACCCAGGAAAATCGATGGATATTCAATTAAATACATATTTTGTTAGTTCATAATTTATCTGTATGAGAAATTCATAATCGCTTTCTCTCCTAAAACGAAATTCTTCTATGGTTCACAGAGCAAGTAAACTGCGGCGTCAGCCTTCAACCGTCGAAGTCCTGCACGACGAAAATGACAAAATGCAGATCATTTTTTTAAGCTTGTCTGCTGAAGGCAGCATCATAGCTTGGTCTCTCGTACTTGATCTACTTGTTCGGCTGTACCTTTCAACCGCAATCTGCAACTGAGGGTCGATTTGTATCCGGATACAATTAACTTTTGCCGTCCGGCAGGGATTTGTTACCGCTTTCAAGAATATAATGCTGAATAGATTCATCCTTGCCTACATCACCGATTCTCATTCCAAGCCGATTGAAAGAGGAGATGAATGCGCATGAGTTGGAGTCTGGCCGAAATATTGGAGAACAGCGCCGCAAGCCACCCCCTGCGCCCCGCCTACGTCTGGGGCGGCCGGGAAACAAGCTATTCCGAGCTGATGGACCAAGTGATGCGGTGCGCGTCGGGGCTCGCTTCGCACGGAATCGTCAAGGGAGACAAGGTCGTGCTGCTCCTCGGCAATTCGCCCGAGTTCGTCATCGCCTATTACGGCATCCTGCGCATCGGCGCCGTCGCGGTGCCGGTCAACCCGACCTACACGCCGGAGGAGATCGCCTACGTGCTGGACAACAGCCGTGCCCGCGCCGTCATTGCCGCCGCTCCTCTTGAGCCGGTCTTCCATGCTCTGCGCCCCCGCCTTCCGGAGCTGAAGCTTGTCGTCCTCACCGGAGCCGGCACGTCTTGGGATGAGCTTCTGGACGCTGGCGGCGGCAATCTTGAATCCGCTTACATCAAAGATGACGATACGGCGGTCATTCTCTACACCTCAGGTACGACAGGCAAGCCGAAGGGAGCGATGCTCTCCCATCGGAACTTGGCGACCAACGCGGAATCGGTCCATTCCATGTTCAAAATCAATCATGAGGACCGCGCCGTCGTCGTGCTGCCTATGTTCCATATCTACTCCATGACGGTGTGCGTCAACGCTCCGCTCGCAGTCGGAGCAGCGCTCATCATCATGCCGCGCTTCCAGCCGGCCGAGGTCATCCGCACGATCCGCGAAGACAGGGCGACGATGTTCTCCGGCGTGCCGACGATGTACAGCTTCCTGCTGCAATTCCCCGGAGCGTCGGCCGCAGACTTCGCGGGCATCCGGCTCTGCTCCTCCGGAGGCGCCTCGCTGCCGCTCGAAGTGCTGAACAGGTTCGAGGAGAAGTTCCAGACCGTCATCTATGAAGGCTATGGATTGTCCGAGGCGAGCCCGGTCACCGCCTTCAACCCTCTCGGAGGCATCCGCAAGCCGGGCTCCATCGGCGTGGACATCCCGAACGTGATCAACAAGGTCGTGGATTCGGAAGGGCGCGAGGTGCCTCGCGGCGAGGTCGGAGAGCTGATCGCGCAAGGACCGAACATCATGCAGGGCTACCTCGGCATGCCGGAAGCGACGGCGGCGACGCTCCGGGACGGCTGGCTCTACACAGGCGACATGGCCCGGATGGACGAGGAAGGCTATATCTTTATCGTCGACCGCAAGAAGGACATGATCAACGTCGGCGGCTTCAACGTTTATCCGCGCGAGGTGGAGGAAGTCATCTACCAGCATCCGGCCGTATTCGAGGCGGCGGTCGTCGGCGTGCCCGACGAGGTGTTCGGCGAGAGGGTCAAGGCGTTCGTCGTGCGGAGCGACGAATCGCTGTCGGTGGAGGACCTGCTGGCGTTCTGCCAGTCCCGTCTCGTCAAATACAAGATTCCGACGATCGTCGAGTTCCTGGCGGAGCTGCCGAAGAACAGCTCCGGCAAAACGCTCCGGCGGGCTCTGAGGGAAAAGTGACGCTTCGTGCCCGGCCCGCTGTTCCGGAGATTTCCTTGATTCATGAACAAGCAAAAAACGGCAGATCCTCGGGATTTGCCGTTTTTTGCGGATATTCATGCTGCTGACGATTAAGCGGGACAACCGTTGATGCCGTTGACTTCCAGGAGCTGCATCATTCACGCGGTTAACGGTCAACGGATCGATTCCTCTGCCCTGCGGGAGCCAGAGGGGCTTTCCCGCCGCCGGCATGACTTCCGCCCCGGGTAGCGAGGAACACGCCCCCGAGAATGACGGCCAGCCCCGCGAGCAGATTCCAATGAAGAGGCTCGCCGAGCAGCGAGTATCCCCAGACGATGGCGCTGACCGGCACGAGATAGGTGACCATCGTGGCGAACTCGGGACTTCCCTTCTGGATCAGGTAGTAGAAGATGATGTACGCGATGCCGGAGCCGAATACGCCGATGCCGGCCAGCGCCCCGATGAACGAGCCTGAGCGGAAGGCTTCAGCCGGAAAAGGCTCCGTGGAAAAAGCGGCGATTCCGCTCCCGGCTGCGGAGCATAACAGCGTTCCGAAGGTGAGCTGGTACATCGACAAGCCTTTCAGGCGCCTGGACAGCTGCGAGCCGATCCCGTAACAGAGCGTCGCGGCCAGCATGCAGGCGAAGCCGAGGCCGTCGACGGAGATGATGGTGGACGGATTGACGCCGAGCAGCACCATCATCCCGGCGAGAGCGGTCAGCATGCCCGCCCACTGCAGCCTGCCGGCCGCATTCCGGAAAAAGAGCGTGCCGACGATGATCGTCCACAGAGGAGTCGTCGCGTTCAGAACCGACGCCATTCCGCTGGAAAGCCTCGTTTCGCTGAAGCCGATGAGCGCCCATGGAACGGCGGTATTGAAGAGAGCCATGACCGCCATGGGAATCCAGGGCACGGAGCGAAGCCCGAACGGCTTGCGCAGCAGCAGCATGACGGCGGTAATGGCGACGAGGCCGAACGAGGAGCGCAGGAAAGCGATCATCCACGGTCCCGTTTCTTCGAGCAGAAGCTTGATGAAATAGAAGGAGCCTCCCCAGATCAGGCTCAGAGCGACGAGTGCGGCATATAACGATTTTGGCATATGAACTCCCCCTGCGATGCCGTTCAGGCATGGCTATAGAACGGTCCTTCTATTAAAAGGGCTGAAGGTCCGTTTGTAAATGCGATGCGGATCTATTCTTTCTCCCTCGGAAAGTTGTGTTGTCATTCCCGGCGCTGTCCTCTATACGGAACCAAGGCCGGAACGGCGAGCTGCCTGAGCGAGCCGCCAATACCGACCCTTCAGCCTCCACGAACGGAGTGATGTTTTCCATGTCCAGTGCTCTTTTGCCCGTCCTTATCGTGATGATGGGCCTGATTTATATTTTCGTCATCCCTTCCGATCCGGAAGGAGTCAAAATCGTCTTCAAGCTGATCCCGATGGCGCTCATCCTCCTTTATGCCTACCTCGGCAGCTTCGGCGGAAGGCGCCGCTATCCTGCGCTCGTGCTCTCGGGCTTATTGTTCTGCGCTGTCGGAGACGGCACGCTGCGCTGGTTCGTCGTCGGCTTGTCCGCCTTCCTGATCGGGCATCTCTTCTACATGTCGGCTTTCTTCGGCAGATGGCGGTTCTCCCGGCTGCGCTTCGCAACGATCGTTCCGATCGCCGTCTTCGCCTTTCTCATGGGCAGCAAGCTCATATCCACCCTCGCAGCCGACGGCAAGACGGAGCTGATTGTTCCCGTAGCCGCCTATGTGGCCGTCATCTCCCTGATGGCCTGGTCCGCCATCATGTCGGGCAATCGCCTCGCCATCGCGGGCAGCCTGCTGTTCATGCTCTCGGATTCGATTCTGTCCTGGAACATGTTCGTGTCCGATGTCGCTTATTCGGGTTATTGGATCATGCTGACCTATTACGCCGCGCAGTTCCTCATCGCCGGCAGCCTTCGCCCGGGCAGCGGAAAGTCCTCGTATCCATCCGTGTCTTACAGGGACTCAGCGCTTTGACAGGCAGTCGAGCAGGCTTTTGAAAGCAGGGAAGAAGGAGACGGCCCCTGTCATGGGCATCTCTTCGAACCGCCGGAAGCCTTTCGCCATCTGTCTCTAGTCCATGCCTCTTCCGCTTATGATCCTAACATGCCTTCTCTTTCGCTGTCTTGCTCTTTTATAAGCTTTGATCGTTGGGCGCGAGCCGGGCATCGGCTCCAGCCGGGCTTCCTAAAAGGAAGTCCGGCATTTACGGTTACAATATTCCTTTACAGGAATATTCCTATTGTGGTATATTCCAATCATGGGACGGCAATGAGGAAGGAAAAGAGGTGAGCGGGATGATTGGATCGGCAAGAGCCGTGCCGGAGTGGAGCTTTTCCTTGCATCCAGGCGACAACAGACAGCTATGGATATAACGACATTCGGTGCTTTAAGCGAGCCAAGCCGGCTGCGGATCGTCGAGCTGCTGTCGACGGGGCCGCACACGGTCGGCGAGATCGCCGAACGGCTTCAGATCCGGCAGCCTCAAGCCTCCAAGCATCTGAAGGTGCTGCTTGAGTCTGGCCTCGTAGACGTAACGGCGGAGGCGAACCGGCGCAGCTACAGCCTTCGCATGCAGCCCCTCCGGGAGATGGATGCTTGGCTGGAACGCTACCGGCGCATATGGGAAGAGCGGTACGACGCCTTGGAAGATTATTTGCTCAAGCTGCAGGCAGCGGACGAAAATTCGGATATAGACTCAAAGCGGAAGCCGGAATAGACCCTTGCCCTCGCGCTCAAGGTCATGGCGGACGAAGGCAAAGGCTGGCTGGCATAAGCATAGGCGGACAATCGATAAGAGGAGGAAATACGAGTGAACAAAATGACCCTCAAAGCCGAAGGCAATACCCTTATTCTGGAGCGGGTTTTCCCGGCTCCGCGCAAGCTGGTCTTCCAAGCCTTCACCGACGGCGAAATGCTCAAGCACTGGTGGGGCCCCCGCGGATGGGAGCTGACCGCAAGCCGGATGGATTTCCGTCCCGGAGGAAGCTGGCACTACTGCATGAAGTGCATGGACCAGGCTCAGGGCGACTTTTTCGGCATGGAATCCTGGGGCAAGACCGTCTATGAAGAAGTAGTCGACGGCGAGAAATTCACGGGCACCGATTACTTCTCCGACGCCGAGGGAATCGAGAACCGCGACATGCCCCCCGCCCGCATCATGCTGCTCTTCGAGGATGTCGAAGGAGGCACCAAGGTGACGAACCATTCCGTCTATGCGAGCGCCGAAGCTCTCAAGAGCGTGATCGATATGGGCATGGAGCAGGGCGTCACGGAAACTTGGGATCGGTTGGAGGAATATGTGGCTGCGGCTGCGAAAGCCTAGAGTGGGGGAAGCTGCCGAATCGCGGCAGCTTTTTTCGTTAGCGGCTGCCCCTCATGATCCGAAGCTGAAGAGTCCCCTCTGCATTCCGTCCTGCGGAATTCCCTCTGCATTCCTTCCTGCAGAATCCCCTCTGCCGTCCCGTCCTGCACAATCCCCTCCGCCATCCTGCCGCATGCCCTCTTTTCGAGACGCTGCCGATTCCGTACAATGAAGAGAAAATGGATTCGGTCCAGCAGATGGGAGAATGCCGATGAACAAGCCGATTGCCGGGTATCTCCTGTACGACCTGGTCACCGATCATTTGCGGCTTGAGGCCGTCGCCCGCTTTGCCAAGACGTACTAATCTCCCTTAGAAAGGAAGCCGTTCATGGACCGTCCAACCTCCGCATCCATAACCGCCCGCCTGCAGTCGGATCCGCTGCTCCATATTACCCTGCTCAAAATGCTGGAGAGCTTCGGCGGCGGGATGACCGCCCATATGGCGGAGGAAGGAGAGCAATGGGGCGCTCTTCTGCTGCTGCCTGCCGAGCTGAACGCCTATGACCGGCTTACTTATCCCGAGGCCTCCCATGCCGGATTTCTGGCCGGAAACAGCGACTCCCTGCTGCTTGGACTGCTGGACCGGCTGCCGGAATCGGAACGCTTCGTCTTCAAGCTCCAGCTCCCGCGCTTCAAGGCCATTTTGGCCAGCCGTTTCCGTCTGGAGAAAGCGAGAGGCTTTTATACGTATACGGCGGGGGACACAGCTTTCCAGGCTCCGCTCGACGGCCGCATCGTGGAAACAAGCGGTGTAGATGACGGACTGGCATCGTTCTGGACTCCGCCTGAAGCGGAGGAGCTGCTCGGCTATATCAATAAAGGAGCCCGGCTGTTCGCGCTATACGAAGGAGACGAGCCGGCCAGCGTATGCGCCGCTTTTCCGAACTTCGGGCCGATCTGGGAAATCGGCTTCCTGCGCACGCGGGAGAGGTTTCAAGGCCGCGGCCTGGCGAAGCAGGTCGTGTCCGCGGCGATGGCAAGCATCGGCAAGGACGGGCGCATTGCCCGCTATCATGTGCTGGAGACGAACGAGGCGTCCATCAAGGTCGCCGAGTCGGTCGGCCTGTCCAGAGCGGTCCATCTGGAGCACTTCCTGACCTGCTGAACATGGATTCCGCTTACAGGCGGGTCAGCCTCTACCGGCATTTCTTGCCTCTGCGGCGTGACATCAACGCCAAGTTAAGTACGAAAAAGAGCGTTCTTCCCCACCGGAAGAACGCTCTTTTCCTAATCAATCCACAATGAGGCTGCCGCCAGCACCTTCTTGACTGCCGCAATCCGCTCCGGCACAGGCGGGCGGAGCGAATGTCCGCCTTCTCTGACGGCGGAGCCGAAATGCACTTCGCCAACGCCCGTTTCCTTCAGAAAGCTTTCCAGCGCGTCCAAGGTCAAGCCGCTGCCCGCCAAAATCGTCTTTCCGCTTCCTGCCGACGCTTGAACGAGCTGCCTCAGCCGGGCCATTCCCTGAAGCGCGCTCGGCTGCCCGCCGGAAGTGAGAATGCGGTTGACGGCAGGGTGCCTGGTCAAAATCTCCAACGCCGCAAGCTGATCGCGGACGGCATCGAATGCCCGGTGGAAGGTGACATCCAGACCTTCGGCTTCGCCCAGCAGAAGCTTCAGCGCTTCCTCGTCGACCGTTCCCTCCGGAGTCAACGGGCCAAGGACGACTCCCGCCGCTCCCGACCTGCGGATCATCCGGATGTCCGCCCGCATCGCCTGTAGGTCGAGCTTGTCGTACACGAACGACAAGCTGTGCGGCCGCACCATGACGTTGACCGGAATCGACACCGCCTTGACGGTCTCTTCGATAAGACCCGGTCCCGGCGTCAAGCCGCCCTCCAGCATCCCGGTGACGAGCTCGATCCGATCCGCTCCTCCTCGTTCCGCCAGCACCGCGTCCGATACGCGGGTCGCGATGATTTCCAGCTTCATCCCCGCCGCCCCCTCCTCTGTCTATCGGTCCCGCCTGCCCTTGCCGCCGCTGTTCATCTAACCGTTGTCACGACTCCGCCAGGGCGCGGTTCGCCAGATTGGTCAGCACGACATCGTCCATGGGCGGGTTGTGCAGGCCCGCACGGACATCCCGGTACATGCGCTCCAGCGGGTAGCTGCGGGAAAGGCTCAAGCCGCCGACGATCCGCATCGCCTGATCCACGATGGAGATCGCGGCGTTGGTGGCGATGTATTTGGCAAGCCCCAGCTCCGTCTTCAGCTCTGCGCGGCCTTGCTCATCGCGGTCCCAGCGGTCCGCAATCCCGTACAGGTACGAGCGGGCGGCGAGCCAGTCGGCTTCGATGAGTCCGAGCTGGCGCTTGATGTTGGGGAGCTCGGCGATCGGCACGGTCAGCGAATTCGGCTTGTGGCTGCGGGCGAATTCCAGCGCAAAGTCGCGCGCCGCCCAGGCGATGCCGATATAACAGGCCGGAATATGGAGCATCGACGCCTCCGTCGGCGCGAACGGTGCGGCCGGGGACGCCGAATCCAGGCCGACGATCGTCTCCTCGTCGGGAACGAACACATCGCTCAGCACGACGTCATGGCTTCCCGTCGACCTCATCCCGAGCGTATTCCAGGTTTCCTCGACCTGCACGCCTGGGCCTCTGTGCACGAGAAACGAGCCGACCTTGCCGCTGCCCTCGAAGCCGGCCGTCACGGTGAACCGCTCCAGAATCGGGCTCAGCGTGCTGAACGTTTTGCGACCCGTGAGGAGCCAGCCCCCGTCGGTCCGTCTCGCGGTCGTCTCCGGCCGGCCTCCCCGGGTGGGGCTGCCCGTCGCCGGCTCGCTGGCGAGCTCATTGATGACGATGCCGTCCCGGACGATATCCTGACAGAGCCGGACGAACAACGGCTCCGGCCAGGAGCGGGACAGCCTCAGCTTCATCAGCGTATGGACATGCCAGCCGACGGCCAGCGCCGTCGAGCCGTCGCCGCGGGCCAGCCGCTCCTGCGACAGCACGAGCTCGTAGGCCGATGCCTCCTCGCCTCCGTACGCCTCCGGCACGGTCAGCTTCAAGTAGCCGGATTGCTTCAAATCCTCGAAGTTTTCAAAAGGAAACGAGCCTTCCCGGTCATGCTCCGCCGCTCTGGGAGCGAACCGGGCGGCAAGCCGGTCCGCCCTCTCCGCGATCGCCGCCTCGCGTTCATTGCGGATATAGGGATCCATCGATGGTGTCATATTCTCAGCCGCCTTTCCTGCGAACTCATGAAGGATAAGATGCCCCGTCACGGTATAGGGCATGAATTATTCACATCCTATCATAGTTGCCCGATAGGGAACCAGGCTTATACCCTGACCTCTGTTCAAAAAAAAGAACTTATCTCCGAGGAAATAAGTTCTTCATGCCGCTGCCGTGTTCCTTGTCGGTTGTCGCGATGTTATCTCGCTTGAATATAACCTTCCGCCTTCAGCAGCTCGGCGATCAGCACCGCTCCGCCTGCCGCGCCGCGCAGCGTGTTATGCGAGAGGCCCACGAACTTGTAGTCGTAGACGGAATCCTCGCGCAGACGTCCCGCCGAGACGCCCATGCCGCCCTCGATGTCGCGGTCCAGCTTCGTCTGCGGACGGTTTTCTTCCTCGAAGTACGTGATGAACTGCTTCGGCGCGCTCGGGAGGCCGAGCTCCTGCGGACGTCCCTTGTAGGTTTTCCACAGCTCGAGAATCTCTTCCTTGGAAGGCTTCTTCTCGAAGGAAGCGAACACCGTCGCCATATGCCCGTCGGCTACAGGCACGCGAATGCACTGCGTAGTAATCAGCGGCGAGCTGGCCTTGACGATCTCGTCGTTCTCGATGCGGCCCCAGATGCGGAGCGGCTCCTGCTCGCTCTTCTCTTCCTCGCCGCCGATGTATGGAATCACGTTGTCGAGCATTTCCGGCCAATCCGTGAAGTTTTTGCCTGCTCCGGAAATGGCTTGGTACGTCGAGGCGACGACCGTCGTCGGCTTGAACTCGCGCAGCGCATGAAGAGCCGGCACATAGCTCTGGATGGAGCAGTTCGGCTTGACCGCGATGAAGCCGGTCTCCGTGCCGAGACGCTTGCGCTGGGCCGCGATGACTTCAATGTGCTCCGGATTGATTTCCGGAATGACCATCGGAATGTCCGGCGTCCAGCGATGCGCCGAGTTGTTGGAGATGACCGGCACGCCCGCCTTGGCGTAGGCTTCCTCAAGCGCCTGGATTTCGTTTTTCTTCATATCCACGGCGCAGAAGATGAAGTCCACCCCGGAGGCGACCTCCTCCACCTTGGACGCGTCCTGCACGACGATCCCTTTCACCGCTTCCGGAATCGGAGTCTCCAGCTTCCAGCGGCCCTGCACGGACTGCTCGTACGTCTTGCCCGCCGACCCTGCGCTTGCCGCGATTGCCGTCACCTCAAACCAAGGATGCCCATCCAGCAGCTGCACGAAGCGCTGCCCGACCATGCCCGTTCCGCCGACGATGCCGGCTTTCAGTTTTCTCTCTGCCATTCGAATTCCATTCCCCTCTGCGTATGATGAAGAAATGCCGCTCCTGCTACTACCTATTCAGGCCGCCGGCTCGATGTACCGCCTGCTGCCCTTATAGGCTGAACTTTCGGTCGTCCGATAGACAACAAAAAAATCCCACCCCCAAGACTGCGCTTCAGTCTCAGGGACGAGATTGGATTCCTCGTGGTACCACCCAGGTTCGCCGGCTTGGTCGCCCAATCGGCCTCTTCGAGTACGGCAGCGCCAAGCCATGCATGAGGCAAGATGCGTATACTCTAGCTCTGTAACAGGAGCTCCCGTCGCGCCATCCCCGCTCAAGCCGGTTCCTGCGCGCTGCTCGGAGTCTTTTTTCAATAAAGGCTTCTTTGCTCCTTTTCAGCGGACGGAGCTCTCTGGGAAAGAATCGCTTTATCTACTTCTCTCTTCATCGCATTTTGAATTGTTGCACCTATAGTAACAAATTATCCATGCCAAGGTAAATAAAAATTTAAATCCCTTTTGCGTGGGGTCATACGGCAAAGAAAAAAGCACGCCGCCAGGGCAGCGTGCCTCCTAAACCGATTACTCTTCGTTCGCAGCCGCTACCTCGGCATTTTCATTCTTGCGAGGTCTTCCAGGCTTGCGCCCGCTCGTGCTGCGAGGAAGAGACGGATTCCGGGGAGATCGGGTCTGCTTGACCGTGTCAGCCTTTTCAAAATGCTCTTTAATCATCTCGATAATGCTTTCATAAGCGTGAATATTAACTTCACGTACAATCGTGGAGCTGTTTCCTTCGACAGAAAGCTGCTTTTCGAACTCAAGGCTTTTGGATTCATGGTTTTTAAGAGTTTCCAGACGATGAATCAAGCTGTCTACAGAATCGGACGAGTACAGTTTAGCCAAACCAGTCACCTCATTTTTGTTTATTCGTTTAATTATACACAAAATGATGGCTTAAATACCTTTCCTTATTAATCGAAATGATATTTATTTATTTCCTATTCCGCTTTTATTTATGATGAACAAATGTCTTTATTTGACCCCATGAAAAAAAGAGCCGCGGGAAAATTCCCGCAGCTCTAACAGGTTGCGCCAATTCGTCCTGAAGAGGGACGGCAAGGAAGCCGATCGCTTACGCAGGGGCGGATGGCTGCCTATTTTTCCATGACCGCAAAATAGTTGCCTTCGGAGTCGGCGAAATTGAACACCTTTCCGAACGGCAGCGTCACGAGCTCTCCAAGCGTCACCTTCTTGTCGGCCAGGTCGCGGTACAGTCCCTCCAGATCCTCGGAGTAGAACATCAGCGAAGGCGTGCCGAGATTGATTTCCGGCGACATCTTGGCGACAGCTTCCTTGCTGTGCAGAACGAGGCTCGTCCCGCCTTCCTTCGGAGCGACCTCGAACCATCTCATGCCTTCTCCATTTTCTTCGGCTACGACCGCAAAACCGAGCTTCTCCGTCCAGAACTCCTTGGCCTGATCCTGGTTTTGGACATACAGCATCACCTGACCGATCTTGCTGATCATCGTTTGCACGCTCCCGTATCATATTGGCTTCCGCAGCCGTTTGCCGATGGGCTTAAGATCCCCGGCTTCAACGTCCTCAATTCCACATCCAACCCGGCGTTTTCCTGCTTCTTCATAAAAAGAATAAAAAACAGCCGCTATCGGGCTGTCTTTTGGGTACCTTATTCCTTTGTACGGCATGGTTCAAAAATCCTTCTGAGCTTGCCGCCTACCACTCGCTGCCCCAGGCATTCGCGTAGGCTTCCATCATCCGCGGGGCGGTTTCCCTGACGCCGGTCATCGCCTCGGCTTCGAGCTCGTGTGCGAACCGGCGGGTTTCCGCCGGAGCGGCTTTTGTGTTCTCCGCCGCAAGCTTTGGCCGGCTGCGGTTCTCATCCAGCTTTTCCTTCGTTTTTCTCAAGCTGAATTCCGGACCAAGGACGTCGGCGAACAGCTTGCTTTCCTGCCTTCTGATCTTGCGCGCTTCTTTTCGTTCCCAGGCCGTTTCATGCAGCCGCTGCTCTTCCACGGTTTCCGGAATGACAGCCGCCACCTCGGTCGGCCTGCCGTCGTCGCCCAGCGCCACGAAGGTCAGGAAAGAGGTCGCGCATACTTTTCTTTCTCCGGTGAGCAGATCCTCGGTCACGACCCGGACGAAGATTTCCATCGACGTCTTATGGGCCCATGTTACGAAGGCGGACAAGCAGACGGCATCGCCTTTTTTGACCGGGTGCAGGAAGTCGACGGAGTCGGTGGAAGCCGTCACGACGGGACGGCGGGCATGGCGGGTAGCGGCGATCGTCGCCACGTCGTCGATGTAGGCCATCAGCTTGCCGCCGAAGATCGTCCCGTGATGGTTCGTGTCGGGCGGCAAAACGATGGAGGCTTTGATCGTATAGGAGAGGCTTGCCGGCTTCGCAGGCAAGGTTTCATTTTTTGCCATTATGCATGTACCTTCTTTCTCGATATAACCCTTGTATCCGGGCTAGACCTAAAGTGTACACGCGATAGAAGTATAGGTAAAATACATATATCGAATTGTTTTCATTCGTTTTCTCTATAGGTCAACTTCAAGAAAGGCTGGTGCCCGGAGCCGTGGATATCCGTCAATTAACGTATTTCATGGAAGTCGCGAAGCAAGGAAGCTTCACGAAAGCGGCTCAGCAGCTTCATATTACCCAGCCCTCCCTGTCCAAGATGGTCCGTCTGCTGGAGGAGGAGCTCGGCGTCGCCTTGTTCGACCGGTCCTCCAAGAAAATCGTGCTGACCGATGCGGGAGAGAGCATTCTGCGCTCCTCGCAGCAGGTCATGGAATCGCTCGACCATATGACCGCGGAGCTGGACGATGTCGTCCAGGCCAAGCGGGGAACGCTGCGTCTGGGCATCCCGCCGATGATCGGCGGACGCCTTTTTCCGTCCATTCTGGAAGGCTTCCACAGCAAATATCCTCAGATCCGCCTGCAGCTGGCGGAGCGCGGCGGCAAGCTGATCGAGGCCGGGGTCGACAGCGGCGAGCTGGATGCCGGTCTTGTCATTTTGCCGATCGGCAACGAAGAGAAGTTCCACCTGCTTCCATGCATCGAAGAGGAGCTTCATCTCGTCGTCTACCCGGAGCATTGGGCGGCTGCGCGCCCCAGCATCGGCTTGCGGGAGCTGCGTGACGAAGCCTTTATCCTGTTTCGGGACGAATTCACGCTGCATGATCTCATCCTGGACACATGCCGCCAGGCCGGTTTCGAGCCGCATATCGCCTTTGAAAGCACCCAATGGGATTTCATGGCGGAGCTGGTCGCGGCCCGGTTCGGCATCACCCTGCTGCCAAGCGGCGTGGCAGGAGCTCTGGACCCGGCCCGCTTCCGCGTCATTCCGCTCGTACAGCCGGCCGTCATGTGGCGCCTCTATATGATCTGGAAGAAGGACCGCTATCAGTCGTTTGCAGCGAGGGAATGGACGGCCTTCATGCAAAAGAGCCTGGATGGGGGCAGCGGGTAAACCTCGACGGAGCCGTGGTCCAGGCTCTCCGATTCGTCCTGGCAGATTCGGGTCTCCGAGGGGCGTGACTCATCCCCGCTTCTATTATCGGCGGCGTCTTCTGCGCAAGACAGCGGCAAGGCCGAGAGCTCCAAGGGCGGCCGCAGCCAAGATCAGTCCCGCCACCGTCAAGCTTCCTTGCGCTTGGATCAGGTTTTTCCAGGCTGTGTCTTGCGCCGCAGGCTCCGCTGCGCGTTGCAGCGGAATTTCCTTTCCCTTCAGGTAGGCGAGCGCCGCGGCCGATTCGGCGACCGGCCTGGAGGGAGCGCAGAGCGGGTTTTCCCAATGGTCTCCTTTTATTTTCAAGAAGAACAAATAGTCCTCTCCGCTTGCGCTCGGTCCATTCACAACTCCCCAGAACTTGTCTTCATCGGCGATGATTCGTTCCTCCCCGACTCCTTTGTAGCTCGTTTTCACCGTAATTCGGAGTTCATTCCGGTTAAAATGGGAGACCGATTTATCCAGATGTCCCTCTAGGATTGCATCGTAATAGATATAGGCCTCTTCCATCGACCTAGGCTCCGCGCAGGACAAGGCCTGGACTTGGGAGGGCTGCAGCGGCAGCAGAACGAACAGCATTCCGGCGAGAAGCAGAAGCGGCTTTTTCATCGATGTTTCCTCCTTCCCTTTCCTAGAATTAGGAACGTGCTCAAGGGCCGATAAGGTTGCAGCGATTGTCTGGCAGCCCGGGGGCCGCATTTTTCATGGGCATGCAAAAAAAAAAAGCGGCTGCCGGCAAGGCCTGGCAGTCGCTTTTGTTTGTAGCTGGAGGTCTATCGTTCGTTCCTGTTTGCATCCGTCCCGCTCTTGCAGAGCTCGACTTATCGATGCTGAGAATGCGCCTTGGCGAGGGAAAGACGTCAGCCTGGGCGCCTGGTGTGCCAAGGTCCGTCCTGTCCGCCTCCCGCAGCACCCGCAGGCTGCGGATTCAGTCTGCCTGCCGGAAGCCGTCCGGCAGCAGCGCCGTCAGATCGGCCATGCCGACCGCCAGATGGATGCCTTCCATCGTGCGCAGCGAGCCGGAGATGATGCCCGTCAGACGGCCCTGCTCGTCGATCAGCGGACCGCCCGACATGCCGCTGGCGATGGCCGCGTCGATCAGCACTCGGCTGCGGCCGTTGACAACCGCGTCCGGGCTGCTGACGATGCCTTGCGTCACGATCGGCGTATTTTTGAGCGGGAAACCGATCGCATAGACGGCGTCTCCATGCTCCAGCTTGGCCGATCGCAAGGTGACGTACGGATACTTGCCGCCCCCCTTGCGAGCCGAGAGCTCCAGCATGGCCGCATCGGTACGCTCGTCATACCGCCCGACCTTGACAGAGGCGACGGTGCCGTCCGCCAGCACGGCCTCCAGCCGGGCCGCGCCCTTTACGACATGATACGCCGTGGCGGCAGCTCCGCCGGAGGAGAGCAGGACGCCCGTCCCGGTCGCGGACACCGTGCCGTCGGCGCTCAACGCCCGCAAATAAAAGACGGCGTCCGAAGCGAGCCTGTAGCTTTCGTCGGCGGCCAGCGGAGCCTGCTGCTCCGCCTGGATGCTGCTTGCCGCATAGGGTCCTGCCGCCAGCATGGCGCCCAGCGCCAGCGCGGCGATCCATCTTTTTTTCATGGCTTGGCCTTCCTTTCCTTGAGCGTTGGGCTGTGCGCGGACAGGCTCAGCGGCCTGCCGGCGCCTTCGGGTCCACGGCCGACATGATGTCCTTGTACGCCCAGTGGGCGGACGTCAGGTCGGCGAAGCGCGGTTGGGCATCCGTACGCTTGACGGTGCCGGCCATCCGATTGATGAGCACGACGGCCTGGGCGCGCGTCAGCGGACTGTTCGGACGGAAGCTGCCGTCCGGGAAGCCCTGGATCAGCCCTGCTTCGGTCAACGCGCCGATGTAAGGCGCAGCCCAGTGCTTGAGGGCGTCCTTCTGCTTCGGCGCGGCCGCCTGATTGACATCGAGCTTCAGCACCCTGGAGGCGATGACGGCGAATTCCGCCCGCGTAAGGCTGCGGTCGCCGCCGAAGGTGCCGTCCGGATAACCGCCGACGATGCCGGCGGAAGCGAAGAAGGCCACGAGCTGCCCGCTGCGTTCCGATTTGTCCGGGAAGGCATTGAACAGCTCTCCGGGCTCGCGGTCGAGCAGCGGCGCCAGGAATTCGATCAGCTCGTAGCGGCTCATCGCCGCGTTCGGCTTGAAGGTGCCGTCGGCATAACCGGCGGCGTACCGGATCGTGGACGCATCCTTGCGGAGGTCATAGCCGGCATTGCCGACCTCGAAGACGTACGTCAGGATGAGCTTGTCTCCCTCAATTCTGGCCTTGACTGTCATAGAGCGGGTCAGCACCAGCTCGCCTACGTAGCGCTTGCTGTTCTCCGTCGGATCGCTGCCGTCGGTCGTATAGCGGATCCACTTGCCCTCCGGCGCCGTCAGGCGCAGGATGCTGCCGCGCGGCACCCGCACGGACTCCGGCTTTTCCTCGCCTATGGCCGGCTTGCCGATGTTGGATTCCAGAGCGGGCTTCGGCTCCGGCGTTGGAGTCGGAGACGGCATCGGGCCAGGGAAGAACACGAAGCCTCCCTCCTGCTTCAGCTTCCACTCCCCGCTCAGCGCCGGGCTGTATTCCTTGCCCGCCGCGACGGCGATCGCCGTCAGCGTCGTCGTCTCCTTGAGCGTGATCGGCGAAGCGTAGACGGCGGACATCTCGCTCGGCATGCTGCCGTCCAGCGTGTAGTAGATGACGGCTCCCGGCTCGGCCGCGAGCGTGATCTCTACTTTTTCCTTGAATTCCTTGGCGCCCGAGACGACGTGCGGAGCGTCTGCGGCCTGCGGCCAGCGCAGCTCCGGCGAGTTCAGGACGATGGAGCGGGAGAAGCCTCCAAGCTCGGCCTTCAGCGCGGCGGCGCCGCCGGCCGGCAGCTTGCCGGAACCGGCTTGCAGCTGCGCGAGCGAAGCGTCCGCGCTCCAGCGAAGACCTTCGGCCTGGCTGAGGCCGAAGCTGGACGTCAGGCGGTTCACCGTATCGCCTGCTGCCGGAACGGCAGCCGCGGCGGCGAGGCGCGCCAGAGTTCCTTCTGCCGGAACCGGATAGAATCCGGCCGCCGCTCTCCAGACGCTGCCGGACAATCCGGCCGGCAGCGCGCCGGAGGTCAGCTCGGCGCCGCCGAGAGCCCCTTCCGTGCGGATGGAGCCTTCGGCATCGTAGTAGGCGACGCCGCGCTTGACCATCTGCTTGTGGAACGAGGAGCCGCGGATCTCGCCGCCGGCTTCCAGCCTGCCGGCCAGGCCGCCGAAGAAGCTGCGGCCCGGCATGAGGGCTCCGTCTACGGCGGCGACAGCTTCGCCGCCTCCGACGGAGCGCTCGACGAGGCCCGCAACGCGTCCGGCGATGCCGCCCGCCCA
>NZ_BIMD01000048.1 GCF_004000905.1 Paenibacillus humicus NBRC 102415
AAATTAATCGCCTGTTCATCGCCATCAAGCGTATTGGAGAGCTGCACCGTTAGCGTCCGGTAAGGCTTCGCGATATCACCCGACCATTCGACCGATGTGACTAGCGCATCGATATACGTTTTGCCATCGTAAAGCACGCGTATCATTTTTGTCACCTCTCCTACACCCGCGCTAGGATAAGATAGCGCTGATTATTGTTATATGACGCGACAACTACGCGATCGCCCACTTTAAGGCCCGCCTCGACCGTCACCTCTACACGCTCGCCGTTAGGGTAGCGGAGTGTGACGGTATGGTCGCGTAGGCATTCGGCGATATCAAGCGACAGGGTATCCAATTCAAATTTTTCGTTGTCTAGTCGAACAAGAACGTTAGGTGGCGCTGCCGTTACTGTTCCGAATTCGAAATCAACGTCCTTGTTGTAGCCGAGAAACTTGATTGCGGCACGTAGTTTAGCTGCACCTGAGCCTTCTGGCATCTCAAATGTACTCACCATGCAACTATGCCTGCTATCTTGTGAGCAATTAGGTCAACGTCAGCCTGTTCGCGAATAGTAGTGCCGTATAGGTTAACGTTGACCTGCGGCGCTGGTTTGTTGGCAATTTGTGTTCCGAGCGTTTGGAGTCTTTCGTCGACTTTCGGAAGGTGTGCGAGATAACCGTCTGTCTGATCCGGTAGGCGGAGAACGCTATCAAGCGAACCCGAAGTCTTAGCGCCGGCTCCATACGTTTGCTGCAAATAATTACTGAGGCCGTCTACTTGCGCGGCCGTAGCTGGAGGCACAGTCGAGGTCATACGCGATACAGGCGCTCCGCCCGTAAGAACCGCGCTTGAGTATTTCGAATTCGGGTCCTTATGCGCATTCTCCCAAACGCTGCCGAGATAGCCGGTTCCGAGCGCTGCCACAACCCCAGCGATGGCGTACGGACTTTTCGCGTATTTTGCTACGGTTGATCCGCCGACTGCGGTGGGTACGCCTTTGCCTGGTCCTGGGGAACCCTTACCGGTACTAGCGCCTTTGCCTGTCAGAGTCTTAAAGCCCGCGTATCCGCCAAGCAACGCGAGCAAATCCGGATTATTCAAAATCCCCGTTAGAATACCGCCGCCCAGCGCTACGCCGAGTTTTGTCGCAGCTTCAATGAGTGGTGCGGACGCCTTCAGTGATTGCGCGAGAGTATCGGTAAGCTTCGTTCCAATTGCGGAAATCTTCGCGTTACCGCCTCCGTCAAACCACGAATTAAACGCCGTCATGATGTCGTTAAATACGAATGCGATTTTCGCCTTGATCGTATCCAGCTTCGTAAACTCCGGATTATCGAAATAGCGCGCCTTGATTTTTTTGAACGCGCTGCTAACCGTTTCTACGAATTTTGTCGTCATAGTTCGCGCGGTTGTACGAAGCTTCTCGCCCCATTTATCGATCGTTGCTCCGTTTTTATCGATCCAATCGACCAGCTTACGCAAGGGCGGTGTAATGCCCTCCGCGATACCTTGGCCCCATTTCGTAAGGATCTTCGAGTTAAACGTATCCTTGATCGTCGAATACATGCCGAGGAGTGATTTCGACTGCTTATCCATCATCTTCGGGAAGCGCTCGTTCAGACCGTCCATGAGCGTATTAATTGCGAAATTAGCCGGCACAAGTCCTTTCGAAGATAACTCCATGACCTTCGTCGTCGTTGTTCCGAGTTTCTTCGCGAGGATATCCCAAACGGGAATGCCCGCCTCCATCAGTTGGAGTGCTTCGTCACCCTGCAGCTTGCTCTTCGCCTTAATCTGACCGATAGCCAGCGTAAGCCGATCGATACCATCCGCACCAAGTCCGAGGCCAGCCGCAGCGTTTCCGAGACTCGTCATCATCGGCAGAATTTGTTTCGACGCGAACCCGAACGCGAGCAACCGTTTTGATGCGTCGCGAATCTGCGGAAGTTCGAAGGGGGTTGCGTTCGCAAAGTCAGTTAATTGTGCGAGGAACGCCTGCGCCTTTTGCGCACTGCCGAGCATCGTTGTAAAAGCGATATTCGCCTGCTCCGCCTCCGCTGCGAGTCCTAGTCCGCGCTTGGATACGTTATAGGCTCCGTAGGCAGCCGCGCTTGCGCCCGCTATTCCGGCAGCACCGAGACCGATCGCGCCCCACTTGATGCCGCGTCCAACTTTGCGCTCCAACGAAGAAAACGCGTTGCCGGCGCTTTTTAACGCGCGCTCTGTAGCGCTGATTTCGCGGCGTACAGCGCCTGCGCCCGCTACAAATCGGCCGTTAGCTGTGCGTAGTCTTTCAGTGGCGTCGGTGTATGTCGCGGCTGCTTTCTTCGCGCGGTCGGTCGCATCGGTAACGTCTTTTATCGTCCGTGCTGCGCGCTTCATAGGCGCTGACATATTGTCAACGAGTTTTAATTTCGCTACTAAATCGTAGGCCATATGTTCATCATTCGTCCTTAATGCGAAACGCTGACCGTCTGCTCTCGACTGAGATTTGTTTGCCGGTCGTGAAGCCCGCTTAGTTTAGCGTCGTATCGTTCGGACGTCTTGACTTCAATATTTCTGCGCGAGCAACGGAACACGACCGGCCGCGGCGGCTGCTCTCTCCGCAATCAACGCAACTAGACCCGCCTGTCTCTGTAGTTGCCGTTCGTGTGCGTTGCCTGCGCGGTACATCCTATCAAGCTCCGCCGACTCTTGGATAAATAACTGTATCTGATAACCAACGGTCTTTAGATCAGTCCGCTTGCTGCGGCGAAGGTCCTGCGTAAGCGTCATGATTTCGCGATACTCCACCGGCCAGCGTTCTTCAAAGCGCCAGTCTCCGCATGTAATGTGCTCCCTCGTCTCGTTATGCAGCGCGAGGATAGCGGAGATGCGTTCCAGTTTCGCGCATGTGGCGTCATCAATCTCGAACATTCTCGTCCCTCCTTCGTAAAAAAAAAAAATAAAGAAGCCCGAAGGCTTCACGCTATTAGTCCCCGTAGACCTCGCGACCAATGGCGCAGCTTCCGGCCTCAATTCTGCCGAGTTTCAAGGCGTTGTGAACTTCGGTACTATCGACCCCGTAAATCTGCGGCGATCCCCCGCGGAACTCGAACGATTGTTCAGCAAAAAATGGCGCGTCGATATCCCGAGCTAGATTCGGATTTGTCTCGCGGAGAGTTTCGTAATAAATCGCGCCGGCGGCCGCTCTGAATGCGCGGTACTGCACGATCGCCTGTAAATAAGCGTACTTAGCTTCGGCCACCTTCGAGAGCGCATCGTCATGTCCGGCGTCGAAGAACTTGCGCGCTTCTTCCTTCGCAATCGTGACGGCTGCCTTCGCTAATCGGTCCTGATCGCCGGAAACCGTCCTAAATGCTCTGCCCTTGCGGTCTGTCATCGCGCTGAGCGCAAGTTGGGCGTCTACGATGCGGCGGCGCAGGTCCGTTTCTTGCGGCTGAGTGGCGGCGTCCAGGTCGTCGAGCGTCGAGTCAATCAACGCGTCAAGCTCCGCCTGCATTGCGTTAATACTCGCGGTCAGCTCCGCAATCCGTTCGTCAAGACGCTGGTCAACGTCTCCGAGTTTTTGTCCCGCAGCCTTATACGCGTCGATGGCTGCTTGTACTTTCGCTGGCATTTTCGTCATGTTTTCGTTCCCCTTTATCGGATAAATTTGCTTGGCTTTACGATCAGGTCGCGCCATAACCGGAGTTGGCCGGCGAGCGTGCGCGAATCCTCCAGCGCCGTCATTGCGTCGTCGATTACCGCGGATTCCTCCGGCAGCGCGTCGGCATCGTCTTTCCGGAACGCGGCGAACTCTACGTCATCAAAACGGCGGAGAACGCGTTTGGTCGTCTGCAGCAACGCAGGATAAAGCGGCCGGTTGGCGTCAAGGATCTCGTAGCCGATCGCGCCGGATACGACTTCATCCATAACGATGCGGAGCCGAATCTTACCCGCCTGGCGCGCAGCCTCCCGCAATGCCCGTTGAAGCGCGACATGAGCGCAGTACGTTTCGTCGAAGCGGCGCTCATCGTGCGTCAGGTAAACGCCTTCAGACGCGACTCCTTCGTAATTGACGAGGCACCACGAATAGGCCGCGCGCTTATCGTCGGCCACACTCGCGATATAGAGGGAATAGTTCATTCCATTAGCCCGGCGGCGCGGAGCTTCGCAATTAGCGCGTTCAGATCGGCTTTCAGGCCGGCGACGTCAGAAGCGGTGGACGACGCTTGATTCTGCGCCACACGTCCTTGCAGTTCTTGAATCATGGAGCCCGGTTTAAGCACGTCATTCCCCTGCATCAGTCGTACGTCGAGCAGTTCTGCTTGTTGGTCGGTAATTTTCATGGTTAATCTTCCTCTCGTTTTTTTATACTGGCATTGAAATCGTCGTTCCCCGCCTGAGCGCGTCGTTGGCGAGTTCCAGCGCATCGCTCCGCCTGACGATAATGTGCCGCTGCTCAAAGCGGAGCCGAACGTTAAGGCCGTCGCGCGCATATAGTCGTAGCTGATCGCGTATTTCCGCGTGACGATTGAACGGCCCCACAAAAGAGGCGAACTCGACTTCCGTATGCTCCGGATCGACCGCCGCCAGTGACTCACTAAGTATCACCGTGACGGCTTGGCGTATGGATGGCGATTTCAGGTCATCGCGTACCCACGAGCATATCCAGTACGGCAGGAAACCTTCGTCCGTCAAGCGCTGGAACTCGACGCCTGCAACTACGCGCCCATCATTTGTCTTCGTGACGGCGACGAATGCGTACGTCTTGTTCAACGGTGGAAGGACTCCGCGACATTGACCGCCTGTTCCTTTCCGTTGCGCGCGTTCACCTCGATATCAAACGTCACCTTGTCGCCGTAGCGCGGTTGAAAGATGCCACACTCGTTAAGCTGCGATTGGTGGACGAAGACTTGCACGCCGTCCTCCGCTTCGATAAATGAGAAGCCGCGGTCCGTGATTTTGACGATGCGGCCACGCTTCTTCTTCGGCTTGTCTGGCGGCTCCGGCGTTGCTACCGTCGTACTCCGCGCGATACTCGGCCCAATAGTCGCGATCATGTCACCCGTCTCATCTCCGCCAGTCCACGTTTTACTTCCACCATTTCCGTTTCCCATTCCGTCATCTCCCGTTTTGTTTTCTGCTTGCGCTCGCTCTTGCCTGCGATACCCGGCGCCATGATCCGCACAATACGCTCTGACACTGAGTCGCCGTAAATAACCGTCTTCGTCGCGCCTGTCACATCGTCAGTCAGCGTTACTTTCCGCTGATACTGCGATATGGGCTGAATCTCCGTCACTACTAGCAAGGTGCTCACACTCCATCAACTTAAAAATGTGGTCGATCGCCGTGCGGATCTCACTTTTCTTGATTCCGTAATTTCGCATGGGAGAGTACGCCATACAAATTTCAATCGCCACTTTCTCGATGCGCCGGCACCTCTGAGCCAGGTCGTAGCCGACAAGCGTATCCGCCCGGACATTGCCGCGGATGTAATCGTCAATCTTGATGTAAAGCGCCTTGCGCCAGTGATCGCGCATGTCGTACGGCTCAAAGATTAACGGTCGTTTAACGCCATAGTCGATTTCATAACGGTTCACCGTTTTCGCCCTCCTCCGAGGATTACGTGCTTTAAATAGCGGCATTCCTGCGGCTCATCGCGATACAACTTACATCGCGGATCTTGCTCCGTTTCTAGCGCGCGCATCAGGCGGCATGCACAGCCAGGCTCGTACATATCGCACCACTGTCGCGCCCTTTCTTTATCTGTAGCGTTCATCCCTCGACCCCTCATATATGATACGGTTGACCTCGTTTCGGCCGCGTTTTAGGCACGCCAATTAAGCGCCGGTGTCATTGGAACCCCCGCGCTTTCGAACGTCTTATTTCGCGTCAGAATACAAGCTTGCTCGATGCCTTTGCGCGCGCCAGCGTCTCGATAACATCTTCGCCGGCACCGCATTCCAGCGCGATCCGAACGCGAAGATTTGCCGATACATTGCGGCGGCCGCTTTCAACATCGCCAATCAGCGAAGCACTAACGCCGAGACGTTTGGCGAACTGGACTTGCGTTAATCCAAGCTTTAGCCGGAGTCCGCGTACACCCGATCCATCCATTACGCTTTACCTCCTTTTCCCTTTGAAATCTCGCACAGTGGGCAAATAAAATACCGGGGAATCGCCTGATCTCCCCCTGCTCATCTATACAATTATGTCGCTACTTAAAACGGGGATCATTTCTTGCGCTTCCACCTCCGATACGATCGCATATCCTCCGCGCCTGGCGTTCGTTTCGGAGTTACTCGGTTGCCGAGCCCGACCTTGTCGTTCTTCGCGCTCATTTTGTCGAGGAAGTTTTGGTCGTAACCACTCGCCTCGTATTTCCACGATCGCTTTAACATCTCGTACTCGTTGAGCCAAAACGGGTATTCGTACCAATAGAGATAATAGTTCGGTTTCGGCTTCTTGTCCTGGACCTGCCATCTGGCCCGCACCAATGCCTGCTCTGCGCGCAGCTTATACCTTTGCTCGCTCTTTAGACCCCGCCTGCAGTCATCCGAACATGTTCCGCGAGTGTTCCGCAAGCTTGGGTCGCGCCACGGATAGCGGCAATACACGCATACCTTTACGCGCTTATCTCCGTACTCCTCGACCGGCCGCGTCATAAGGCTGCGGACGACCTCGTACGCCGCGGCGCCAGTCAGAACGCCCATCTGCTCACGCGCGAACTCTACGGCTCCAGCACCCGGATTCCGATGCCAGCGCGTTCCTTTCCGTTTAACGACGGCAGGTCGAGGTTGGTCGAGCGGTTCTCCGGCTGCCTCCGCGTCGATGATACGTTCAATTGCGTCATAGTCTCCTGCTCGGTACGCGTCCTGGCGCGCATGTTCGTATTCGTTCAATTTATCCCCGCCCTTGGTTAAAGTTGACTCGCTGGCTATGGTCGTGCTAAGATTTGACTAGATCATATAATGGGGTAAAAGTGTACGTTTTGACCTAGTATAGGTTTATTTCTTTTTTAGGAAGTCAGTATGGCGTCACTCTGTCTACGAGGGAGCAGCGCCCGTATCTGTCTCTCTGAATACATATTCCGCACTACATCAGCGAAGGTGGTACCGTTGGCGATCTCAAAGCCGCGGCCGCCTTCTTCGTCTTGCTCCGCCAGTGTCATCCGGTAAAAATTCGGCTTGTTGAACTTCGTTCCCGGTATGCGCTGGTTCCGCCGAACGATATCAATTACGCCTATCTCCGCGATTCCGTCAATGTGGCGCCTCGCCGTCCTCTCCGCTATGCCGGCCGTCTGCTCCATCTGCTTGTATGTCATGAAGAATACGCCGTTCTCGGCCGCCAGCCGCTTCGAATGGATCAGCATCGCGTAGGTCAGCGCCTTCTGACTCTTTCCCGGACAGCGGCGAATGATCGCGTCAATCTCGGCGAACGTGACGGTTAGGTCGCGCGTCTCGGCATGCAACGTTTGGTCATTCGCGTATACGAACTCGATGCACTCCGCTAGGTCACGCGCGCAGAATTCGGTGTCCGACTTGTAGAAGGTGCGGTCCTGCCACGCGAACCATTCCGTTATTAGCTCAAGCGCGTCCGCCTGGTCGTGGCCGTGATGATTCATGAAGCGCGCCAGCATCAAGAAGGAGTTATGCCGCTGTCCTGGCGCCGTCATTCCGTGCATGTACCGGTCGCTGGCGCGCGCCAACGTAAAGCTCTCGGACTGATCGTAAATCGGGAGCGGCTTATGGCGGGCGACGGCGTCTTCCATCTCGGCAGCTTCGCGCTGGTCGTACGCTTCCACGTCTTCCGCGATGAAGTCGAGCACGCGCTGATGGTCCGTTTTTCGTATTCGGCGAAAATATTCGCGCGACTCTTCCGGGCTCCATACGCGCAGGCCATCCGCGGTATCGCAGAATCCGCAGTAACGGCCGGTCTTCTGATTGATGCCGAGCGGCAGCTTAACGCCTTGAGTCGATGACGGGCGGAACTCTACTTTACCGTGGGCGTCCGGACCAATCTCCGCGTGCTGCAGGATGGTCGCGTAGAATTTGCGCGCTGCTTCTACGCTGACGGCTCGATCGAAAAATAGTTCGATGTGATACCCCTTGCCGCCGCTGTACGAAACGGCAAAGCGGTCAAAGCCGGCACCGTCCAGCGCGTGAACGAGGCGGTACGTCACCCATTTCGCGAGGTCTTCATAGTCCGCGTAATCAACGTCGAAGCAGATGAATTTCGTGAGGTAAGCGCCGGAGAACGTGCCGATCGTGGATTTTCCGTTTAGGTGGCTGGTAATGCGGTGCTGCCGGAGCGGCTGATGGCGCCTGCTCTTCGTTACGTATTCGCCGGACGGAAGCTGAACGAGGTAGTGGCGATTCTGGATAAGATAAAGGTCGAAGATGCGGTCGATAAGCGCCTTAATGCCGGTCGCCTCCCTCGCGCGTCAAATCGTGGAGGGCCGCAGTGAGCTCCGGATTGTTTTCGAACATCCAGAATATCCGGTGCGTGCGCGGATGCAGGGCAACCGTAATATAACGGAAGCCCCTTTCGCACAAGCGGACTTTCATGGCGCGGTCGTAGCAGAAGAAAAACGTTCTCAAATGGCAGGCGCCTCCTCGCTTTCCTCCGTCCATTCTCTCTCCTCGAATCCTGCGTAATCAAGGGCGGTTTCCAGTGAGGACACTCGCCGCGCGTAACCATCTTTAAGCTGCGTAACCCTAAACACACCGTCGCCAATCGGCTGAATGTAGTGGGTGTCGGTCATTGCGGGATACGAATATTTACCGAGCATATCTTCGGCATATTTACGAATATCCTCTTGACTGTCAAAATCCACGAGATTATCTTTCCCACCCATATTTTGCAGTCTGCAGTAAAGGCGGGTCTTGAGATTGTAGTAATGCGGGTTCTGCGGTAATGAGAAAATGGCGTCAAATCCTTGATTCGTTTCGTACGGAGTGTAGCCTAACGATTGCGCAATCTTTTCTACATCCCTTACGACATTAATCATCTCGCTACCGGAGTAAGGCGAATAAAGTTTTACAAATACGCTACCGTCATGGATACAACTGATTGTAGCCTCGGAGGTACCTACAGAAATAAGAAAGTTCGATTTTTCCATTATAAACCGTCTCCTTTGGCGCTCTCTGGCGCGCGTGGTTTGGTGTTTCGCACACTTGGCGCGGTGATTCGCCTTACACTTTCTATGACGCCGTCCTCCGTAACGTAGTACACCACCTCCGAAATTAATCTCGTTCTGGCCGCGCTGCTTGTCCGCCTACTGACTATGACACCGCGCTCGGCCAGTTTCGCACACGTTCGCGCAAACTTTTTCGTTCCTACTCCCGTATCTGACTTTTCCGGAATTGGGACATGGAGCGCCCAAAAAACTTTTGAAACCTCTCCGCAAACCACGCGTATACTCTATCAATAACACGAACAAACGTTCTAATTCGAAGGGTCGAGCCCCCGCCTGTTGGGTACGACGCCGAACGAAAGGGGCGGCACACCAATACCGCCCTGATTCCGGAAACCGCGTTGCCGCGCGGTCGTTACGCTAGACAATAACTGAACGCCGTTTTACCGGTCCGTGGCTGATTCTCCCAAACCCGTCACGGACTACCTTCACCCGCGCCAGAACAACGCGCCGACGACGATTAGAAACGGGAACCTCCGCACCGCCGAGCATAACAACGAGTTGCCGCTCGTCGTCGAAGCATTCAGCATGGTCCGTATTAATGATGAAGCCGCGCTCGGACCGAACGAAACTAGGCGCGTGCGAAAGAAACGCTTCCAGTTCCTCAAGCGTGGTAATCTGTGCGTATTGCTTGTCCTGCGTATGATATTGGATGATGCCGCGGGAAACGGAAACGAACTGAACGTCAGCGAGGGGCAGCGCTATAATCCGGAACTCTTTGCCGGTGCGCTCAACAACGGAGATTTGATTCAAACGGCACGACCTTCCTACGTTTAATGGCGTGGGGGCCCGTCCACTATGCCAGCGCGGTTCAGGCGCCAGCATTTCGACTCCTGGGCGTGGAGTCTCGTCAGGTGGGAGCGGAGAATCATGCGAAATTCCCCCGCAGTATTCGAACATCCTCAGGCAACTGAGATACGCGCGAGCCGCCTATTACGAAATCCAAAAAAGTTATTGACCGCATTTTATTGAGTACAAGCTCCATTCCGTAACGCCTGTCCTTTGCGCGGGTCTGCGCGACCCGTTCCGCCTCATCGAAGGACGTATGGTAATCACCGGCCTCCAGTTTATACGGTGCAGCATGAACTATCCGATAGCTATCGCAGAACAATATCCAACCGGGTTTCTCCGGAATCTCGATTGCAGGGTAAGTCCATTGGTCGCCGAGATGGTTGCTGACGATGACCTCCGTTACCATAGCGGCCGCCCCCGTTCAGCCTCGCAGCGGGCAGTCAGCGCGCTACGGTAAGCGGCCAGGCGATCGCGGCGATTGGCGGGAACCTTCGCATTACGAGCGGTTGCTCCCCTAACCTTTCGCGTATAGAAAACGATATGACGGACATTAGCGTTCATTAGGCGTGGCTCCCTTCGTTTCATTGAGTACGATCAGCAGGCGGCGGCCGGTGGACAGCGTGACGTAGCGAACATCTTCGCGAACGGGCTTCGTATTCATCAACGGTGACCTCCGAAGTTTCCGAACAGACTGCCGATGAAGCCACGCGCAAATTCAGCCGCAAGAATTCCGAGTGCGTGCGCGATTAAACGGGATTTCGGATTACGGCGGCGGACCGTATTAGACCGCGATGTTGTCGCTAACAGGAGCATCGATTTCGCCTCCTTTCGGGATGAAGCCGAGTTGGCGGAGTTGATCCGCGTCGAGCGTTGTGCAGCCGAGGACGGCGTTTAGAGATACGCCAGTGATGCGGGAGAATGCGCGAGATTGGGCGATGAAGCGGACGGGGCGATCGGTGGCGGAGATTAAGGAAACGAGTGTGACATTTTGCGGATAACGGACGTAGCGGATTTGCGTTGTCATAAGTGGAACCTCCTCGAATATATATCGTAAGAAGATTATCGACTGTCGTTAAACCCAATATATACCGACAGACGTTAAACGTCAATAGGTTATTTTCTACTTGTACACAAATCGTTATAATGGGAGGTGACGAGGTGAAGACGGTGGCAATCGTAATGAAATTGAATGAGCTTTTGGACGCGAACAATATAACGAAGAACGCCCTGGCTCGCGAGGCTAAAGTCCGCCCAAACCTCATATACGAACTGTGTGAAAACAAAACGAAGCGCATCGAGCTCGATAACTTCGAAAAGATCATCCGTACTCTTAAAGAGATGACCGGCAAACAGATCGAGATTCAGGACCTAATGAAATACGAAGATTGAGGAAGGGGCAGGTGTACGCGTGAAAATAAAGATCCTCTACAAGTTCGAATCAGGTGAAGCTCATACAGAACCTATGGATGTATATGACTTACCTTATGAAGGTGACTGGTTGAAAGGATTAATCCAACGCAAGCTTGACTCAAGTCCATTTTCTTTAGATCCAAAACACAAACTAGATCATTCCTCCCTAAAGTCGGTTGAAATACTGTTTATCGAAAATTGAGCCCATGATTCAGGGCTCTTTTTTTTATTGCGCGATAACCCTCTGTCGATAAACTTTAGATGAATAACGCCTGATTATCCGTCATACGATGGAATCATACCGCAGGAACGAACCGCGGAACATTCGTAAGGAGGCGGAAACTATGGTCACGTATGGTTTTATCGCGGCTATTTCGATCGGCGCATCTATCGTTGAATCACGCTGCAGATCCGGAGGCAATACGGCCGGCGCTCTGGCGGCTAAACGGTTCGGGCGCGCGTTCACTCTGGCGACTGGCGCTGCTATCGCGTATGAGCTGCTAATGGCGATGATTGCGCTTATACCGTAATGCGCCCCGCGAGTGCATGGTTTACGCCTATCTGAACGCAGGGAATTAGGCGCGCTAGCACTTCCGGAGGGTAAAGACAGCGGGGCGGTTTATATGCGCTGAAATGACGACTATTTTATGCCGCGAAAGCCGGAGAATGACGGGGGCGGCCAGTCGTACACTAGGCGGATCGTCGGCGATAGTTGACCGCGGTTTCTAAGCTCGTCGGCCGCGGGGTCCCGTTATGATCCGGACGTGGAATAAATGCCGCCCACCCTTCCGCGCTCTCTTCCGAATGTCGCCGACGTCGGGGATTTCGAAGCCGGCCGCCTCTATTCCGTTCAATACTCCGCTATCCACTCGCATCACGTACGAATGAAACGAATGGCCAGCGCCGCGCTGCGATCAGTTCCAGGCTTGACCACTTCCCTTCCGAAATTCTGAAAGAACCTTATGTTACCGAGGAGGCCCCATCATGTTAGAGATTGGGATTGGGCTAGTCGTTGGTTCATGTTGGTCTTTGTTTAAACATCTCTCCTTCCCTTCTTCTTTTTCTTTAAGTAACTCCTTCCTCGCTGCATGCAAATCGTTGAATCTGGTGCAGACGTATGGCGACGAATTCGCTCTCCCCTCCGTCAATAAGACGATCGCGTATCCGTGGGGCCAGCGGCTTCTCGTCGGTCTTCCGGTCGGTCTCAGCAGCGCGAAGGTTATCGACCAGCACCGTGCTCTCGCGGAGGCTATGCGGGTACCTGCGGAAGACGTGGAGATGCGCTACGCTAACGACGGCTTAATCATCGACATATTCACGCGACCGATGCCGGAGACAGTCCCGTTTGAGTCCGTAAACAAAGGCGGCGGCTATAACGTGCCGATCGGAGTAAATAAGCGCGGCGAGATCCGCTATTACGACTTCGGCGGCCCCTATCCGCATCTGCTCATTGGCGGAATCAGCGGCGGCGGCAAGTCCGTTCTTCTACGCGCGATATTGTCGTCACTGGCGACCGGGGCTAATCCTTACATGTATCTATGCGACCTTAAAGGCGGCGTCGAGCTCGGCATCTTCCGTGAGTTGGAATGCGTACGCGGATTCGCTACGTCGCTGACGGAGGTACGCAGCGCGGCTCAGGCGGTCGAGAACGAGATGCAGCGGCGTTATGCGGAAATGGCGGAGGCCGGCGCGCAGTCATGGACCGGCAACAAGACGCTGCTTGTCGTTGACGAGCTAGCGGACTTCAAGGCGCGTTCTGGCGATCCTGACGCGAAGCTGAAGGGCGAGATAAAGGCGATTCTGACGCGCCTATCAGCGAAGGGACGCGCGGCCGGCGTATTACTCGTACTGGCGACGCAGCGACCGTCAGCGGACGTTGTAGACGGCTTGATTAAGACGAATATCGCGGCATCGGTCGGATTCCGGACGCGAGACGGTACGCAAAGCCGGATTATCCTCGATCATGACGGAGCCGCCGATCTTCCGGACATTCCCGGCCGCCTGATATTCCAGACCTCGCGAGATGAAACGTTGCAGGCGCCGTACCTGAGCGCAGCCGACGCACGCCAGCTTATCGCAGTACTGCCGAAGAAATCACGCATCATTAACGAGGAGGCCGCGCCCCATGCTGACGCAAAGCCGGACACAAGCGAAGCTGACCCGCTGGACGGAAATTCTATCGAGTTGTGACCGCTTCGGATTTCTGACCACGTCGCAGATTCAGCGGCTCCATGATCTCGGCGGCGCCCGTAATACGACGCGTATTCTGAACGACATGCGCGAGTACCTAGCGAGTTATCGCGACGGGGAAACGGTATGGTATCTGAACGCTGCCGGTCGGAAGGAAATCGGTAGCTCAACGACGCGCAAACGCACGCTTCATACGGGCCACGCCGTAATGAGAAACGAAGTCTATATCGCATATCGGCCGGAATCCTGGCGCGAAGAGTACGCGGTGAAGTGGGACGACAAGCAAATCGTAGCCGACGCGCTATTTCGTAATGTGGCGGGCGCGTATACGTTCCTTGAGGTCGATCGGACACAACCGATGCAAGCGAATGCGAAGAAGATCGCGCAGTATCGGGAGCTTCACGATAGCGGGCGGTGGCAGCAGAAGAATGGCGCGTTTCCAACGATTCTTTACGTGACGATTTCGGAATATCGTAAACGGAGGCTGGCGGAGATGCTCGGCGGGATGAAGGCGGAAGTGATGACGATCGAGGAGCTTCGGTAAAGGAAAATACTGCTATATGTCGAAATAATACGATGTAAATTTATTGGGGGGAGTGGTCATAAGTGGAAGGCAACACTGGGGAAAGTCTAGCGTTAGAAAATGCGCAGCACAGACAAAGCAAGGGCATATCATTTAAGGACGTACTTCTAATCGCGGTAACTGTTCTCGCTTCGATAGCTTTAGCAGCTATAGTATGGATGTACTCTAGCATTGGATCGTTGCGAGACGATAACGCGAAATTATCGTCCGATGTCTCTGCAATGAGTTCAAAGATTGAATCTCTTCAATCATCCGCATCCCTTACGTCGGGTATGCAAACTGATATCGAAAATCTGCGTAAATTGGCGGTTTTAACGATGGTTCAACACTATGTTGAAGGCGGCGCGGTAACGGATGATTTCGTGGTTAATAAACTCGTTCTGATACCGGACGCTAATAGCGACAAATTAGCCGTTACAATCGATTTGGATACGCAACCGGATATGATTGCCCATTACACAGGAAAAGGCGCGTTCGATCTTCCGGACAGAGAATTACGTGCAAAAAGTCAGGCAATTATCAATCAAGTTAAAGAAATGTATGTTTCCAATACGACCGGTACAGTCGCGCCATCATGGGACAATGCTACGGTATCACTAACCATCAAAAACTATCCGATCGGCGACGACTCTTCCGGAGAGTTTAAACTAGTTGGAGAGAAATAAAATAAAGCGGTCTATAGGAGGATAAAATGAAAATTCATCTCGGCCAACAAATTGCCCTTGAAGCTGTTCGAGACTTCCGTCATGTATATAAAGAGTTTGAGTTTAACTTTATACCACGAATCGGTGAAAATGTGTCTGATACTGCGTTCAAGGACCCTTATTCTTATCCCGTCGCTGATGTAAATTACAATTTTGATGAAAATGTTGTGTACGTAACGTTGAATATGATCGTGATTCCGTCAAGTGATAAAAAACTATTAAAAAGTTATATCGATATGTATAAGCTTCATAATTGGAAATGTGACTATGACGTTGATATTGACTAATAGGGAGGAATTCAAAATTTAGTCTAGATGTCTTTAACCTTATTACGAAAGAAGTAATAAGATATGATTTTAGCCCTGTAGAGATGTAAATATCTCTAGCAGGGCCTTTTTTATACCCGTTTTCTTACAAAATTTCCGGCCGGCGAATGCTTATCATGAGAACGACGCATGTCTTCTGTATCCATCTGGATATAACGCCTCATCGTACGAATATCAGCCCATCCGCCCATCTTCTGAATCGTAAATGGATCAGCTCCATTCGTTACCATCCCCTTCGCCCAGGTATGACGCCAGACGTGCGCGGTCATCTTTTTATCCGCTATTCCTGCCTTTTCCGCGTAATACTTGAGACGTTTATTGAAGTGGTTTGGCCCGATCGGATCTCCATATACAGAGAGGAATAGGCGGTCGGTCGTAAAATGACGCTTGTTTTCTTCGTGGAGCTGCAAAAGTAGCTTTGCCGTGTAACCTGAGATAGGAACTAAACGCGGCTTTCTGTTCTTGTTAACTTCGCCACTCAGTGCGATAAATCGGGTTTTAATATCGATGTCTTGCATACGGAGACCGAGTAACTCCGAAATGCGAATGCCGGCGTCTAACATCAGCATTATCGCGCAATAATCCCGAAATCCTACGAAATCACGCTGGTTCGGTTGCGCGAGAATAGCCTTAACCTCGTCATCCGTAAAGCAGTTCGTCAAGTCGACGTCCTGGCGCAATTGCTTAATCTTCGTCATCGGATTTTCAACAATCAATTCGTCGCGCTCAAGTTGGTTAAATATCGCCTTCAGCGTGCGTAGTCGAATATTAACCGTTGTGTCCGAAAGCCCCACCCGCTGGCTCTCCGCGTCGATATACTTATGACCGCTGTAACGCTGCCTGTCGTGCTTCATGTATGCGATATGGTCGCGAACTAGCGGCGTGGTTATATCGCTTACGTTGCGCGCCTCCGGGTAGTTTTCGCGCAGCCAGTCGATGAAGTACCCGTAATGCTTCGCGTAATCCTTTAACGTCCGATCGCGCAGTCCTTCCGCCCTTTTTGCGCTGATAACGAGCTCAATCGCTTGCTCAAACGTAAGCTCCGGATATGTCTTAGCGCTCACCTGGTTAAAAGGAACGCGCCTCATACGCTTGTTTAACGCCATAAAAAACGACCTCCAATAACGGTTTAGTCGCGGACTAAATACGTTACCGAGGTCGTGATCCACAATCCTCCGAAGCCATTTTCGGGGTTGTTAACGTTCAAAAAACGGGATTGTTAACGCGCATTTTTCCGATAGCAATCCGCAATCCCCCGAACGCGCGTACGCATGAGCCTGCGCTAAAGGCTTCGCACAGATCAACGGGAGAAAAACCGCGCCGTTACTACGATCAGCACTCGTCCGGCTTCGGCTTGCCGGCGTCGCTCGCCGTGCGGAAGCTTGATCCGCAGCCGCAGGTAACGGTGGCGTTGGGGTTGTGGATCGTGAAGCCGCCGCCCATGGCGCCTTCCTTCCAGTCGATCTCGAGGCCGCGCAGGTACTTGGCGCTGTCGTTGTCGACGACGACCTTTACTCCGTTGACGTCGAGCTCCTGGTCGTCGCTCTTCTGCTCGTCGTCGAAGCCCATGCCGTAGGAGAAGCCGCTGCAGCCGCCTTCCTTGACGCCGACGCGCAGGAACAGGTTCGCTGCTTCTTCGGCGGCGAGCATTTCTTTTATTTTATCCGAGGCCGTTTCACTGATCTCGATCATATCGTTTCATCCTCCTGTCAAAGCTGGCGATTGCTTTAAGTATACTCCTATTGCATCCGGGTCTCAAGCAAGCTGGAGCGGAAACAAGCGAGCGTCCGTCACGCGGGCAATCAAGCCGGGCATGAGCCTGAACGGAACAGCTGTCCACGGGCGCTTTACCTCATTACCGCGTCCGTCCAAGGCGGACAACCCGTCTCCACAACTCCCTTGAAATCCCCGATCTTTTGCCGTTTTCCTGTTGAAGCTTAACAACTCAAGGTTTATAATGAATACGATTTGTTTGCATACGACGCACGAATAAGTACTTTTTTTCACAAAGCAGGACGCTTGACCTGCAGCTTCCCGCAATCGCGGGCCGGACCCGCCGAGGTGACGCACGGGCCGCAGGAACCGGAACGGACAAGGAGGTCCCATTCATGAATATCATTACTCCGACGGAAGCCTCCGTCATGCAAGGCATCCGCGAGAAAGTAGCCGCCGGCGAGCGCCTGACGCTTGAAGACGGCGTGTTTATGTACCGCTCCGACGATCTGCTCAGCATCGGACAGATGGCCAACGAGGTCAACCTGCGCAAGAACGGCAAGAAGGTTTATTTCATCGACACGATGACGCTCTATTTCACCAACGTCTGCGAAGCCCACTGCGCCTTCTGCAGCTTCCGCAAGGATGAGGGGGACGAAGGCGCTTATACGCTGACCCCGGAAGAAATGATCCAATACGTCGATCAGCATATTACGCCGACCGTGCGCGAGTTCCACATCGTCGGAGGCCACAATGCCCATGTTCCCTTCCAATATTACGTGGATTCCCTCAAGGCGCTAAAGGAGAAATATCCGCATGTGACGCTCAAGACGTACACGGCGGCCGAGATCGATTTCTTCTCCCGCATCAGCGGCCTCAGCTACGAAGGCGTGCTGAAGGAGCTGCGCGACGCCGGCCTCGAATCCTTGACGGGCGGCGGCGCCGAAATCCTGTCGGACCAATACCGCAAGAAGATGAGAGTCGAGAAAGCGGACGTAAGCCAGTATCTGGACGTCCACCGGACCGCGCACAACCTCGGCATCAAGACGCATACGACGATGCTGTACGGCGCCGTGGAAACCCACGAGCAGCGCATCCAGCACATGATGTCGATCCGCGAGCTGCAGGACGAGACGAACGGCTTCCTCGTGTTCATCCCGCTCTCCATGCAGCCGGCCAGCCCGAGGGCGGGCATCCGCCGCCGCAATTCGGCCTTCGAGGACCTCAAGACGATCGCGATCAGCCGCCTGATGCTGGACAACTTCAATCACATCAAGGCCTACTTCATCAATATCGGCCCTCAGCTTACCCAGGTATCGCTGGCGATGGGAGCATCCGATGTGCACGGAACGCTGGTCCGCGAGCGCATCAGCCACGCGGCTGGCGCCCTGACTCCGGAAGGTCTGTCACGAGAAGACCTGATCTGGTTAATAAAGGGTGCGGGACGCATTCCGGTCGAACGCGACACCTTCTACAATGAAGTCCAGGTATTTGAGTAAGAAGAACGGCTGGCGAGCATATTAGGTTCACCATCAGCTGAATTGTGAAACAAGGGTTGGGATATCATGAAACGTTTTGTCATTTTGGGCGGCGGCTACGGCGGCATGGCTCTGGCTCAGGAACTGCTTGACGGGGACATTCCGTCCGACACGATCATCGTCCTGATCGACCGCATGCCTTTCCAAGGCCTCAAGACCGAATATTACGCGCTGGCTGCCGGCACTTCGCCGGAGATCGAGCTGCGCGTCGCGTTCCCTAACGATCCCCGTCTGCTGATCACCTACGGCGAAGTGACGGGTATCGATCTGGAGAACAAGCACATCCTATTGGAAGGCCAGGATCCCGTGTCGTACGATTGGCTGTCGATCGGGCTTGGCTGCACGGACAACTACCACGGCATTCCCGGCGCGGAGAAATACTCCAGCAGCATCCAGACGTTCTCCGCGACTCGCAGGACGTACCGGAGACTTGGAGACGTCAAGCCTTACGGCCAAGTATCCATCATCGGCGGAGGCCTCAGCGGCGTCGAGATCGCGGCTGAGCTGCGCGAGAGCAGAGGCGATCTCAACATCCGCATCATCGACCGCGGACCGAGCATCCTCTCGGCGTTCCCGACGAAGCTGAAGACGTACGTGTCTTCCTGGTTCCTGGAGCATCATGTGGAAATGAGGGGCAACGTCTCCCTCAAGCTGCTCGAGGGCGGCATACTGCATGACGGCAACTCCCCGGAGCCGATCTATACCGATGCGACGATATGGACGGCAGGCATCCAGCCGGTCGATGTCGTCCAGGATCTCAATGTGCCCAAGGACAATCAGGGCCGGCTCGTCGTGAACGAGCTGCATCAGCTTCCGGACCATCCGGAAGTGTTCGTCATCGGCGACTGCGCCTCGGTGCCGTTCTCTCCCAGCGGACAGCTGGCGGGAGCGATGGGCAAGCAAGTGGCAGACGTCATGCAGGCCGTATGGAAAGGCCGCACGCCCAAGCTTGGACAGATCAAGCTCAAGGGCACGCTCGGCTCGCTCGGCAAAAAAGCCGGCTTCGGCCTCATGGGCAAGACGGCCATTATGGGCCGTGTGCCCCGAGTGCTCAAAACCGGCGTGCTGTGGCGCTCCAAAAACCATTTCGGCTAATCTCTATAAATCGTCGATCAGCTTGTCCAGCGCGGCGCGCTCGGCGGCGCTGACGGCGATTTTTGCTGAGATGGCGGCTTCAAGCTCCTCGACGCTCTCGGCGCTGACGATCTCTCCGTCGACCATGGCAAACGGAAACAGATAACATTCGCCGCAGTTGCCGAGACAGCCGTATTCGATGACTTCAAGCTCGGGATCGAGCTCGTATTGCTCCATCAGCCGGTCGGTTCCGTGATGCATGTTGCTGGAGCAGAATTCAATGATCGGTTTCAACATGATGTCGTTCACCTCTTTGCCGTCCATTTTCAATTGAATGGCTTTGTATTATAATAGATAAGAAAGGAGTTGATTGCAATGAGCGAAAACGCACAAAGCACGATGTATGATGAGGTACTGGACGTTCTTGACAAGCTCCGTCCCTTCCTGCAGCGCGACGGCGGCGACGTTGAACTCGTCGACGTGGAAGACGGCATCGTCAAGCTTCGCCTGATGGGCGCTTGCGGCAGCTGCCCCAGCTCCACCATCACGCTGAAGGCCGGCATCGAGCGCGCCCTGCTTGAAGAAGTCGAAGGCGTGCAAGAGGTTATGCAAGTCTTCTAATTGCCCGCATCCATCATCATCGCGATATACAGACGAGCGGCCGATCGCCTCCTTGGAGGCGATCGGCCGCTCGTGCTATTATCTCAGGGCTGGACCGGCTTGATGCTCGTGCGGATCGGATCGAAGCCGCCCGTCACATCGATGATGTTGCCGGTCAGGAAATCCGATTGGGGCAGGCAGAGGAACGAAATGACCCTCGCCACGTCCTCTCCAGTGCCGGGCCGGCCGAGCGGCGAATCCGGATCTCTCAATCCGTCGACGTCCGCAATGGATTTCTCCTTGAAGTCGCCCCGGATATCGCCGGGACAGACCATGTTGACCGTTATGCCATGCTCCCCTTCCTCGACGGCAAGCGTCTTGGTGAAGGAGACGAGTCCGGTCTTCGCAGCCGCATAGACGGCGCGGTGCGGCCAGGCCCTGCCCTCCATCGCATGGCCGAACCCGAAATGGATGATGCGTCCCCAGCCGCTCTTTCGCATGCCCGGCAGCAATTTGCGGTCAAGCAGCATCGCGCCCAGCAGATTGCCATGAAGCAGCGAAATGATCTCCTCGTCGTCATAATCGGCGAATACTCTCCGCTCCCGAATGAACGGTCCGGCATTGTTCACCAGAATATCGACGCTTCCGCTCAGCTTCAGCGCCTCCTCGGCAAGCTTGCCCGTGTCGCCGGGATCGGCGATGTCCGCTTCGACCGCGGTCGCGCGCACACCGTATTGCTGCGCCAAGCGCCGAGCGAGCTCATCGGCCTCCGCCCCGCTGGAACGGTAGTTCAGGACGATGTCGCATCCCAGCCGGGCAAGCTCGGCGGCCGCCCGCTTGCCCAGCCCTTTGGCGCTGCCCGTTATGAGCGCCGTTTTTCCTTGCAGCTCCACGCTCTTCCTCCTTGCCTCGACTCACTTGCTGACGGCAGGCTTCAATAGAGACAAAGCATAATCGAACACGAGATGGACGGTTCCCGCCGCCATGTCCAGGCATTGGGCGAGGTCCTCCATCTGGCTGTTGATATCCTCCAGCTTCACTTCGTCTCCGAAGTTCAGATGCAGCTGCATCAGATCGTCCTGCAGCTCGGAGTTCATGCTGTGGATCTCGACATTCCGCCTTTTCCGCAATCGGACGATCGGCTCGTCATACTGGTTCTTGATATCCGTGAGCGGACCGGCGAGCCCTGGATGAAGCTTTTTGTCCCTCATCCGGTGCAGCACCGTAAAGTAGGAGAACTGCCTCTTGAACTGCTCCGTTTCCAGCGACAGCATGTCGTTGAGCAGCGTGCCCAGCTTGTCCAGCAACGCGAACAGCCGGATGAAGGCATTTTTGTCGAAATAGACGTAGCGCCTGTAATTCAGCCGTTCATCCGGGCCCATGTCCTCGACGCTTGAGCTCGTGACCATCACGCAGAAGCGAGATGCCGCATAGCAGCTCTGCTCCAGCTCATCAAGGGAAGCGATCAGGCCGATCGTCCATACCTCGTAAGTCCGCGCCTTATGGTTGCGATCCTTGCCTTCCTCCACAAGCTTATGGAGAAGGGAGGCATAATCGGTCATCGCCTGGACCGCTTCGGCCATCCTGCCCTCAGGCTTGGCCGGCGCATCCCCGAACAACATTCTCAGCATGGACCTTCCTCCTCCGGATTTTCTAAGCTTCTGTGCAGCAGAGCCAAAAACCTTCAGGCATTCAGGATTTAGGGAAATATTCCTTCCATCTGCCGTCGACCAGAGAAACGATATCCTCCCGAGGGAACAGCTCGTCCGGATACCCGGGCTTCATGCGGGCATCGATGACGATCGGAAGGCGGTAGGCCATATGATGGCGCCTCGCTTCCGAAAGGGCATAGATATCGTCCGCGGGATTGAACCGGGTGAATACCGTCCACAGAAACGGCGTCTGGGCCGAAGCGACCGTGCTGGCGTCGTCGACCAGGACGATCAGCGGCCAGTCGGTTCCTTTCTCGGCGGCTCTCTCCAATACTTTGGACGCCAGCTCCGGATCCGAAGCATAGTCCGCTCCGGAGACGGTCAGACAGCCCCGGCAATAAACCGCGATGTCGCTGATTTCCGCGATCGGGCCTTCCGTATAGTCATGCGGCAGTTCACGCACAGGCTCGCCGACGCCCATCAGAAGCGCCTTGCTGCCGTGGTTGAGCTTGCCGCTCGTATAGTCGAGCGTATCATGCGAGGTGTTGTCAAAGACGAACAGGTCGGTCTCCGGGCGGAAGCGCTCCAAAATCGTCTCCAGAAGCACGTCGAAGCGGGACAGGTCGACCGGCTGGTCGGTCAGCATCAGGAACTTGGTCAGCGTCAGCTGGCCTTCGCCAAGAATGCGGAAGCCGGTGGCAAGCGCCTCTCGCGAATAGCTCTCCCGCACGACAGCGGCAGCCAAGGCGTGGACGCCGGTCTCCGCGTAAGCCCACAAATCCTTCACGCCAGGCATCGCCATCGGGAAAGCCGGACTGAGCAGCCGCTGCAGATACTCGCCCAGGTAGTAGTCCTCCTGCCGCGGCTTGCCGACGATCGTCGCCGGGTAGATCGCATCCTTGCGGTGATGCACATGGCTGACATTGAATACCGGGAAATCATGCTGCAGGGAATAATAGCCGAAGTGGTCTCCGAACGGGCCTTCGGGCCTGCGCAGATGCGGCGGCACGCTGCCGTGGATCGAGAATTCGGCTTCCGCCGGAATGCGGTGGCGCCCCAGCGGATCCTGGGTGACCGGAAGCTTGCTGCCGAGAATGAGCGATGCGATCATCAGCTCCGGCAGATGCTCCGGAACAGGAGCGATCGCCGAGGCGATCAGCGCCGGAGGTCCCCCGAGGAAAACGCTGACCGGCAGCTCCTGGTTGTTCTTCTCCGCCTCGTGATAATGGAAGCCGCCGCCCTTGTGGATCTGCCAGTGCATGCCGGTCGTCGAGTCGTCGAAGATCTGCATGCGGTACATGCCGACATTATGCTTCTTCGGATGGGACGGATGCTCCGTATACACGAGCGGAAGCGTGACGAAAGGACCGCCGTCATCCTGCCAGCTGGTCAGGAACGGCAGCCCCTTCAGCGGATTTTCCCTGCGGACGGCCTGCATGACCGGCGCGGCGCTGTTCGGAACGTTTTTGAGTCCTACCTTGAGCAGGTCCTTCACCATGCCCCGCTCGCCCCATACGGCTCCGAGCGTCGGCGGCAGCAGGCGGTCCATCGCGCCGACAACCGTCTTCATCAGCTCTTCCGGCTTCGTGCCGAACGCCAGATCGACGCGGCGGGCGGTGCCGAACATATTGGTGAGGACGGGAAAGGTGCTGCCCTTCACGTTCGTGAACAGCAGGGCGGGTCCTTCCTCTTCGATCACGCGCCGGTGAATTTCCGCCAGCTCCAGATTGGGATCCACCGGAGCCTCGATGACGGCCAGGTCGTTGTCCTTGCGCAGCGCTTCTACGAATTGCCTTAGGTTTGCAAAAGTCATGATCGGCTCCTAACGTCTCTTCCGGGCTTGGACACCCAGGTCTATAAGGATGGAGAACAAGATCGTAATGATGAGATTGTGGATCATATTGGTGAAGATGAACCATTGGTCGTTGCCGATGGTCGCGGTCAGCCACGCTCCGCTGAAAATCTGGCAGATGACCAGAATCAGAACCCAAAGGGCGGAGCGCGTCGCCGGGTCGCTGCTTCCGGCTTGCTTGCGGACATGAAGGAAAAGGCCGAGAAGCACGAAGAATAGAATCAGGCCGGCGATCCGGTGGGCGAAGACGATGCCGGTCGCTCCATTGATCTCCGGAACGAGCTCGCCGTTGCACAGAGGCCAGCCGAGGCAGCCTCCTCCAGAGTCGGTATGGCGGATGAAGGCTCCGAGGTAAACGACGACGTAGCAATAGATCGCCGCAGACAACACCCAGGTGAACACGGAGCGTGGAAGCATCGATGCCGAGGCGGGATCATGCCCTTTGTCCATTCGCCTCACCCACAGGACGAGCAGCACCGTCGAGGCGACCGCAAGCAGCGAGATGCCGAAGTGCAGCGCCATGACGGGAGGGCTTTGGTACCATACGACGGCTGCAGCGCCCATCAGCGCTTGCACGATCGTGAAGAACAGCGTCAGGCCGGCGAACCAGAGCGGCTCGCGGAAGCGGCGGTAGACCATCACGGTCATGACAAAGGTAGCCACGACGATGATGCCGACCAGTCCGGTCACGACGCGATGAGAATATTCAATGGCTGTCTCGAGGGTAAAGGCGGGAATGAACTTGCCGTTGCATAGCGGCCAGTCATCGCCGCAGCCCCTTCCGGAGCCCGTATTGGTCACGAGAGCGCCTGCAAGCAGGACGAGGAACATGCCGATGCTGGACATCCATGCAAGCAGGCGGTATAGGCGGGAGATCATCGTTTGTTTGTCACCCCTTCGATGGATACAACCCTCATTATAGCGGCAAAAAAATGCAAAAGCCATGTTGAAAATGTGACGATAATGGCATCATTCCGCGTCCGATCAGACACGATTTGTACAAGCATTCCGGCGTTATTTTGCCCTTCCGAAGCCGGCAGCTTGCATGCCCGGAACGGGGAATAAATAACGCATGCAGCATAAAAGCCCATCAGAGAGTGGCCCCTGATGGGCTGGCTGCCAAACCGGGCTGCGCGGAGGCTTACAGCGCGGCGGACACTTCGATCGCGCGGCCGAGGAACTGCTCGATCTCGTCTCTCGATTTGCGCAGCTTGCTGACGAAGCGGATGACTTCCTTGCCTTCGCGGAAGGCGATGAAGCTCGGAATGCCGAGAATGTTCAGCTCGGAGCAGAGCTCGGGCAGATCGTCGCGGTCGATCTCGATGAACTCGATCCTGCCCGCGTAGTTCTGCTCGATCTCCGGCATGAACGGATCGATGAAGTGGCAATCGGGACACCAGGTCGTCTTGAAGACGGCCACCGTGACGCCGGAAGAGGCGACGGTTTCGCGGAACTGTTCGTCGGTCGTTACTTTGCGCATGTCAATCACCCTTTTTGTATGGATTTACTCTATCGTACCGGGTTTGAACCGTTTTGTGCAAATCCGCCCGCCGAGCCTCCGCGAGGCTCATGGTCAGGAGCCCTGCGCTTCCGTCTCCCGGCGTCCGAAGCGGCGGACCAGAGGAAGCAGGATCTTGCGCAGAGGGCCAGGGAAGGAGCTGGCGTCGGCTTCCCTGATGACGCCGAGCGCGATCAGAAGGAACAGGTAGAAGATGCCCATCACCGCGCCAGTGGCGACTGTGCCTGCAAAAAAGACGAGCTTGGAAGGCAGAATCGAGCCGAGCACGCCTCGGACGGTCATGTCGGTTCCGTAGCCTGCCGCAGCGGCGATGACGATCGTCAGCAGGTAGGCGGGCCAGCGGCGGCCGAGCACGTTCAGCTCCACCTTGTTCTGGATCACCCTCATGTTCAGCCAGGTGATGATCATGAAGCAGAGCATGGAAGCGATGATGAAGCCGTAGCCGCCCAGCAGCGGGCCGAGCGCCAGGCTGCCGACGATCTTGACGGCGTAGCCGATGATGGCGCTGATCATCGCCGGGCGGGGGTTGCCGAGTCCGAACAGGATCGAGTTGCTCGTCATCATCGTGATCTGGAAGATCGTGCCGATCGTCAGAGCGGCCACGACGCCGCTGGCGCCGGGATCCGAGAACAGCAGCCCGTTGACGGAATGCGCTCCTACCGTCAGCACCAGGGCGGCAGGAACGCCGGTGAAGACGACGATCCGCATGACGAGCGAGGCCTGCTTGCGCACTTCATCCAGCCGTCCGACGGAATTGGCGGCCGACAGCACCGGTATGATCGACTGGCTGAGCGCGATCGCCAGAATCGGCGGGATGCCGGCGATCGACTGCGCGTTGAAGATGAGATAATCGCGGATGCGGCTCGCCGTGTCATAAGCGCTGTAATAGCTGTCCGTCCAGCGGATGAAGAAGGTCGAGTCGATCAGATAGATGAACTGAACCGTCATTGCCGTGACGACGATCGGAACCGACATGGTGAAGATTTCCTTGTAGATGCTGCGCAGCCGCACCGGAGGCGCAGCCGCTTCGGAAGCTGCCGCGCTCTCCCGTTCCCCCCGGCCGAGCGAGCGCTCCTCCTCCATGTCGGAGCGCTTCAGCTTGCGGGCGTAGTACAGCATGACGAGGAAGGCGCCGATGCTGCCGAACACGCTGCCGAAGGTCGCGGCGGCGGAAATCCAGCGGTCCGTCCAGCCGAGATTGAGCACGACAAGCGCAAGTCCGATGCCGACGAGCACGCGCGCGATCTGCTCGACGATCTGGGAAATGCCGCCTGCGGACATCATCTGCCTGCCTTGGAAGTAGCCGCGCATCATCGCGATGATCGGGAACAGCAGCAGCGCCGGCGCGATCGCCCGGATCGACGAGGAGGCTTCCGGCGTGCGGACGAAGCTGGAGGCGTAATAAGGCGCGAATATGTACAGCAGCGTCGACAGCAGGACGCCGGTGACGGCGCCGAACAGCAGCGCGGCGCGGTAGATCCGCTGGGCTTCGCGCGGCCTTCCGAGCGCGTAGCGTTCCGAAACCATCTTGCTGATGGCGCTCGGAATGCCGGCCGTGGCGATGATGAGCAGGTATAGATAGACCGTATTGGCGATGCCGAAATACCCGTTGCCGGGTCCGGAGAACATATAATCCAGCGGAACCCGCTGGAACAGTCCCAGCACCCGAGCGATGAGCGCGGCCGCCGCCAGAATCAGAGTGCCCCGGATGAGGGAGTCTTTTTTGACCATGTTGTCGGGTTCCTTCTTCCTTCACGAATAATACGAATGACCCTGCTAGTGTACCACAAAACGGTCCCTCCCCACACCCGTCCATCCCGGATCGCGCCTGCGCGGCCGCGGCGACAAAAAATCCCGCAGAGAAATCTGCGGGATCGGAGGGCTTTGCCGCAGCGGGCTTGCGCGCGGCCGGAATTAGACGTTTTTAGGCGAGATCGGCTCCAGAGAAGGCACGCTCTGGCCGCGGACCGGAACAGCCGCGCCGGACGGAGCCGCCCATTTGACGGAGTTGGAGATGACCTTCAGCACGTTGGCATCGTAGTAGGTCGGATGCGTCTCGTGGCCAGGACGGAAGTAGAAGATCTTGCCTTGGCCGCGGTGGAACGTGCAGCCGCTGCGGAAGACGTTGCCGCCTTCGAACCAGCTCACGAACACAAGCTCGTCCGGAGCCGGGATATCGAAGTGCTCGCCGTACATTTCTTCCTGCTCCAGCGCGAATTGCTCCGGCAGGCCGGCAGCGATCGGATGCGCGGGATCGACGACCCAGATGCGCTCTCGCTCGCCGGCTTCGCGCCATTTCAAGTCGCAGCCCGTGCCCATGAGCTTCTTGAAGATTTTGGAGAAGTGGCCGGAGTGGAGCACGATGAGGCCCATGCCTTCCATGACCCGCTTGTGCACGCGCTCTACGATGGCGTCCTCGACGCGGTCATGCGCCATATGGCCCCACCAGATCAGGACGTCGGTGTTGTTCAGGACGTCCTCGCTCAGGCCGTGCTCCGCTTCCTCGAGCGTTGCCGTCTTGATGTCGAGGCCGGAGTCTGCAAGCCCTTTGGCCAGCGCGTTGTGGATTCCGTCCGGATAGACGTTGCGGACTTCCTCATGTTCTTTCTCGTGGACGAATTCGTTCCAGATCGTCAGTTTGATCATTGTCGATGGGCTCCTTTAAGTAGGTAGTGGGAAAATGGACATCAGAATGCGAGCCAGAGGATGAACAGGATGATCATGGCGAGCTGCAGGACGATCTTCACTGCCGTGCTCGACAGCAGGCCGACGACGGCGCCGATGCCGGACATGAAGGTGCGCTTCAGGATCGGTCCCGATACGGGCTCCTTGTCCATGGCGATCTTGTACAGCTCCCCGATCATCGCTCCAGCCAGCGGGCCGATGATGAGGCCGAACGCCGGAATGACGAACGGCCCGACGATCAGTCCGATCGTGCTGCCGACGACGGACGCGCGGGAGCCGCCGAACTTCTTGACGCCCCAGGCGCTCACGGCGTAATCGGCGATGAACAGGACGACGACGATGAGCGTCTGGATCGTCCAGAACATCCAGCCGAACGGCGAGAAGCTGATGAAGAGGCCGTAGACGAAAAAGGCCGCGTAGATGGCGAGCGCTCCCGGAAGGATCGGATAGACCGTTCCGGCCATGCCGACAAGGAACAGGATGACAACGAGAATCCATCCGATGATCGCGAGCGTCATCGCCGGCTCACCCTCTCAGCAGCATGTCTCGGATGACATGCGCGACTCCATGCTCGTTGTTGCTCAGCGTAACGGCGTCCGCCGCTTCCTTGACGGCCGCTTGGGCATTGCCCATGGCGACGCCGAGCCCGGCTTGGCGGATCGCCTCGATATCGTTGAGGCTGTCTCCGACAGCGACGGCCTGGGACATCTCGATGCCGAGCACGCCGCACAGCTCGCGGATGGCGGTCGCCTTGTTCACTCCGGCGGGATTGAGCTCGAGATTCCACGGAGACGAGTTGGTGATCTCCATCGAGCCCCAGCTCTCGACCTCGCGGCGGATCTCCTCGCGGATGGAGTCGTTCTCGGTATGATAGCCGAATTTGAGCCAGTGGAAATTATCGTAGCCGTCCGCCGGCTCGATCCACTTTTCCTTGTTGAAGACGCCCTCGACGGAGTATCCCCAGAACCAGGGCTCCGCATGCTGGACGGCAAGCCTGTGCAGACGCTTGATCTCCGAGGCGTTCATGAGCGTCCTCCGGTAGAGCACATGCGGCTTGCTCCAGATCTCGCTTCCGTTGACCGTGATCATCGGGGTGTCCAGCCCGAGCTGCTCCGCGAACGGCAAAGCTCCCTGGAAGCCCCTTCCGGTCGAGAAGCAAACGGTTATTCCCGCCTCCATCGCCCGGCGGATCCACTCCGCGTTCTCTTCGCTTATCGTCTGCTCGTCCGTCAGCAGCGTCCCGTCCATATCGAGGGCAAGCAGTTTGTAATCTCTCATATGTTCCTCCCTGCCAGATGGTGTTGCTTGATATTTTACCATATCGGACAAGGATTCCAAATGCGATTCAGCCGGCTGGATTCATTATACGCCGAGGCGCTGCGGCCGCGCGCCTGCCTATTTTGGCGCATCTGCATGGTATTTTGGCTACGGAGCCGCTCTTTTCGTCTGCGTAAATAAAAAACATCGACGGCAGGCCGGCATCCGGCCGTCTGCCATCGATGGGAGAAAGAGCCGCAAAAGAAGAGAGCCGCTCAGGCGGCTCCCTCCAGGCTTCTCCGTCTCCGCCGCAGCCGTCCCGCCATGAGGCCATGCTTCGGCGAGAGGACGAAGGCGGCCGCGAACAATGCCGCGGCGGCCGCCACGATGCAGCCGGCGATGGAAGCGTCCAGCCATACCGCGAGCAGGAAGCCCAGGAACGTGGAGAGCACGCCGCACGCCGCGCTGATCGCGATCATCCTGCCGAGGCGGTCGGTGAGCAGATAGGCGGTGGACGGCGGAATGACGAGCAGTCCGACGACGAGAATCGCGCCTACGCTTTCAAAGGAGCTCACCGTCGTGACCGATACGAGGCCCATCAGCAAGTAATGGAAGAGGGCGGCCGGAATGCCTAGCGCCGCCGCCAGCAGCGGGTCGAACGCGCACAGCTTGAACTGCTTGTAGAACAGTCCGATGACGGCGAGGATCAGCGTCAGCGCTCCCCCGAGCAGCCATACGGAGCGCGGCCCGATGCCGACCCCGCCGATCTCGAGCGTATTCCATGCCGCATAAGCGATCTCCCCGTAGAGGACGCAGTCCAGGTCGAGGTCGACCTGTCTGGCGTTCAGGCTGATGAGCACGACTCCGATCGCGAACAGCGAGGTGAAGATGACGCCGATCGAGGCATCGCTCTGGATCCCGCGCTGGTTGAACCATTGGATGAGAAAGACGCAGAGCAGCCCCATGAAGGCGGCGGCGATGAGCATCAGGATCGAATCCCGCGATCCGCTGAACATATAAGCGATGACGATTCCCGGCAAGACCGAGTGGCTGATGGCATCTCCGATCAGAGCCATGCGGCGCAGGATGAGGAAGCAGCCGAGCACGGCGCAGCTCACGGCGGCCAGAGAGCCGGTCAGCAGAATCCAGAAGTCCATCATGTCAGCCGGCCTCCTTTGCCTTGCTTGCGGATGCTGCCGGCTCCAGGCTGCGCCGCATGCCCCTCCGGGTCAGCGCGACGACAACGAGCCCCTTGCGGCTGCCGAAGGCGACGGACAAGAGAAAGATCGCCGCTGCCGCCAGCACGCTGACCGGGCCGGTCGGGAGCTGACTCACTTGCGAGCTGATCCAGGCTCCAAGCAAGCCGCTGACAGCCCCGAACAGCCCTGACAGGAGGATCATCCTGCCGAGCCGCTCCGTCCAAAAGCGGGCCGATACGGCCGGAGTGATGAGCAGGGCGGCGACGAGCACGACGCCGACGGCCTGGATGCCGGCGACGACGGCCACGACGACGAGCGCCTGCATCATAAAATCGAGCAGCCCCGTCGGGAATCCCGCTCCCTTGGCGAAGGCGGGATCAAACGACAGCAGCTTGAACTCCTTGAAGAGCAGCGTGCATACGGCAGCCAGCAGCAGGCAGACTCCGGCCATCAGCCGCACGTCGCTGCCCACCATGGAAGCCGCCTGGCCGAACAGGAACTTGTCGAGGCCGCTCTGGCTCCCGTCTCCGCTGTGCTGGATCATCGTCAGCAGCACGATGCCGATGCCGAAAAACGAGGAGAGCACGATGCCCATCGCCGCATCCGCCTTGATCCGCGAGCGCGAGGTGATGAGGCGGATCGCCAGCGTGCCGGCGATGCCGGCAACCACGGCGCCGAGCATGAATACCGGCAGCGACTTGACCCCCGTTAGCAGGAAAGCGACGCAGATGCCGGGAAGCGCCGTATGGGCGATCGTATCGCCCATCAGGCTCTGCCGGCGCAAGTAGGCGAAGCAGCCGATCATGCCGCTGCTCAGGCCGAGCAGCATGCAGCCGAGCGCGATCCAGCGCAGGTTGGGGTCGGAGGCCAGCGCCTCGATGGAAGCCCATAACCCGGTCATAGCCGCCCGCCTCCCTGGAACGTATGGACGGCATCCTGCCGCGGAGCCGGATCATCCTGCCTCCCGCTGGCGGCGGCAGCGGCGCCTGCCCCGGCAAATCCGATCCGTCCACCGTACGTGCGGTGGAGGTTCTCCTCCGTGAATGCCTTGGCGGTAGGGCCGAAAGCCTGGACCGTTACATTCAGGAGCAGCACGGAATCGAAATACTCCGGAACGGTCGCCAGATCATGGTGGACGACGATGACCGTCTTCCCGTCCGCGCGCAGCTTGCGGAGCAGCTCGACGATCGCTTTCTCCGTCGCCGCGTCGACGCCGGCGAACGGCTCATCCATGAAGTAGAGATCCGCATCCTGCGCCAGCGCCCTCGCCAGGAACACCCGCTGCTGCTGGCCGCCGGACAGCTCGCTGATCTGGCGCTCGGCGAATGCCTCCATCCCGACCCCCCTCAGGCACTCCAGAGCGACGGCACGCTCCTTGCGGCCGGGACGGCGGAACCAGCCCAGCCGCCCGTACCGTCCCATCATGACGACATCGAGCGCATGCGTCGGAAAGTCCCAATCGACCGACTCGCGCTGCGGCACATATCCGATCCGCTTGCGGGCGGCATCGATGGTCTCGCCGAATGCCTTCGCTTCTCCTCCAAGCGTCGGCGTAAGGCCGAGAATGCTCTTGATCAGCGTCGACTTGCCGGCTCCGTTCGGTCCGACGATGGCGACAAGCTCCCCTTCCGGAACCGCGAACGTAACTTCCCGCAGCACGGAACGGTTCCGGTAAGCCGTGCTCAGCCCTGCCACTTCGAGGACGATGCGCTTCGGCTTTCCCGCGTCTTGAATGTCCCTATCGGCTGCGGCCTCTTCATATGCGTTCATAATCCGCTCTCTCCCTTCAAAGCCTCTGCGACGGTGTCGACATTGTGGCGGAACATGCCGATATACGTTCCTTCCGGAGTTCCCTTTTCTCCGAGCGCATCGGAGAACAGCTCGCCGCCGATGACGACCTTATGGCCCATCCGGCCGGCCCCTTCCATGACCGATTCGATCGACTTCCGAGGAATGCTCGATTCGACGAAGACGGCGGGAATGCCGTTGGCCACCAGATAGTCCCGCAGCTCGGCGACATCCTTCGAGCCAAACTCCGATGCCGTGCTCATTCCCTGCAGCCCCTTCACCTCCAGCCCGTAGGCCCGTCCGAAATAGCCGAAGGCGTCATGGGCGGTCACGAGCACCCGCTGCCGCTCCGGAATGGAAGCGAGCTTGTCGGAAGCATACTGATGGAGGCTCCGCAGCTCCGCCAGATAAGCGTCGGCCCGCTCCCGATAAGCCTGGGCGTGCTCTGGATCCTTCGCCGCAAACGTATCCCGGATCTTCTCCACCGCATGCATCCACAGCTCCGCATCGAACCAGACATGAGGATCCGGGCTGCCGGGCTGGGTCTCCATCACCTTCCCCTGCGGGATTCCGTCCGTAACAGCGACAACCGTCCGGGAGCGGCCGAGCTTATGCAGCACCTCGGTCATCTTTCCTTCGAGATGCAGACCTCCGTACAGGACGATGTCCGCCTTGTCGAGCTTGACCATATCCCCATGCGAAGCCTTGTACAGATGGGGGTCTACGCCCGGTCCCATCAGCGCCGCCACGCGCACCCGGTCACCGCCTACCGCCTCGGCAGCGTCCGCGATCATTCCCGTCGTCGCCGTCACGGCCAGCTCGCCCCCGCTCTTCCCGGCTCCGGCATCGCCGGAGCCCGAACAGGCCTGGGCAACCATGAGCACGGACAGAAGCAAGCCTGTCAGAGCCAGCCTCTCCACTCTCCTTCTCCATCTTCCTGCCTTCAAATCCCTCTCCCCCTCGACCGCGCCATGATGCCTCCGTGGACATCCCTTCAGTTGGCCATAAGACTTATTTTTTATAGTATACAATAAAGTTTCCATAGCGCAACATATTTTTATTCTGCCAACAGATATTCCGGAAAACAAAAAAAAGCACTCCTAAGGAGTGCTTGGATCCGAAAAACCCTTATCTATCAAGTCATTATCCGAATGCAAAAATGTTTACTTCCAAACCAATTCAGATCTTTCTGACATGGGTTTTGTCAAAATCCGCCGAATCGAACCAATCGCCGGTCGAAGCCCAGGTCGCATCAAGCGGAATCCATTTGCCGCCTTCGTCCATCAGCTTGACCTCATTCCAGGCATGGCTGCCGAACCCTCCGCGGCCGTCGGCTCCAAGCCCCGTCACGACCCGGACCTCCAGTCCGGCCGAGCGCGCCATGACCGCGTACAGGCGAGCCGTATCGATGCATACGCCCTTGCGGGACTTGAACGTTTCCTCCGGCGTCTGCTCTTTCCATATGCCTTTGGACGTGTAATTGTCCGCTTTGTCCCAATCGTAGGCGATCCGCTTGCCGAGCCATTCGTAGAGAAGCTCCGCCTTATCCCGGTCACTGCCTGCGCCGGCTGCGACCTTCCTGGCGGCGTCTCCGATATCGGCCGGGATGTTGGAGTCGATGATCTCGTATCTCCGCTGCAGCACCTGCTGGAACTCGCTGCCGACCGCTTCCGTAATGACCGGACCGCTGCCTGCGAGCAGACCTCCGGCAACCGGCTGCAGCAGCTTGTCCGCCGCCTGGCGGTAGACCGGGGAGCTCTCGATGTTCCCGGCCAACGGAGCCGTTGGAAATACGGATACATAGAGAAACAGCAGGGCGAGAAGCACGAACGAGCGGCCGACCCCGTGCAGGCCGCCGATGACGGCTCCCGCGGCGCGGCTGCTTGAACGGCCGCTGCGGGCTTCTTCGACGCCTTCCTCTGCTTCGCGGGCAGGATAAGCCGCCGCTCCGAACGCTCTCCACGCAAGAGGCGTCAGGGTCGACAGCAGCAGGCGGAGCAGCGCATAGCCGATCAGGAACAAAACGCCGAAGCGAAGCAGAGGCAGGTCCCTCACGCTCGTAAGGAACGTATACCAGGCCTGCTCCAGGCCGGCCATCTCCTTCTGCGGGAGATGGACATGGGCTTGAAGCCAGCGGCTGGCGGGAGAGGAGAGCAGCTGCGCCAGCTTGGCCGCGCCGGCCAGCGCCGCAATCAGCAGCACCCCTTCCCAAATGAAATGAAACAGCCGCTGCGAGGAATTCCTCGCCCCTCTTCCGAAGCCTTGAAGCAGGGAAACGGCGATGACAAGCAGCACGGCAAGCGATACCGGCTCCAGGTCAAGGAGCGGCTGGAGACTGTTCTGGATGATGGCCGTAGACATGTGCATGCCCCCTCCCCTGTTGTCCTTTTACGGCGAAGTCCTATGCTTCGCTGCGGAAAGAGCGTCCGCTCTCTCCGCCATCGGCGTCTCTGAGGCTACTTACCCCGGGCGCCTTCGATCAGCGCCCTGATCGTGCCGTCGATGCTCCATGTTCCGAGCGGAGCCCCCTTGAACGATACATTCACCTTATCCTCGCCCTTTTTTCCTTTGAGCTCCAGATTGTCGGTCTTGACCGTGTAGGTGCCGTCGCCGTTGTCCATGTACTGGGCGCTGCCCGCTTCCCCGGCCATGGCGGTCACCGCCTGATCGCGGACCTTGCCTCCGAGACCCTTCAGATCCTGCAGGTTGTAGCCGCTGTACAGCACAAGGCCGATGACGATGACCGCCGCAAGCGCCCATTTCGCCACGGTCCGCACAATGCCGATGACCAGCAGCAGGATGACGAGTCCTACCGCGAGCACAAGCCAGTTCTCCTTGAAAAAAGTGCTCCATGTCTCATAATCGTAACCCAAGCTGTCCATGACGCGCCATGCCCCCTGTCGCATATCCGCGTTCCCCGGGCCGGCATCCGGCCCCGCGGTCAATAGTCCCATTATAACCGACGCTGCCGGGAGCGTAAACGCGGCCGCAGAGGCGGCGATAAAGCATATCCTGTCCCGCAAGGGCGTACAAGTAGTAAAGTCCTGAACAAGCCGAGTCCGCAAGCCTGAAGGAGGGCAACAACGTGAGAACCGCCATGTGGCTGTACCTGTTTTTATTCGTCGCCTTTTTCGATCTGCATGCCCAGTACCCCATCCTGACTCCGTACGCCGTCTCGCTGGGGGCCGCGCCTTCGTTCATCGGACTGATGATGGGCATGTACTCCCTCACCCATCTGCCGGGCAACATCATCGCCGGCTTCGGCATCGACCGCTTCGGCAGCCGCATGTTCATCGTCTTCAGCCTGCTCGGAGCCGGCGTCATCCTCCTGCTTCAGGCTCAGGTCGCAAATCCATGGCAGCTGCTCGTTCTCCGCTCGATCAGCGGTTTCGTCCTGGCCTTCCTGTCTCCTGCCTGCAGCGCCTTGCTGGCCAGAATGGCGGCGAACGCTCTCCAGCAGGGCAAGCTGATGAGCGGCAGCGGCTTTGTCCACACGCTCGCGTCGGTCGTCTCGCCCGCGGCGGGGGCCTTTCTCGTCGCCCGCATCGGCTTCTCCAGCGCCTTTTACCTGCTGGGCTGGATCTTGATCGGCACCAGCATCTGCGCGCTTCTGTTCATCCGCGACCGCAAGGAGTCGGCCGTGCTGCCGGCGGGACCGCGGTCCTTGAGCCACGCTCCGCCAAAGGCGGCGCTCGCTTCGGCGGCGGCCGTCCCTGTCTGCGACTCCGGCGGGTTCCCGTGGATCGTCTTCCTGCTTCCCGTCGCCATCAGCTGCTCGCAAGGAATTCTCAGCTTCGAGCTCCCGCTCATGTCCACCACTTCCGAGGGCATGATGCGTACCGGATGGCTGTTCTCGGTCGTAAGCGCGGGCGGCCTCATCACCTTGAGCATGCTGTTCCTGAACCGCATTCCGGCATTCCGCCGCACGCTTTGGGGCGCCCTGCTGCTGGCCATCGCCTATTTCGGCATCGCAGCCGGATTCAATGCCCCGCTCGTGTCGATGCTTCTCGTCGTCGGCATGGCCAAAGGCGTCATCTTCCCCGCCCTCTCGACGCTGCTTATCGAGCTGAGCGGAAGCGAGCGGTACGGCCGCACGTTCTCGATCCTGTCGATCGCCTTCTCCATCGGAGCTTTCCTCGGGCCTATGATCGCCGGCCAGGTCCGGCATATCGTCTCGCCGTACTACATTTCCTTCGTCTTCCTCATGCTCGCTGTCGCCGTCCTTCCCTTCCACGGAGGGGGAGGCCGGAACCGGATTCCCGCAGCGCCATCCGCCCAATTGCCGAGAACTGGGTGAATGCACAGGGCGGGTACCATGCAGGGACATATACTGAACCATGTCTGACGGACCGCCAGCTCGTTGCCCGCGGGACGGCGGCCGGATGACCCCACCAAGCAGCAAAGGGGTGACCAATACAATGTCTTATGTCGAAGGTGCAGGTGTAGGCTGTGCTCCCGTAGGCGGAGCAGTGGGAGGAGTCTGGACTTCCACTGGCGCAATCCTCGTTCTGTTCATTCTGCTCGTTATCATCATCAGCAGCTTCTGCTTCTAATGACGATATGAGAACTGGTTTCCCGCTCTCATAAAACTTGAGGCCTGCCGAATTCGGCAGGCCTCCTTTTTTTGGGGCAAAGACAACCGGGCGGCGTTGAATAACCGGCGCTCCAAGGTTAATCTTAGTGGATAAGGAGGCGATTCCCGTGGAAGAAGCCGTCATCATCGTCGAGGGCAAAAACGACCGGAGCCGCCTCCGGCGCGTGCTGTCGGAAGAAGTTCCGATCCTGTGCACCTTCGGCACTCCGGGCTCGAAGCAGCTGGAGACGCTTCGCAAGCAGGCCGGCGGCAGCCAGGTCTACATCTTCACCGACAACGATTCTTCCGGCAGACGCATCCGCGGCATTCTGCGCGACGAGTTCCCGGACGCCGAGCATATCTATACCCGGCGCGGGTATCCCGGCGTCGAAGGAACACCCGAGGAATACCTGCTGGAGCAGCTTCTCAAGGCAGGCTTCGAGTCCGAGCTTATTTTCCCCGATGCGGGACCGGAGCCCCGCTGGTCCAAAGAGGACGGGCTCTAAGGAGCTTGGCTATGGCTGCAGGTCTTGCTTCTCCTTGCAGCAGCGCCGGCCTGCCGGCGCAGCCTTGCCTGCATCGTCAGCGGGCTCGCCATTGGCGCAGCTATGCTTTTGCTCTCTTTAAGCCGGACTCACGGTGCGGCCGGCTTTCCCTTGCCGCGCTGCCCAGCCGCACGGCCGGCTCGCTCCTGCCCGCTGCTTAGCCAGCGAAGGCGGGCCGCCGCATCCGGAAAAGCGGCAGCGGTCGCCTTTGAAGCCGGGCTCCTACCGAGGTATCGGCCAAGTTCACAGGAACCTGGGTTCAACAGCGATGGGAGGAGCGGCGGCTTGCCGAGCGGCCTTGGGCGCAGCGGCTTGCCGGGCTTG
>NZ_BIMD01000049.1 GCF_004000905.1 Paenibacillus humicus NBRC 102415
TCCCCTGCACACGGCTCCCCGCTCCAAGCTGCGCTTTGGCGGTGCTGCCCTGCATTTGGCTTCCCGAGCCAAATGCCGCCGCGCCTCCGCCTACCTGCAAGATGCCCCCAGAGCCGGATGCGGCCATGCCCCCACCTCCAGCATCTAAAATTCCTTGAGACGGCATGCTTCCCGCTCCCGGCACCGCCGTGCCGCCTTGCGCCGCAATTCCCATCGCAGCCGAATAACCGGCTCCGTTCATCGTCGGGCTTCCGGCTGCATGCATCTTTCCGCTCCCCATTCCGCCTGCCGGCGGAAGCCCGGCCGCATGCGGTCCCCGCCCTCCCGCACCGCTCCCGGCCGCGCTCACGGCTTCGCCCCCCGGGAACCGGGAACCGGCACGGAGCCCAGAATGCGGAACAGCGCGCCTGCCGCTGCTGCCGGGTCCGGCTGTCCGTATCCGTCCCGGGCGCACAGCCTGTGGGCGAGCACCGCAGCCGCGACGGCCTTAAGATCATCCGGCAGCACGTAATCCCGGCCTGCCGCGTAAGCCATTGCCTGGCCCGCCCGCAGCCAATCCCGCGACGCCCTCGGGCTCGCGCCGAGCGTAAGCTCCGGGGCCATGCGCGTTGCCTGGACGACGCGTACGATATAAGCGAGCAATTCCGGGCTGCAATGCACCGTCCGGCTCTCCTCCGCCATGGCTTGCCACTGCCGCGCGGAGACGACCGGCCGCAGCAGCTCCGGCTGGCGCTGCTCGCCCGCCGCCATCATTTCCAGCATCCGCACCTCGTCCCGGCTATCCGGATAGCCGATCGACAGCCTCATCATGAAGCGGTCCATCTGCGCCTCCGGCAGCGGATGCGTTCCTTCGTCGTCAAGCGGATTCTGGGTGGCGATCAGCAGCCAAGGCTCCGGCAGCCGCCGGGTTGTCCCGTCCACAGTGACGCATCTCTCCTCCATCGCCTCCAGCAGCGCCGACTGCGTTCGAGGCGATGTGCGGTTGATCTCGTCGGCCAGGACGATATTGGCCATGATCGGACCTTCGCGATAGATGAACTCGCCCGCTCTGCCGTCCCATACCGAGCCTCCCGTCACATCGGCCGGCAGCAGGTCCGAAGTGAACTGGATGCGCTGGAAGCGTCCTCCCGTCAGCCGCGCGAGCGCGCGGGCCAGCAGCGTCTTGCCGACTCCCGGCACATCCTCCAGCAAAATATGGCCGCCCGCCAGCATCGCCGCGGCAGCGAGTCCGATCGTCTCCCTTTTGCCCAGCAGCACGCTCTCGGCGCGAGCCTCCAAGCGCGCGATGAGCGCCTGCTTCGGCTCCGGCCACTCCTCCGTCCCGTTCGGACGATGACCGGGCGTCTCCTGCGGCTGCGGTTCCCTGTTCAGCATTTCGATTCCTCCTGCTTTTTCCGGATTCTATGAATCTTTCATGCTATCAGTCTCTCCACCGCAAGGAAGAAATAGACCCCGAAGCCCAGGATCGCGGAATAGAACGGATCCCTCCTCTTTCTTCCTCTCAGCTTCAGCTTGCAGAACCGGGCTGGCCGACGCCGAGCTCTATCGGTTGCTGGAGTTCTAACGAAATGCAAAAAAAAGCCGGGACCGCCGCCGGTCTTGGCCTTTTTTCGGCATGGGTCGCCGAGCCGCTCGCCACGTTCCCGACCGTTTCCGCGTGAGCGATGTCCGCAATGGACTGGGTGCCGCAGCCCGAGGAATGGGCCGCCTTGCCGGCAGCGGTCGTGCCGCTCCCTTCCGCATGGGATGCTTTTCCGCTTGCCGTCGTATGGCTGCCTTCCGCCTCCGAGCAAGGCCCGGAAGGGTCCCGGCTGCAATCGGGGATGGAACGAGCCTTCTCCATCAATCCGTTTTCAAGCACTTTTCATCCCAATGCACAGCCGGATTTGAAAAAGAAAGGAATACGGCAAATAGGCCGACCGGAAATCCGGTTGGCCTTTGCTTTTGAGATTTTAATGATGGCTTTGCGATCGTTTTTGCGATGGCATTGGCGATCGTTTTTGCGATGGCTTTGCGATCGTTTTTGCGATGGCATTTGCAATTTGCTTTTGCACATGGCCTCTGCTTCCGGCCTCTTGATGTCCCCTCTTTTATCAGCCTCTATCGGCATCTGCAATCCGTCTTTGCAATCAGCATCTGCTTTCCCTCTCTGTCATCTTTGCAATCAGCCTTTGCAATCCATCTTTGCAATCAACCTTTGCTTTCCCCTCTGCTGCGGCCTCTGCTATAAGCCGCCGCTATCAGCCCGGCTTCTTCACTATCCTTTAAGCGGCCGCCTTGCCGGAATCCAGAGCCACGTCCGTCCACACCTCGACAAGCCCGGCCGAGCTGCTCATCTGCACGGCACGCTGTCCGAGCAGCTCCAGCAGGTCGGTCAGCGGCGCCCGCAGCGTGCCGGCCGGCTGCTGGAACACGAGCTCCCGCTGCAGGCTGCCGCTTGCGCCGCTGCCGGCGGTGATGGCGGCGGTTCCTGACGCGGAATCCCATTGCACCGAGCCTCCGAGCCCTTCGACGACGCGGCGGACCGGTACGGACAGCTTGTCTCCATGCAGCGAATAGTCGCCGTAAGCAAGCTTCAGATCTCCGAGCGGAGTATGAAGGAGAAGATCCGCATCGAGAGTGCCGTACGCCTTTCCCTTTTCCGTTTTACCGCTGCCGGCAGAATTTGCAGGAAGGCTGTGCGGCTGCGTCCGGCCGACAGGAGCTATCGCCGGCACCGAGATTTTGTCCCCGTCGTCTGCGGCCAGCCAGGACTGGCTCGCCCTCAGCTTGCCGCTCTCCGCCGCGAAGGCGGCCGCTTCGCCTGGAAGCGGCGCGGGCCGCTGCCATTTGAGCTGCTTTGCCAGCGGGAACAAAGGAACTTCGGCGGAAGGAGTGACGGCAGCGAAGCTGTAGCCCTTGTCTTTGTAGTAAGCGATAATGGCCGGAAGAGCCTTGACCGACTCGGCATGGCCGGTGCCGTCATGCAGCAGGATCGTCATCTCATGCTTCAGCGGCGCCGAAGTCGCGCCGGCGACGATTTCCTTGGCCGGCACTCCGGCTCGCTTGGAGTCGCCGCTGTCCACATTCCAGTCCACCATCTTGTAGCCCGCATTTTTCATCGCCTCGAAATAACCCGAGTCGAAGTTGCTGTACGTGCCCCCTGGAGCCCGCACCAGATCCGTCGCCACTCCCGCTTCCAGCAGCGCTTTCTCCGTCCGCACCGTCTGCTCCGCATAACCGGCGAAGCTGCCGTAAATCTCGGAGTAGACATGATCGTAGGAATGGTTGCCGATGGAATGGCCGGCCGCCTTGACCTTGCGCACCAGATCCGGACGCTCCTCGACATGGCGGCCGACCATGAAGAAGGTCGCCTTGATTCCATTTTTCTTCAATATATCCAGCACTTGAGGCGTGTAGATGCTCGGCCCGTCGTCAAAGGTCAGGTAAACGGTCGGCTTGGCGGGACGCTCCGGAGCTGCGCTCTTGCCCGTGCCTGCAGCAGAAGCCGCGGCGCTCGTCCCGGCCGTTCCGCCAGCCTCTGCCGTAGCTTCCTTGTCCGCTTCAGGCGCCGTGCCGGAATCACCCTGGCCTGCCTGAGCCGCGTCTGCTGTCCCCCCGTCCTGTCCGGCGCCGGAAGCCCGCTCCAATGCCGCGATCAGCTGCTTCTCCGTCATGCCGGACAAGGCGATGCTGTTCCATCCTGCGGCCGCTCCGCCTGAATTGCCGGACCCGGCTTGTCCCGCAGCAGCGGAGGCCGCTCCCGGCGGAAGCGCCTGGCCCGCTTGAGCGGCTGCTCCATCCGAAGCGGACGGTACTGAAGCCGCGGCCATCGCTGCAGGCGGTTCCGCTGTCAGCGCCCTGCCTGGAGCGAGAGAAGTCCACTCGCTGCCGAATCCCGTCAATCCTGTCAGCAGCGCCGCAGCGGCTGCCATCAATCGAAGCGTACTTTTTCCCATGAATGGATGCACCCTTTCTATGAAAAACGAATCCTCTTTGCTAGATTCTATGTGAGAGGGTCCGGCTCTATGACAAGCTTGTCCCATCCATTTCCCGCCCGCTGCCGCTACTTCTTCAAGCCCGGCTTCGGCCTTCTCTGCGACCAGAACGACCCCAAAGCCTCCGGGTCGTCCGTGAGGATGCCGTCCGCCCCCGCCGCCGCCGCCTTGAGCGCCTGCCGCTTGCTGTCCACCGTCCAGATGAACGTATGCAGGCCGCTGTCGTGGATCATCTTCACCTTGAGCGGCTTGGCGAGCTGCTTGCGGATATTGGCATAATCGGCCCATTCCGCCATGGCGTGCAGCGCTGCAGGAGTCAGCTCCTTGTCTTCCGAGATCAGCACGCCCAGCGGGATCGACGGCAGCAAGGCATGGACCTGCTTGAGCGCGGGAATGTGGAACGACTGGATCATGACAGGCTCTTTCTTCCAGGGCGGGCCGTTCACCGCATCCTGCAGCCGGATTTCGCCGTTGATGCCGCAGCGTCTCATGAGTTCCGCCACCGCCTGCACGAGGCCCGGCTGCCGATCGGCATCCTTCAGCTCGATGAGCAGGCCGATGCGGTTGTAATAACGCAGCAGCACATCCTCGAGCAGCGGAATCCGCTGTCCGGCGAAGCGGGGAGAGAACCAGGCTCCGGCGTCAAGCCGCATCAGCTCATCCGCCGTGCGGAGCGAGGCCCTTCCCTTGCCGCCGGTCGTCCGTTCCAGGTTTTCGTCGTGCAGCACAAACGGGATTCCGTCTGCGGACAGCTGGACATCCAGCTCGATATAATCGGCTCCCTGGCGGACAGCCAGATCGAAAGCCGCCAGCGTGTTCTCCGGCGCATAAGCCGAAGCTCCCCTGTGCGCGAGAATGAGCGGGCGGGCCGGGGCCTCGGCTGAAGCTGTCCGGACCGGCACCTTCGCTTTGAGGGCGTCTGCGCGCGCAGGCAGCGCTTGCAAGAGAAGCAGCGCCGCGCAGAGGCCGATCCCCATTTTTGCCGCACCCGGCCCGATTCTCTTCCATCCGCTCCTCATGCCTTATCCCCCTTGGAGTTCCCTTTATGTCTACTATGTCCCAAAAAGGAGTTATTTACCACTGCAGCACAAAAGCCGCGTTTGCGGCAGACGAGATCTGCCCGCAAACGCGGCCTTATAGATGTTCAAGAGCCGAAGCTCCGGGAATTCATTCCCTTTAGCCGGGATCCGGCGCAAGGCTTGCCAGCACGTCGGCGGCGTGTCCCTTCACCTTGACGCCCCGCCATTCCTTGACGAGACGGCCTTCCTCGTCGATGAGGAAGGTCGACCGGACCACGCCCATATATTCCCGGCCGTACAGCTTCTTGAGCTGCCAGACGCCATAGGCTTCGCAGGCGGCATGCTCCGGATCCGACAGCAGCGGGAACGGGAGCCCGTGCTTGTCCCGGAATCGGTGATGGGACTTGACGGGATCCGGACTGATGCCGAGAATGACGGCTCTCTGGCCGTCAAAATCCGGCCAGGCGTCGCGGAAATCGCAAGCCTCCTGCGTGCAGCTCGAAGTCAGATCCTTGGGATAGAAATACAGAATGACCTTTCGTCCGCGGTATTGGCTCAGGGTGACGGTCTCCTGCTCTCCTCCCGCAGCGGGCAGCGTGAAATCAGGCGCCGGCTGTCCCGGCGCTAGCGTGGCTGACATGATGGTTCCTCCTTGGCGGACTCTCGTCCCTTTGCGTGACATCCGTTCCGCTGCGGCAGCCTGCCGCCTCATGCAAGGCGGCTCTCAAGGCTACGAGCCTGCGCCCCGGTATCTCTTGACCCCGTGGTTCCATACGGCCATGCCGATCGTCATGAAGACGATGCCGACAACCGGCGTCAGCAGCGCGAGCTGCGACAATCCGTCTCCATGGTCTCCGAGGAAATACGAAGCCGGGATGACGCCCACGAAGGCGAAAGGGATGAGCCAGGTGAGCAGAAAGCGGATGACTTTATTGTAGATATTGACAGGATAGCGTCCGTAGTTCTGGATATTGAACATCAGCGGCAGAATGCCGGTCGGCGCATCCGAGTAGAACGAGATGGCCGTCAAGGCCGTATAGATGCCTCCATACACGAGCACCGCCCCGAGCACAAGCACAATCATGACGGGAATGTCCCACCACTCCAGGGGCAAGCCCAGCTTCAGCCAGCAGGAGACCATGATGGCGATGCCCGCCAGGGAACCGATGAGCGAAGGCGGATCCATATTCTCCAGCGTCACCTGGAACCAGTTGTGGGCGGGGCGGGTCAGCACCCGGTCCATCTCGCCCTTGGTAATGTAGCGGTCGCTGAAATTCCACAGATTGAAGAACGTTCCGAAGATGCCGAACGGCACCATGAAAAACCCGTAGACGAAAATGACTTCCGCCTCGCTCCAGCCGCCGAGCGTCGGCGTATGCTGGAAGACGACCAGGATGAAGATGAGGTTGGCCGCCTGGAAGCTGAGATCCGACAGCACCTCGATCCAGAAGTCGGCCCGGTACGTCAGCTTTGTTTTGGCGTAGTTTTTGAAGTAGTCCATCAGCAGCGACAAATAGAAACGCAGCTTCATCGCTCAGCCCCCCTGTACGAACAGCCGGGTTCGCGCGGAACGCCATACGAGCGCGATCGGCAGCAGCAGAATGAGAAACCAGAGCAGCTGCAGGCCCAGGACGCCGCCGATCTCGCCGGCGGGAGTCCTGCCCGTGAACACCGAGCTGGGCAGATAGGTGATCGCCTGGAAAGGCAGCCATCTCATGGCTCCCTCCAGCCAGCCGGGAAAAAAGCTGATTGGGACGATGACGCCCGAGAACAGATCGACCGCCACCCTCTTCAGCCGCATCATGCCTTCGCTGCTTTCGACGAAGAACGCCGCCAGGCCGGTCAGGATGTTGATCTGCGAGTTGATCAGGAAGCTGAAGAACAGCATGACCAGATACACCGCCCAGATGCCGGGATCGGACGGAAGCTTCACCGGGAACAGCAGGCAGGCCAGAGCCATGCCGGGAATCATGAACAGCAGGAAGCGGAAGATGCCTTCCCCGAACCCCTGCATCATCTTGACGACCAGGTAGTTGTAGGGCCGGATCATCTGGATCGCCACGCTGCCGTCGCGGATTTCGTTGCCGATCTCCCGGTCCAGATTATTGAAATAAAAGGCTCGGGCCATCCAGGATACGGCGACGTAGGTGGTCATTTGGCTGACCGTGAATCCGCCCAGCGTTTCCTGCGCCCCGTAGATGGCCCCCCACAGGAAGTAGTAGGCCCCGATGTTAATCGCATAAATAATGATGCCGCTGTAATAGTTAACGCGGTAAGCGAGCATCATCAGGAAGCGGATCCGGATCAGGTCCAGATAGGCGCTAGCCACGGTTCACCGGCCCCTTCCCTTTCGCCCCTGCGAGGACAGGCGTTCCGGCATCGGCATCGCCCAAGGCTTCCCCGCCGTCCCGGTCGTCCGGATCCAGGGCGTCCCGCCCCGCCGGCTGCGGAGGTCCGGCCGCGGAGGCGGATGCCTCCTCCAGTTGCATGGACGGCGATCCTCCGCCCAAGGCTTCCGCATTCACGCTATCCGCGGCGGCCGGCGCATGCATCGAGCGTCCTTCGTCATCCGGGCCGGAATCGTCCGGTGTTTCTCCGGCAAGCTCCGCCGCCCTCGCCTTGCCCGGAGACTGGGCATCGCCGGACTGGTAGATTTCGCGCACGATCTCGTCGGTATTCGTCTCGATGATCTTCATGTCGCGGATTTCCAGGCCCGCGTCGCCGACGACTCGGGCGAGCGCTTCGGACACGTTGACCTCATGCGGCAGCCACATTGCGGCCGTCACATCGTTGTCCAGCCTCCACTCCACGCCTTCCAGGCCGGAGGTCAGCGCCCTCAGACGGTCCGCCTGCACCCGGGAAGCGAACTGGAACACGATCTCGCGCCCGCGGCTCCAGCGGCTCTTCAGCTCTTCCAGGCCGCCGTCATAAATAATGCGCCCGTCGTCCAGCATGATGACTCTGGAACAGAGCGCTTCGATATCCTGAAGATCATGGGTCGTAAGCAGAATGGTCGTGCCATGTTCGCGATTCATCGTTTTCAGGAAATCCCGGATTTCCGTCTTGACGACGATATCAAGCCCGATCGTAGGCTCGTCCAAGAACAGGATGGACGGATTATGCAGCAGGCTGGCGACGATCTCGCAGCGCATCCGCTGGCCGAGGCTCAGCTTGCGCACGGGACGGTTCAGCAGCTCGCCCAGCTGCAGCCGCTCCACCAGCTCATCCAGCCGCTTGCGGTAGTCCGCTTCCGGCACCCGGTACACCTTGCGCAGCAGCTGGAACGACTCGACGACGCCGATGTCCCACCATAGCTGGGATCTTTGGCCGAACACGACGCCGATCCCTCCGACAAACTTCTCTCTGTCCTTATGCGGCACGTAGCCGTTGACCCTCAAATGGCCGGATGTCGGCACGAGGATGCCGGTCAGCATCTTGATCGTGGTCGATTTCCCAGCCCCGTTCTCTCCGATATATCCGCAGATTTCCCCTTGGGGAATCTCGAAGTAGATGTCCTTCACGGCGGCTACCTCGCGGTATTCGCGCTTGAATAGATCCTTGAGGGCCCCGGACAGCCCCTCGCGGTTTTTCTGCACGCGGAATTCCTTGCGCAGATCCCGCACCTCTATAGCCGGCTTCTTGCTCATGCGTAGCTCCTCTCGTAAGGCGACTCGACATTTCCCGGGAAATTGGGAGTGATTTCCTCTCCCGCGGTTAAAACTTGCGTCCAACCGACCCCGGATTTATAATTTTATGATATGTTACGACAGCCAGGGGAAGCAAGCCGGACAGCATTCCCCAGGATCGGCCAGCAGAGCCCATAACCCGGCGGCCGGCTGCATGGCCGCCTTGCTCCAACGTGTCGGACAGGCTCCAATTGCCGCCTCGGGGTTCAATATCCCGACTTTTCTGCCGATTTGTTCCGTTAGAATCCATTTCAGCCTCAACATGCGAAGGGAGTTACACCGCCGAATGGAAAGCAGAAAAAGTCGGCAGCAGGGCTCATCCAAGCCGAAGCCGCCAAAACGAAAGCGCCGGACTTGGTTATGGGTGCTCTTCAGCGTCCTGCTTATTATGGCCGCTGCCATAGCCTATTATATTGTCGACAATGTCAGAGCGCTGGATGAGCTCCAGAAGCCGCCGGACAAGTCCAAATTCACCCAGTTCGAGAACAATGCCTCTCTGGAGCAGCCTCCCGAGTGGGAAGGCAAGGAGCGCGTGAACATCCTGTTCATGGGCGGGGACGGACGCGAAAACAAGAGCCCGAATGAACCGGCCCGCTCCGATTCCATGATGGTGCTGTCGATCGATCCCGTCACCAAGAAAGCCCATCTCTTCTCCCTGCTTCGCGACACGTACGTCAGCATTCCCGGCCACGGCAAGGGCCGCGCCAACGAAGCGATCGTGCAGGGCGGCTACAAGCTGTCGATGCAGATGATCAGCGAGCTGACAGGGCTGGAGATCCAGTATTACATCTATACGGAATTCGAAGGCTTCAAGTCGCTTGTCGACGCCATCGGCGGCATCGACATCGATGTCGAGAAGAGGATGAAATACACCGACAACGCCGACGGCAACCGCTACGACATCGACCTGCAGAAGGGCTACCAGCATCTGAACGGCGACCAGGCGCTCCAATATGTCCGATTCCGCCACGATGCGACGAGCGACTTCACCCGCACCGAGCGCCAGCGCAAGTTCCTCAGCGCGGTCGCCGTCAAGATGCAGGATCTCGGCAACATCACCAAGCTGAGCTCGATCATCCGCAGCGTCAGCCCGTATGTCGAAACGAATCTGTCGTCGGACGACATGTTCAAGCTCGGCCAGCTCGGCTTCGGCCTCCTCAATGCGGGCACCGCCCAGCTGCCGCCGAGCGATCTGCTGGCCGACGAGAAGATCGGCGGCGCATCCGTGCTCACCGTCCGCAACGAAGCCAAGCTGCGCGACTATGTGCAGGAGGTATTGACGGAGGATGATTCCCAGCCGGATCCTGCTTCGAATGCCGGCGCGGACAATGCTTCGAATGCCGGGACAGGCAGTCCGTAGCCGCGAAGTTTGCGGCTGGCAGCCGGCCTGGATTGCCTTTAACCTGCAAGGCTGAACCAACCTTTCCTGCAAAGCTGAATCATCCTTTCCTGCAAGGCTCAATCAACCTTTGCCTGCAAGCAGGCTATCTCCGACCGACCGTCTGAACTGAAGCCTGGACCCATTAGGGCAGGACCATCCCCCGAGGATGCGTCTTGCCCTCCTTTCTTGACGGCTGCGCGGCAGGTGGCTCCCCGGCTGGAGCCGAGCGCTTCCTGCCGGCCAATGCCTGCAGCCCGCTTTCCGCCATTCTTTCGCGGCTCTGGCCGATATTTCCGAATTGCCGAGCCGCCCTTATCACTCCATTCCAACCCTTACTTTCCAGGAGGCCTATCATGTCCCTTTCAACCGATCCCTTCGCCGTCCCCGGCTCTTCCCGCGCGCGCTCCGAGGAGCTGTACGGCGAAGCTCTCCAGCATATCGTCGGCGGCGTCAACAGTCCGAGCCGCTCCTTCAAGGCGGTCGGCGGCGGCGCTCCCGTGTTCATGAAGCGTGCCGAAGGCCCTTATTTCTGGGATGTCGACGGCAATAAATATATCGATTATCTGTGCGCATACGGTCCGATTATTACGGGCCACGCCCATCCGCATCTTACGGAAGCGATCAGCCGGGCAGCGGCCAACGGCACGCTCTACGGCACGCCGACGGAGCTTGAGATCAAGCTGGCGCGCATGCTGAAGGACGCCATTCCGTCCATGGACAAGGTCCGCTTCGTCAATTCCGGCACAGAGGCCGTCATGACGACGATCCGCGTCGCCCGGGCATACACCGGCCGCAACAAGATCATCAAGTTCGCCGGCTGTTACCACGGCCACTCCGATCTCGTGCTCGTTGCCGCCGGCTCCGGCCCGTCCACGCTCGGCATTCCGGACAGCGCGGGCATTCCGCAGAGCATCGCCAGCGAAGTCATCACGGTGCCGTTCAACGATATTCCGGCGCTGAAGGCGGCTTTGGAGCGTTGGGGCGGCGAAACGGCCGCCGTCATGGTGGAGCCGATCGTAGGCAACTTCGGCATGGTCATGCCAGAGCCCGGCTTCCTTGAGGAGCTGTGCCGCTTGACGCGCGAAGCCGGAGCTCTCGTTATCTATGACGAGGTCATTACGGCGTTCCGCTTCCACTACGGCAGCGCCCAGACGTTCGCCGCATTCCCGGATCACGCCGCCATCGAGCCGGATCTGACCGCGCTGGGCAAAATCATCGGCGGCGGGCTGCCGATCGGCGCCTACGGCGGCCGCAAAATCATCATGGAGCAGGTCGCTCCGCTCGGCCCCGCCTATCAGGCGGGCACGATGGCCGGCAATCCGGCCTCCATCGCCTCCGGCATCGCCTGCCTGGAGGTTCTGCAGGAGCCCGGCGTCTATGAGCGCATGGACCGCCTCGCCGCAGGACTGGCGGACGGACTGGCCGATCTTGCGGCCCGCCACGGCATTCCGCTGACGGTCAACCGGATCCGCGGCGCTTTCTCCACCCACTTCTGCGACCATCCGGTCACCAATTACGACCAGGCGCAGGATACGGACGGCGAGCAGTTTGCCCGCTTCTTCCGCCTCATGCTGGAGCGCGGCATCTGCCTCGCGCCATCCAAGTACGAAGCCTGGTTCCTGACGACGGCGCATGCGGAAGCCGACATCGCCCGGACTCTGGAGATGGCGGCAGAATCGTTTGCAGCCATGTCCAGCTAGAAGTCCAAGCATAGCTGCCAAAAAAGAGCGGTCTCCGGAAGTCATTTTTTGACTTCTGGGACCGCTCTTTTTATGTGGAGATCGTTTATTTGTTCTAGGGTGCTGCATAGTGTGCTTACCGAACCGGACCCAGCGCAGTCTGCCGAGTCTCGTGTCGAGAGAATGCTTAAAGCTCCGGTCCGGCTAGACAAGCTTCCCCAAAGCGCCCATAAGGCTTGTTTGGAGTCTTAAACCCTGCTTCAGGCTCAAATGCAACGCGGCATCGGCATAGAAGCTTTGAACCGGATCCATTCCAGCAGCATCTCTCCGCCTTTCGCGGATGGAAGAGAGCCGTTGAGCACGAGATCCGCTTGCCAGCGGGTCGGCTCCACGTAGCGGTCATGCCGCGGCCGCACCAGCTCCAGATACTCCCTGACCGTTTCCTCCTGCGTGTATTTGCCGCTCTTGAACTTGCCGAGCCTGCGGGCCAGCCGCTCGTCGGAAGGACAATCGACAAAAACTTTATACTCCAGCATGTCCGCCAATTCCTTGACGGCAAACAGCAAGAATCCCTCGATCAGGACGATGTCTTCTTCCTCCAGCGCCTCCCGAAGCTCCCGTCCGACCGCGTCCAGATCCAGAGCGTCCGGATGGTTGAAGTCCTCATACTCTTGGCCGCTGAGCGGGGCGATCGTCCGGGGGCGCTGATCCCTGTAGAACTTGTCCATAGGAATCACCCGGACGCGGAACTCCGCTAGATTTTCCGCCAAATAACGGCTCAAGGTCGTTTTCCCGCTGCCTGTACCTCCCGCGATGCCAACGCATAATGCCATGCTCTCTCCTCCTGCCGATTGCACTGTGACCCGCATCCATCTTGTCTTTGCTCATCCTGTCCCCGCCTGCTCTTTCCGTCGACTAATTCATTCCATTCTACATTCCGCCCCTGCAGTCCTACCCAGCTCTCCGCCGGCAGAAGATAATACGTCAGGAAACCAAGAATGCTCAGCCTCGTCTTTCCCCATCCAAGCCAGCATAGCTGCGAAGAATAGAGCTTCCGCAAGCGGCGCAAAAAGCCTGTCTGCGCTCGTTCCTGCAACGTGAGGGAGCAGCCGGGATATCAAGGGAGAGGCATATCTGCCGGGCTTGCACATAGGTTACCTAGTAAGGAGGAGGAGACATGATCATACCGCTGAGCATAGCGGCCAGCGCCGCCGCTTTCGTCGTTCTGGTGTTCTTCGTCATCCGCATTCTCAATAAAGGCATGAGCACTCTCGGCGAGACCAACCGCACCCTCTCGGAAGTCCGCAACGCCATTCACGGGCTGACCGACGAATCCAAGAAGCTGATTCATACCGCCAACCTGATCACGGCCGACGTCAAAGGCAAAATCCGTACGGTAGAACCGATCTTCGAATCCGCGCATGACGTCGGAGAAGCGCTTCACAGCGTAACGAGAACCGTCAAGCAAGCAGCCGCCGCAATCGGGGACGTGCTCCACCCCGCGCCGGAGACGGAAGCGCCGAAGAAAAAAGCGATTCAAATCAACTTGAAGTAAAGGGGAGATCCGGTATGCCCACGCTTCTAATTCAGCTGTCCTATCTGGTCATATTCATCTGGGCCGTCATCAGCCTCGTCCAGGATCTGCAGCTGCCGCGCAAAGCCTGGCTTCCCATCCTGCTCCATCTCGCGGTAGCCATCATCACCTTGAACTGGTTTCTCCACTCCATCAACTATTCGTTTTAGCAGGCAGAACATCTATGCCTTTAATCGTTCACTGACATACAGCAAAAGGTCTGGGACGCTGTCGTCCCAGACCTTTTTGCCCTGCGGCGGCTGACTGGAAAAGGATGGGGCAAATGACTATACGCCCGCCTAATACCGGTCCGCAATCGCCCCGAATACGGCAGCTTTCAAATAAGGCTTTCCGTTCAGCGCCTTGAGATTCTCTGCCGTGCCCGTCACGACGACACCCCAAATGCGCACATCGCTCGTCAGGGGAGCAGGCTTGTCCTTGCGCAAATAATCGTAAATCCGCTTGTACTCGCCCTCATACTTCCCCTTCTGGCTGAGACCGGCTTGAATCAGCTTCAGGAAATCCTCTTCTGCCGCCGTATTCGTCGCGGTATCGGGGTGCATGCCAAAGCCATACACGCCCGCTTCGCTGTCCGGAAACGGGCTGACCGAGCTCCCATCCGGCATTTTTTTCGCTTCATACGGGTAGCGGTTGGAGTAGGTGTCCACCCAATACCATACGGGATGGGCATCGGGAGGCAGCATGGCCCCGATTTCCTTGACCGTGTAGGCTTTGTCGAATGAAACGGCAAGCTCGACCAGCTTGTCCGGATCCATGGCCTCCAGCTGAGGGAGCTCGTTTAGCGTCCGCGGGTAGGAAATGTCAGGGAGATAGAAGAGCATCTCGCGCTCACCCGTATTCGGATTGTAAGGACGCATGTAGTCCAGCTTCTCTTCCTTCATGAATGCATCCGGCAGGCCCAGATTGTATCCTCCCGCCGGCTTGGAGAAATGGCCGAGTACATTGTATTCATAGGGCTCGGCGCCTTGGACGACCGGCACGCCCTCGATCAGCTTGTAGGTCTGGATGTCCAGCTTCCCTGTAAGCAGGCCGAAATCCACCCGGTAGCCCCCTTCGTACGAGTTCGGTCCGCTGATCTGCTTGAACAGGGAAATATCGCGCAGCGCGTTATCCGAGCTCTTGTAAAGCAGCTGCAGATTGGCAATGAGCGCTCCCCCCAGTACGAGGACAGCGGCAGAGGCGGAGATGACCGCGCTGCGAAGCAGCGATTTCCTTTTCGCCTTGCGCACAAGTCCTGAAAGGTCTCCATCCGCTCTCCATCCGTCATTCTCCTGCCCCATCTCGCCGTGGTCAGACTCCATTTCACGATCGTTCTTCTTTTCCTCCGTCATCGTTCATCCCTCCGTAACCCTTTTGGAATTGCTTTCGCGCCCGGAACAGATAGGTTTTCACCTTCTCCGCTCGAATGCCGAGCAGACCCGCGATTTCCTGATAGCTCAGGTCCAGCTCATACTTCATGATCAGCAGCTGCTTATAAACCGGATTCAGCCGGTCCAGCACGCGCTCGATCTCTTCCCGCTTTTCTTTCCGCAGCATGCTCAGTTCCGGGTCTCCTCCGGCATCATCCGCCGGGCTTTCCTCATAAGGAACCAGAATGCGCTTCTGCCTGCGGCATATGTCGTAATAATGATTCAAGGCGACCTTGTACAGCCAAGCTGAAAACTTGTCCGGATGGATGGCGTCCATATGGACAAGTCCCTTGTAGACGGTTTCCTGAACGATATCCTCCGCGAGCGTCCGTTCGGCGCCAAGACGGATCAAATACCCTTGGATTTGCCTTGCCTTCCTGCTAAGCGCTTCGCGCATCCTCTGCTCCACCATGCGCCTCCCTTCCTTGCCCTATAACGGATCTCCCTGCCCGCTTGTATACAACGCCGCCTTCGGTCCGGCATTTTTTCTTCCTTGGCGGCGGCAAAGGAAAAGGCAAAAGGCGCAGGGCAGCTTGGCTGCCTTGCGCCTCGGGCTTCTTATCGAAGGAATTGAATAAGACCGGAGATTCATGCTTCCGGCTCCAAGTTATCCGGCCCGTCCGTTTTCCAGCAGGCCGTACTTTTGCTTCACCCGGCCCAATATGTTCAGCCAGATGCCGGAAAACAGCGTCAGAAAGAACACGTTGGAGAGCGCATGGGCGAGATCGAAATAAAAGCTGGCCGCATAAACCGACGCGAAAGCCGGCCAGCTCAGCCGGTCGTAAAATCCGAGCAGGGACCATAGATTCATGATCCAGCCGAACAGAAAGCCCCAGCCGAAGCCGAACGCCGCGCGGCCCCAGCGGCTTGCCATGAAGCGGGTATGCCTCAGCAGTCCCGCTGTGAAGCCGATCATGCCCCAGCTGAACATCTGCCACGGCGTCCATGGGCCCTGGCCGAGCATCAGGTTGGAGGCGACCGCAGCGATGCTTCCGACCAGGAAGCCCGTCTCCGCTCCAAAAACGAGCGCTGCCATGATGACGACGAACGAAACGGGCTGCACGCTCGGCAGCGCCGCGAACGGCACGCGGCTCACCGCAGCGATGGCTCCAAGCATGGCGACCAGCAGCAGCTCCTCGGCCCGCAGCCGCCGGCGCTCGAAGCGGATGAAGAACGGCAGCATGACCAGCCCGATCATGAGGAGGCTGAGCGGCAGATAGAGCTCCCTCCTCCACAGCACGAGCACGAGAAGCGCGGCGATTCCGCCGAAGCTGAGAACGTACAGTCCCTTGCGCAGAGATTCGCTCATAACGGCACGTCCTCCAGGACGACGGCTTCCGGATAGAGGCTGCCGGCCGCCCGCTGCACGGCAGTCGTATAGAAGTAATTCTCCCGCATGAAGGAACGGGTATCCTCGGCCGCCGCCATGCGGCCGTCGAACAGCAGTCCGCAGCGGTCCGCATGGGAGGCGGCGAATTCGACATCATGGCTGACCATCAGAATGGTCGTCCCCCGCCTCCGAAGATCGGCAAGCAGCTCGGCAAGCTTTCCCTTGAAGAGCGGATCCAGCCCTTTGGTCGGCTCATCGAGCAGCAGCAGGCGCGGGTTGCCGAGCAGCACGATGAGCAGGGCCAGCTTCTGCTGCTGGCCGCCGCTGAGATCGAACGGATGGCGGGATTCCAGCCCCTCCAGCCCGAACCGCTCCAGCAGCTCCTGGAGACGGCTTTCCCGCTTTTCCAGGCCGAGCCGCTCCAGCCTGTCGTCCAGCTGCGCCCCGACCGTATCGCGCGTGAAGTACAGCAGCGGATTTTGAGCGACATAGCCGACCGAGCCCGCGAGGCGTTTCTTGAGCAGGCTCACGCCTTCCAGGAACAGGCTGCCCCGCAGCGGCTTGATCGCCCCCGCGATGACCTGCAGCAGCGTCGACTTGCCGCTGCCGTTGCTGCCGAACAGGGCGAACAGCTCGCCTTCGCGAATGTCCAGATCAAGCCCTCCGAGCACCATGGGGGCATCCTTCTCATAAGCGAAATAAAGTCCTTTGCCCGTCAGCAGCGGCTTGCCGGGCGGCGCGGCAGCCGATGCCGCCTTTCCTTCCGCCAAGAACGTTTCGCCACGCTGACCGTCAGCCCCGTTAAGCTTGCCTGTCCGCGCCTGCAGCCATCGCTTGCCGTCCCTGACCGTCAGCGGCACCGCTCCTTCTTCTCCGAATCCTCCGCCCTGCAAATAGAGCCGGGTCGCCGAAGGCAGGAAGGCCGCATCGTCCCTGCTGCCGGAACGGCCGATCTGCCGGGCGGCCTCGCCGGGAGAGCCCGCATAGGCGATGCGTCCGTCCCTCAGGACGAGAGCCTTCGTGACGAGCGGGAACAGATCCTCGAGCCGATGCTCGCTGATGATGACCGTAATCGACATCTCTTCGTTGATGCGGGCCAGCAGGCCGATGAATTCCCTCGCCGCGATGGGATCCAGCTGCGCTGTCGGCTCGTCGAGCAGCAGCGCCTTCGGACGCAGCGACATGACCGATGCCAGGCTGAGCAGCTGCTTCTGGCCGCCTGACAGCTCATGGACTTGCCGATGCAGCCATTCCTCCATGCCGAAGAACGGCACGAGCTCGCCGATCCGGCGCTGAATCTGGTCGGACGGATAGCCGAGATTCTCCATGGCGAAGACAAGCTCCTGCCAGACCGTGTTCATGACGATCTGGCTGTCGGGATGCTGGAACACCATGCCGATCTCTTCCACAGACCTCCGCGCCGGCAGCTCCTCGATCGAGGCTCCGTCATAACGGATGCTTCCTTCCCGCTTGCCGGCCGGCCGCACCTCGTTTTTCAGCTGGCGCAGCAGCGTCGTCTTGCCGCAGCCGGACGGGCCGCATAGGAGGACGAAATCGCCATCGTCGATATCGACTGAAATACCGTCCAATATCGGGGCGTCGGAGCCCGCATACCGGAAGCTTACATTCTGGATCTGATAATGCGCCAATGCAGACGCTCCTTTCCGTTCATAACCGGCGGAATCGCCAGAAAGACCGCATAACAGCCCAAATGGACCCATGCCGAGAGCGATACGTCCAGCGGCTGAAGCCTGGGAAACACTTCGTAGTCGTGGACGCCGTACAGCCGTCCGATGACGATCTGGCTCCCAAGGAGCACGATCAGCCATAGGCAGGCCCAATCCCTCGCTTCCATCCGGTACCGGACGGCGCTGCTCCGCTTGCCGCTCCCGTAGCCGCGCGAGCGCATCGAAGCGGCGGACTGCATCGACTCCTCCAGCGACCAGGCGACGAGGGTGTGCATCGTCTCCATCCCTTCCCGCATGAGCAGCTTCTTGCGCATGCCGGGGTAGATGTAGCCGAATGCCCGCTGAACCGTCATGATCTGCTTCAGCCTGCGCGTCAGCAGCGGAATGAAGCGCAGCGTCACGGTGATGGCGAACGCCGTTTGGGGCGCGATCGGAGCGGCCAGCAGCAGGAATTTATCCGAGGTGATGACCAGGCTGTACGCAGCGAAGGCGAGCAGGACATTGACCAGGGAGAGGGCGAACAAGGCCCCGTAGACGACGGATTCCTGCGTGACCGGCCGGTCGCGGAAGTAGAACAGGATCGTCGCTCCCCTGCTGGAGAACAGCGGATTGGTTATGAAGATGAATAAAGCCAGAACGGCATACAGCTTCAAGCCGCGCCGCATCGTCCTTCCTCCGTCGAGACTCAGATGGAGCGCGACGAGCGCCAGCAGCGTCAATCCCGACATGACGGGATCGGTGAACATCATGCAGGAGACGAGCAGCACCAGAAAATAAAGCATGGCTACGGCGGGATGGAGGCCGTTGAACCCAAGTCCTCTACTCATCGGAGCCCTTCCCGCCGCCGTCGCCCTCCGAGGCTCCGACATCCTTGCCGTAATCGGTCGTGTACACCCAGCGGATCTCGTCGCCCGGCTTGATCTTCGACGCGCCGGCGCTGCGGCTGGAGAAGGTGCCGTTCACGCTGAACAGCCAGCCGCTGCCCGCTCCCTCGTCGAATTCATACAGATTGCCGATTCCGCTTACATAGGCGGCCGCTCCCTTGCCGCTGTAATCGACGACCATCTTCCGGCTCCGCGCGGCCTTCTTCAGCACATCCAGCACCGTATCGCCTTCCTCGGCCTCGACCCGGGTCGCCTTGAGAATGACGCCCGTCTTGGCCGAGCCGGTTACCGATATCGTGACGGCCTGAGCCTGCGGCGGCTTGGCCGCCGGCGCGGAAGGCTTCGGCTTGGGCGCAGGCGATGCCGCACCGGCGGGAGGCTTCGTTGCGCCTGTACCGGCTGCATTTGCGCCAGAGGCTTGCGGCTTGGCCGTGCCGGCTGCGGTTCCGCCCGAGGCTTGCGGCTTGGCCGTGCCGGCTGCGGTTCCGCCAGACGTCTGGGGATCAGGCGGCTCTGACGGCGCCGGGGAACCGTCTCCTCCCTGTCCCGCTGAACCGTCCTTGATCGGCGGCGTAGACGCTTCCGCTCCTGCGGCTGCTGCGCCGGCGCCGGCAGCTCCTGACGAGCCCTCCGGACCGGCGGAGGGCGTTGCCGCTGCTGCCGGGGACGGCATGGGGCTTCCGGCCGCCGGCAACTGCCCCTCTTCCGCCTGCGGCGATGCAAGTCCTCCAGCGGCGCCGGATTCCGAATTCAGCCCGGCAGCGGACGCTCCCGGCTGCGAGGCTTCCTGCCGCTCCGCCGGCTTCGCCAGCGGTCCGGCACCGTACAGCCATGCGGTCCCTGCCAAAATCATTATCGCGGCGATAATTCCGACAGCTTTATTCAAGCCGTTTTTTCCGTTCATGTTCCGAAGCCTCCTCTATGCCCGCGTCCTCCCCGTAGCGGACAAGCCAAAAAAGACATCTTTCACGTGAAAGATGTCCGAAAGGGATGCCTCGCCGCAGGCAGGCATACAGGCAAACAGCCGCTGCCCGCAGCTCTCCCTCCCATCCTCGCGGGAAGCTATGATACAAGCTTTTTATGGCAGGTCTCCTGGCTTCGCTTCATCGCGCCGCCCTTCCTTCCCATCCCGGCAGGGACAGTGGATGCCTCGGGCAGCCGCTCGGCTTCACAGTGGCGGGACCGCGTCGAATTTTCATCGAACTTCCCTATTAAGCCCCGCAGGCCGAAATACCTGCGCAGGCACCATAAAAGCAGCTATGAAATTGTTGAAAGTCATCCCTCATTGTAGCAGACTCCGCTCCAAAACACAGTACCCAGTTTGCGGCTCCAAACCTTGCGACGGATCGGAGCCGGTTTCCCCGATCAGCTCCGCTTCCTTCGATACTTGGAAAACAACCAGATCTCCGCGTCCCGGACATTTCAGGTTTTGCCGGTCACGACTTCAAGAGCGCGGCGTCCAATCGCCCGGGAGAGCCCGGCCTGCCATGAAACAAAGGAAGACAGCCATGCTCCCGAGCATGGCTGTCTTCAGCATTTCCGGATGAATCAAGGCTCATCCCGCAGCGTCTGGCTGTAGCTGTCGGACAGCTTCAGCAGCTCAAGGGTGCGGTTGAATTCATCCTCAGTCGTCTTGCGTCCGCCGGTGTCCTTGCCCACGAGAGGGTAATTGGTGCCGTCCTCGAACGCATTGCCGGGAACGAACACGTCGGAATCCGTAATGACCGAGCCGGTAGGAAGGAAATGCCGCACCGGCAGCATGTTCGGACGTCCCTTGAGATTCAGCAGGTCGGTGCCGAAGTGGATCTGGTCCGCAAGCGAAACTCCCGCCAGATTCGCCACAGTCGGCAAAATGTCGATCTGTCCGCCTGTTTCGGTAATGACCGAAGGTCCCGTAACGCCCGGAGCATGAAGGATAAACGGAATATTGAACATGTCGGCATAGCTGTATTCATGGCCGATCATCGCATCGATGGATGTCTTTTCATTCTTGTCGAGCGTATAGACGGGCAGACCTTGATGGTCGCCGTAAAACATGACCATGCTGTTGTCCCACATGCCGCTGCTCTTCATCTCGTCGATAAACTGGCCAAGCGCCTGGTCCGCGAAGTGCTGCGCCTGCAAATAACGGCCAAGCAGCGTGCCGTCCAGATTGTCCGGCAGATCCAGCGTCATCTTGGATTCCGGGATATTGTACGGATGGTGGGCGCTCATCGTAATGATCTGCGCGTAGAACGGCTTGCCGGATGCGCTCATCTCCTCCAGCTTCGGCATCGTTTTGGAGAAGAGGACGCTGTCCGAGGCGCCGAACGCCACATGATCTCCGTCTCCGAAATAGCTTTTGTCATAATAATGCTGCCATCCGAGAGCCGGGTACAGCTCGGAGCGGTTCCAGAACTGAACGTCGTTCGTATGGAAGGTCGCCGTCTCGTAGCCGCTCTTCTGGAGCAGCTTGGGCAGGCTCGGAAGGCCGTTCTTCGGAAGCGCCTGCACCGCAGGCTCATGAGCGGGAACGTACAGCGACGTGTTGACCACATACTCGGCGTCGGAGGTCGTGCCGGAGCCCGCAGAGCTGTAGAAGTTCTTGTAATAGTAATTCTCATCGGCAAGCTTGTTGATATTCGGCGTAATTTCCTGGCCGTCCACCTTGAGTCCGATCAGGAAGTTCTGGAACGATTCCATCTGGATGATGATGACGTTCTTGCCCTTGGCTGCCCCGAAGGCAACCGGACTTGCATCCGGATGGACGCCCTTGAGCTCGTCGATCGCCGCCTGGGTGACCGGAACCGTCTCGACCGAGGAATTCTCGATGCCGTCGGACAGCAACGTGTAGAATTCATAATTGAGGATGCCCATTTCCTCCGCCTGCTTGCTCTCGTTCATGCTGGCCCGGTTCGGCCAGATATCGAAGACGCAGAGCGCCACGGAAAGAACGAGAATGCCGAGCACCGCAGGCTTCCGGTACGGAAGCAGCCTGCTCGCGACATAGCCGGATTTCTTTTTCATCCGCAGGCGCACATGCAGGAACAGCAGGATGACGATGTCGGCGAAGACGAGCAAATAGTAAGGATCCATCAAGGAATACGTGCTTTCCCCGACCTCGGTCACTTTGCCCGCCTGGTTGAGCTGGTGGTAGGTGACGATGACGCCGTAATACTTGAAGTACATCAGGACGGCGAAATACAGGAAAGTGAACGCCAGATCCGCCAAGGTGTAATACAGCAGCTTGCGCTTGGAAGCCAGCCACTCGATCAGGCAAAATACGGCCCACATGAACGGAATTTCCGTCAGCAGCATGGTCCAGCTGGGGCCGTCTTCGAACACGATATACCAGGCCAGAGCGCTCTTGGCCAGCAGAATAAGGGTAAACAGCAAAAAACGGAGGTTGCCCAGCCGTAGAATGATCTTCATTTCGACATGACTTCCTTACCTGTAGAATGATGGAATGAGAACGTGAAATCGGACGGATTCGCATCGGACGCCGCCAACGCCATTTATCATACATCCGGTTATTTAAGTAGTCAATTAAATCATGGCTCCTCGTCAGGGATCTTTTGGAAATGGATATAGACCCATAAACTAGGAGGCCATGGCATGAAACAGGGGGCGCTGAGGAATGAGGCAGGATGGTCGGCTATGGAACGGGGCGCATGGCATGAAACGGGATGCACGTCATGAAAAAATACGCTGGCCATGAAGCACCTGTGCATGTCATGAAAAAATGCGCTTGCCATGAGGCAGGGCGCAGGCCATGAAGCAGATGCGCTTATCATGAAAGAATGCGCTTGTTCAGGGCTCCGGGCTGGCAGGAAGCGTGCAGCCGCTCCCGGCTCACAGGCATGCGCCTCTCAGCGGCAAGCCTGAACGCAAAAAATCCCCGCTCCTCATCGCGAGGCTGCGGGGATTTTCGCGGCTGTTTACTTCTTGGAGGCAAGCCAGTCGGTGAGCGCGGTAATATCCGCGTCGCTGAGCGTTCCTTTGTAGGCCGGCATGCCTCCGCCTCCGTTCTCGATCTGATGGCGGATATTCTCGGCCGACTCGCTGGCGCCGATCTTCTGCAGGTTCGGGCCGACGCCTCCCCCCAGATCGGCCGCATGGCAGCTGATGCAGTTGGACTTGTACACTTCCTCCGCCTGAGCGGTCGTCGTTCCGCCATTGCCGGCCGGCGTCGACTCACCGGCGTTGCCTGTCCCGCCGTTGTTCTTGCTGCCTCCGCCGCAGGCGGCAGCCGCAAGCACGAACAGAGCCAGCACGGCCGCAAGCAGCCATTTTTTCTTGGAATCCATCGGTACATGCCTCCTTCAATTATCCTTTCGGATACATGTAGAATCCCCTAATTTTCCTTCCTCATGCCTGCTTTTCGCGTACTGCCGTTTCATTCGGTGCATAAGGCCTCCTCCATTCGGAGAATCTATTCCTGTACCTGGAAACCGCTGAGGCAAACGTTCTGCCGGCGGCCCGAACCGGTAAAGGAGGTGCTGCCCAATGTCCGCGCAGGAGGAATGGATCCGCCATCTGGAGGAGCTGCGGCGGCGGTTGATCGTGGTCGGAGCTTGCTTTGTCACCGCATTTTGCGGCGGCATGTACGCCTCCCCCCATTTGCTGAAGCTGATCCGTTCGCATGCCGGAACAGACGTTCAATGGAATGTGTTCGCCTACACGGATGGATTGTTCGTCTACTTGCGCTGCGCGACGCTGTTCGCCCTCGTACTTGTGCTGCCGGTCGTCCTGTTCCAGCTGTGGGCTTTCGTCAAGCCCGGGCTCACCGAGAGGGAAGCCAAGGGGACGCTGATGTACGTTCCGGCCTCCTTCCTGCTCTTCCTGACGGGACTGGCCTTCAGCTATTGGGTCGTGTTCCCGATGATGCTGGAGTTCATGCAAAAAATGAACCGGACGGTAGGCGCCGTTGAAACGTACGGCATCGACCGCTACTTCTCTTTCCTGTTCAGCGTCGTGTTCCCGCTCGCGCTTGCCTTCGAGATGCCGCTCGTCATTCTGTTCCTTACCCGGATCGGCATGCTGACTCCGGCCAGGCTCAAGCAGACGCGCAAATACGCCTATCTCGGGCTCGCCGTTGTCGGATCCTGCATCTCGCCGCCGGATTTCGTCTCCCATCTGTCGGTGACGATTCCGCTCGTCGTGCTGTACGAGATCAGCGCATTCCTGTCCGTCAGGCTCTATAACCGCCGAGCGCAGCCCGTCGCCTCCCCGTGAAGCGCCGCAGCCGCGCCGGCCGATCTGATCTGAAAGGAGACCAACATCATGTTCAACAATATCGGCATTTCCGGGCTGGTCATCATTTTCGCCATTGCCCTGATCGTGTTCGGCCCGGCCAAGCTTCCTCAGCTCGGGCGCGCCTTCGGCGATACGCTGCGCGAGTTCCGCAACTCGACCAAAGGCATCGTCGACGACGATGTCATCGAACCGTCGAAGGAAGAGCGCAAGCAGCTGAACTAGCCTGTCGCTTCGGGCAGATATATTTTGAATGGGGCTGTCTCAAGCGCCGCTTCGGCGAGAGGCAGCCTCTTTGCCATGTTATGTTCATCTGGCCCAAGCATCCGGGAAAAGACTGGTGCCAGACCTTATTCCGGTTCCGATTGACGCCAGGGTACCTTTAAGGCTCGTTTCCGGATCTGATTCCTCCTCTCATGCGCCAGAGGCACCGTGCGATAGCCGCACGCAAATGCGCAAGGAAAAGGGCCAACCGGTTCGGTTGGCCCTTGAAGCTTTATTTCGCCAGGCTGCCGCCCTTCTTGCGATATTCCAATATCCCCTCCGCGGCCCGGTAAGCGAGCGCCCCGACCGTGCCGGTCGGATTGTAGCCCGAGTTCATCGGGAACGAGCTTGCGCCCACGACGAACAGATTGTCGACATCCCAGCTTTGGGAGTAGCTGTTCACCGCCGAGGTTTCCGGGGAATCGCCCATCACGACGCCGCCCGTATTATGCGTGGACTGGTAGGTCACGATGTCGTACGGCCCCAGCTCCTTGAGCTGGTCGACATGGCTGGCGCCCATCTCCTTGACGATCTCGGCCGATTTGTTGGCCAGGAACACCGCCAGCTCGCGGTCCTGCTCCTCGAAGTCGAACGTGATGCGCACGAGCGGGTCGCCGAACGTGTCCTTGTAGGTCGGATCGAGATCGAGGAAGTGATGGCGGAACGGCATCGACGACCCTTGGCCTCCGACAGACAGCACCCGGTTCGCGTATTTCAAGGAATTCTTCTTGAATTCGGCACCCCATGCCGGCATTCCCGAAGGAACCGGGTTGTTCAGGATCGGGCGCTGGCCGGTCTGGCCGATGCTGATGGAGCCGCCATGGATGAACTTCAGGTCGCTGTGGTCGAAGTTGTCCCCGTTGTAGTTGTCGAGATTGACGCCGAGAGCGCCTGCCCCCGCGAAGTTGTTGAATTCCTCGTTCTCGAAAAATCCCGCCGCATTGCCCTTGATGACCTGATAGGCATAGTTGCGGCCGATGACGCCCTTGCCGGTGGCGGAATCGTACGGCTTGCCGATGCCGGACATCAGCATCAGACGCACATTGTTGAACACATAGCTCGTGACGACGACGATGTCCGCCGGCTGCTCGATCTCCTCGCCGGTCGTGACGTCCGTATAGAGCACTCCTGTCGCCTTGCCCCCGGTATGTAGGATTCGGCGGACGTTGGAATGGGTCCGGATTTCGAATTTCCCCGTCTTTTTGGCGACCGGAATGACGGTCACGACAGGATCCGCCTTGGCTCCGTACTCGCAGCCGAACCGCTCGCAATACCCGCAGTACTGGCAAGCCGCGCGCGACACTCCGTCCGGATTCGTATAGTTTTCCGACAGATTGGCGGAAGGCTGCATATAGGGATTCAGGTTCAGCTTTTTGGCCGCTTCGATGAATTTCTGCATGGCGGGAGTCTTCTTCATCGGTGGCGTCGGATAAGGATTCGACCGCTTGCCTCCAAGCGGATTCTCCTCGCCGGACAGCCCGATCAGCTTCTCGAACTTGTCGTAGTAAGGCTCCAGTTCGTCGTACGTGATGCCCCAATCCTGCAGCGTCATGCCGTCCGGAATTTTCGCCTTGCCGTAGCGCTCGATCGTCTTCGTCCGGATCTGGAAGTCATAGGGCAGAAAGCGGAACGTCTGTCCGTTCCAGTGCACGCCGGAGCCGCCCAGCCCGTCCCCGAGCAGGAACGAGCCGTACTGCCGCATCGGCAGCGCCCTTACCTGCTCCTTGCTGCGGAAGGTGATCGTTTCCTTGGACAGATCCTGCATCAAATCGTACCGCACGCCGTAGCGAAGCTCGTCATGCACCATGAAGTAGTCTTCGGTTTTGCGCTCTCTTCCGCGCTCCAGCCCGACGACGCCCAGACCCTGCTTGGTCAGCTCGGAGGCGATGATGCCGCCTGCCCAGCCGACTCCGACGATGACGACATCGGTTTTCGGTAATTTCCTTGCCATACTGACAGCTCCTTCCGGCTAATGGGTCGCCATATGCTCCTGCAGGCTTTGCGGAGCGATCTTCGTGAAATCCTTCTCGATGATGCTGGTGTAGCTCATCTGGTTGCCCGGGTAGTTCCTCATCTTCCAGCCGGCCATGTCGGCGTTGCCGCCGTACAGCGGATCGCTGTAGGCGCCCTCGATCGTGTTCGCGCGCAGCATATTGAAGAAGCCGCTGGCCGAGATCGTGGTCAGCTTCACCTCGTCGGCCTGGAACGCGGCCAGCACCTCGTCCTGCTGCGCAGGATCGAGCGAGGCGAAGCCCTTCTGGTATTTCGTCTGGCTGTAATTGTCCATCTCCTGCAGCCCGATGAGATACATGTCCCGCCGGAACAGCCTGCCCTGGTAGCCCTGGACCTTTTCGCCCGCATAGAATGGCGGGGACATGTAGTCGCGGGAGTTGAAGCCGTAATCCCCTGCGAGCTGGTGATCGATGAAGAAGGCGGAGCCCAGCGAAGCGGCCCCGGGCCCATGGTCGTCCTCGGGATAGATCCGCTCCATGGCGGCTTGCACGATCGCGAACTGGGACTGGGTGAAGAACATGAGCGCGCGGTTGAAGTTGCCGGGAACCTTGGCGGCGGTCCCTTCCCCTTCCTTGCCCGTGTTCGCCTCTGCCTTCGGCTTGCGGTTAATGAGGGCGCCTACGGCTCCCCCGACGACAAGTCCTCCAAGCGCATACCCGGAACGAATGAGAAACCGCCTTCTTGACGGCTCCTGTACGGGATCCTTCCGGTCCGCGCCGGAGCCTTGCTGGTCTGTGTCCATGCGGATAGATTCCTCCCTGATTGCAAGATGGTAATGCCCGTATTATTTTCCAAGAAGAAAGCATTATACATTTGGATTCGAAAGGATAACCTATGTGCGCTTGTCAATATGCGGATGGAGGTTGCACCTGATGAAAAAAGCGATACGGTTTGCGGCCGCCGGCGTGCTCGTCGGCAGCATGGCGGCGCTTGGCGCATGCGCGGGCCCGGCCAAAGAAAATGGGAATCAGATGCATGGAGCCGGTCATTCGGCCGTGCGGGGTTTGGAGAGAGCGGGCAAGGATACGGTTAGAGGAGTCGAGATCGCAGGCCGCGACGCGGCCCATTCGGCCCGCAGCGGCACGCGCGCGCTGGAGCGCACGGGAGAGCGGATAACCGGCTACGGCATGGGCGCAGACGGCCACCATCCATATGGAGCTTCCGGGTACGGAATGGCGGACGGCACGACGGAAATTCCAAGCATCGACCGGAACAAAAAAACGACGACTTACGAGCATGCCGGAACGACGCATGGACTCGGCACGTCGACCTACAGCCTCATCGGCAGCTCCGGCCTGCACAGCGGCGGCTTCTCGTCGCATCTGCAGTCTCGCCTCAAGGCCGACGGCATCGAAGGCGTGAAGGTATTCGTGTTCGACGACCACGTCATTCTCGCTTCCTCGAAGCGCGGCATGACGTCCGCAAGCTACGATCCGATGCAGAGGAAGCTGCTGAGCGGAACGGCAGGCTTCAGCGGCCACGGAGCCGAGAACACGAAGTCCGAGGGCACTTACGGCGCCAAAAGCGTCGATTCCAGCAGCCTGGAGCAGGCCAAGGCCAAGCTCAAGGAATACCTCGGCGACCAAGTCGACGTGGACAGCATAGAAAGCTCCCAGGCGATCGAGCTGATCGACAAGCTCCGCAGCCTGCTCGACCAGAACGGCGTTGCGGGAGGCACTGCGGGAGACACTGCGGGAGGTGCCGCGGGAGACACGGCTGGAGGTGCCGCGGGAGACGCTGCGGCAGGAACGGGAGAAGGCGCAGCCGGGGAAACGGCGCAGCCGGCTCCCGAAGGAACGCCGGCAAGCGACAAGGCCGGCTCCGGCGCTGTTTCCAACAAGGATGCGGCCAAGGCCGGCGACCTGCTCGCCGAGCTGCTGAAGATGGTCGGACAGCAGCAGCGCTGATCGGCATTGCTGCTCATGCAAAAAAAGAAAGGCAGCCGGGACCTTCGTCCGAGGCTGCCTTTCCTTTATTCCATTTCATTCCCTCCGGCTTCCGCTTCCCCGGCTCGATCCGCATACACAGCCATCGCGTTGCGCATGAAGACAGCCAGACCGTCGCCGAACTTGTCGATGTTGGCTGTGAACCGCGCATCGTCGACGTACATCCGGCCGAGTCCCCGGAGCATCTCTGGCGTGTACGAGCCGAACGTCTGCAGCATGCGGCACCACTCCCCGATCGCCTCCTGCGCCGGGGCCGAATCAGGCTGCAGATGCCGAACATCCGCCAGCCGGCGATAAACGCCGTTGAAGGCTTCCAGGTCCTGCCCGGTCATGCCCTTCGCTGCCGCCTCCGCCTCGTCCACCTTCCGGTCTCCCCAGCGCTCGCGCGCTTCCTTCTCGTAGGAATTGGACGAAAAATCGAATCCTTCAAACCTTTCCTTGCCGCTCATCTTCATCTCTCCTTCGGCATGCCGCAGCGTCTTGTCGACGGTGCGGATCATGGCATCGAGCCTCCTCCGCTTCTCCAGCAGCATATCCCGGTGCAGCCGCAGCGCTTCGGCTTCCGAGAAGCCCGGATCCTGGAGGATGGACTTGATCTGCTTCAAAGGGAATCCGAGCTCGCGAAAAAACAGGATCTGCTGGAGCATGGCGAGATCGCGGTCGGAATACAGACGGTAGCCGGACTCCGTCGCCTCCTCCGGATGAAGCAGGCCGATCTCGTCGTAATGATGCAGCGTGCGCACGCTGATGCCGGCCAGCTCCGCCGCTTCCTTCACCTTGAGCATGTTCGCGTCTCTCCCTTCTGCCTCAGGATAAGGCCTCACGCTGCGTGAGAGTCAACAGCATCTTCCTATGTTATAGTAAGAAAAAGAATACGCGGGGACAAGCCAGCCCGCTTGGCGCCAGACGTTCGGACAAGCCGTTCCGGGCTGGCGTCGGCAGAGCCGCAGGCTCGCCTTTAAGAGTTCCCGGAAAGGCTGTGCGACATGATGATGGCGTTAGGCGGAAGGATTCGAAGAATCACGCTGCTCGGCTCCCTGTCCCTGCTGCTGCTGACCGCTGCTTGCGGCAGCGGAGAAGCGGACAAGGCCGCGCAATCCGGCGGAGAAGGCCATGCCGGGCATGGGGACGGCGAAGTCCACACGGTCAGCGGCGATCTGCAGGAGACGACCGCATCGGCAGAGACGATGCCGAAGTTCCTGGACGGACAGCCGGAGCAGGTGCGGCTCGTCTATCAGGCTGCCGGCCAGGCGACCGAGCTGCTGTCGGGCATGCCGTGTTATTGCGGCTGCATGGAAAGCTCCGCCGGACATAAGAGCAACATGAACTGCTTCGTCCATGAGGTCAAGGAGGACGGCTCCGTCGTCTGGGACGACCACGGCACCCGCTGCGGCGTCTGCCTGCAGATCGCGGCCCAGTCCATCGGCATGCTTGCCGAAGGCAAGACTCCCGAACAGATCCGCGAGTCTATCGAAGCGCAGTACAAGGCTTCCTGAGCCAGGCTGCCGGATTCATGGCACGATCCGCAAACCAAAAGAGGCTGTCCGGACATTCCCGGGCAGCCTCTTCTCCATTCGCGCGGCATGAACATGGCCTGTCTTGAACCTTTCCGCCCATGAAAATGGATGCCGGGCCTTATTTCAACGTTTTGGCCTTCAGGTTGATATGCGCGCAGTCGGTTCCGTTGATGTTGTTGAAGATGAAGTCGAGCTGGTAATCCCCGCGCACGTAGCTGATCTTCTTCTGCTGCGTCTTGCCCGTCTTGAAAATGACGGATGCGTCCGGCGCTCCCCACTGCTGCACGAGCAGCTTGACCGTTATGCTCCCGATATTCGTCTGGCGCTCCACGTTCGTGCCGAAGTAGCGCATCTCGCGGATTTTGCCCAGCTTGTAGTTGAAGGCGTAGCCGGGATGTCCCATGTCCGCCGTATACACGTCGAACCCGTCCGAGTCCTTCATCGGCACCATTGGCGCTCCGATCGTCTTGACGACGGTCTGGCGGGTGGTCTTTCCGACCGTGAAGGAATTGAAATCAGGGAACTGGCCCTTGAGAGCCGGTTTATAAAAGCTGTTCAGCTTGGCAGCGGCCTGGTCATGCGCCGATACGGCAGCGGTGGAAGCAGCCGCATGGGCGGATGAGAAGGGCAGAGCGGATCCGGCGCTGGCCAGAACCCCGGCGGCGAGAACGGCGAAGGCGGTTTTTTTCGTCCATTGCATGTTCATGATGAAGACCTCCTGTAGATTGGGGTATGGATACCCTTACCCATTTTAGAGATAAACTATTTACCTCGTAATGGATTCATATGTACCCGACGTCCTCGCCCGCCGATATGTTGCGCGGAATCTCACGTTAGGCGGACAGGCAATTTATCCCTCGAATCCTGAATAATCGGCTTGCCCGACAAAAAAAGCCCGGCAGGCTGCCGAGCAGCCTGCCGGACTCTATCCATTCCTTTTCTTCCCGCTCATGAAGCCTCGCTCAGTACGTCCACCAGTTGCCCGACATGACGATCATGGAGAACAGCTTGATGCTGTCTTCATAGTAGCCTTCGGCCGAGCTGCCCGCCGTCTTGGTCCAGACCGAGTTCAGCCAGGCCTGATTGGAGGAGTCGGTCATGGCGCTCACGCCGAACGGGGCGTAGAACGCGCCGCTGTTGTAGCTTCCGGCAACTCCGCCCGTCAGCGTGTATCCATCCTTGATGGAGGATGGATTGCTCGACGTCTTCGACTTGATCCAGCTGTTCATTTTCTTGAGCTGGCTCAGCGCCCGGCTGTCGCCGCTCAGAAGATAGTCGGTCGCGATCCGCCATGGCGTCCGGCAGGAGTTGTAGTTGTAATTGCCGTCCTGGTCGCTCTCCAGGAAGTTCGCCGGAGCCGGCTTGTAGGTGCCGCCGGAGTAGACGACAAAGTCGGGCAGCAAGCCCGTCGTGGAGCTGTTGTTCGCGAAAATCGCATTGATGATGGAATAAGTCTGGTCCGCCACCTGATCCCAGCGGGTATCGCCCGTCGCGGCCTTGAACGCCTTGAGATGGTTCAGCATGAAGTCGGAAGGGCGCGTCGCCGTCGCCTCCGTGCCGCTCGTCGCCCAGTCGCCGAGGCGCAGCGTCCAGCGGGACTGGTTCACGTCGCTCTGCATGATCGCATTGATGACCGACTTGGCCGCGGAGAGATAGTTGATCGTGCCCGAGCTGCCCCACTGGCGGTCGGCCAGCAGCAGCGAGTAGGCGATGTCCATGTCTCCGTCCGTGGCGGAATCCGGGCCTTCGACGTTCTGGAAGCTGCTGTTCTGCTTCCATGCCATGAGCGCGGAATTGTTGACGCTCGGATGGGCTTTGTAATAGGCGTACAGGCCGTCAAAATACGTTTTGGCGCCGCTGTCCGCTCCCGCCATGAGCACCGTCAGGAGCATGCCGTAGCCATGGGCCTCGGATACCGTTTCCCCGGCATCGTTGTATTTCACGTAATACTTGCCGCTGCCCGCCGTCTTCAGGTAATTGCTCTTCCAGGCGCTCCACTTGCTCTGGACGGAGCTGTCCATGGCGCTCTGCGTGACGTTGCTCGGCTTGATGGTGCCCGCCGTATAGGCGGCATGCTGCGGGAACGGCCGGCTTTCCCCGGCGCCGAAGGCGATTCCTGCCGGCAGCATGACGACGCACAGCCCCATGGAGATAAGCGCTTTCATTTTCGGTTGGAACTTTCCTTTTGCCATCCCTTTGATTCCCATTACATGATTCCTCCTCATTCATTTTGTCTTGTCAGCGGTCGACCTCGGTTCCGTGGCGAACTGCCTCTGCGATGCCCGTTAGCCTGCCTCACCTCCTTCAAAAGGGTCCGGCATGGACAGCCCCGGCGCCTGCATGGAAAATGCAGGATCGCCGGAATGCCTCCAGGCCCAATCATGTCTATCCGCCGGTCGGCGGCGACGTCGATTCGCGCACGACCAGCTCCGGCTTCAGCTCGAGCTGCTCCGCTCGTCCGCCTCCGAGCGAAGCGAGCAGCAGCTCCACCGCGCGCCGCCCGATCTCCTCCGCCGGCTGCCGCACCGTCGTCAGCTTCGGCCGGAACTGCGAGGCGATGATCTGGTCGTCGAAGCCGACGACCGACACATCCTGCGGAATGCGGATGCCCGCCGTCTTGAAGGCATCCATCATGCCCAGAGCGGTATAGTCGTCCGCGGCGAACACCGCTGTCGGCAGTCTTCCCGCCGAGATCCATCTGTCGGCCGCTTCCAGCCCCGACGAGATCTGGAACTGGCCCGGCTCGACCGAGAACGGCTCCAAGCCCGCCTCGAGCATCGCCTGCCTGAATCCCCTCTCCCGCTCGCGGCTGCTGAGGAACAGCTCCGGGCCGGCGATATGGGCGATCTCCCGATGGCCGAGCCCGATGAGATGGTTCGTCGCCATCAGCGCCCCGGCGTAGTTGTCCACGACGATGGCCGGCACGGCCGGAGCCGGATGCTGATGATCGACCATCACATAGGGGATGCCCCGCTTCTCCAGCTCCTTGCGATCCTCCTCCTCCCTCATCGGGGAGAGAAGAATGACGCCGTCAACATGCTCTTCCTGGAACAGCAGCGGAGAGCCGGCCGGCTCCTTGTCCGTCGAGACGGACAAGGTGAGGAAGTAGCCGCGTTCGGCAAGCCTCTCGCTGATGACCTTCACGACGGCGTCGAAGAAGGAATCGTCCAGCGTCGAGAGCTTCATTCCGATCAGGCTCGTTTTGCCTTTGGCCAGGCTGCGCGCGGCCGCCTTGGGCCGGTAGTCCAGCTCCCGCATGACCTGCAGCACCTTCTCCCGGTTTTTCTCCCGCACGGAAGGATCATGGTTGAGGACGCGGGAGACGGTGACGACCGAGAGTCCGGATTTTTTGGCGACATCGTAAATGCTTGCTTTCATGATTGCTTCTGGCTCCTTGCGGCGTAGGATGGCCTGCAGGCTGGCGGACCCGGCCCGGCCTACTTGTTGACCCGGCCGAGCAGCTTCTGCAGTTTTTGCTGAAGTCCCGGCAGCACTTCCTCCGGCTTCTTGTCGCCGTTCTCGACGCTCGCCAGCTCGTTGATGAACAGTTCGTTGATTTGGGAATAGTTGTCGATCAGATGGTTATACGATTCAAATCCGTATTTGTATGCGCCCTCGTACACCTGCTTGATCTGCGCCGCATCGATGCCGTCGAAGTGCGCGTAGTACGCCTCCGCCGCCTCCTGGTTGACGGGCGGGTTGCCGCCGGACAAGTCGATGGACTTCTTCTGCACCTCGGTGGATACGAGATACTTGATCCATTCCAGCGCTTCCTTCGGATGCTTGGAATCCTTGAGCACGAACAACGGATCGATATAGAGGACGCTGCGCACCTTCGGATTCGGCCCCTGCGGAACGGCCGCTACGCCGACCTTGAAGTTGAAGTCGCTCGATGCGGCCAGGCTCCACGAGCCGACGACGGACATGCCGATCTTGCCGGAGAGGAACGGATCGCCGAATTGTCCTGCGACGGATTTGCTGAACGCCGGCGAAGGCGAGACATGCTGATCCCAGATGAGGCCGTATATCTTCTTGTAGGCGTCGATAACCTCAGGCTTGTCGAGATTGACCTGGGACGGCTTGCCGCCGTTTGTCCACGTATCGTCCGAGTAGACATTGGCGCCGAAGTATTGAGGGCGCTGGTCCCGCTCCCCGAAGCCGAAGTCGAGGCCGTACTGGGCTTCCGCCAGATTTTTGGAGTCGACCGTCATCGCCTTGGCGTCCTCCACCATTTTATCAAACGTCCAGCTCTTGTCCTCGTAATCCGTCGGCGGATAGGAGAGTCCGGCCTTGTCGAACATATCCTTGTTGTACAGCAGGACGGACACATAGCTGTTCAGCGGAATTCCGTATGTCTTGCCGCCGACCTCGTAAATCTTCATCACGTTGTCCGGAATATGATAGTCGGCAGCCTTGAAGTCCCCGAGATAAGGCGAGAGATCCATCAGCATGCCTTTATTGTAATACTCCATGAATCCGCCGTATCCCCACTGGGAGGTGACGTCAGGCGAATTTTTGGCCGCGATCGCCGACTGCAGCTTGGAATCGAACTGCTCGTAGGGGGCCTTGGTCACCTTGATCTTGATGCCGGGATGCTTGGCTTCAAAGTCTGGAATGAGCTTCTCCACGAACGTGCGGTCCGGGGAATCGATCGTATAATGCGTGATGGTGACCGTATCGCCTCCCGAATTGCCGCTGCCGGAGCAGCCGGACAGGACAACCGTCAGGAGCGCGGCGGCGGCGGCCGATTTGGCGAGCTTTCCTGCAGGCTTGGCTGCGCTGTTGGCGAACGGACCTGCTTTTTCGGTAGTGTTCATGAGTATCGTCCTCCCTGGATGGCGATAGTTTGGTGATATTGCGGTGAGTCTTGCTGGAAGCCGGAGGCATTTCCAATTGGCGGAAAAAGGGGCGCGGAAGGAAGGGTCTTTTCAATACCTGGATGAGCTGCATCAGCAGGAGCCTCAGCGGACGGGGCACGATGGGCCGGCCGGCAACCTTGCAAGCGCAGTCTACTTGATTCCGGTCAGGACGATTCCTTCCACGAACCTTCGCTGCGCGACGGCGAACAGGAGAATGATCGGCACCGCCGTCAGCATCGATGCGGCCATGAGCAGGTTCCATGGAGCGAGCCGGAACTTGGAGGACATCATCGAGGCGAGGCCGATCGGCAGCGTGAAGTTCTCCTGGGAATCCAGGTAGAGCACCGGCGTGAGCAGGTCGTTCCAGCTGCCGATGAAGGTGAAGATGGCCACTGTCGCCATGGCTGGCCCGGCCAGCGGCAGCGTCAGGTTCCAGAACAGCCGGAATTCGCTGCAGCCGTCGATCCGTCCCGCCTCGTACAGCTCGGAAGGCATCGTGGAGAAGAACTGCTTGAGCAGAAAAATCATGTACGCCGAGCCGAAGAAGTTGGGCAGGATGAGCGGCAGCAGCGAATCGTGAAGGCCGAGCTTCGTGAAGAGCAGGAATTGGGGAATCATGATGGCCGGATAAGGAAGCATCATCGTGCTGAGCACGAGCAGGAAGAGGAAACCGCTGGCCTTGGTCCGGTAACGGGCAAAGCCGAAGGCGACCAGCGCCGAGCTCAGGACGGTGCCGACGACGGCGGATACGGCGACGATGAGGCTGTTCATGTACTGCTGGCCGAACTTGATCTCGCCGTTGCGGAACAGCTCGGCGTAGTTGCCCCAAGCCGGCGCGTCCGGGAGCAGCTGCGGCGGATAGATTAGAAGCTCCTTGCTCGTCTTGAGCGAGGTCGACACCATGAAGGCGAGCGGCGACAGCATCGCCGCGGTGACCAGCAGCAGCAGGATCAGGCTGACGGCCTTGCTCCAGAGCTGCTCTCTTCGTCCGGCGCGGGAGGCAGGCTGGGCCTGCAGGCCGGCGGTTGCGGATGGACTCATGGAATCAGCGGCTCCCTTCGTAGTAGACAAAGCGGTTCGACGCCTTGAGGATGAACCAGGTGATGAGCAGCACGGCTGCGAGCAGGAGCCACGCCATGGCGGATGCGTAGCCGTAGCGGAAGTTTTTGAAAGCGCTTATATAAATGTTGTAGACGTAGAACCAGGTCGTGTAGTTGGGGCCCCCTTGGGTGATGGTGTAGGCCTGCGTGAACACCTGGAACGAATCGATGATGCCGACGATGAGCTGGAACAGGAAGACGGGAGATATCATCGGCAGCGTCACATGCCAGAAGGATCGCAGCCTGCCCGCCCCATCGAGGCGCGCGGCTTCGAGCAGCGAGGCGGGAACGCCCTGGAGCCCCGCGAGGAAGATCAGCATGCCCGCTCCCATTCCCCAGAACGACATGACGATCAGCGCCCATAGCGCGAACCGCTCGTCGAGCAGCCAAGGAATCGGGTCCATGCCGAACAGGGACAGCACATAGTTGAACGGGCCGGCCTGCGGATTGAAGATCCAGGTGAACAGCAGCGACATGGCGACGCCGGAAATCATGCTCGGGAAGTAAATCGCGGTTCGGAAAAAGCCTTGAAAAGGAACCTTCTGGTTGATGAGGATGGCGAGCAGCAAGGACAGGAGCAGAGTGAGCGGGACGCTGATGAACGTGTACTTGAGCGTGACGGAGATGGAATTCCAGAACTGCTCGTCATGGAACAGCTCGCGGAAGTTGCCCAGCCCGACCCATGCCGGGGCGTGGATGACGTCGTAATCGGTGAAGCTGTAGTACAGCGAGGCGAGGATGGGAAGCAAGGTGAGCACCGCAAAGCCGATCAGCCAGGGCGATATGAACGCGTAAAAGGCTCGGCTTTGGGAGGCTCCGATCGTTCTTTTCATCATAGGGACCCTCTCTTCGACAAAAGTTAAAGCGGTTTAACTTTTAAGGCAAAAAAATGGACCGCAGCCGAGGATACCTTCTCCCCGGAGTAGGATCGGGGTACCGGCCAACGAAAGTTAAACCGGTTTAATTATTTGATTGATGTCAGTATATTTCACGCCTGTAATTTTTGTCAATAACCAAAATCGAGGGCGGTTAGGATCGCCCCTCCATTCAGTAGCTTCATTCGACTTGGACGATTCGATCTCAAGGCGCCTGCCACTAAATTTCGCGGCTGTCTTCCAAAGTAGGGGCATGATGGGATACGGATCGGACATACGATCCGCTATTCGGCTCATTTAGACAGAGGATTTATCGGACATACGTTCCGTTATTTTTCAATTCTTACTCTCATACCGATACAATTTGCAGGAATAACGGATCCTATGTCCGATAGGATTCGAAATCCGTCCATTTCCCCAAAATAACGGATCCTATGTCCGATAAATCGGAAATCGGTCATTTTCTCTCCCGTTCTCCCCAATTTGGCTTCATGCACACAGAGTGCTGCAGGTTTCATACCGCAGCCGCTCAAAATGCTTCATTCCCCAACTCTCTGCACGTTTCTTCCTTCCGCTTCCTCCATTTCCGTTGCCTCCCTCACCTCTGCCTCTTGTTGCGCCGTCTGTTTCATTTCTATGACGCTGCCTGCTTCATTCCCTGTGACTGCCTGCTTCATTTCTGTGTTGGCGCCTTCTTTATTCCTTCGGACGCTGCTTGCTTTAATTCCTGTAACTGCCTGCTTCATTCCCTGTGACTGCCTGCTTCATTCCCTGTAACTGCCTGCTTCATTCCCTGTAACTGCCTGCTTCATTCCCTGTGACGCTCCCTGAACCTATGTATGTTCGGTGCGCCCCCACATTCGGCGTTTTTCAAACACATGTTTCATGAGATCCTGCTGCTGGCGGGATCTCTGAATGCCTGCCCTACATTTCTCCGAGCATGTACCTCTGCTAGGCAGCAGGCAAACAAAATGAAAGACATGCCTTTCGGCATGTCTTTCAGGCACGTCTTT
>NZ_BIMD01000050.1 GCF_004000905.1 Paenibacillus humicus NBRC 102415
CTTGCGGCTGCCGCTGCGCTGCTGCTGGCTCGGCCAGCCTCCGGCGCCGGCTCGCCAGGCGCCTGATGCGCTCGCCCGCAGCCTGCCTGAATTCCGGCTGCATCAAGGGCCATCCGGCATCAGCAAGCGGAGCATGCTCCCTGGAGTTCCCGCATTCGGGCCGCCTGCGGAGCGCCTTGCCCCGCCCCCGGGCTTCCCTCGGCGGGCCTTCCTCCCCTTCTGCATGGGGAGAACCGGCCCGCGCGCCGCTGGGTTTCCGGGTGGATTTTACCTGCGGAGGAGGCTTGCCGTGCGCCTTGACTGCCCGGAGAGGGCTTGGATATAATGAGTCCAATTGATTGAGGGAGGTTCGGCAGTGAACAAGCCAAATGAAATGATCGTAGTTCTCGACTTCGGGGGACAATACAACCAGCTGATCGCGCGTCGCATCCGGGATTTGGGCGTCTACAGCGAGCTGCTGCCATACAACACGCCGGCAGAGCGGATCCGGGAACTCGCGCCCAAGGGCATCGTGTTCTCCGGCGGACCGGCGAGCGTATATGAGGAAAATTCCCCGATGGTCGATCCGGAGATCTACGAGCTGGGGCTGCCGATTTTCGGTATTTGCTACGGCATGCAGCTGATGAGCCATCAGCTCAAAGGCAAGGTTCAACGTGCGGGCAAGCGGGAATACGGCCGCGCGGACGTCACCTTCGAGAACGGAGCCGCGCTTGCGCTCGGCCTGGAGAACACGCAGACGGTATGGATGAGCCATACGGATCTGGTCGTCGAAATGCCGGAAGGCTTCCGCTTGGATGCGGGTACGGAGCATGCGCCGATCGCGGCCATGAGCCATCCGGAGAAGAATTTCTACGCCGTCCAGTTCCATCCCGAGGTTCGCCACTCCGTATACGGCAACGACATGATCCGCAACTTCCTGTACACGATCTGCAAATGCGAAGGCACATGGAGCATGGAAACCTTCATCGAGGACGCCGTGCGCGACATCCAGGAGAAGGTGGGAGAGACCGGACGCGTGCTGTGCGCCCTGTCCGGCGGCGTCGATTCCTCCGTTGTCGCCATGCTCGTCCACAAGGCGATCGGAGACCGCCTGACCTGCATGTTCATCGACCACGGCCTTCTGCGCAAGGGCGAAGCGGACAGCGTGATGGAGACTTTTGTCGGCAAATTCGGCATTGAAGTGATCAAGATCGACGCCAGCGAGCGGTTCCTCGGCAAGCTGAAGGGCGTGGACGATCCCGAGAAGAAGCGCAAGATCATCGGCAACGAGTTCATCTACCTGTTCCAGGAGGAGTCCGAAAAGCTGGCGAACTACGAGTTCCTGGCGCAAGGCACCCTCTATACGGACATCGTGGAGAGCGGCACGGCGACGGCGCAGACGATCAAATCCCACCACAACGTAGGCGGGCTGCCGGAGGACATCAAGTTCAAGCTGGTCGAGCCGCTGAGCGCGCTGTTCAAGGACGAGGTCCGCAAGGTCGGCTCCGAGTGCGGATTGCCGGACGCCATCGTCTGGCGCCAGCCGTTCCCGGGTCCGGGGCTCGCGATTCGCGTACTTGGCGAAGTGACGGAGGACAAGCTGGAAATCGTCCGCGAATCCGACGCCATCCTGCGCGACGAAATCGCGAAGGCCGGACTCGACCGCGAGATCTGGCAGTACTTCACCGCCCTTCCGGGCATGAAGAGCGTAGGCGTCATGGGCGACGCCCGCACGTATTCCTACACCGTCGGCATCCGCGCCGTCACGTCCATCGACGGCATGACGGCCGACTGGGCGCGCATCCCTTGGGATGTGCTGGAGAAAATCTCGGTGCGCATCGTCAACGAGGTCGACAACGTCAACCGCGTCGTGTACGACATCACCTCCAAGCCGCCGGCGACCATCGAGTGGGAGTAAGCGGATTTAACTGACCTTCCGGCTGCCGCCGCAGCGGCGTGCAGCCCATGGCGTTTCTCACCGGAGCCCTGCTGCTGCAGGGTTCCGGTGTTTGTTTTTTTCACGGCTCCGGCGCTGTAGCGATGCGCTGCCGAAGCCGTGCGGCGATGCGGCGGCGGTGCCGGTCGAGGGGGCGCTTCTTCATTGGCCTCGTCATCACTTGTCATCCGCCGTCCTCCGTGTCCATACAGCCGGATGGCCGAACCTCCCGGCCGCTCAGCCCCGCATCCAAGAACAATCGACCAAAGGAGCTCGACCCGTCATGCCACTGAAGCAAGAAGGCGGCCTGCTGCACGCCGAGGAGCCGATCTTCAGCTACCGGCTCATCGTCCTGCTGCTGGTCGTCATTACCGCAGGAGCAAGCCAGGGCCTGCTGCTGCCGCTGCTTACGATATTGCTGGAGCGCGGCGGCGTGCCGGAACATATCAACGGCCTCAATTCCATGGCTCTATACATCGGCACGTTCTCGACCATGTTCTTCATCGAAAGGCCGGTCCGCCGCTACGGCTTCCGGATCGTCATCCTCGCCGGCATCGTCATGATTATCGCCGCGACGCTGCTGTTTCCGCTGACGGCGGGCTCTTTCGCCGTCTGGTTCGCGCTTCGCATCCTGGTCGGCATCGGAGACAGCGGCCTTCACTTCGCGACCCAGCTCTGGATCGTCAGCCGGGCGCCGGCACGGCAGCGCGGCAAGTTCATCTCGCTGTACGGAATGTCGTACGGCGTCGGCTTCAGCATCGGCCCGCTCGGCATCAATCTGCTGCATTTCGGAGACCAGGCTCCGTTCCTGATCAGCGCCATGCTTTATGCGCTCGTCCTTCTGCTCGTGCTGAAGCTCCCCGCCGATCGTCCGGAGCCGAGGGAGCAGGGCGAGGCTGCCGGCTTCAGCCGCTACAAGTCGATCTACCGCGTCGCCTGGTATGCGCTGCTCCCGGCCATGCTCTACGGCATCATGGAAGCGTCCATGAATACCGGGTTCCCGCTGTACGGCCTCGGCATCGGCCTGGACCGCGCGGCGATCAGCGGCCTGCTGCCGGCTATCGGCATCGGCGGCCTGCTGCTGCAGCTGCCGCTCGGCATGTGGAGCGACCGCATCGGCCGCCTGCCCGTGCTGATCTTCTGCGGAGCCGGGGGCGGGCTGCTGTTCCTCGCCGTTCCGCTGGCCGGATCGTCCGTCTGGACGATGGCGGCGCTGATGGTCGCGGCCGGAGGGCTGGTCGGCTCGTTCTTCTCGCTCGGCCTCGCCTATGCGGCCGACATGCTTCCGCGGAACCTGCTTCCCGGCGCCAATGTTCTCGCATCCATCCACTTCTCCGTCGGCAGCATCGCCGGTCCCGTCCTGAGCGGATACGGTCTTCGCTACCTGTCGGAGAGCAGCCTGTTCTATCTGCTCGGCGGCGCTTTTTTGATTTACGCGATTACGGGCATGATAACCAAAGGAGGAAGAACCTCCCGCGAGGCCGACAGCGGAAAAACCCTTAATTCCTGATAAAAACAATGCTTTTGTCTTTAATGTTCGGGAATAACCGGGATTCCAGTCGTTTGAGTGTTGACATTTGTCGTGAATTCAGTAATATTAGTTACGTTCCGCAATGATAACCAACCAACTTTCGTATAATTCCGGGAATCGGCCCGGAAGTCTCTACTCGGTCACCGTAATGACCAGGCTACGAAAATTCAGGGGGCGTCCACGACGAAGCATCGCTTCGGACGGGCGCCTGCAGCTTCCATCCCATCGGGCCGGCCTTGCAATGGGCCTCCGATGGATTGGACAGCCGACCTGGACCCGGGAGAGACGCCATCGCAATGCCGGCATGCCGGCTTCGATTCCGTCTCTGCCGGGTTTTTTGCTTTTTCGGATTCCGCGCAAGGAAAATAACGCATTTCGGGGGGAACTTGCATCATGGAGCGCTTCTTCAAGCTCAAAGAGAACGGAACCAACATCCGCACGGAAATTATGGCGGGCATCACGACGTTCATGACGATGGCCTACATTCTCGCCGTCAACCCGAGCGTGCTGTCGGCTTCCGGCCTCAGCTGGAACTCGGTGTTTCTGGCGACGGCGCTGGCCGGCGGCATCTTCACGATCGCGATGGGGCTGTTCGTCAACTTCCCGGTCGCGCTCGCTCCGGGCATGGGCCTCAACGCCTACTTCGCGGCTACGATCGTAGCTTCCCAGGGGACGGACAAGCCGATCTCGCCTGCGATGGGGCTGACCGCCGTATTTATTTCCGGCATCATCTTCATCATCCTGACCGTAACCCAGGTTCGGCAAATGCTGATCAGCGCCGTGCCGGACAGCCTCAAGCATGCGATCACCGTCGGCATCGGCCTGTTCATCGCCATCGTCGGCCTGAAGAACAGCGGCATCATGACGATTGCCGCCGAGACGGCGGTCACCGACGTGCAGAAGCATCAATACGTGGACCTGCTCAGCTTTGAATCGGTCATCCATTTCGGCGACATCAAGGACCCGTCGGTCTACCTGACGATCATCGGCCTGATCCTGATCAGCCTGCTGCTCGTGCTGCGCGTACCGGCCGCATTCCTGTGGGGAATTCTCGGCACGACGGTTGTGGCTTGGATTACGGGCAACCTCGACGTGAAAAACGGCCTCAGCGGCAAAAACTGGGCTCCTCAATTCTCGGATCTCAACTTCTGGCACTTCGACTTCGCGGGCATCATGCATGTCGGCATCGTCACGGTCATCCTGACATTCACGTTCGTCGAGCTGTTCGATACGTTCGGCACGCTCGTCGGCACGGCCAACCGCGCCGGCTTCATGAAAAATCCGGCCGAAGGCAAAAAACGCGTCGGCAAAGCGATGTTCGTCGACGCGATCGGCGTCGGCGGCGGCGCCGTTCTCGGGACGAGCACCGTAACGACCTTCATCGAGAGCTCCGCGGGCATCGCCCAGGGCGGCCGCACCGGACTGACTGCGGTCACGACCGGCATCTGCTTCCTGCTCTCGCTGTTCCTGGCTCCGCTGATCGCCCTGATTCCAGGCTCCGCGACGGCGGCGGCGCTCATTCTCGTCGGCCTGCTCATGATGCAGTCCGTAACCGACATCGACTTCAAGGATATGGTCTATGCCGTTCCGGCTTTCTTCACCATCATCCTGATGCCGTTCACGTACAACATCGCCAACGGCGTTTCCTTCGGCATCGTGTTCTACGTCGTGCTCGCCTTCTTCGCGAATGCGACGGGACGCCTCCCCGAAGGCAAGGAGAAATACAAGATTCATCCGCTTATGTGGATTCTTGCGGTGCTGATCATCGCCCGCTACGTATACCTCGGCGCGGCCGGCTGACCGGCTCCTCTCTTACGAAAACCTTCGGAACCTCGGTCCCGGAGGTTTTTTCTTTTGTCGCCCGAGGATGATGGACAAGCATGATTTTGGCTTGTCCATCAGTCCGGGCGTGAGCTGATCCGGAACCCGGCAAAAGCATGAAGGGGAAGGTTTGCCCGATCTCTCTCCTCTGGAAGGACTTATTCCAGATCTCTTCCTTCTGAACAGATGCGGATAATTCGGCTATAGCCAACCATTACCTTGAAGCTCGGAAAATAAAGGTTAGGATGAGGAGGAAAGGGAGGGATCATCATGCTGGACGTGTTCGAGGTTGCCGACAAGCTGGTGGATCACATCAAGGCCAATTATCCCGACGATGTGGCGCTTGCAGCCTATTACGGCTCTTACGCGCAAGGGACCGCGACGAAGCGCTCCGACTTGGATTTCTTTTTCATTCCGGCCACCGCCAGAGGATATGAGGCGAGCCTGCAGTTCATCCTGGATGACATCAGCTTTGACTTCTGGCCCATCAGCTGGGAACGGGCGGAGAGGATGGCGGCCTTCCAGGAGCCGAAAACCTCGATCATCGGCGATTGCAAGCTGCTCTATGCGCGTTCGGATGAGGACCGCGACCGGCTCCTGAAGCTTAAGGAAAGAATCGTCCGTCTTCAGAGTCCGGAGCACAAACAGGAGTTTGTGGAGAAAGCGGAGGCGGAATTGAGCCAGGTCTATGTCAGGCTTTACAAGCTGATCCGCGCGGGGGATTTCGGCAGCAGCGCCTATTGCCGGACGGAGGCGCACGGAATTCTGACCGGAGTCCTGCAAGGGCTGGCCTTGCTGAACCAATCTTATTTCACGAGAGGCTTTGGCCAAAACAAGGATCAAATCGATCGGTTTCATTTGAAACCGGCGCTGCTGGATTCCTATATGCATGCCATTATGCATGGAGACGATGCAGCGGATATCCTCCAAGCTTGCGAGCGGCTGACCGAAGATGCCCTGGAGCTGGTATTGGCTCAGAAAGAGCGGCTCAATGGAACTCCTTCGTTCGGGGATCGAATGAAGGGATTCTATGAAGAGGAGAAAGGGACTTTGGACAAGATCCGATCGGCATGCGAAAGAAACGATTATGATACGGCTTATTTTCATGCTGTTCACGCACAGGATTTAATCGCCCAGTTTCTCTTTTTCGCCGAGACCGGACAGTGGCCATGCGACTTGAAGCTGAGCGCCGATCATCACGCCCTCTACAGGCAGGCGGGACTGCCCGAGCTTGTTCCGCTTCTCGATCCTCATGACCTGACGCGGCTGCAGGCAGGCGCGGAGCGATTGAGCGTTGTTCTGGAAAGCTATCTTCGGGACAGAGGAGTCGAAATCAATCGTTTTTCCGATATGGCCTCCTTTGAAGCTTTTCTTAAGGAAGACTCATCCAGCAGGAACGAAAAGAAATGAGGAGAAGCCGAACGAGTTCGGCTTCTTTTGTTTGGCCGGATATTCGCCTGGTTCTTGGTTAAGGGAGGCTAAGGGTGGAAGGGAGGAGAAGGAAGCAACAGGTAATAACGGACAGACGGGTGCTTCCGGCGGTCGAGGCGGATATGCATGTGATTTAAATTACTGTGTGTCCCTCCACCGTCCGGTACGATGGTTTCCAGAGCCGGCCTTTCCCGGGCGAGCATTTCACAGGTATAATAATCTCGGGCAGTCATTGTCTACTCATCTAATTCGCTCAAGGAGGGACAGGAATGGAGCTACAGCAAGCAATTCGTCAGCGCCGCAGCATCGGGAAGGTCGAGGCTAGGCCGGTCGAGAAGGAGAAGATCGAACGGATCCTGGAGGCGGCTGTCTGGGCGCCTAACCATCACCACACCGAGCCTTGGAAATTTTTTGTCATGACGGGGGATGGACGCCGGGTGCTCGGAAGAGCTTACGCCAATGCCGCCTCCGACGCGCTTGCCGGACTGGATCCGGAGGAAAGGGAACAGAAGCTGTCGAAGGAAGAAGCCAAAGCGATGAGGGCCCCTGTCGTCATTGCCGCAGCCTGCTCGCCTTCCGACAACCCCCGCGTCATTCGTTCGGAAGAGCTCGCCGCCGTGCATGCGGCCGTGCAGAACCTTCTGCTCAGCGCTTATGAAGAAGGCCTTGGAGCGGTATGGCGCAGCGGAGATCCCATGCACCATCCGGCCATGAAGTCGGCTTTCGGACTCAAGGACAAGGAAGAGCTGGTCGGCCTTATCTATATCGGCTACCCGGATATGACGGCTCCGGAAGGCCGCCGCATCTCGGCCAAGGACAAGACGTTCTGGGTCAACTGATTCTTGATCCGGCATGGAGCTTGCCCGCCCGCTCATCCTTATGCAAAACCCTCTTGTCGAGGGTTTTTTTCTTTTTTGTCCTTAAAAACCGATCTGGAAGGGATATCCGAGAATGTGGAATAAAGTTCGGATTTAGATAGATTCCTGAACAGGAAAAGAAATTGTTATGTCAGTATTCTTGACGCCGAATAAAGAAGGACAACTCCGATTTAGAGATATGGCATAATAGCTGTCATGGAATCGGCGGCCTGAATGGCGAAAGGTGTCCAAGGAAGCGTTTCCTTGAGAAACGCCGGATTGATCCTCGATTTTTGCTGTCTTATAGCAAGGAGATGGACCTGCCGCTGAAGCGATCCGGCTTGCAGGACAACGAGGAAGATCGAGGCCGTACATGGAAATGGCGCTGTGGAGCCAACGGCATTTTTCTTTGAAGACGGCTCTATTAAAAAGCGAACTTTAATCACGTATTTTTTCATTAATGTTCGTGTTTTTGAGTTGACAGGCTCTGCTCAGGTTGGTAAACTAGGGAGGCAAAGCGGGCGGGGAGCGGTTTGAATGGTCCTGAGATTGTCGAATCTTGTAGGAGGCCGCGCTACCTTGCTCCGCATATGATTTCAAGCAACTCGTATATCTTCGGGAATCGGCCCGAAAGTTTCTACCTGGCGACCTTAATCGCCGGACTACGGGATGCCGGAAGCAGGCTGGCTGTCCACGACTGGAGAGCGAGCTGTTTGGCTTCGGCTGCGCTTTTTCAGCGTATTTACATCCCGCAGGCTTTCGAGTCGCCCGTGCCGGATTCTCCCTACCGGAGATTCCGCCGGCTGGCCGGCATGCGGTTTTTTTTGTTTCCGGCATCACATCGGATTTTCGCACTAGGAATATAGATAAAGGCGGGATGAACAATCATGACTGCTATCGTGGGCGTCATTATGGGCAGCAAATCCGACTGGGAAACGATGAAGCTTGCCTGCGGCATTCTGGATGAGCTTGGAATTCCTTATGAGAAAAAGGTCGTATCCGCTCACCGAACCCCTGATCTGATGTTCCACTATGCCGAGACCGCTGTCGAGCGGGGCTTGAAGGTCATTATCGCCGGAGCCGGCGGAGCGGCTCACTTGCCCGGAATGGTAGCCGCGAAAACGGCGCTTCCGGTTATTGGCGTTCCCGTCAAATCGTCGAGCCTGAGCGGACTGGACTCGCTTCTGTCCATCGTGCAGATGCCTGCCGGCGTTCCCGTCGCCACGGTGGCGATCGGCCATGCGGGAGCAAGCAACGCAGGCCTGCTGGCGGCGCAGATTATCGGCGCATTCGATCCGGGGATCAGGCGGCTCGTCGAAGAGCGGCGCGAAGCCATCCGGCTGCAGGTGCTTGAAAGCGGCGAAGAGCTGTGAGGGATTCCGGCAAGATAACAGGGAACGGGAGCGGGGCTGTCCGCACCGATCAAGCGCGCGTCATACCGCCGGGATCGACGGTAGGCATCCTTGGGGGCGGGCAGCTCGGCCGCATGATGGCGCTGGCCGGCAGCGCGATGGGCTACCGCTTCGTGGCGCTTGATCCTGCGGAGGACGGGCCCTGCGCTCAGGTTGCCGATAGCATCGCGGCCGGCTACGACGATCGGGAGGCGGCGCGGGAGCTGGCGTCGCGCGCGGATGTCATCACGTATGAGTTCGAGAACGTGGATGCGGGAGTCGCCGCCATGCTGGCGGAGCAATCTTACGTGCCGCAAGGCAGCGAGCTTCTCTATACGACGCAGCACCGGCTGCGGGAGAAGCGGGCGATCGAGGCGGCAGGGGCCCGGGTCGCTCCGTACGAGGAGATTTCAAGCGAGGCAGTCCTGAGGGAGGCTTGCGGCCGTCTTGGCTTGCCGGCGGTGCTGAAGACGGCGACCGGCGGCTACGACGGCAAAGGGCAATGGGTCATCCGCAGCGAGGCGGAGATTCCGGCAGCCTATGCGGAGCTGAGCCGATCCGGAGCGGAGCTGGTGCTGGAGCAGTTCGTTTCCTTCCGGATGGAGCTGAGCGTCATCGCCGCCCGGAGCTCTCTGGGCGAGGTGAAGACGTTCCCGGCTGCGGAAAATATCCACATCGACAACATTCTCCATCTATCCGTCGTTCCCGCCCGCGTCCCCGCCGCCGTTCTGGAGGAAGCCGAGCGGCTGGCGGTCCGGATCGCGGAAGGGCTTGAGGTCGTCGGCTTGATCGCCGTGGAGCTGTTTCTCACCGAGGAAGGCGAGCTGTTCGTCAACGAGCTGGCCCCGCGTCCCCACAACAGCGGCCATTATACGATGGAAGCCTGCCGCACCTCGCAGTTCGAGCAGCATGTGCGGGCGGTATGCGGCCTGCCGCTCGGGGATGCGGGCCTCATGAGTCCCGTCGTCATGGTGAACGTCCTCGGCCAGCATGTGGAGCCGCTGGTGAGTCATCTGTCGCGGTTCGATGGAGAGGCCGCCAGGCTTGGCGCCGTCCCGAAGCTGCATCTGTACGGCAAGGCGGAGGCAAAGCCTAACCGCAAGATGGGCCATGTCAACGTGCTCGCTCCCGACACGGCCGCGGCGCTGGAGTGGATCCGCGGAACGGGAGTCTGGAGCTGAGCCGGCCCAGGCGGCAAGGACGCGGATTGGAATTTGAGAGTAAAATGAAAAAGGATGCGCTGCATGCCGGACGGTCAAGGCGATGGATGCCGGAGAAAGCTTCGGCTCGGCTGGCCGGACAGGCGATGGAACGATAGTGTCCGCAGCCCGGTGCCGAGGGAATCAATTCCGGAGACAGCCTCGATTGGCCGACGCAAGCGGCTTGGAATAAATCAGACAAAAGGTGGATGAGTGCATGCTTGAGCGTTACAGCAGGCCCGAGATGAGGGCGATTTGGACGGAAGAGAACAAATTCAAGGCGTGGCTGGAGGTTGAAATCTGCGCTTGCGAGGCATGGTCCGAGCTTGGAGTCATCCCGCGCGGGGATGTAGCCGCGATCCGCGAGAAAGCCGGCTTCGACATCGACCGGATCAACGAGATCGAGCTGGAGACGCGCCATGACGTCATCGCCTTCACCCGCGCCGTCTCGGAGACGCTCGGAGCCGAACGCAAATGGGTTCATTACGGCCTTACCTCCACCGACGTCGTGGATACGGCGATGGGATACATCCTTCGTCAGGCCAATGAAATTCTGGAGAAGGATATCGTTCAATTCATCGACATTTTGCGCGGACAAGCCGTTGCTTACAAGGATACCGTCATGATGGGCCGCACGCATGGCGTCCACGCCGAGCCGACGACGTTCGGCCTGAAGCTGGCGCTCTGGTACGAGGAAATGAAGCGCAACCTGGACCGCTTCCGCCATGCGGCCGACGGCGTGCAGTTCGGCAAGATCTCCGGCGCTGTCGGCACCTATGCGAACATCGACCCCTTCGTGGAAGAGTTCGTCTGTCGCAAGCTCGGCACGAAGCCGGCGCCGATCAGCACGCAGACGCTTCAGCGCGACCGCCACGCGGAGTACATGGCGACGCTTGCCCTGATCGCGACGTCGCTCGACAAGTTCGCGACCGAGATCCGCGCCCTTCAGAAGAGCGAGTTCCGCGAGGTGGAGGAGCCTTTCGCCAAGGGGCAGAAGGGATCGTCCGCGATGCCGCACAAGCGCAATCCGATCGGCTGCGAGAACATCTCCGGCCTTGCCCGCGTCATCCGCGGCCATATGATCAGCGCCTACGAGAACGTGCCGCTCTGGCATGAGCGCGACATCAGCCACTCCTCGGTGGAGCGCGTCATCCTGCCGGATGCGACGATGCTGCTGAACTACATGCTGAACCGTCTGGGCAACATTCTGAAGAACCTGCAGGTATTCCCGGATAACATGAAGCGCAACATGGGCCGCACGTTCGGCGTTCCGTTCTCCGGCCGCGTCATGACCAAGCTCATCGACAAGGGCTTCAGCCGCGAGCAGGCGTACGATACCGTGCAGCCTCGCGCAATGCAGGCCTGGGAGGAGCAGCGCCAGTTCCGCGACATCATCGGCTCGACGCCGGAGATTACTGCGGTGCTGAGCGCGGAAGAGCTCGACGATGCGTTCAACCCAAGCTGGCACTTGAAGCATGTCGATACGATTTTCCGCCGGCTGGAGCTTATCTAGGCAGCTATCCGCAGCCACCTCCTTTCGGGATGGACGGGTCCGAGTTTGAGGAAGACCGGTCCCTCGGGCGGCCTGACAGGCCGCTGCAAGCGCCTTTTCGGCTGCATGGGAGATGTGAGGCTTGCCGGCTGCATGGGAGATGTCATGGAGCAGGATCCATTCCTATATTTCTAATCGAGGCAGGGGAGAAATCATGGCCGCAACGTCCGAAGCGCTGTCCACGGCAGCGAATCTTATCCAGGCGCCGCTGCTCTACAAGGGCAAGGTGCGGGAGCTGTACGATCTTGGCGAGCACTATCTTATCGTCGTGACAGACCGCATCAGCGCGTTTGATTACATGCTTGACCCGGCTGTGCCGGACAAGGGCAATGTGCTGAACCGGCTGAGCGCTTTCTGGTTTCAGCAGACGGCCGGCATCCAGGCGGGCCATGTCGTCCACACGGACGTGGAGCGGCTTGGGAGCATCGTCACCGACAAGGAGGCATTGCGCAACCGCATCATGGTGACCCGCAAGGCTGAGCGCATCGATATCGAATGCGTCGTGCGCGGATACATCACCGGCGGAGGCTGGAAGCAATACCGGCAGAACGGCGAGATCAACGGCATCAAGCTGCCTGCAGGGCTGCGCAAAAACGAGCGGTTCCCGGAGCCGATCTTCACTCCCGCGGCCAAGAACGACGTCGGCCATGACGAGGACATCCCGTTCTCCCGCATGGAAGAGCTCGTCGGCGCCGATATCGCGGCCCAATTGCGGGACCGCAGCATCCGGCTGTATGAATTTGCCCGCGGATACTGCGCGGAGCGCGGCATCATCCTCGCCGACTGCAAGTTCGAATTCGGCCTCATCGACGGCGAGATCGTCCTGATCGACGAGATCTTCACCCCGGATTCCTCCCGCTTCTGGGCGGAGGACAAATACGTGCTGGACGTCGACATCGACAGCATGGACAAGCAGATCGTCCGCGACTACCTGCTCGGAACCGACTGGGACCGCGACAGCAAGCCGGCTCCTCTGCCCGAGGCTGTCGTCTCGAAGACGACGGAGCGCTATCGGGAGATCTATCGCCTTCTGACCGGCGCGGAGCTGGTATAGGACAATTACAGGCAGGCGCTGAATAAGCCGAAAAAGCCGAAAAAATCGTCTTATTCGGCCGCCAGGACGAACCCGGCGCAGAATAAGCCGAAAAAATCGTCTTATTCGGCCGTTAGGACGAACCCGGCGCCGAATAAGCCGAAAAAGTCGTCTTATTCGGCCGCCAGGACGATCCCGTCCGAACTCCTGCGCACAGCGGGTTTCGGACGCATAATTGGTGAACTGCCGGCTGAATCTTCAGACAGCACAGCGCGCTACGGACTTTTTCAACATCATCCCCATCACATTCCCCCATAAGAGGAGTTGCCATAATGAAAGCAACGGTATACGTGACGATCAAGCAGAACGTGCTGGACCCGCAGGGAACGGCCGTGCAGGGAGCGCTTCACAGCATGGGCTTTGCGGAAGTGGACAAAGTGCGCATCGGCAAATACCTGGAGCTGACACTGGACACCGAAGACCGCGCCGAAGCGGAGCAGCGCGTGCGCGCCATGTGCGAGAAGCTGCTGGCGAACACTGTCGTCGAAGACTACCGCTTCGAGCTGGAGGGCTGAGCCGATGAAGTTTGCGGTCATCGTTTTTCCGGGCTCCAACTGCGACATCGACTGCTACAAGGCCGTTGAAGAAACGATCGGGCAGTCCGTCGATTATGTCTGGCACACGGCAACCGACCTTTCGGCGTACGACGCGATTCTCGTGCCGGGCGGCTTCTCTTACGGGGATTACCTGCGCTGCGGCGCGATCGCTCGTTTTGCGCCGGTCATGAACGAGGTCGTCAAGGCGGCCGAAGCGGGCAAATACGTGCTCGGCATCTGCAACGGCTTCCAGATTCTGACCGAGGCGGGACTGCTGCCGGGAGCGCTGCTGCGCAACCGGGATCTGAAATTCCTTTGCCACCAGTCGCCTCTGGAGGTCGTCAACGCGGCGACTCCTTTCACAAACCAATACGCGCCGGGCGAGGTCATTTCCATCCCGATCGCCCATGGCGAAGGCAACTACTACTGCGACGACGAGACGCTTGAGAGCCTCCGGGCGAACAACCAGATCGTCTTCCGCTACGCGAACGGCGGCAATCCGAACGGCTCCGTCTACGACATCGCCGGCGTCTCCAACGAGCGCGGCAACGTCGTCGGCATGATGCCCCATCCGGAGCGCGCGGTAGATCAGATTCTCGGCTCCGAGGACGGCAAGCGGATGTTCACATCGATTTTGAACGCATGGAGGGAACAGCATGACGCAGCAGTTAACAGCTAAGGAACCGACGGCGGAGCAGATTGCCGAGCAGAAGATCTATCAGCAGTTCGGCGTAACCGATCATGAGTATGAGCTTATCTGCGGTTTCATGGGCCGGCAGCCGAACTACACCGAGATCGGCGTGTTCAGCGTCATGTGGTCGGAGCACTGCTCCTACAAGAATTCCAAGCCGATCCTGAAGAAATTCCCGGTGACGGGACCGAAGGTGCTCATGGGTCCGGGCGAAGGCGCGGGCATCGTGGATATCGGGGACAACCAGGCGGTCGTGTTCAAAATCGAGTCGCACAACCATCCGTCCGCAGTCGAGCCTTACCAGGGCGCCGCGACCGGCGTCGGCGGCATCATCCGCGACATCTTCTCCATGGGCGCGCGTCCGGTGGCGCTGCTGAACAGCCTCCGTTTCGGCAAGCTGGAAAATGACCGCGTGAAATATCTGTTCGAGCATGTCGTCAGCGGCATCGCGGGCTACGGCAACTGCATCGGCATCCCGACCGTCGCGGGCGAGGTGATGTTCGACGAGAGCTACGAGGGCAATCCGCTCGTCAACGCGATGTGCGTCGGCCTCATCGACCATGACAAAATCCAGCGCGGCGTCGCCAAGGGCGTCGGCAACCCGGTCTTCTACGTCGGTCCCGCCACGGGCCGCGACGGCATCCACGGCGCGACTTTCGCTTCCGTCGAATTGTCGGAAGAATCCGAAGAGAAGCGCACCGCCGTCCAGGTAGGCGATCCGTTCATGGAGAAGCTCGTCATGGAAGCGACGCTTGAGCTGATCAATTCCGGCATCGTGCTCGGCATCCAGGACATGGGCGCGGCCGGCCTTACCTGCTCCAGCGCCGAGATGGCGTCCAAGGCCGGCAACGGCCTCGAGCTGTACCTCGACGAGGTGCCGCAGCGCGAGGAAGGCATGACGCCTTACGAGATGATGCTGTCCGAGTCGCAGGAGCGCATGCTGTTCGTCGTCACGCCGGAGAACGAAGCTCAGGCGCGCGAGATCTTCGACCGTTGGGGCGTCATCTGCGCCAAGGTCGGCAAGGTGACCGACGACGGCCGCCTGCGGCTGTTCCATCAGGGCGAGGAAGTCGCCGACATGCCGGTCACCGCGCTCGTCGACGAGTGCCCGGTGTACGACAAGCCTTCGAAGGAGCCGGCCTATTATGCGGCGAATGCAAGTGTGGACACGGCTGCCTATGGCGAAGTCGCCGACCTCAATGCAGCCCTGGAAAAGGTTCTTGCCTCTCCGACGGTTGCCAGCAAGGAATGGGTGTACAAGCAGTACGACCATATGGTCCGCACCAGCACGGCGGTACCGCCGGGCTCCGACGCGGCGGTCGTGACGATTCCCGGCACGCGCAAGGCGCTGGCGATGACGACCGACTGCAACGGCCGCTACGTTTACCTCGATCCCGAGGTCGGCGGCGCGATCGCGGTCGCCGAAGCGGCGCGCAACATCGTCTGCTCCGGAGCCGAGCCGCTGGCGATCACGGACAACCTGAACTTCGGCAACCCGGAGAAGCCGGAAGTGTTCTGGCAGCTGGAGAAATCCGCGGACGGCATGAGCGAAGCCTGCCGCGTGCTGGAGACGCCGGTCATCGGCGGCAACGTCAGCCTGTACAATGAGAACGCCAAGGGCGCCATCTATCCGACGCCGGTCATCGGCATGGTCGGACTCGTGGAAGACCTCAGCCACATTACGACGCAGGAATTCAAGAACGCCGGCGACGCGGTCATCCTGCTCGGGGATACGAAAGCCGAGCTTGGCGGCAGCGAGCTGCAGTACGTGCTGGAAGGCAAAGCGGAAGGACGTCCTCCGGGCCTCGATCTCGCCGTGGAGAAAAAGCTGCTCGACGCCGTGCTGACAGCCATCCGCGGCGGTCTCGTCGCCTCGGCGCATGACCTGTCGGAGGGCGGCCTGGCTGTCGCTCTGGCGGAATCCGCTTTTGGCCGCGGCCTCGGCGCCGAAGTGAACGTGGCGACGGACCTTCGTCCGGACCACGCGCTGTTCAGCGAATCGCAGTCGCGCATCCTGCTGAGCGCCTCGCAGGACAACAAGGCTGCTCTGCTGGCGCTGCTCGCGGAGCGCGGCGTTCCCCATGCGGAGATCGGCACCGTCGGCGGAGAGGAACTTCTCATCAAGGTGAACGGCAAGCCGGGCGTCCAGGCTTCGGTCAGCGGTCTCCGGAAAGTCTGGAAGGATGCGATTCCATGTCTGATGAAGTAAGCATAGCGGTCCAGCTCGGCTCCCGCTGGGGAGAGGGCGGCTTATCCGCCGTTCCCGAGCTGGATTCCGACGGCATCGCGCTGACAGGCTCGGCGCCGGAGCTGCCGCTTGCAGGCCGTCTGCCTTCGAGCGGCGCGCCTTCGAGCGTTGGCGGCGACGGTTCGGGTTATGCCGGATCTCGGCCGCATTCAATCGCCGCTTCCGGAGTCGGCCGCGCCGCCGATTTCCGGCCTGAGCCTCGCATGGATTCCGAAGCCGCAAGCGGCCTTGCCGATTCCGATTCCGAATCCGAGGAACTCCAAGCCGTCACCCGCACATGGGAAAACACCCATTACAATGCGGGCATCGGCCGCGACGACATTTTCGACAAGCTGAAGGAAGAATGCGGCGTGTTCGGAGTATTCAACACTCCCAATGCTTCGTCGCTGGCCTACTACGGCCTGCACGCGCTGCAGCATCGCGGCGAGGAAAGCTCGGGCGTCTGCACCGTGGACAGCCGGGACGGCAGCTTCGCTTACCACCGCGGAATGGGTCTTGTGAAGGAAGTGTTCACGACGGACATTCTGGCCTCGCTGCCGGGCGACCGGGCGATCGGCCATGTCCGTTATTCCACCTCCGGGGGCAGCCAGCTCGGCAACGCCCAGCCGCTCGTATTCAAATACCGCGGCGGGGACCTCGCCGTAGCGACCAACGGCAACATCGTCAACGCGCCGTCGATCCGCCGCGAGCTGGAGGCGCAGGGCTCGATCTTCCAGACGACCAGCGATACCGAGGTCATCGCGCATCTTATCGCGCGCTCGCCCAAGCACTTCGTCGAAGCGGCCAAGGATGCGCTTCAGCGGATCATCGGCGGCTTCGCCTTCCTGATCATGACCAACGACCTGCTGCTCGTCGCCTCGGATCCCAACGGGCTTCGTCCGCTTGTCATGGGCCGCCTCGGCGAAGGTTATGTCTTCGCCTCGGAAACCTGCGCTTTCGAGACGATCGGCGCGACGTACGTCCGCGACGTCCAGCCGGGAGAGCTGCTGATCCTCGACAAGGACGGTATGCGTACCGACCGCTTCGAGCAGGAGCAGCGCCGGGCATCCTGCGCGATGGAGTACATCTACTTTGCGCGCCCCGACAGCGACATCAACGAGGTCAACATCCATACCGCCCGCAAGCAGATGGGCCGCCGCCTCGCGGTGGAGTCGTTCATCGACGCCGACATCGTCACGGGCGTGCCGGACTCCAGCATTTCCGCCGCCATCGGCTACGCGGAGCAGACGGGCATTCCGTATGAGATGGGCCTCATCAAAAATAAATACACCGGCCGCACGTTCATCCAGCCGTCCCAGGAGCTGCGCGAGAAGGGCGTCAAGATGAAGCTGTCCGCCGTCCGCAAAATCGTCGAGGGCAAGCGCGTCGTCATGATCGACGACTCCATCGTCCGCGGCACGACTTCCCTGCGGATCGTCAACATGCTCCGCGAGGCCGGCGCCAAGGAAGTGCATGTGCGGATCAGCTCTCCGCCGTTCGCCAACCCTTGCTATTACGGCATCGACACGCCGGACCGGCGCGAGCTGATCGCCTCGTCCAAGACGGTGGAGGAGATCCGCCAGGCGATCAACGCCGATTCGCTGTATTTCCTCAGCGCCGAAGGCTTGATCGAGGCGGCTTCCGTGCCGGGCGACTCCAAGGGCGGCGGGCTGTGCCTCGCCTGCTTCACCAACGAGTACCCGACTCCAATCGACGAGAGCTCAGACAAGAGCTGCAGCTGCTAGGATGGGCGGGGGCTTTAGAGATGGATGGGAGAGTTGCCGCTGCGAAAGCGGGCGGTTCCTCCGATCGCTGTTGAACCCGGATTCCTCGATTGAAGTTTAGTCAGGGTGGGAATCCGGCTTCAAAGGCGAACGCGGACGCTTCTCCGGAATCCATCCGCCTTCTCCGCTTCCCCCAGCCTGACCGCCCAGCCTAGCTCCCCTTCCCTCCAGCCGAGGAAAGGGGAGGGGGGAGCCCGGCCTCGCAGCTCGCCGGCGCAGCCAAAAGCAAACGCTCCAATCTGTGTCTCGGCAGCTTTGCCGGGGAGCGCTGCAGTGCCGCCTCAAAGGCTTCGCGCCGCTCTATATCGCGCGAGTCCAGAACTGGCGGCAATGGTAGCGCCGCTCGACATCTCGCGAGTTCCAGAACTGGCGGCTTCAGCGGCGCCGCTGAGACAGGCTTCGAGCTGCCCGGCAGCCGGCTGGCTAAGCAGCCAGATGTGCCAAGGATCAGCCGCGGCTGTCTGGAGCAGCCGCTCGCCCGCGCAATTCGCGAGCGGCATCGATTGTGTGCCTGGAGCGGCGCTCCGCCGCACAGGCATGCTCTTGCCGGCGGTTTCATCCGCCCGGCCTTCCAGGCCCGCTAGCGCAGGGCATGCAAGTCGGACTTGCCGCCCTCGAGCGCCAATGCGCGAGGGCGGAATCATCCCTAAATAAGCGTGGTGACGACGGCATCGCCGCTCGTTGGCGAGCTTTGGCTCTTCCAACGAGGCGGCGTTGGCATTCAAGGCCGGCGCAGCCTGACCGCTCGAATCCGGAGAAGCTTCAGCGTTCGCATTTGAAGACGGATGGCTTCCTTGTAACCTTACATTCAGGCCATCCGGCTTCAACAGCGATCGGAGGATCGAGCGGTTGGGCGGAGCTTATTTCGAACTTGGGGCTGGGCGTAGCTATCGTTCAGCCAGTCCATGTTTTCATACCAAAGGAGTGAACGTTCAGTGGCAGAGGCATACAAGCAGGCCGGAGTCGACATCGCGGCGGGCAACGAAGCGGTCGAACGGATGAAGAAGCATGTGAAAAGAACGCTCCGCCCCGAGGTGCTGGGCGGCCTGGGCGGCTTCGGAGGCATGTTCGGCCTCGACAAGGACAAGTACGAGGAGCCGGTGCTCGTCTCCGGCACCGACGGCGTCGGCACGAAGCTGATGCTCGCTTTTGCCATGGACAAGCATGACACGATCGGCATCGACGCCGTCGCCATGTGCGTCAACGACATCATCGTGCAGGGCGCCGAGCCGCTGTTCTTCCTCGACTACCTGGCTACGGGCAAGGTGGAGCCGTCCAAGATCGAGGCGATCGTCGCCGGCATCGCCGAAGGCTGCGTGCAGGCAGGCTGCGCCCTGATCGGGGGCGAGACGGCCGAGATGCCGGGCATGTACACCCCGGAGGAATACGATATCGGCGGCTTCACCGTCGGCGTCGTCGACCGCAAGAAGATCATCGACGGCACGTCGATCGCGCCGGGAGACGCTGTCATCGGTCTGGCCTCGAGCGGCATCCACAGCAACGGATACTCGCTCGTGCGCCGGCTGCTGCTGGAGCAGGCGGGCTACGGCCTGCAGGACGAGCTCCAGGAGCTAGGCGGCAAGAAGCTGGGCGACGTCCTGATCGAGCCGACGAAGATCTACGTCAAGTCCGCGCTGGAGCTGATCAAGCGCGTCGAGGTGAAGGGCATGGCCCATATTACCGGCGGCGGCTTCATCGAGAACATCCCGCGCGTGCTGCCGGAAGGCGTGAACGTGGAGATACAATACGGCAGCTGGCCGATCCAGCCGATTTTCTCGCTCATGCAGCAAAAAGGCGCCATCACGCATCGCGATATGTTCACGACGTTCAATATGGGCATCGGCCTCGTCGTTGTCGTGCCTGCCGATCAGGCGGAGGCGGCCGTTGCCGCGGCGAATGAGCTGGGCGAGCAGGCATTCCGCATCGGCACGGTCACGGAGGGCAGCCGCATCGTCGCGTTCCGCGGAGCCGACGTCTGATGGCGCCACTGCGCATAGCGGTATTCGCATCCGGCGAAGGCACCAACTTCGCGGCGCTGGCCGCGGCCGCATCCGCCGGCCGTCTGGCCGGCGCGTCGGTGGAGCTGCTCGTGTGCGACTGGCCGGCGGCTCCCGTCGTCGCCAAGGCGCAGGCGGCAGGCATCGATGCCTGGACGTTCAACCCCAAGGACTATTCCTCCCGGGAAGAGTACGAGCGCGAGATTTTGGCCGAGCTGCGCGGGAGGGGCATCGGCCTCGTCGTGCTGGCGGGCTATATGCGCATATTGACGCCTGTCCTGGTCGAAGCGTTCGAAGGAAAGATGATCAATATCCATCCTTCGCTGCTGCCGGCATTTCCGGGCATGCATGCGATCCGCCAGGCGCTGGAGCATGGCTCCAAGATTACCGGAGTGACCGTGCATTTCGTCGACGGAGGCCTCGACAGCGGTCCGATCATCGCCCAGCGCGCGATCGAGATCGGCGAGGACGAGACGGAGGCTTCCCTCGCGGAGCGCATGCATGCGGCGGAAAACGTCCTCTACCCTTGGGTCGTGAGGCAGTTCGCCGCAGGCCTCATCGCGCTGGAGGGCCGCCGGGTCCGGCTCCCGGACAGCATCATGCCGGAGAACGATTCGGAAGATAAATAATCCATCCCGCCTATCCTTCTGGATGTCAATCTCATCCTTGACCCGCATCGAACGGGATTTTCCCGCGCAATCATTCGCATTCATCTTTTTCACCTATTCATACAACCGATCAGGAGGGGACAAATTGGCTATCCGCAGGGCGTTAATCAGCGTATCGGACAAGACCGGCATCGTCGAATTTGCCCGCGAGCTTGCGGCTCAGGGCGTACAGATCATTTCCACAGGGGGCACCCACGGCCTCCTCGAGAAGGAAGGCGTCCCGGTCATCGGCATCTCCGACGTGACGGGCTTCCCGGAAATCATGGACGGACGCGTCAAGACGCTCCATCCCGCCGTTCACAGCGGCCTGCTTGCCGTGCGCGACAATGAGGAGCACCGCAAGGCGATCCAGGAGCTCGGGCTGGACTATATCGATCTCGTCGTCGTGAACCTGTATCCGTTCGCCGCTACGATCGCGAAGCCGGATGTCACCTATGAGGATGCGATCGAGAACATCGACATCGGCGGTCCGACGATGCTCCGCTCCGCGGCCAAAAACCATGCCTTCGTCACCGTCGTCGTCGATGCCGCCGATTACGCTTCCGTGCTGGAGGAAATCAAGGCGGAAGGCGACACGAAGCTGGAGACGCGCAAGCGCCTCGCGGCCAAGGTGTTCCGCCATACCGGCGCCTACGACGCCCTGATCGGCGATTACCTCTCCAAGCTCGGCGGCGAGCCGCTGCCGGAGCGCTACACGGTCACCTACGAGAAGGTGCAGGATCTGCGCTACGGCGAAAATCCGCATCAGCGCGCGGCCTTCTACCGGAAGCCTTTGGCCGAGGAAGGCAACGTCACGACGGCCGAGCAGATCCACGGCAAGGAGCTCAGCTACAACAACATCAACGACGCGAACGCGGCGCTCGCCATCGTCAAGGAATTCGACGAGCCGGCGGTCGTGGCGATCAAGCATATGAATCCTTGCGGAGTCGGCGTCGGCGCCGATATCCATCAGGCGTATCAAAAAGCCTATGCGGCCGACCCGACCTCGATCTTCGGCGGCATCGTCGCAGCGAACCGGACGATCGGCGCCGATACGGCGGCGCTGCTGTCGGAAATCTTCCTGGAGATCATCCTGGCGCCGGACTTCACGCCGGAAGCGCTGGAAATTCTCTCCCGCAAGAAAAACATCCGCCTGCTGAAAACCGGCGAGCTTCCGGCGGCGTCGCAGCGCAAGAGCGATTGGGTCGTCACGAGCGTCGCCGGCGGCATGGTCGTGCAGGAAAGCGACGTGCACAGCATCGGGGAGGCCGATCTCAAGATCGTGACCGAGCGCCGGCCGACCGAGGAAGAGCTGAAGCAGCTGCTCTTCGGCTGGAAGGTCGTCAAGCATGTGAAGTCCAACGCGATTCTGCTGGCGAAGGACGACATGACGGTCGGCGTCGGCGCCGGCCAGATGAACCGCGTCGGCGCGGCGCGCATCGCCGTGGAGCAAGCGGGCGAACAGGCGAAGGGGGCGGTGCTTGCCTCCGACGCGTTCTTCCCGATGGGCGACACCGTCGAGCTGGCCGCTGCGGCCGGCATTACGGCGATCATCCAGCCTGGCGGCTCCATCAAGGACGAAGAGTCCATCAAGGCGGCCAACGAGCACGGCATCGCGATGGTGTTTACCGGCGTCCGCCATTTCAAGCACTGAGGAGAGCTTCAGGAGAAAAGCCTCCATCGGCCCCCGGCCCTGGCTGGCGCCAGGCGCTGCCGGAATGAATGACAGCGAGAGGCGCTTGAGGGCGCCTCTCGTTTTATAAGCTCGCCTTTTCGCGAGGAGGCCTCCGGCTTGGGGAACGGGGAGGCGGAGGCTTCATGCAGTAGGATCAAACTCTATTTCATCTACAGGGGGCATGAATATGCGCATTCTGATCATCGGCGGCGGCGGCCGCGAGCATGCCATCGCTTGGTCGCTCGCGAAGAGCGCCAAAGTGGAAAAACTGTACTGCGCTCCGGGCAACGCGGGCATTGCGGAAGTCGCCGAGTGCGTGCCGATCGCGGTCGACAAGTTCGCGGAGCTTGCGGACTTCGCCAAGGAGGCGGCCGTCGACCTGGTGTTCGTCGGTCCCGACGATCCGCTTGCGGCCGGAATCGTAGACGTATTCGAGGCGGCGGGCATTCCGGCGTTCGGTCCGGACAAAAAAGCGGCTGAAATCGAAGGCAGCAAAATTTTCATGAAAAATCTGCTGCGCAAATACAACATTCCGACCGCCCGGTATGAATGCTTCACGGACTTCGAGCAGGCTCTCGCCTACTTGAGGCAGCAGCCGCTTCCGGTTGTCGTGAAGGCGGACGGCCTCGCCGCGGGCAAGGGCGTGACCGTGGCCTCGACGCTGGAGGAAGCGGAGGAAGCGCTCCGGGGCATGATGCTGGGCGGCGTGTTCGGCGCCTCCGGCAGCCAGGTCGTCATCGAGGAGTTCATGACCGGACAGGAGATGAGCATCCTTGCCTTCGTGGATGGCGAAACGGTGCGCGCGATGGTGCCGGCTCAGGACCACAAGCCGATCTTTGACGGCGATCTCGGTCCCAATACGGGCGGGATGGGCACTTATTCACCGCTGCCGCATGTGGATCCGTCCCTTGTCGAGGAGGCTCTCCGCACGATTATCGAGCCGACGGCCCGGGCGATGGTCAGCGAAGGCCGCCCGTTCCGCGGCGTCCTGTTCGCCGGTCTCATGCTGACGCCAGAGGGAGTGAAGACGGTCGAGTTCAACGCGCGCATGGGCGATCCCGAAACCCAAGTCGTGCTGCCCAGGCTGCAGACGGATCTGCTCGACATCGTGCTCGCCGCCATGGACGGCACTCTGGACGGGATCGAGATTTCATGGAGCGACGAGGCGGCCGTATGCGTCATTGCCGCATCGGAGGGTTATCCCGGCACGTATCCGAAGGGCCGCGCCATCTCCGGCCTCGAGGAAGCCAAAGCCGCCGGCGCGCTCGTCTTCCACGCCGGTACGGCGCTGCAGGACGGCGAGACCGTCACGAGCGGCGGCCGTGTGCTCGGCATCGTCGGCCGCGGCCGCGATATCGCGGAAGCCCGCTCCCGAGCCTACGAGGCGGCAGCTGCCGTTTCCTTCGAGGGCATGCAGCTCCGCTCCGACATCGCGATGAAGGCGCTGCAAGCCGGCAAATAGGCTGAAGCTGCGGCTCCCTCAGCAAAAGCAAGACGCTGCGGAAAAGCAAGGCTGCCGAGGAAAGCAAGGATGCCGCAGAAAAGCAAGCCCGTGAAAGCTCCTCTCTTCCGGACCGTCCGGGAGGGAGGAGCTTTTTTGTGCATGGCTTTGCTTTGCAAGTCCGATCGTCCGTCTGCAAGTCCGGCATAGCGTGTTTGCAAGTCCGTTCGTCCGTCTGCAAGTCCAGCTAGTGCTTTCCAAGTCCGATCGTCCGTCTGCAAGTCCAGCTTAGTGCTTTGCAAGTCCGAAAGTCCGTCTGCAATGCTGCCAGGCTGCCTCCGACATACCCGCGTCCGGCCCGGCAAGCAGAAAGGTTCAGGAAGCGTTCATTTGACGTTCATCGGGCGTTCATGCACGTCGGTTACAGTGGGCAATGAGCCTGTTTGCGGAAAGATTCTCTTTCGTGGCGTCAGCCTCGGCAAGCCCTGCAGCCCCTTCTTGTCCGCTCCAGCCGGGAGCGCCGTTTCCTCTGCCTGTCCCGAAGGTTGTCGAAGCAGGTCCCTTAAGAAGAGCTGCTGGGAGATGTTGTCGTTGACAATGCCATTTTTACCCAGATAAAATCGAATGGACAAACCTGGAAGGGAGTGGGTTATGAATTACGTGATCGCTTTTCTGCTATCGTTCATTATTGTCGTCGCCTTGATTCCGCCGCTGCGCAGAGCCGCCCTGAGAATCGGCTTCGTGGATAAGCCTCGCGCGGACAGCGAGCGCAAAATACATCGGGAGCCGATTCCGCTGACGGCCGGAATTGCCATCTTCGCCGGGTTCACCGCCGTCTACTTGATTTTTGTCCGCGATACATGGACGCAGTCGCTTGCCATTCTCGGGGGAGGGCTGCTCATCCTGCTGATCGGCCTCGTGGACGATGGGTACAAGACGCATGGCAAAGAGTTCCCTGCGCTGCCCAAGATGGCGGTCCAGCTGTCCGCAGCCGTGCTCGTCTACGCTTCGGGCATCGTATTCGCGGGCTTTGAAAATCCGTTCACCGGCTCCTACGTCTCGCTGCCGGAGTGGCTCTCGTTCCTTTTCACGGTTCTCTGGATATTCGGAGTGACCACGGTCATCAACTTCTCGGACGGCATGGACGGCCTCGCCGGCGGACTGTCCGCGATCTCGGCGGGCACGCTGCTCGTCGTCGCGCTCGTCATGAGCCAGCAGGGCTCCGCCATGATGGCCGTCATCACCGTCGGCATCTCGGCCGGCTATCTCGTCTTCAACCGTCCACCGGCCAAGGTGTTCATGGGAGATGCGGGCGCGACCTACCTCGGCTTCATGCTCGGCGTCATCGCGCTTGACGGCGCGTTCAAGCAGGCGACGCTGCTGTCGCTGTTCATCCCGATCCTGTCGCTCGGCGTGCCGATTCTCGACAACCTGCGCGTCGTCATCTCCCGCATCCGCAGCGGTGTGCCGTTCTACAAGGCGGACGCTTCCCAGGCGCATTACCGGCTGCTTGCATCCGGGATGAAGCCGGTCCAGGTCGTGTCCTTTCTTTACCTTCTGAACATCTGCTTCGGACTGTTCTCCATCGTGCTGCTGCTGGCTCAGTGAGGGAGGGCCGAACAGCTGTTGACCCAAATATCCCGGTCCAATTGAAAAGAGCTTCGTTCCATTCGGGAACGAAGCTCCTTTTTTTGATGCCGGCAGGCCCCGAGCAAAGACGCAGTTCCTGCCCCGTGCCGCCGCCGCAGGCAGGGATCTGCGCAGCCATCAATCCTCCAGCGGATCCAGCGGCGCGCCGATATCGCTGAGGCGTCCGGCAGCAGCGTCCGCATGCAGCCGGCGCAGCCAGCGCAGCTCCGTGCGCGCATGCTCGTGCATGCCGGACATCATGTGCAGGACAGCCCGGGGAACATCGGGTATATGCTCCTCATAGACCTCCTCCCAGTGGCGGACGACCTCTTCCTGCTCGCGGATCCGGCTCTCCAGCATGGAGACGAGCTCCTGCGGATCGATGAAGCGGGCGAACCCGAGCGCCCCGAGCATGGGGTGGTAGACCGGTCCGACTTCATTCATCCGGGCCATGAACAGCTCATGGAACAGCATTTTTCCCGTCTCCGTAATGCGATAGACCGTCTTCTCCTGGCCGCGGGGGTTCAGCACCGTGCGGGCCGGCTCGATGTCATGGCTGGCCGCCAGCTGATCGACCGCATAGTAGAGCGAGCCCATCTGGACCTTCGTGTGCTGGTCGATCCGGCGCTCGAGCATGGTCGTATAGATCTCATAGGGATGCCGTTCCTTCTCCAGGAGCATGCCGAGGATGATGAGCCGCAGCGGATTGGAACGGGCGGATGATTTGTTCAGGACCGCTACCCCCTTTACGTAAATGTCTGCATCGAATGGTATGGATATATTGTACCACAGACCGTGTCGAATATCGGGGACGGCTGTCAGGCCGTGTTACCGGATTGTAACTCCTCCCGCAGCTCGATCCCTTACGATAGATTCATCAGACCAAGTAGGGAGTAGTTGCGCGAAATGAAAGATGGATGGAAAAACGACATCATGAAACGACTAACGTCCAGGCATTCGGAAGAAAACCGTGCGGGCGCAGCGTCCAAGGCGCGGCCCGGCGATGAAAGCGCCGCAGGAAGACAATCGCAGAGAGCCCGGATAGGCCGGAGGCTGCTGGTTTTGCCGCTGGCCGCGGCTTTGGCGGCAGCCGGAGGCTGCTCTGCAGGCGAGCTGGCTGATCGCGTATCGGCCGGAGGCTTCCCGGCGGATCGGAATCCGGCCGTCTCGCCGGGGCCGGGGACATCCGCCGTGACGCCTGAGCCGGCTGGAAGCCCGGAGCCTTCAGCGGACATAGTCTCTCCGAGCCCAAGCCCGACCGCAAAACCGGCCGCAAGTTCCAGTCCGAAGCCTCATGTCAGCGCCAAGCCGACACCCGGGACGTCTGTGTCCGGCAGCGTCTACGGCCAAGCGGCATCGATCCCCGGCCTGGCCAAGCCGAATGACGGAAGGCAGCATACGGCGAAGGTCGCGAAGGGAACGCGCGCGGTCGCCCTCACGTTCGACGACGGGCCGGACGGCCGCACGACACCGGCCATTCTCGATATATTGAAGAAAAACGACATTAAGGCGACCTTTTTCGTCGTCGGCACGCAGGTCAAGCAGTATCCCGACGTCGCTGCCCGCATCGTCAAGGAAGGCCATGCCCTAGGCAATCATACCTATCATCATGCCGATCTGGCTAAAACAGGCAGGACAAAGACCCTGCAAGAAATCGCGTATAATGATACACTTATCGAAAGGGCAACCGGGATCATTCCGAGCCTGTTCCGCCCGCCATACGGCTCGACATCGCCGCTGCTGAAGCAGCTGCTGCGGGACAGCGGCCGGAGCATGGAGCTCTGGAACGTCGATACCCGGGATTGGGCCGGCACATCCGTTGCCGCTATGCGAGCCAACGTGAACCGCAACGTGAAGCCCGGAAGCGTCATTCTCATGCATTCTTTCGGCAGCAAGCTGCATACGGCCGAGCTGCTGCCGCTGATCATAAAGGATTTGAAGAACAAAGGCTACGTGTTCGTCACGGTCGACGAGCTGCCTGAAGCCTGATTCCCGCCGCCATGCGGGAATCGCAGGGCGGGCCGAATCGGCATGAAGGAGGAGCAGGCGACTTGACCATGCGCTTAAAATACAATCGGCGGAAGTCGGGCCCTGCCCGCCGTCCGTCCTTGAAACGCCGCACGGCCTGCCTGGCCGCAGCGGCTTGCCTTGTGCTGCTGGCAGGCTGCCGTTATACGGCTGCGCCCGCCGACCTGCTCACAGCGCCGGAGGCGGCCCAGCCGTCCGGCAAGCTGTCGCAGGAAGTCCGTGCTTTGCTGCCTCCGGGAAGCTCGCTCGCTCTGCCGCAGCGGGAGAAGCAGCCGGAAGCGATCCGCACGCTGGATCTCGACGGAGACGGCAAGCCCGAAGCGCTGGTCTCCTATACAGACGGCTACGGAGGCTGCCAGCTCCTGATCGCCAAGGAGGAGCCTTCCGGCTGGAAGAAGTGGGCTACCATCCGTTCAGCGGCCAGCACCAGCCTGGACTGGCTGTCCATCGTCGATCTGGACGGCGACAAGCGGCCCGAGCTCGTGGCGGGCTGGGCGGTCAGCGTGCCCGGCGATTCGACGGCCGGGCAGCAGTATATGCTGCAGGTCTACTCGTTCCTGAATCCCCAATTCGAGGAAGGGGAAAGCGGCCTCGTGCTGAAGCCGCTCGCCGAGCTCGCCTACGAGACGGCCGAGACCGGCGATGTGGACGGCGACGGCATGCCCGAGATCTCCCTCGTGAACCGGAACAAAAAAGGAACCATCCCTACGCTTCGCGTATACCGCTTGGCGGAAGGCCGCTTGACGGAAGCGGCATCCCTGCCGCTGTATCCCGACGTGAATCTGTACGACAGGATTACCGCGGGCAAAGTGTCCAAGGAACGGTACGGCCTCATCGCCGAAGCAAGCGTCGGCGCGCATTCCTCCATGAGCGCCATGTTCATGTGGAACGAAGGAGCTCTGGAGCAGGTGTATCCGCCGTACGGCAATCCCGACCTTGGCTTCAGTCCGAGCGGCGTCATGAACGGAGACATCAACGGAGACGGCATTCTCGAATGGAGCCGCCTCACGGAGGCGGCCGGACAGAAGCAGGACACCCCCTATGCCGACATGCTGTTCTATACGGAGTGGATGCAGTGGAACGGCCTGCTGCCCGGCGAAGAGAAGTACGATGCCAGGGAGCCGTTCGCGCCGGTATCGATCGAGTACAACAGCTATCCGTACGGGCTGTCGCTGCAGATCCCGTCGCGCTGGCGAGGCCAGTTCACGCTGACGCGCCCTGAAGATATCGCCAGCGGGATCGTTACCGTCAATTATTACAACGCCAAGTCGGGCCGCATCGCCCCGCTCTGGACGATCTGCGCCGTTCCGGTCAAGGAATGGGACGGCTGGTCGGCCGGCCTCGGCGCTCCGCGCAAAAAAGTCGTCAACCTCCGCACGGCGGGAGGATTCGTCTACGCCGCCGTGCAGGAGCCCGATCCAGACGGCAAATGGCCCGAGGCGGAGCTGAACCAGTACCGCTCCATGCGGCTGACCGACGAGCAGCTTGCCTCTTCGGTCCGGCTGCTCCCGGAAAATTAGCGGTGATGGAACGAACGGTTCCCATTTCAGGCGGAAAGGAGGAGAGGGAAGCTTGAAAATCTTGCTGGTGGAAGATGAAGAGGCCATCCGCGGCTTCGTCCGCATCAACCTGAAGCGCGGCGGCATGGAGATGCTGGAGGCCGGCAGCGGGGAAGAGGCGCTGGAGCTCGTGCTGAGCCAGGGAGCGGTCGATATCGCGCTGCTCGATGTCATGCTGCCGGGCATGAGCGGCTTCGACGTCTGCGCCTCGCTGCGGGAAGCCTATCCGGCGATGGGCATCATCATGCTGACGGCCAAGGCGCAGGAAGAGGACAAGATCCGCGGCCTCGAGCTCGGCGCGGACGACTACATCCACAAGCCGTTCAGCCCCGGCGAGCTGATGGCGAGAATCCATTCCCTCTCCCGCCGGCTGCGTCTGGCGGCTCCCGCGGCGGGCAGCCCGGCTCCGTCAGCCGGAGCCGCCGCTGCTTCCTTGCGGCCGGCAGGCCAAGCCGCGGTCGACCCGGTTCCCGGCGGCGCTCAGGAAGCGTCCTCTCTTTCCCGGGGGCAGGCGGCTGCTTCCTTCGAGCCCGAAGCGGCCGACATGCTCGCTGCCGGTCCGTTCCGCTTGTCGGAGCGGCTCCACAAGCTGTGGAAGGAAGGACGCGAGATCGTGCTGACGCCGACGGAATGGACGCTCGTCAAGCTGCTCATGGAGAGATGCGGCCAGAGCGTCTCTCGGGACGAGATCCTCAGTGAAGTATGGGGACGATATTACGTCGGGGATCTGAAGGTCGTCGACGTCAACATCCGCCGCATCCGGCAGAAGATCGAGAGCAATCCCTCGGAGCCTGCGATCATCGAGACGGTATGGGGCTACGGCTACCGCTGGAAGCGGGGCGAAGCATGAAAAGCCTCCGAACCCAGATGGTGCTCAGCTATTTCCTGCTCATTTTCCTCGTCGTGCTCGTGCTTGGCGGCATGTTCATGACGCTAATCTGGAACTATTACTACGGCAGCGCCTCCAGCGCGATGAAGCAGCGCGTGGAGTCCTCGATGACGCTGCACGCCCGTTCCATGCAGTGGATGACGCCGAACGAGCGGGCGGATTACATGCTCCAGAACATGACCGAGGGCTACCCCCGCATCCAGATGCTGCAGGCCGACGGACGCATGTTCATGGATTCCGACGGCATCTCCGACAACCGGACGATCCGCACGCCCGATGTCGTGCATGCGGCAGCGGGAGATACGACGGCCTGGTACGGCAAGGACGACGCGACTGGAGAGCGGATCGCCGCCGCCTCCTCGCCGCTCTACCGGGACGGCCGGATCGTGGCGATCATCCGTTATTCCGCCTCGCTGAAGGAAGTCGACGCGATGGTCGCGCGTCTGTTCCAGATGACCGCATTGACGGCAGCCGCCATCGTCGCGCTCTTCCTGCTGCTCAGCGTCCTGATGGCCAACCTGATCGTGCGGCCGCTCCGGGAGCTGACCCGCAGAGCCCGCCGCATGGCGGATGGCGACTGGTCGCTCGGCATCGCCTCAAGCGGCAAGCGCAACGAGATCGGCCAGCTGTCGGACACGCTCCATACGCTGGCTGTCGAGCTCAACAAGCGGGAGAAGCTGAAGAACGACTTCATTTCCTCCGTATCCCACGAGCTCCGGACGCCGCTCACCTCGATCAAGGGCTGGAGCGAGACGCTCGCCGATCCCCATACGGATAGGGAAGAGCTGCGCGAAGGCCTGTCCATCATCTCCCGCGAGACGGAGCGGCTGACGGGGCTGGTCGAGGATCTGCTCGATTTCTCCAAGCTGAGCTCCAAGAGCATGGATCTCCATGAAGAGGAGCTCGATCTCAATCTGCCCGTGCGCGAATGCGTCCAGCAGCTTGCGGTTCGGCAGGAGGAGACCGGCGTGCGCCTGATCAGCCTGCTGGAGCCGCAGCCGCTGTATGTCGCCGGCGATCCGAACCGGCTGCGCCAGGTGATGATCAACCTGATCGACAACGCCTTCAAGTTCACCCCGCATGGCGGAACGATCCGCGTCATCTCCTCCCGCGAGGGGGACGAGGCGGTGCTGCGCGTTGAAGATACCGGCGTCGGCATCGAGCCGGAGGACCTGCCGCATGTGACGGACAAGTTCTACAAGGCGGGCTCATCCCGTTCGGGAAGCGGTCTCGGGCTGGCCATCTGCCAGGAAATCGCCGAGCTGCACGGCGGACGGCTGCTGCTCCGGAGCGAGCCGGGAGCCGGCACCTCCGCCGAGCTGATCCTTCCTCTGCTGCCGACGCGCAGCGTGGAGCGGCAGGAAGCTCATTCCTTGTAGAAGAGCGATTTGCGGTTGACGAACACGAACCCGGCGGCAACGAGCAGCGCTCCGGCCAGGAATACGGTCAGCCAATGGCGTGCGACCCAATCGATAAGCTGTTCCATGCGGATTCTCTCCTGTCTCAAGAGTAGTCTGTCTGTGCCTCCATCTAGCGTTGCACCGGTCGGGCCGTTCCATTCGGAACGGCTTTTTCTATTGTCATTCGGCCGCCGGCCTCCTTCCATTGACAGACGGTCGAGAGAGATGATAAGCTGATTTCAGTTAATACTCACTAATTCGGTCGGAATTATGAGGATGAAATAATCGGACCCCGATAGAGAGGATGAAGCGCAGATGGAAAAACAGCTGACTTTGCGTCATGACGGACTGGAGCTGACAGCTACCTTGCACTACCCTGCCGGAGGAGGAACGGAGCGGGAGGAGCGCAATCCCGCCGTCCTGATCTGCCACGGCTTCGTCGGCAGCCGGATCGGCGTCGACCGGCTGTTCGTCAAGACGGCCCGCCGGCTTGCGGCGCAGGGCTCCTATGTGCTGCGCTTCGACTACGGCGGCTGCGGGGAGAGCGGCGGCAGCTACGGCTCGCTCGGCTTCGATTCCATGGTGGAGCAGACGCGCGCCGCGCTCGATTACATCCTCTCGATGGACTGCGTCGATCCGCAGCGGATCACCCTGCTCGGCCACAGCCTCGGCGGAGCGGTCGCCCTGCATACCGCCGTCAAGGACAAAAGGGTAACGAGGCTGGTCATGTGGTCCTCCGTCGGCTATCCGTTCAACGACATCGTCCGCATTGTCGGCCGGAGCGGCTACGACGAAGCCGTGCTCAAGGGGGCTACGGATTATGCGGGCTACACGCTCGAGCCGGTGTTCTTCGACTCGCTGCAGCAGCATCAGCCGTTCCAGGCGGCGCCCCGCTTCGGCGGCGACGTGCTGCTCGTGCACGGCACGAGCGACGATGTCATTCCGGCCGACTACAGCTTCCTGTACCAGAAGGTTTTCTGGACCCGCGGCGACGGGCTGTGCGACAAGGAGATCATTTTTCAGGCGGACCATACCTACTCGACCCGCGCCCATCAGGAGGAAGCGATCCGGCTGACGGCCGACTGGCTGGAGAAGCTGGAGGGCCGCCGGCAGGAATGGCAGCACTGGAGCATCTGAGCTTCAAAGCGGCTTGTATTTCCCCGATGTCTGCAAATCCACGGCGACCTCCACATCGAAAGAATCCATCTTCAATATGAATTCCTTGCCATCCCGGGTCAGCTGCCTCCAGCTCCCGGGATGTTTGCGGTAGAGGATCTCCTCCAGGCCGAAAGGATCGGCTCCGATCGTCAGCGAGTTCCGGTACGCAGCCTCGATCTGCTGCTTGATCTGCATGGAAGCATGCTTCTCCATCTCCGCCATCGGTACGGGCTTCATCATCGTCTGCTGGATGCCCTTGAGGCGGACGCGGGCGTGGAACCGAGGCCGGCCCTGCGCGTCCAGCTTGAGGGTAATCTTGACCTTGGGGGCTTTCATATGAGCCGTTCCGAGCTCGTTGGAATCCTTTTTTATCAGGAGCAGCTTGTTCTTCGTCTTGGGATTCATCCACGGCCAGCCCTCCAGCTGGTGCTCGGTCAGAACGCCGGCGAATTTCCCTCCGCGGTAGAAGCCGGCGCCGGCGAATTTCATTTTGGGCTTCGGCTTCTCCATCAGCTTCCAGCTCTTCGTGTCCAGAGAGAGCTCCGGCACGTAGGCCGTAAGAGCCGGATGGTTCACTTCCCGCAGGAAGCGAAACAGGTACAGCGGCTCGACCATGGACTGCTGCCTGTAGCTTTCCTCCGGCGTATGCAGCAGCGTCGTCGTATCGGACAGGTTGAAGAAGCCTTTGGCGGTGAATATATTTTCCAGCGGTTCATTCGTGCCGTAGATCCAGATATTGAACCGCACCTCCGGATGGGCTCCAATAATTTCCCGATAATCATAGCGGGTCATATGCGCCTCCGCTTTCCTGGAGAGGAGCAGCGCCGATACATGGGTGAAGCTCATCCGCATCTGGGACGAATCGTACATCTGATTGAACGCCATGTTGATGTCCTTCGCCCTGCCTTTGCCGGTCCAGATCGGGGTCTCGCTCTCTGAGCCCGGCGCGCTCTCCCGCTTGGATTCGTTGCTGAAGTCCAGCATCTGCACATAGACGGTGTAGTCCTTGCTTTCCTCGTCGTAATCGATGCCGACGGCTTTGATGAACATCAGGTTGGCGGACACCTCGCTCTTGAAGCAGCCGGCGGTCAGGACAAGCAGCAGCAGGACCGGCGCGAGGCGGACGGCCGCGATGCGGTTCGAGCGGTTCATTTGAGCGGGTCCTGGACGTCCAGATAGCCCGGCCGTTCGGGCTTGCGCCGGAACGGGACGATGAACAGCCCGTTCAGCAGGTCCTTGGGACGCATCGGGGACAGCGGCGCCAGGAAGGGCACGCCGAACGACTCCAGGCGGGCCAGGTAGACCGCGACGCTGATTACCGCCAGCATGAAGCCGAAGATGCCGAGCATGAAGGAGCAGAAATAGCAGTAGAAGCGAATCAGCGTCACCGCTCCGGAGAGGCTCTGGTTGACCAGCGTGGAGCCTGCGACGAACGTCATGGCGGCGATGACGATCATGACCGGGGAGACGAGGCCGGAGCGGACGGCGGCATCGCCGATGATGAGGCCGCCGACGACGGTCAGCGTCTGCCCGATCGCGCCGGGCAGACGCACGCCGGCTTCGCGGAAGATTTCGATCAGCAGCAGGGCAAGAATCATCTCCTGCTCCACATTGAGCGGAAGGCCGCGTCTGGCGTTCAAGATCGTCGCCAGCAGGCTGAAAGGGATCTGGTCCACATGGAACAGCGCCAGGGCGACGTACAATCCCGGCAGGAAAGCCGAAATGAACAGGCAGAGATACCGCAGCAGCCGGGTGAAGTTGACGTACATATAGTTGGATTGGAGATCCTCGGCCGCCTTCATCAGGAGAAACAGATTGGCAGGGGCGACGATGGCCGTCGGATTGCCCTCCAGCATGATGATTACCCGTCCGTTCATGAGGCATTGTACGGCAAAGTCGGGCCGGCCGGTGTATGTGGTCAGCGGCACGAGCGTCCACGACTTCCCGACGAGCAGATCCTGCAGCTGCCGCGCCGAGGCGACGTCGTCGACCTTCAGCTCCTGCAGCTTGCGGCGGATGCTGTCGACCAGGTCCGGATTGGCGATGGAGCTTTCGTAGAGGAGGGCCACCTTGCTCCGGGAGCGGTCGCCGATCCAGAGATGCTCGCATTTCAGCGCCGGGCAGCGGAGACGGAAGCGGATGAGCGAGGTGTTGACGTCGATCTGCTCGACGAAGCCGTCCTTGGGACCGCGGACCGACACTTCCGTCGCCGCCTCGGAAGGGGTCCGTCCAGGGACGCTGCCCGCAAGCGCGGACCAAGCCCGCCGGGAGACGGGATCGAGGAGAACGGCCTCCGCCTGGAAAAGGACGCTGTTCAGCCGGGTCTGCCAGCTGCTCCCCGGCTTGCCGGGGTCTTCAACATGCTGGAGCGGCCTCCAGCCGTCCGGCATCTCTTCCTGCCCGTCTCCGGCTGCGGCCTGCAGCCGCTGCGGCAAGCCGGCTCTGGCTTGCGGGAGGACGCGGTTCTGCAGCCGGACGTCGGCCATGGAGCTGCAGTAGAGCAGCAGCAGCTGCGGCGGACCGTCATCCGTGCGGGCTTCCGCTTCCGGCGCGGAACAGCCATCGGGATGTGGAAAGCGCAGCACGGCTACATCGTCGTTTCCGGCATACCATTCCTTGAGGCGGGCGTACGTCGGGAACGCTTCTCTCTGTTCCCCGCTCATGATTCGGCCGCCTCCTTTTCCTTGCCGCCTTTGTTGCCGCTGCCCGTCCAGCCGAGAACAGCGGCCAGAAACGAGACGATCAGCACGCCGCCTGCAAGGAAGAAGGGATACTGGACGCAGGTCATGTACCGGATGACCGCCATGTCCGGAATGGGCGCGACAGCGATCGTCAGCACGGAGACGGATACCGCCGCCATGGCCCAGCCTCTGCTTTTGAGGGTGCCGAAGCCCAGGAGCCGGACCATGAGATAGAATTCCAGCGAAATGCGGGCGAAGCCGCTGGAAATCCGCTGCACGATGGCGAACAGATCGATGTGCTCGATCGTTTTTCCCAGCGAGACGACGCGCCAGATTTCCAGCACCGGGTTGCGCAGGCGGATCGCCTCTGCCGGACCGAAAACGGTAATGGCGGAGATGATCGGGATAAGCGACAGCCAGGCCAGGAAGAGCGCGCTGAAGGCGAAGTGATGCCAGCGGAACGTTCCCTTGACCTCCTGCTGCATGCAGATCAGCGTCCAGATCTCCATCATGGAGACGAGCGCCAGGCCGGCTCCGCTGAGCATGGGAGCATATCCGTGCTGCAACACGGGGAACAGCTGGCGGTAATCCTGGTTCGGCCGGTTCAGCATGAGCAGCAGCGCGTCCAGCACGATCGCGATCGGGATCAGGATGACGCTGGTGAGTCCGATGGCGCGCAAGCCGCTCATCGCCGACAGGGCGCAGAGCAGAACCATGGAGCCGGCGATCAGAATGAGGGGCATGTCGGCCATGTAGCTGCGCACGGCGATATGGCCGGTTTCCCACATCGTCGTGGAAGCCTGCAGGAACAGCGCCAGAACGGCCAGAAGCCGGAAGGCCCAGGAGAGAAAGGAGCCCAGCGTCTGCTGCAGCCAGGCTTCCAGAGAGCGCCCGTCGAGGCGCTTCACGACGTACCAGGCGCCTGTCGCCCAGAGGAGCCCGACGGGAACCGCGGTGAGCACGGACAGCCAGGCATCGTTCTGCGCCAGGCTGAGGATATAGGGAGGAGCGATGATGTTGGCGACGGCTCCGCTGCTGAGCAGGGCGAGAGAGAGGCTTGTCCAGATGCCGATGGTTCGAATATGCGAGCCGGTATTCATGAGTCTCACCCGCTTTCCTGTCCGAATTGGCATCCCTTCCGGGATGGGGATCATGATCGCAATTGGTAGTATGATCCACCTCTTCCTTCCCTATCCGCAGGCGGTCCGGGGAGACAAGCGGCGGCAAGTATGCTTAAATGGACATAACTGCCAACTACCGATGATGGAGGGGAACGATCTGGACATGGATTTGAATGTGCGGAGGGCGGGCATCCGGCCCCGCCACGGGCGCGTCAAGGCGGCGGCAGCGCTGCTGCTGGCCGCCGGCCTGCTGCTGGGCGGATGCG
>NZ_BIMD01000051.1 GCF_004000905.1 Paenibacillus humicus NBRC 102415
TCCGGCAGAGCCCGGCACGCTCTGCCCGCCCTGCACAACGCTTCACCAAGCTTCATGCACGCCGCCCGGCAGAGCCCGGCACACGCTGCCCGACAGCGACCATGGCATGAATCCCCGTTCTATTTCCCGTCCTGAGCGGCCGGCTGATCCGATTTCGCGCCGGCTGCTTCATGCTCCGTCTCCGCAATCATCTTCAGCATGCCCAGCTTGTTGTCCCAATAACGTTCGAAGAAGGCGAGCCAGCGCCGAAGCTCCAGCAGAGGATCGGCATTCATCCGGTACCGGGTCTCGCGCCCGACACGCCGTTCGTGAACGAGTCCCGCATCGGATAAAATATGCAGATGCTTGGATACGGCAGCCCTTGTCATGGAAAAATGAGGAGTGATGCCCTTAAGCGGAAACTCCTCCCCGGTACGAAGCAGCTGCAGCAGCTCCCGGCGAGTCGGATCGGCGATCGCCTGAAACACGTCATGCCGCTGTTCCTTCGCTCCCATATGTCAGGAAGGGAACATGCCGGCGAGCTTCTGAACCATTTTCTCCCAGCCGCCGTTCATATGGCCCCGCACCTGGCTGTGAGGCTGTCCGAATTCCGTCCTTCCTTCCTCCAGCCAGCCGGAGTGGATCAAGGTGAATTCCGTCACATCCGGCTCCAGCTCGCGCAGCTCGAACGTGATGGACCATTGTTCTCCCCAGGCGAAGCTAAGCCGGCGAGGAGGCGACAGCTCGGTTACTTTGCATTTGGAATCTCCGAAAGGGCCCGCATGCAGGATGAACTCCGCTCCATCCTCCGGTTTAAACGTATTGGGCATGAACCAGGAGGCGATGCCCTCGGAAGTAGCGGCTTTCTCCCATACGAGAGCAATGGGGGCGTTGATGATCTGGGTCTGACGGATATCGGGCAGCGAGCGGCCCGGTTGCATGTTGTTGTCGGTCATGAGATACAGCTCCTCTGTGCGTATGAGTATCATTTCCTTATTAGGATACCATATGGTATCCTAAATCGACAATTGGATTTCCCTGTATCTTTCATCCCTTCCCTTCTAGGCGCAGACGCGCAACTAGCCATCGCTCGTTCAAAAACCTGGACGGACATGCCCTCCCGATGCCTGCAAATCGGAAAAGGGCCAACCAAATAAACCGGTTGACCCCATCCCTTGCACTTGTCCCCGAAGATGATGGCTTGCCCATACCTAGCCCTTAAGCTTGCCGTAAGCAGCGGAAGGACGCTTCCGGCTTCAGCGATAAGTCCGCTGCGTGAGCTGATCCAGACTTTTGAACGTGTACCCCTGGCCTCGCGCGGAGTCGATTATGCGTCCGAGAGCTTGAGCATTGTCCCTGGATACCGCGTGAAGCAGCAGGACGGCACCGGGATGAAGCTGGCCCATTACGTTGCTGTAGGCATATTCCGCCCCTTTTTGCGCGGAGGTATCCCAATCCTTGTAGGCGACCGACCAGAACACATTGGTGTAGCCTTCCTCCTTGCTCGCCTCCAGCATGCGGTCGCTGAAGATGCCTCTCGGAGGACGGAGATAGTTCATTTCCCGGAAGCCTGTCAGGTCGGCTACCGCTTTTTTCACATCGGCCAGCTCCCGCTTGACCGCATCGGGATGCAGCGTGCTCATATCGGGATGGCTCCAGGAATGGTTGCCGATCAGATGGCCCTCGGATGCCATCCTCTTGACGAGATCAGGCTCCGTCTTGACATAATGGCCCGTGATGAAAAAGATGGCCGGAACCTTCTTCTCCTTCAATACGTCCAGGATCTGCGCCGTAAGCTTGTCCTTCTCGTATCCGTTGTCGAAGGTCAGATACAGCTCCTTCTCGGCCGTATTGCCGAGAAAAATCGCCTTATGCTTCTCAAGCATCGGCATGAAGCCCTCCTCGGCTATCGAGGGAAGCTGGCCGTTTTTGCTTTTTTTGAAGCCGAAATGGTAGGGCTTGCTCCATCCCGCCGCCGCTTCCTGATTGTGCTCTGCGACGGCGGCATTCCGATTGGACCGCTGCTCAGGGGCAGCGGCTCCCGCTGCCTGAGCGGAAAGAACAAGCATCGCCAGCATGCAGCCGGCCGCTCCCGCCGCTTTGATTCGGGCTTTCATTCATCGTCCGCCTCCTGCCTGATTTAGTTCGCATACCGGGTTGGTATGTGCAGGAAGCGGAAAAATTATGCGTTGGGGAAAGCAAGAGAATGCCTGCGCCGCAAAACGCCATTCAGGAAGGAAAGCACCCGGAAGCATGTATCCTCTTGTGTATAACTTGAATTGTGGATAAGTGAGCAACTTTTTCAATTTCTTCATATTACAGGCTTTCGAACCTGTTCATAGTGTGCACAAATCTGTGTATAACTTCCGTTTCAGCAAGCCTTACTTTGGGTTCGAGGAGCGCTCCAGCGAATTCAAGCTCGTGTAGACGTAGTCGGAGAAAATGCCTCCGTCCTCGGTCTCGTTCGTGCTTACTTTAAAGATGAATCCTTGGCCGCCGTATTCCTTCACGATGAATTGCTTGATGTGCGCATCGCTGCTTCCTTCCAGGAAGAGCGCCGCGTCGCGGAACGGCTCGGGACGCTTCTCCTTGGGAACATCGGCGAGATCGGCGTCTTTGAACTCTTTCCGCGCTTCTTCCTTCAGATCATCCGTGTTGAAACCGGAAGGCAGCGGCGCAATGGAAGCTTGCAGGTTGTTTCCCTGTGCCGGATCTCCAAACGACAGCGTTCCGTTTTCGGGATCGAAATCAAGCGCGCTGAACACATACAATCCGAATCCCTTGCCCTGCATGAGGGCGGCCGGCTTCTCCGTCGGAACACTCTGCACGCTCAGCTTGAAGGTTTTCGCCTTGACCAGCTTGGTGAGGACCAGCTGCTTCACGGAAGCATCTTCTTCTACCGGCTGTTCCTTATAGATGAAGAAAACCTCGCTCCCTTCGTCGATGCCTTCCGTGCCGACGCCTTCCCCGAGCTGATAAGACTGGGGCTGCCCGTCCGATTGGATCTCGACCGTATGCGGATCGGCCGCTCCGTTGTAGAGGCCATATTTCCGGTGCTCGGCCTGCTCCGGCAGCGGAGCGGCAGTTGGCGCGACCGAAGGCTCGGCGCTCGGGGCAGGAGTCGGAGACGCCGAGGCGGAGACGACGGGACTGGCCTCCGGAGCAGGACTGGCTTCGCCGCCAGACGCGCCTTCCGAATTGCCTGCGCCGCAGCCGGCGAGCATCAGCATCAGAACCGCGCTGGACAGCGCGAACGTTTTTGATTTTCTTTTCATTGGGTTTACACCTCCGCTTCTTAAGACGAGCGGGACGATCTCTTGGTTACATTGGAATGGAAAAAGCCGGCTCCGCAGATAGATCCGCGAAGCCGGCTTGGAGTAGAAACCGGATGAAGACTGGCCTTACATCGTGGAAGTCAGCGTGATGGAGCCGTCGCTGCTGTTGAACATGACGTTCCAGTTCAGCGTTTCAGCGATGAAACGAAGCGGAACGAGCGTGCGGCCGTTTTTGTCGATGACGACTTTGGAGGATACCTTTTTGTTCACACCGTTCAGGGAGAAGGTGTCCTTGCCGGCCCAGAAGCCGAGCTTGTCGGAGCCGGCCATGACCCAGATGCCTTTGGTCGCTTTGTCGTAGCTGACCGTGGCGCCGATGCCTTCGCTCAGGAAGCGCAGCGGAATATACGTCATGCCGTTCCACATAACCGGAGTTGTATCCATTTGAGTCGTCGAGCTGTTCACCTTCAGCTGCTTGCTGTTCAGCTTCATCCAGACCGTCGTCATTTCAGGAGCTGGTGTCGGCGTTGGTGTCGGTGTCGGCGTTACGACCGGAGCGTCCATGAATTTGTCCGGATATTGGGTTACGATCGCATTGCCGAGCGCCTGGCCGACGCCGAAGACGAATTTGAAGCCTTCGCGGTCGGTCGCATAAGCGCCGTCGTAGTTGCCGGCAGCGTATTGGTCGAAGGCGGCTTGGATTTGGCCTTCATGCTTCATCAGAGCTTCCGTAGCGGCTGCAGCCGGCAGATTGCCGTTCGTAGCCGTGCCGAGGAAAGCGCCGAAGTCTTTCGTGAAGCTTTCGATGCGGGACTTGACCGCGGCTTCGGCATTGGCGTCGTTCATCTTGACCGCATTAACATAGTCGCTTTGAGCATTGATATGATTCGTTACCCACAGCTTCTCGAAGCCGTCAGCGCCGGCAGCGCCGTACAGGGAACTGATCGCCGCTTTCCAGTCGGCCGTATTCATCGCTTCCGTGCTGATGAGGGCATCGGAATCCTTGGAGCCGTCCAGCTGCTTCTGCATTTGCAGAACCGACAGGGCTACGTGCTCCGAGACGAGAGCATTCAGGCTGGAGCGCAGATCAGCGGCTTTTGTATCCGGCGTCGTATTGTTGAATTTATCCGGCATCTGCTTCGCAATCGCCGTGGAGAGCGCCTTGCTGATGACAAACATCGTTTTGTAGCCTTCGCGGTACTTGCTGTAAGCATCCTTGTAATCGCCTGCTACATACTCGTCGAATACCATCTGGACTTGATCCTCGTGGAGGCGAAGGGCTTGAGCGGCCGCTTCTTTGGGAAGGTTGCCGGCCGTTGCCGTCGCGAGGAAGGAAGAGAATTCATCGACAAAGCTCTGCACTTTGGCTTGAGCCGCTTTTTTGGCGTCCGCGTTGTTCATCTTGACGGCTTTGGCGAATTCGTCGGTCGCCTGGTTGTGGGCGCGGAAGATGCGTTCGAACTCATCCGCTCCGGCTTTGCCGTACAGCGATTCGATCGCCGGCCCCATGTCGATTGCATTCTGATCCAGCGCTTTATAAGCGGCTGCGGCATCCTTGGAGCCTTCGTAAGCTTTTGTCATGGCGACGACTGCAAGAGCAAAGTGCTCGGAGAGCAGCTGGTCCAATCCGGCGCGAAGATCGGCTGCAGGAGTATTGACCGTCGGTTTCATCGATGCGGCATGGACTGGGGCTGCTGCAGCCATTCCGGCTGGGATGAGCAGGGTCAGGCTGAGTACGGGTGCGACCAGTTTTTTGATTTTCATGATATTCACTCCTCGATTTTTGGTAGAGTCTGGAATGTTGTCCGTCATACTCTTCAACCTCTTTTCATGGAGTGAAACGCGCCTGATTTTGAAAAGGATCACTGTTTGGAGAAAATATTTTTTATATTATTTTTGATGATTTTACCTGTTTTAACTAGCTGTAATCACGGTTAATTCTATGATTCTATTTATTTTAAGTCTCATTTTCATAATGTTTCCTGTTTTTCAAAATGAAGAACATCCCTTTCCAAAACCATTCTGCGATATTGGTACTAACCGCCTTGGGCACAACTTCGCCAGGATGTTTCCGGGCTGCAAAAAAGAAAAAGGACTGAGCACCAGCCGCTCGAACGGCTGGGTTCAGTCCTTTTCATCTTGTCAGTGGGCTCCGCCGCCAAGACCGATGCGGTCGACGAGGCTGCGGCTCTGCTCGTTGAGCCCTTCAAGCGCGACGCTTTTGCCGGCGGCGGCGTATTTGTCCGCGAGCTTGGCGATCGCGTTGACGGCGGAATGATCCCATACATGGGACTGACCGAAGTCGATCACGACCTCGTCGGGATCATCCGCATAATCGAACTGGTGGCTGAACGCCGTCGTTGTGGCGAAGAACAGCTGGCCGGTGACCAAATAGCGCTTGCGGCGACCTTCCATCGTTCCTTCGACCTTCATCCCGGAGATGCGGCGGGCGAAGATCAAGGCGCTGATGACGACACCGGCCATGACTCCATAAGACAGGTTGTGCGTCATCACAACGATGATGACCGTCACGGCCATGACGATGCTGTCGCCGATCGGAATCCGCTTCAGCTCCGTCAGGGAACGCCAGTTGAACGTTCCAAAGGACACCATGAACATGACGCCGACAAGCGCGGCCATCGGAATTTCCTTGACGACGCTGCTTAGTACCATGATCAGAATAAGCAGGAAGATGCCCGCTGTGAACGTGGACAGGCGGGTCCGTCCGCCCGATTTGACGTTGATGACCGATTGTCCGATCATCGCGCAGCCTGCCATGCCTCCGAAGAAGCCGGTCACGATATTGGCGATGCCCTGGCCCTTGACCTCCCGGTTCTTGCTGCTCGTCGTGTCGGTCATGTCGTCGACGATATTCGAAGTCAGGAGCGACTCCAGCAAGCCGACCAGAGCGAGCGAGACCGAGTAGGGCAGGATGATCATCAGATTGTCCACATTCGGAACGAAATTCGGCAGGTGGAAGCTCGGCAGCGCGCTCGTGATGTTGCCGATGTCGCCGACGGTGAGGACGTCCAGCTTGAAGCCCATCGTAATCGCCGAGACGACGATGATCGCCGCGAGCGCGGACGGGAACGCCTTGGTCAGACGCGGCAGGCCGTAAATGATGGCGAGCGTCAGGGCGAGCAGCGCGTACATGAGCCAGCCCTGCCCCCGGAAGTGGACAAGCTGCGCGGTGAAGATCAGAATCGCGAGCGCGTTGACGAAGCCGTTCATGACCGGGTGCGGCACGAAGCGGATCAAGTGGCCCAGCCGCATATAGCCGATCGCCGTCTGGATGATGCCGCAGAGGACGGTAGCCGCGAACAGATACTCCAGTCCATGGTCGCGGACCAGGTTGACCATGAGCAGCGCCATCGCGCCGGTCGCGGCCGAGATCATCGCGGGTCTCCCGCCGAAGAAGGAGATGACGACGGCGATGATGAAGGAGGTGTACAATCCGACCATCGGATGCACGCCGGCAATGATCGAGAAGGCGATCGCCTCCGGAATCAAGGCGAGGGCGACCGTGATGCCGGACAGAATGTTGGATTTGGGATCGGTGAGCCATTGGTTTTTCCAGCTTGCTGCTTTCAATTCTTTCCCAGACCTCCTGCAGGATGATTTTGGCGACTTTCCAGTCTCAGAAAAGCCGGGGTCCGATGCACTTCGTCCGTAAGCATTATACGGAAAATTCGGATCGAATTGAAGGGGTTTCGGGGTCTCGTTTATGGGCGGGAGGGCTTGAAAAACCTGACAGAGCCAGTGAGCAAAGGCGGAAGCGGCACGCGAAGAGGCTGTGGGAACGGCAGCATCCATTGCAGAAAATCAAGGAACTGCGCGGCCTCGACCAAGTCGAGGAAAGTTCGAGGGAACGGTATGGGCTCGCAACGACGGCGGTCCGGATCGAATCGCGGGCGAGCTGGAGAAATCGGAGCGGCCGGGGCGTTCCCGGGTCCTCGCTATGTTTCGGAGTAAAAACGGCAGGAGGCTTTTCGCCGAAGGCGGAAACCCCTGCCCAGGAACGGGATTTACGGCTTTTGGAGCTCGAAGGGATCACGATTTCTTGAGCTCAAAGCTTTCTTGATGCCCCCCATCCTTGTCGGTCCACTCCATTACGACCATTATCGTATCCTTTTCGGGAGTGCAGTCATCGCACACGATGCCGGAGGACAAGGTCGGACCGGGCAGGCCGTCCGATCCACGATCGTAGAAATGACCGGGTCCATCGGTCGCGATCGAGAAGGCTTCAACCTCTTTGGGGGCATCCCCTTTGTAGCGGAAAGAATACGTCCCCAACTGCGACTTCTTGCTCTTGACCAGATCCGCTTGGTAGCTTCCTTCCCAACTGCCGCCGCTCCCTTGGTACCGGATGGTCTGAGACTCTCCGCAGCCTGACAGCAGCACAGCAGCGGCGGCAAGAAGAAGACCGGCTTTTGCTCGGCCTGTTTTCATCGCCATCACTCTCCCTCTATTTCCCATTCTATCAAAAGGCTGGAGCAAATCCGAATCTATCGCTTCAAACGAAAAGCAGAGGATGGAAAATCCCACCCTCTGCTATCCCTGACCGAAGAAAACATCGATCTGTATCCGCCGGCTTAGATTGAATATCCCGTCGCCCGCAGCCGCTCGGAGCCTTCCTCCCCGCCCAAAATGCGGTCCAAAATCAGCTTCTCGTAATGCGCGAAGGCGCTGTCCCGCTCCCGAGGCCGCGCGAGGCGGATCTCGACATCGAGGGAGATCACGCCATCCTCGACGAGAATGACCCGGTCGGCAAGTGCGACCGCCTCGCTCACGTCATGCGTGACGAGCACGGCGGTGAAGCCCTGCTCCTCCCACAGCCGCTCGATGAGGCGCTGCATCTCAATTCGCGTCAGAGCATCGAGCGCGCCGAGCGGCTCGTCGAGCAGCAGCAGTCCCGGCTGCCCCGCGAGCGCTCGCGCCAAAGCGACGCGCTGACGCTGGCCGCCGGACAGGACGCCCGGCCATTCGTCGGCGCGGCCGCGCAGGCCGACCAGGGCGAGAGCATCCACCGCATCCTCGCGGCTGCCGCGCCTCATGCCGATGCGGACATTGTCGGCCGCCCGCTTCCACGGCAGCAGCCGCGCGTCCTGGAACAGCATGCGCGTCGACTCGCCGATGCCTGAGATGGCGCTGCCGTCCAGCGACAGGCTGCCGGAAGAAGGCTCATCCAGGCCCGCGATCAGCCGCAGGAGCGTGCTTTTGCCGCAGCCGCTCCGTCCGACGACGGCGACGAACTGTCCGGCAGGAATTTCGAGCTCGATTCCCTTCAGCACTTCCTTGCCTCCAAATTTCTTCGAGGCTCCCGAGATGACAAGCCGCTTGCCCCGGGACAGCAGCCGCCGGCTCTCATCATATTCGTCTCTGCTCCCGTATTTTTTGGAGGCAGTCTGGACGTCATTTTCTCTACGGGGATCCCGCCTGTTCCCTTGCCATCCTCCAGACTCAGGTCCTCCCTGTTGCTTGGCTTCCTCAGCTCCGGCAGCCTCTCCGCCGATCCTCGCTCTGCCCGCCTGCTTCCGTTCTCCTATGCGCACGCTCATGCCGCCTTCCCCTCCCCGGATTCCGGCGTCGAATAATTCGGGTTCCATGCGAGCAGTCTCTGCTCCAGCAGCCTGGCCGCCGTATCCGACAGCTTGCCCAGGACCGCGTACAGAAGAATCGCCAGCACGACGATATCCAGCCTCATGAACTCCCTCGCGTTCATCGCCATATAGCCGATGCCGCTGTTCGCGGAGATCGTCTCCGACACGATCAGCGTCAGCCACATGAGGCCGAGCGCATAACGCACGCCGACGAGAACCGAGGCCATGGCGCCGGGCAGAATGACCTCCCGATAAAGGGAGAAACCCCTCAGCTTATACACGCGCGCCATCTCCAGCAGGCCGGGATCGATCGAGCGGATGCCATGGAGCGTGTTCAGATAGATGGGGAAAAAGACGCCGAGCACAACGAGAAAGATTTTAGCCGTCTCCCCGATTCCGAACCACAGGATGACGAGCGGAATCAGGGCCAGATGCGGCACGTTGCGGACCATCTGCACCGAGCTGTCGAGCAGCCGGAACGCGCTCCGCGACAGGCCGCTCAGCAGCCCGAGTCCGAAGCCGATGCCGCCCCCGATCAGAAATCCGAGCAGCGCCCGCCGAGAGCTGCTCCAGATGTACTGGAACAGCTCGCCGGAGTACGCCAAGGCGATGCCTGCCTCCGCCACACGGAGCGGAGTCGGAAGCGTGCGCGACGAGATCGCGCCGTACTGGCCCAGCAGCTGCCAGAGCGCCAGCACCAGCACAGGAACGAGCCACGGGGTCAGCCGGCTTTCCGTCCATTTGCGGCCTCTCTTATCGATGGGAATTCCCCTCTTTCCTCAGGATTTGGCAGCGACAGCGTCCGGAAGAAGATCGTTGGCGACGATTTCTCCCGAAGCCTTGATCGCGGCCTTGAGCGGCTCGCTCTGCGGCTCGACCGGCAGCAGAGGGAACAGCAGCTCCGCCGTCCGGTACGCCTCTTCCAGATGCGGATAACCCGACAGGATGAACGTCTCGATGCCTAAAGCCTCATACTCACGGATTCTCTCTGCGACTGTGGCCGCGTCTCCCACAAGAGCCGTGCCTGCGCCGCCGCGAACCAGACCGACGCCTGCCCATAGATTGGGAGAAATCTCCAAGGAGTCCCGCTGGCCGTTGTGCAGCCTGGCCATCCGCTGCTGGCCGACGGAATCGTAGCGGGCGAACACCTTCTGCGCCTCGGCGATCGTATGGTCGTCGACATGGCGGATCAGCTCCTCCGCCGCCTGCCACGCCTGCTCGTTCGTCTCGCGGACGATGACATGCAGCCGGATGCCGAACTTGACCTTGCGCCCCTTGGCCGCGGCCAGCTCCCTGACCTCGCCGAGCTTGGCCGCGACGTCGGCCGGCGGCTCGCCCCAAGTCAGATAGACGTCCACATGCTCGGCGGCTATATCCTTGGCTTCATCCGAGGAGCCTCCGAAGTAGAGAGGCGGATAAGGAGACTGCAGCGGCGGGTAAAGCAGCTGTCCGCCTTCCGCGCGAAGGTATTTGCCCTTATGGCTGACCTTCTCGCCGGAGGCGTACTTCCGCCATAGGTGCAGGAATTCGTCCGTCAGCTCATAACGTTCCTTATGGTTGAGGAAAAGGCCGTCGCCCGCGAGCTCCTCCGGATCGCCGCCAGTGACGATGTTGATCAGCAGCCTGCCGCCGGAGAGGCGGTCGAACGTCGACGCCATGCGGGCAGCCGTCGCCGGCGCCATCATGCCCGGACGGATGGCTACGAGGTATTTGAGCCGGCTCGTCGCCGGGATCAGCGACGAGGCGGCTACCCAGGCATCCTCGCAGGAGCGGCCCGTCGGGAGCAGCACGCCGTTGTAGCCCAGCCGGTCGGCAGCACCGGCGATCTGCTTCATATAATCGTAGTCGACGGCGCGGGCCCCGTCGCTCGTGCCGAGATATCGGCCGTCGCCGTGCAGCGGTATGAACCAGAAAATTTGCATGATGGGTATCCTCCTTGGGCTGGGGAAAAGTTGACTAGCTGTCGAACCGGCTTAGAGGCTCGCCTCCTCGGCCGTGATGCAGACAGCGGCTGCGGGATTGTCAGCTCGGCGTCACGGGCCGGGCTTGCGTCCTTGTTCTGCCCCGCTCGCGTTATTTTCCTGGAGCCGCGTCCCTCACCTTGACCGCTTCCGGAATCAGCTTCAGCTTCAGGAACGCGTCCGCGATGCGCTGCTGCTCGGCGTAGGTGTCCTCGTCCATGTCCTCGATGCCGAAGGAGCGGCGGGAGATCGCCTGTTCCAGCGAGGGCACGTCGATGCCGAGCTCCGGAGACAGCAGCTTCGCAACCTCGCTTTGATTGGCTTCCGCCCATGTGTCGGCTTCCTTGAGCTGATCAAGAACGATACGGACGGCTTGCTTGTTGTTCTGCTCGAAGCTCCTTGAAGCAAGCATGAATTCATGGTTCTGCACCAGGCCCTCTCCCGTCGTCAGCACCTTGGCCTTGGTCGCCAGCTGGGCCGCCGAAAAGAACGGCTCCCAGATGACCCAGGCGTCGACGCTGCCGCTCTCGAATGCGGCTCTGGCATCGGCCGGAGGCAGGAAGACGGTCGTGATGTCCTTATAGTCCACGCCCGCTTTTTCCAGCGCCTTGACGAGCAGGTAATGCACGTTGGACCCTTTGTTCAGGGCCACCTTCTTCCCTTTGAGATCGGCCACCGTCTTGATATCGGAATGCTCCGGCACCAGAATGCTCTCGGACTTCGGACTCGCCGGCGAATGGGCCAAGTAAACGAGCGGCGTTCCGGCCGCCTGGGCGAATATCGGAGGCGCCTCCCCGGTGTGGCCGAAGTCGATGCTGCCGACGTTCATCGCCTCCAGCAGCTGGGGGCCGCCGGGGAACTGCGTCCATTCCACCCTGTAGCCGATCGCCTCCAGCTTGCCCTCCAGGCTTCCTCTGCCCTTGAGGATGTTGGCGGTGCCGTACTTCTGATAGCCGATATGAATGACCTTATCCTTCGCCTTGCCGGAGCCCGATCCGCCCCCGGCCTGGGATGTCCCATCATTGCCGTTGCCGCAGGCCGCAGCCAGCAGAAGCACAGCGGACAATCCGATCAGCCATCCTGCCCGTTTCCACCCGATTCCAGTACGCATGCCCGCTTTCCGAATAGCCGCAGTTGGCTTCACGTTTTCCCTCTCCCTTTCGGCCAGTTTCGGCCTCTTTCTAAATTCCTCGGTCTTGCTTAATCCCCATTAAATCGGTGTGATTAATAGAAAATTAGCATCGCGCCGCATCCCTGTCAATAAATGGAGGAGAAGAGAGGAGGAATGAGGAGAAATGAGGAAGAAGGGCAACGTTTGGGAACTAACCATTGCGCTTTCCGCAACGGTCCGGTATTTTTATAAATATATAATTCCTACCCGATAAGTTGTATTTATAAATGGGAACTGTCCCTATGACTCGTTGACGGAGGAGAAGCGATGCCGAACGAACCGTTCAATCTGATGAGCCTCCAGGAGGCGATGGACCTGCTCGGCGTCAGCCGGGCGACCATCGACCGCTGGCGCAAAGACAAGCGGCTGCCGTATCTGAAAATCGGAAAAGAGGTATGGATCGACCGTATCCAGCTGGAGTTATGGGTTCGAGGAGGCATGCGGAATCCGGTCCCTGCAGAGAAAGAGAAAGTTGCGGCCGGCTCGGCGGTGTTCCCGCTTCCTTCCAAGGAAGCTTCGTCATTCCAAACGGAGATCGAGACGGAAATCACCGTCGGCTATCAGAGCGGTGCTGCCCTGCTCTGGAGCGCCTTGATCGTCAAAAACCGGGGCTGGTTCGAGCAGGAGCTGCGGCAGGCGGAGCCAAGCCGCCGGTACCGGGTCAGCTGGAAGCATGCGGACAGCGGCATGGAGCTGGTTGAGGAGCTGATCGCGGGCCGGGTGCAGATCGCCTCCGTCGGCGATTATCCCATCGCCGCGAGCATGGAGCTCGGGCGCCTGCTGCCGCGCTTCCAGCCGGCTATGCTCGCCTTCGACGGCAAATGCGCGGGCGGAACGGGCATTTCCCTGGTGGCCCGCAAAGAAGAAGGAATCCGCTACGGGGATCAGCTCACCTCCTCCTCCGCCATCTCCACCGTCATCCGCTCAAGCGCATCGAGACGGCTGCAAGCCGTCCTGGACCGGGGCCGCAAGGAGGCCGTGCAGGTGATCTCCAGCCGCAGGATGGCCGACTGCCTGGCCGCGCTGCTGGAAGGACGCGTCGGAGCCGCGATGCTGTGGGAGCCCTATCTGACCTGGGCGCAGACGCTCGGAGCCGGCATGACGGTCGCAGCCGATGATTGCGGAGGGGATTACCTGACCGGAATCATGGCGGATGAAGCGTGGGCACGCACTCATGAATCGGTGACGGTATCGTATCTGAAGGCTCATATCCGGGCTCATGAGCTGATCCGCCGGGACCCGCTGGCTGCCGCATCCATCATTCGAGACGCCAGCGGCATCCCTTTGGAAGTCATCCTCCCGGTTCTCGCCTCCATTCGCTGGGACGCCAGTGTCTACAGCCGCGACCTGCTGACTCTGTCCCGGCTGGGGGAGGACGACTCCGGACTCAAGCTCCGCAGCTCTTCCCTGTCAGCCGGCCCAGCCTTTCAAGCCTCTTATTTGCAGGAGGCCGCCGCTGCGCTCAAGCTGCCGTCCCTGCCGGATATGGCGATTCCCCATGATTGGACCGATGACCGCCTCTATTGATTGCCACATGCTGCTATGCGATCGGATTTCCGCGCAGGCTGACCTATGATCTCCGCACGACGTGCTGCAGTCTTCAGAGTTCGCTGAATTCGTTAAAGGAAATACGAACCCAGAAAAAAGAGGTCGAACCGGTAAGTTCTGGTGACCTCGAATCCGATCGCTTTGGTGATGAATTCATGAGAGATATAACAGGGAATCTTGCTAGCCCGACAGATATTCAACGCAAGTAAAGATCTATTCTTTAAGGCTAAGTGACAACAAGTGGTTTAGATTGTCATCAATAAATTGATTATCGGCACTGTTGATTCCACGACCGGCAAAATGGCCCCAGATCGATTCGATTGGTTTCAAGACAGCATTAGGTATGCGCTTAGCTTCGTATTCATTATCGTCCGCTGTGCAGAAGAGATCCGTGCTTCCCGGCATGATACAGGCAAGAGCCTTTATGCTTTGAAGGGCTTTATCAAAGTCTCCGTTATGGGAAGGGTTTGCACTGATATCTGCATGTTGGCCTGTCCATAACATGGCCAGAACATTATGAGGATCCATATTCATAAAGCTATTTTCCCAGACACCAGCTACAAAATCCTCCAATGTGTCAAATCCCATCTCACGGTAAAGCTCTTCTCTATAAAACGCATGTGATAGTCCCCATCCCGCATACACCCGACCAACGGCACGCATGTCTGTAGAACTTAGCTGGTTTAATTTACTTGAGTCGAAGCCGACTGCAGACAGCAGTGAGGCTTTTACACCTTCCAGCACTACATATGTGTGAGGCCAAGATTTGGCGATGCCTCCGAAAGGTGCGATTCGTTCGACCATCTCCGGGTAACTTGCCCCCCATTGAAATGCCTGAATGCCGCCCATCGACCACCCGACGACGAGAGCAATCTTTTGAATGCCGAATTTCTCGGTCAGCAGTTGGTGTTGGAATCGAACGTTATCATAGATGGTTACCTGTGGAAAGTTAGCCCGATCAAATGGAGGAGGCGTGTTGCTGGGAGAGGAAGATAGCCCATTGCCCAGCAAATTGGGAACGATAATAAAATAGTTCTCTGGATCGAGTGCCATCCCGCTGCCAATGAGCCATTCATTCTGAACATGCTGATCCCCAAAAGCCGTTGGATAGACAATAACATTATCCTTCTGTTCATTTAATTTTCCGTATGTTTGATAAGCAAGAAAAGCATTTGGTAACGTCACTCCTGATTGTAAGAGTGCATCACCCAAATTAAACATTTCATAGTCCATCGTATAGCCGCTCCCTTCAAAATGAAAAACCACATCTTCCCTGTGATCTCTTGTGCTCAGTATAGAGCTGTGATACTTTCAATCAAAGTGAATAGCATTCAATATAACATTCAATAAAATTGAAAGATGAAGGGGGAGCATCGGATGGAATTGCGGCAACTGAAAACCTTTTGTACGGTTGCAACAACATTGAATTTCACGCGGGCAGCAGAAGTGCTGAGCTACGTTCCTTCCAACGTCACGATGCAAATCAAAGCATTGGAAGATGAGCTGGGTGTTCGCCTCTTTGATCGGTTGGGCAAGCAGCTCGTACTCACAACTGCGGGTAAACGCTTTTTAACACACGCCCGAGGCGTTCTTGAAAAAATGGACGAAGCTCGCAGCGCTGTCCATCATAACGAAAAACTAAGCGGTACCTTAACGATAAGTGCGAATGAGGTGATTTGCGCCTACCGTCTTCCACCTGTCTTCCAACGGTTTCGTTCGCAGCATCCGGGAGTTCGTCTAATCTTCCGCTCCGTTCCGAATCAAGAGCTCAAGCAATCGCTCTTTGAGGGAACCACGGATATTGTTTATATGTTGGATGAGCCCATTCGCTCGAGTGGACTTTCCGTGGAGCCTTTGCTGGAAGAACATTTCCGATTGTTGGCTGCTCCAGATCACCCACTCGCCAAACGAACTGTGCTTCAGTTGGAAGATTTTCACGGAGAAGTATTCCTGACGAATGAAAAGGGTTGTCCTTATCGAACTATGTTTGATCGATCCTTTGAGAAAGAGGGCATTGATAGCATTACCTATTTGGAGTTTCAAAGTGCCGAAGCCATTAAACAATGCGCCATTTCAGGAATCGGTATTGCCTTTCTTCCTGAGATCGTCGCAGAATCCGAAGTTGAACGCGGAGAACTTGTTGTCCTGCCATGGCAGATTCCGGACTTGCAGGTATTTACACAGATGTTGTGGCATAAAGACAAGTGGCTTTCACCAATCATGTTATCTTTCATGGAAGCAGCCAGAGCGGTTTTTGGTTCGCCGAATGAGAACCTAGTTTTTCCGACCAAGGGCAAGAACTTAACTTCATAGCTGAAAAGGTTAAGAACATGGACCAATGTCTATTAGAATCTTACTCTGTTTCGTTCAGCTAACGGAAACGTTAGTTCAAAGGCCGTTCAAACGAATAGCTTAAAAGCCTCCTGCAAGAACAAACTAGACATATATGCCCTCGTTCTTGCAAGAGGTTTTATTATGATTTTGAGTAAACTATGGCAAGCTTATGAATCTGAAAAGCGGATCCAAGGCTTCAGCCCGAATACGCTGAAGGCATACGCCTTGACAATCGTAACCCCGCTTTTGTTAAAGGCTCTCAGAAAAGGGTACGCCCGTAAAAGAGGGAACAAGATAACGGGGGTCAAAGCCTCCATGCAGCAATGAACGTAAAAAAGAAGGCCGGCAATAGTTATTGACCGACCTTGTTAGGTCATGAATATTGCCGTGAGACTCAATCCCATTAATGATTTGAGCGAAGATTAAATGGCTAGCAAAGAGAACAGAAAAATAATTTCAGCCAAGCGAATGTTTATTCGGCGAATACGTCTCCCTATTCTCACATGCATAACCAAAAAATCGCTTCCAACCGAAGTTAACCGTCCGGTTAAAACACGACCGCTTGTCGTTTCGATTCGAACTGAAGTTCCAACCAATTCCTTTGCTTGATGGCGAAAGCTCATGTACATCCCCCTTATCCCTTAAGATACAATACCTTATGATCATTTTTCCGAGAGGGAAGGGCTTAAGCGGACTGGGTTTCATGTTAGTTAACGAAACCCGGCAGTCACAATGTTGCGACTGCCGGGTTTCATTATGTTGATATAAAGGATCATCAAGCGACCGTTCTCTATTTTTTTCGTGACATTCTTAAACTCGTACCAGAAATTCAAGTGAACAAGAACTTCTTCCACAAGCGGTAGCCCTTCATCCTGATATGCGTTCGGTGCGAATAGTTCGTCCTGCAAGTACACAAATAGCTTCCCTGCTTTATGGGATAAAGAAAAAGGACATAAGTATCCTTGTATAAGGGTACTTATGTCCTTCCCTATCATAGACAGATCTATGAGAGTGTTAGGGATACTCGCAGAGTTCTATGTTACAAATATTTCCAAAAATAAGTGAAAATAGTTTTCGAGTTTATTAGTCTGATCCATTAAAAGAAGCAGCGGCAGATCAAGACTTGAAAAATTAGATTGCCGCAGTTGTCATTCAACTACCGTTCTCCGCCAGGAGTTGAACAAACCACCGTACCTCTACGATTTGACGTTAGTGTATCAGTGATGAGCAAGAATGTTGATAAGTTTACCAAACGGGTCTCGGACATAAAATCGTCTAACGCCCCAAGGCTCATCGACTGGCCCATATTCGATCGGAAATCCAGCTCTCTTCATGCCTTCTAATGCAGCATCGATATCATCGACTTCAATCGATAGATCAGGAGTAGGTGTTTCTGAGCCGCCCTGTGAGGCAAAACTAATTTGAATGCTCATCTCCTCGTTTAAACCATAAGTTCTAATCCAACCATGATCCATCATTAATTCAAGGCCGAGTACATCCCGGTAGAAGCATTTAGCTGCTGTGATATCCTTCGCATTTGTATTGGCAACGATTCGTTTAACCTTCATTTCGTTTCTACCTCCAGAACATAAGCAGATTGTCATTCAGTATCGAATAGATTCGACATGTAACCGTTCATTCTTCTTTAATATTCACTCCCTCCGCTATTCTTCCTCGTTGGGCTTGAAGAGGCATCGCCAGTCTGACAGTATATTTTCTCGGTCTACAACTTTCCCAACTACTTTTCTTTGGACAGCTCCAACAACGTATCGGTCATCGACCAGACGACGCAGCGGACCGCCCCCGTGCTCGTCATCGTGATTCAAGCAAGAAATGCCCCCTCGTCTGCTTGACGAGGGGGCATTTCTTGTTTATTGGAACGGACGGTTGGTGAAGTAAAGCGTCTGCGGGCCCGCCGAGCCGCCGGTCAGGCTGAGACGGGATGGAACCGTCTTCCCTTTGCGCCCGACATTGAACTCGGAGAGCTGCCACGCCATCGTGTAGTTCAGGAAGCCGGAATTCAGCAGCTTGCCGCCCCAGCCGATCGTATAATGGCCCGATCCTCCGGACGGGTTCAGATAGACGCCTACGGTGCGGCGCTCGTCGCTGTCGTTCTCGATCTCGACCGACATGTCGTAGATGACTCCGTAGTTGCCGGGGTTCAGGACGGCGGCGCCGCTCGTGGCGTCCACGCCTTGCTCGTACTCTCCCGGCATAAAGTCGGCCCATTGGCCGGTAGGCGACGAATCGACCCGAAGCAGGGAGTTGCCGGCAGAGGTTTTGTAGACCAGCGTGCCGGTACGGTCGTAATGCGGGAAGGTGCCGCGGATATGCCGGTCGGGCGGCAGCACAGGCTCGGCGAGCGGATCGGCCGGCCGCATCGCATAGCCCAGCGTAGTGACGGTCACCGGCGCGGCGCCGCCGGAAGCGGATTCCGCGCGCAGCTGCAGGAAGCCGCTGAGCGTATGCGTCGCGGGCACCTCGGCGGTCCGCCAGTAGGTTTCCCCCGGCTTCAGCACGGCCGCCGGCCGCTTCGAGCCGCGATCCTTGAGAAAGGCGGCGAGGGCGATCTGGCCGGCTACGTCCGGGTAGTAGTCCACTCCCGCTCCCGAGCCTTCCTCGTAAAGCTTGACCGTGTAGCCCGACGTATTGGTCACCGCGGCGCCGATCTGCAGCGGCGCTCCCGTATTGTTGAGATGATGGTAGAAGACGCGGAAGGAGCCTGTCACCCGATCCCGGTAATAGGCGCCCGGGGCGGTCGGCATTTCCGGAGAATCGCTGAGGATGAGCTGGCCGCCCGTTGGAGTCAGCACCGGCTTCTCCATGGCCTGGGCCGGCTTGAGCGATTCTATCGGGACGGTAACGAACGGCTGGTCTTTCGCCATCGCCTGCAGGCCGGCTCCCGATTCGGGAACGGCGGGCGGCGAAGCGGATACTGTCCCCCCCAGCAGCAGACTGGCGGCAACGAGGCTGTACGCAAGCTTTTGACCATGTGATCTCATGAACAATTCCTCCTGTTCGATCATGGGTTTTCTAGCCTGGCTTCCTTCAGCGGCGGATCGGAAGGGATTTCCCCTTCGACCCTATTGTCCAATATCCCGTATCGTCCATGCTGCTCTTTCCTTCGATTCCCTTTTCCATCCGGTTTCATGCCTGTCGGAAAAATGTTCATAAAACTCGTTCCCGGCTTCTTTTCGCAGCCTGAACTTTTTGCCTGCCTGATGATTGCTCCTGTTTCATTTCCTATAGCTCTCGTCATTCACCTGCCCGGATGTCATCCTGCTCCATGAAGCCGTATAGCCGCAAGCCTCACGCTCCCTCGACCACCTCCTTCTCCACATCCTCCGGCCAGTGCATCTCCACGCCGCGGGACGCCAGCAGCTCCTGGTAGCTTGCCAGCTGCTCCGCATCTCCGTGCACCTCGCGCGGCCTCAGCCCGGTGCGAAGGCAATAGGCAGCGAGCGCTCCGGCCGCTTCGCCGATGTTCCATTCCGTCGGATGCAGGCGGTAGCAGCCGTTGGAGATCTGGGTCGTCCCGATGTTCTTGCAGGCGGGAAGCAGATTGTTCATCCGCACCGGGATGAGGGCTCCGAGCGGAATCTCATACGGATAGTTGGGAATGTAAAAGCTCCGGTAGGTCACGGTCGTATGATGCAGATCGAGATGGTAGCTGCCGACTCCGACGCTGTCCTCGTACCGTCTTATGCCCTCGCGGCCGCGCATCTCCTTGCTGACGTCGGCTTCCGTGATCGTCTGCAGCGCCTTGATGCGGCGGGACTCCCGGATGTAAACGGACTTGGCGAGTCCGTCCCTCGTCCCCAGCACGTCCGGCCGCAGACGGACGCCGGGCCAGCCCTTGCCGCCGTCGAGCCGAGGCGCCTCGGTCTGCAGCCAGTAGACGACGGACAGCGTCAGCTGCCTTGCGGCATAGAGCCGATCCTCCTTGACGGTCGAAGGAACATCCAGAATCGTGCCCAGATAATAATCGTTCTGAGCCCAATTGAGCAGGGACAGATCGCCATCATAGAGAGGAGCGGCTAGATGGCGGGGATCCAGAATCCGGCGGTAGTCCCACAAGGAGGTGACGCCCTTGTCGTTGGGCAGCAGGGTGAACTCCTTTTTCTTCGTCGTGTCGCCCGCATCGGTCGCGAACCAGCTCAGCAGAGGGTAAGGGGAAAAGGGCGGGACGAGATCCCTCCAGTACGAATACATCTCCGGCGGCTTCTCCGGAGTGAAATCCGCTCCCGGAATGTACTCCAGCGCCGCCACATGGGTGAACGCCTGCACATCCTCCGGATCGCCCGTCTCCGGCGCATGCGGCTCTCCGCTCTCGCTGCGGGATTCCGAGCCGACCGAATATTCCGTCCCCGTCATCGGGAGCAGGTCGCCGCCTTCCGTCGCATCCAGCACATAAGGCGCGCGCAGCACCGTGCGGCGGTCCGACCTGCGGCAGGCGACCGTTACGGAAGACACCAGATCTCCCTCCGTCTCTGCGCTTACGGCGGCCGTTTCCTTGAGAATCCGCAGCTTGCCGCTGTTGACGTATGGAGCCAGCATCGCCTCCAATACGGACAGCGCGACGCGCGGCTCATGCGCCAGGCGGCTGACCCAGCCGTTGCCGGGGTTGAGCAGCTTGTTGGCCCGGGCTGCTTCCGTAAGCGGATAGTTGTCCCGGTAATAAGCGCGAATCCGCTCGCGAAGCTCGCGGAACGAAGACGTGCAGCCGCATCTCTCGATCCAGCGATGCTCGTCCGGAGGCACCGCCTGAGAGGTCAGCTGCCCGCCGATCCAGTCGCTCTCCTCCGTCATGATGACCCGGCATCCTTCCCGCGCCGCGGCCAGCGCCGCGGCCGTCCCTCCAAGACCTCCGCCGATGATCAGGACATCGGCCTCAAGCTCATGCATCTTCATGCCGTCTCCTCCTCCGTCGTTCTTCCCATCAGGTCCAGCGCCATCCTTGCGGCGCCGCAGCAGCCTGCCGCCGTGCCGAGCAAGGCCAGACGCAGCTCGATCCTCACGCCTTCCAAGGCCAGCGCCTCGTCCAGCAGCGGCCGCCACTCCCGCAGCGAATCCGCGGCGCCGCCTCCCAGCAGGACGGCCTCGGGATCGAGGGCGGCGGCCAGATTGCCGATGAATACGGCCAGCATCCCTGCATATTCCCGAAGCAGCTGCAGGGCAGCCGCTTCTCCTGCCCGGTACCGCTCCATCAGCCCTTCGGGCTCGACCGGGCCGAAGGCTGCAGCCGCATCGCGCATGAGCGCCGTTCCCGACAGGTACATCTCCGCGCAGCCGCGGCGGCCGCAGTTGCAGGGACGTCCGCCCGGCACAAGCACGACGTGGCCCCAGTCTCCGCCGCCCCAGCGCGCTCCGCGCAGCAGCCGGCCGCCGGCGAGATTGGCGCCGCCGACCCCGGTGCCGAGCGTCAGCATGACCGCATCGCGCAGCCCTCTTCCGGAGCCGATCCAGCATTCGCCGAGCAGCGCCGCATTGGCGTCATTGTCCACGCTTACCGGCAGCCCGAAGCGCAGTCCAGCCCACTCCGAGAGGTTCATGCCGGTCCAGCCGGGCAGGTTGTCCGTCGCATAGGCGACTTCCCCGCTGCCGACATCGATGCGGCCCGCGCTGGCGATACCGATCGCCTCCGATTCGGGATGCCGTTCCAGCAGCAGCGCCGCCAGATTCTCCAGCGAGGAGAGAATTCCCCTCCTGCCGCGAGCCGCTTCCGTCGGCACCGACAGCTCCTCCAGAATACGCCCTCGATGATCCGCGGCGATTCCTTTGATGGAAGTGCCTCCGATATCGATTCCTACCAGCGTCGCGATCCCGCCCACCTCCGATCCTTCGAGATCAAGCCTTCGTGACAAAGGCAGTGCCGTTCAGGGTCAATAAGCACGTTCGATGACCGCCTTGGCCGTCCAAGGTCAATAAATCCGTTCCATGACCGCCTTGACCGTCCAAGGTCAATAAATCCGTTCGATGACCGCCTTGGCCGTCCGTTCCTTCATCTCGCGAGTCCGGGCCAGATCCAGCCTGGCGAGTCCCTCGCAGATCATATCGATCAGCAGAAGCTGCGAGATTTTGGCTCCGATGGAGCCGCCCTCGAGCGGAGATTCCTTGCCCGCCGTGAGCAGCACGAGATCGGCCGCCGCCGTGATGGGCGACTTGGCGTAATTGGTCATGGCGATGACATAGGCTCCCTGCTGCCGGGCTTTGGTCAGCATGTCGACGGTGTCGAGGGTGCTGCCGCTGAGGCTGATTCCGAATGCGACGTCCCCAGGCCCCATCGTGACAGCCATCATCGCTTGAAAATGGGCGTCCGCCACCGCCTCGGCGCGCCTGCCGATGCGCAGCAGCCGGTTTTTGGCGTCCAGCGCGGTAATGCCCGACGCCCCGACTCCGAAGAACTGGACGTAGCCGGCCGCATCCATGCGGGCTACCGCTTCCTCCAGCCTGGCGCGGTCGAGCAGGCTCATCGTATCGGCCAGAATCGAGGAGGTTTCCCTGTAGACGAGCTCCGCATAATCATCCGGCGCGGCATCGGAATGCCCGCCGCTCTCCTGCTGCCTGCGCGGGCTGTAATCCTGGGCGAGCGCAAGCTTGAAATCCTGGTAGCCCTTGAAGCCGATCGCTCTGCAGAACCGCATGACCGTCGTTTCCCCGACGGCGGACAGCTCCGCGAGCTCCGTCACGGAGCGGTAGATGATATCCTCCGAAGCGTTCAGCACGTAATCGGCGACCTTCTGCTCCGACTTCGTCAAGGAGGGATAATAGGAACCAACCTTCAATCGCAGATCCATCTCTATCGGACACTCCTTCTGGCGGCTGCGGCGAACCGCTCTGTAATCAATTGGGGACGGGTAATCGCCGACCCGACGACGACGGCGCAGGCTCCCAGGCCGAGCAGCTTCTCCACCTGGTCCGGATCGCTGATCCGCCCTTCGGCGAACACTGGAATCCGCAGGCTGGCAGCCGCCTTCTCCACCAGCTCGAAGTCCGGACCGTCGAGGCTTCTGGAATAAGGCGTATAACCGGCAAGCGTCGTCGAGACGCAGTCGGCTCCGGCCCGCTCGGCTTCAAGCGCTTCTTCCAGCGTGGAGATATCCGCCATCGCCGGGATACCCCTGCCGTGCATATGGCGGATGAGCTGCTCCACCGTGGCGCCGCCCGGCCGCTGCCTGAGCGTCGCGTCGAATGCAATCATATCCGCCCCTGCATCCGCCAGCTCATCCACTTCTTTTATCGTCGGCGTGATGTAGACCGGAGAGCCGGAATAATCGCGCTTGACGATGCCGATGACGGGGATGGCGACCCCGTTCTTGATCTCCGCCACATCGGCGCCCGAATTGGCCCGGATAGCGGCGGCTCCTCCCTGCTCCGCCGCAAGCGCCATCCTCGCCATCATGCCCGCTCCGTGCAGCGGCTCTCCCTCCAGCGCCTGGCAGGAGACGATCAGCCCGCCCTTCACCTTCCCCCACAAAGTCGTCATGCCGTCATCCCCTTGCCTCGTTGTTGTCGGCGGATGCCGCCGCCTGCTCCATGGATCGCTCCCGCTCGCCGACCCTCCGTCTTCGTCTATTGCACATACCGCGAACCTTCCATCGATATCGCCGACGGCGCAGCCATCTCGGCATGGACCGACAGCCCGACTTCGAACATCCGGCTCCATGGCATGCGGCAATCTCCGACCTTCACGGAAAGCCCGCTTCCCGCCAGCTCCCGTTCCAGGAACCGCTCCAGCTCCTCGCGGACCATGGCTGCAGCCCGGCCTCGCTGCCCGTCCACCGCGAAATAGTCCATGCCGAGCTCCTTGATCGGTCCGTCGGCCAGCCGGCGGCGAATGCCGGAGCAGTAGCCGTAGTCCTCCGCGATGCGCAGCCCGAGGAAGTCCGCGTGGCTGCCCGTGCAGCCGAACCGGGCATATACCATCAGCTGCGCGAGCACGGTGCCGATGGAGTTCGCGCTCGTGTTCCAGCCGGCGATGCCGGCCAGGCGGGGCAGCATGCCTTTCCTGCCGAGCAGGCGCAGCAGCTGCAAGTCGCCACCGTTGGCATAAGCGACGTCGGCGACCCCCACAGGCTTGCGCAGCCGGCCGACCGCATAGCTGCCGTACTCCACGAGCTCCGCTATGCTGCGCTGCACGTCATAACCCGCATCCGGATTCAGCTGTCCGTTGGCCTCCCCCATCCTGTCTCCCGGCGAATTCACGAGCAGCACGAGATCCCCATCGGAGGCGCTCTCCGCGAGCAGGCCGCCCGCCGCAAGGATATGGAGCTTGAGGCTCTCGCCGAGCAGACGGTCTTCATACAGCGGCGTCACGAACGGACCCCGCGTGCTGGAATATCTCGGGTAGACGAGCGGAACCGCACCGTGCCTGGCGTTGACGAGCCGGGCGAGCAGCGTGCAGCCCGCCTCGTCCGCTCCCGGATACATGAGCGTCCGCAGCTCGGCTCCCAGCTCCCGGATCCGCTCCCGCACCGCCTGCTGGTCGAGAGCCGTCCAGCCGTAAGGGGCGGCGTCGTCCTGGGGCAGCGCGAGGAAATCGAGCGTGCCGTCCGCCGCAAGCTCCAGCGAGGCCCGGTTGGCGGCCGCGTTGACAGCCCGCCGCTGCAGGTAGTCGTCGCGGATGTCTCCCGGCAGCCGGGCCCGGATCGCCTCCAGCTCGGCCAGCTCCTCCGCCGAGGCTTCACCCAGCCTTTCCCGGTGTCCGTAATAGCCGAGCAGGAACAGCTCCCGTCCCCACTCCCCGTAATAATCCGGCTCCTCGTCGGAGCTGGAATAGCGGGGACATCTCATCAGGAGGTGGAAGGCGTACAGCTTGAGCGAAGGATTGCTTCGGCGGATGCGGCGCAGCCTCTCCAGCGGAGCGGCGGCCTCATGCTCGCCCAGCCGGTGCAGCCGGGAAGGAACGATGCCGCCGTAGAGAAGCGTGTCGATGGACACGATCGCCGCTTCGGCGTCTGCCGCCTCCCGCTCCAGCCAATCGCCGAGCTCGGAGATGCGGCCCGGCTTCTTCTTGTCGCCCATCCACTCCAGCGGCGGACGCACAAGCTCCAGGTCGCTCCCGCGCGACAGCAGCCAAGGAAAATCATAGTTGCAGGGGCGCTCGTCCAGCGGCAGGTATACGACCTTCGCCTTCGGGCCCGATGTCGGATGCATAACGTCGTCAGCTCCTTTCTTCCCGCATGGCGGCTTCGGCCCGGCGCTGCCGGCCTCGTCCCTCCCTTGGCGCTCTCCGATCAGGGGAGAGCGGCCTCGTCCATGCGTCTCCTATCCTTTCACCGCTCCCGAAATCCCTTCCATGTAGTACCGCTGCGTGAACAGGAACACGAGGATGATCGGCAGCACCGACAGGATCGTGCCGGCCGCGATCCAGCCGAAGTTGTAGGCGAACTGGCCGTTCAGATAGGTCAGCGCCGCCGCAAGCGGATACTTGCCGGGATCGTCGAGCACGACGATCGGCCACAGGAAGTTGTTCCAGTACGCCATGAATTCCAGCAGCAGGATGACGGCGATGCCCGGCTTCACCATCGGCACCATGAGCCGCAGGAAGATCCGGACCTCGGAGGCGCCGTCGATCTTGCCCGAGTCGCGGATGTCGTCGGGCACGCCCATGAACGTCTGCCGCATCAGGAAGATGTTGAACACGGATACGGCCGACGGAAGCACGACGCCGATATAGGATCCGATGAGGCCGAACCAGCCGATCGTCAAGTAGTGGACGACGAGCGCCGTCGACGACGGGATGATCATCGTCGAGACGAGGATGGCGAAGACGAGCGAGCGGCCTTTGAAGCGCATTTTGGCCAGCGGGTAAGCGGTCGTAAGGGACAGCGCCAGGTTGAGGGCGAGGCCGAGCGCAGTGATGATCAGCGTATTGCCGATGTATTTGGGAAAGTTGATGAACCCCCAAACCTCCGTGTAGTTGGTCAGCTTGACGAAGGTCGGGAAGATCGGCGGCGGGAAGGCGAATACGTTTTTCCCCGGCATGAGAGACACGCTGAGCAGCCAGAGAAACGGCCCCATCATGAACAAGGCCAGAAGCAGCAGCAGGACATATCCGACCGACAGCGTCACAATCCGGCGCAGCCGCCTGCTTCGCCGGCTCTCTCGTTCAAGGCTTTGGACGGAGCGGCCCATACTCGGTTGATTCATCAATATGGATTCACCCCGCCTTTCTGATTGACCCGGAATACGACGATGCTGACAACGCCGACGATGACGCTGACGATCAGCCCGAGCGCCGAAGCATAGCCGTAATTCAGCTTGGTGATGCCCTCCTGGTAAATATAGAGGCTGGAGGTCAGCGTCGCGTTGCCGGGTCCTCCGTTCGTCAGCACGAACATCTCGTCGAAGACGCGGATCGCGCCCATGAGGGAAATGAGGCTGCAGAAGAAGACGTACGGACGCAGCAATGGAATCGTAATATGCCTCACCCGCTGCGCCGCCGAGGCTCCGTCCACGATCGCGGCCTCGTACAGATCGGTGGGAATGGCCTGGAGGCCCGCCAAATACAGCATCATGTAATAGCCGAGCCCTTTCCACAAGGTGATGAACATGAGCACATAGAGAGCGGTCGAGCTGGTCGAGAGCCAGCCGATCTTCTCGTGGATGATGCCGAGCTCAAGCAGGATGTAGTTGACGAGGCCGTTCTGGCTGAGCAGCCAGTTCCACATGAGCGCCACCGCGACCATCGACGTGACGACCGGAATGTAGTAGGCCGCCCGGAACGCCTTGATGCCCGGAATGCGGCTGTTGACGAGAATCGCCATCAGGATCGACAGCAGCTGCAGCACCGGAACGACGATGACGTACGTCATTGAATTCCGCAGGGAAGCGATGAAGCTGTCGTCCTTGAACGCCTTGACGAAGTTGTCCAGGCCGACGAAATCCGTCTCGCCGAGCACCGAGTAGTTGGTCAGCGCGAGAGGGATGCTGTACAGGATGGGAAACAAAACGAAGACTCCGATAACGAGAAGGCCCGGAGCCATGAAGCTCCAGGCCGGAAGCGCATCGGAAGCGAGGGTTCTTCTGCGCATGCCAGTTCACCGTCCTAAATGTGTTCGGTTATTTGGTTGGGGCTTTGATAGCCTCGTTCACCTTGGCCGCTGCCGCTTCAAGCCCCTTTTTGACGTCGCCGCCGTTCAGGATGATGTTCTGCAGCTCCTTGGAGACGGCGGTATTGATGTCGCCCGCTGCCGGTATGCCCAGGTAATACTCCTGAGCCTTGTCAAGGCTTTGAGCCGAAGCGATCTTGGCCTGGGATTCCAGCGTATTGTCGGATTCCGAGAAGAACGGATCCTCGATCGATTTCTTGGTCGCCGGCAGCGTGTTGGAATCCTTGGAGAAGGCGGTCTGATTGTCCGCGTTCGTAACGAAGGCGGCGAAGTCGGCTGCTGCCTGCGGATCCTTGGAGCCTTTCGGCACGACGAGATTCATGGAGTTGGAATAGCGCAGATCCGCCTTGCCCGTAGGCAGCGGCACCGCGATCGTGTTTTTGTACACATCCGGTGCGGATGTCTTGAGGAAGTTGATGAAGGATGGACCGGACAGCTCGAAGGCCACCTGCTCGCTGGAGAAATACTGGATCTGCTTGTCGAACTTGGCGTCGTCCTTGACGATGACGCCCTCGTCCACGAGAGTTTTCAGCTGCTGCACGACTGCGGCGCCCGCATCGGTATTGAAGGCTGCGCCGGTGCGCGCCTCGTCCAGGATCGGAACGCCCTCGCTCGGCAGGATGTTGGCTCCGAACTGGGTCGCGTACCCCGAAGCGCCCGTCTTGGCCTTGATCTGCCTGGACCACTCATAGAGCTCCTCCTTGGTTTTGGGAGGATTGGCGGGATCGAGCCCGGCTTTCTTGACCAGGCTGGTGTTCATGTAGAGGACTTGAGTACCGGTATACCATGGCAGAGCATAGGCTTTGCCGTCGAATACGGTGGAGTTGTAAATACCGTCGAAGAAGCTGGTCTTCACCTCGTCGCCGATGAGCGGATTGAGGTCGGCAAGAGCGCCCTTGGAGGCAAGCTGGCTGGCGAATTCCGTGTTGAGGTTGACGACGTCGGGCGAGTTCTTGCCGCCTGCGGTGGCCAGCAGCTTGGCCTGGATGGCGTCATACGGATAGTCCTTCCAATCGATGGTGACGCCGGGGTGTCCCTGCTCGTACTCGTCGATCAGCTTGTTGAAAAAGTCGTTGAACTTCGGCTGGAGGGAGATCGTCCAGAACTCCAGCTTCACGTCCTTGGCGGGGGCCGGGCTGCCGCTCGGAGCGGTGCTCGCTCCGGCCGTCGGAGCGGGCGATGCGGCTCCGTCGTTGCCCGCGCTGTTGTTGCCGTTGTTGCCGCAGGCCGCGCTCAGCAGGAGCAGCGCTCCAAGAGTTCCCGCCGTCGCGGCCTTGCGCAGCGCTGCGGATGACGGACGACGCAGGGATTCCTGAGCCGCCGTGTGATGCCTGACCGCCTTTTCCTTGCCTTCTGTTTGCTTCACCATACCATGAGCCACCCTCTCTTGATTTCATAGACTTGCAGGACAAGTACGAAGAAAACGGGAGAATAGAGAACCATGCCGTTCGCAACCAAGTTGAGGAAAATGTGGAATTGGTAAATCTTGCTTAGAGTATAGCAACAGAGCTCCGCTTTGAGAAGCATTATTATCCAGAATTTTTGATTTTTCTGGAGAATTTTTTCTCCATAAGGTGAATAAGGACATTGGAAGGAAGTCTTGAGCATCGAAAAATCGAGGAAGGTTCATCATCCCGGTGAAACCTGGAAGCCGCTTGACTCGTCTTGGGACCGACGGGTACGAGAGCGAGAGCGTCGTTTCCGGACGATACGGCAGGCAGGCGTTCATCGCAGCAGAGAAAGCGAGGCGGAGCATGAAGATGGGAACGTCAACAATCGAAGCCGACTGGGGAGGCCATCTGGTCAGGCTGACGTGGCTGCCGGGGGCCGTGCCGGATGCCGGACAGATCGTGACCAGCGTCCATGGAGTGTGCACGGATAACGGCCATATTCTCCTCGTGAAGGTAAGCGGCAGAGGCTGGAACCTTCCCGGCGGCCATGTGGAGGAGGGGGAATCGCCGGAGGAGGCCTTGCTTCGGGAGTGCATGGAGGAGGGATGCGTCCGCTGCGGCCGCCCATCCCTGCTGGGACTGATCCGGGTCAGCCACGAAGCCAATCCACTGTTCGATCCCCAGGGAAAATATCCGCTCGTAGCCTATCAGGCTTTTTACAAGGCCGATGTTCAGCAGCGCCTGCCCTTCAACGGCATGCATGAATGCACCGCGCGAATCTGGGCGGAGCCCGATCAGGCCCCCCACGCCCTGGATGACCATGAGCTCGTGCAGCTGATCGTGAAGCAGACCGTTCAGGAGGAGCAGCGCTAAAAAAGGATGTGGCCCCAATGACGAAGACAATCAAGCTGGTGCTATTCGATTTTGACGGCACGCTCGCCGACACGCTGCCGCTTTCGTTCAGCGCCTTCAAAGCGGTATTCAAGCAATTCGGGGATCAGGATCTGACGAATGAAGATATCGTGGCCATGTTCGGACCGACGGAGGACGATATCATCCGGAGAAATATTCCGGCCGGACATTCCGCGGAGGAAGCGATTCGGCGTTATTATGCCGTCTATGAAAACGGCCACCGGGACGGGACGATGACGGGAGACTCCGATGTCGCCGCTCTGCTGGACATTCTCCGCGGCAAAGGAATTGCGATGGGCGTCATTACGGGCAAGAGCCGGAGAGCCTACGATATTTCAGTCGAAGCCCTGAACATAGCAGACTGCTTCGCCATTTCCGTAACGGGAGACGATGTGGACAAGCCGAAGCCGGATCCGGAAGGAATTCTGCTGGCGCTGGGCAAGCTCGGAGCCTCCCCGGCGGAAACGGTCTTCATCGGCGACAGCAACGCGGATATTCTGGCCGGCAAAGCCGCGGGCGTCCGCACCTTCGGCGTCCGCTGGCTCTCCACTTTCCAAAGCGCTCAGTACGATGTGGAGCCGGACGGCCTGTTCAGCAGCACGGCAGAGTTCCTGCAGCTGCTGAATGCGGAGGCTGCCGGCGGCAGCGGTGCCTGATGCGTTCCTGCATCCTGGTTTGACGAAAAGGAGCGTTGCTCCAGGTTTCGACTCCACAAAAAAGGCCGACGGACTGGAAACCCAGCCGACGGCCTTGCTTTTTTTATAGCGAAAATAGAGAACTAAAAGGCGGGAGCCGAATCAGATGCCGAGCTCGTGAAGCAGAGATCATCGGCTTAGTACGTTCCCGCATTCCATTATCCGATGCGGGCTTCCTTGACCGCAGCCAGATTGACGCCGGTCGCCGACCCCAGCGCTCAAGCGATTTTATTGGGCTCCGACGACCCGGTGAGGGACATACGGCTCTTCCAGCGACGCGATTTCTTCCGGCGTCAAGGAAACCGAGAGAGCGGCCGCCGCCTCCTGGAGATGCGATAGTTTGGTAGCGCCGACAATAGGAGCGGTGACGGGCTGCTTCTGCAGCAGCCAGGCCAGCGCGATCTGGACGCGGGAGACGCCGCGCTTTTCCGCTATGGAAGCGACTTGATCGATGATCGAGCGGTCGGCGTCTGCGGTGGCGTCGTATTTTTGTCTGGCGATCTGATCGGTTTCGGAACGAAGAGTCGTTTCCCCCGCATCTCTCGTCAGCCTTCCGCCTGCCAGCGGACTGTACGGAATCACGCCGATTTTCTCCTCCCTGCAGAGAGGAAGCATCTCCCGCTCTTCTTCGCGATAAATGAGATTCAAATGATTCTGCATCGATACGAACCGGGTCCATCCGTGAGTCTCTGCTGTATGAAGCGCCTTTAAGAATTGCCAAGCATACATGGCGGAGGCCCCTATGTATCGGGCTTTGCCGGCCTTCACGACATCGTGCAGGGCTTCCATCGTCTCTTCGATCGGCGTCTGGTAATCCCAGCGGTGAATCTGGTACAGGTCCACGTAATCGGTTCCAAGACGCTTCAGGCTTTTGTCGATCTCGCTCATGATCGCCTTGCGGGAAAGTCCGGCCCCATTGGCGCCCTCATGCATGCGGCCATGCACCTTCGTCGCGATGACGATCTCATCCCGATTCGCGAAGTCCTTGAGAGCGCGTCCGACGATCTCTTCGCTGGTTCCGCCCGAGTATACGTTGGCCGTATCAAAGAAATTAATGCCCAGCTCCAAGGCATTCTTGATGATGTGACGGCTGCTCTCCTCATCGAGCACCCACTTATGAATCCAGCGGTCGGCATCGCCAAAGCCCATGCATCCAAGGCAAATGCGGGATACATCCAAGCCGGTGTTTCCAAGTTTCACATAGTCCATGCGTCGGCACACTCCTTAAAAGGGATAGCTCGACTATACTCCTTGGAGTGAACTCCAAGTCAAGCGGAAAAGACGGCGGAAAGATAAGAAGGTTCGCCCTCCCCGTCCATCGGAACGCCCTCCTTGGCTCTGACGCCGCCGTCAGCCCTGCAAGCGCAGGACGAGCGCCTCATAAGGCCGAAGCTTCAGGCTGCGCCAATCTCTATCCGCTCCATTTCCGTAATTGCCGATGAGCGGCTCGGCGCTCTCGAATCGTATCTTCTCCGGCAAGCTGCAGTCGGCTTCCTCTCCAAAGAAGTTCAGCACGACAAGCAGGCGCTCTCCATCCAGCATGCGCGTATACGCATAGATCCGCTCGTCCTCCTCGAGCAGCGCCTCGTACCTGCCGTAGACGATGACGTCATGCTGCTTGCGGAGCGCGATGAGCCGGCGATAGTAGTGGAAGATGGAATCCGGATCTCTCCGGGCGTCCTCCGCATTGATCTCCGTGTAATTGGGGTTGGACGCGATCCATGGCGTGCCGGTCGTGAAGCCTCCGTGAGCGGATCCGTCCCACTGCATAGGCGTGCGGGCATTGTCCCTTCCTTTGCTGTAGACGGAAGCCATGACAGCCTCCGCGGGACGTCCGGCCCCGGTCGCTTCCTTGTACATGTTCAGCGTCTCGATATCCCGGTAGTCCTCGATGGAGCCGAACCGGACGTTGGTCATGCCGAGCTCCTCGCCCTGATAGATGTAGGGCGTTCCCTGCAGCGTGTGCAGCAGCGTGCCGAGCATTTTGGCGGACTGCTTGCGGAAGTTCTTGTCATCGCCGAAGCGGGACACCATCCGCGGCTGGTCGTGATTGTTCAGGTACAGGCTGTTCCAGCCCCTGTCCTGCAGCTCCCGCTGCCATTTGCCCATGACGCGCTTGAAATCCGTCAGCCTCCAAGGCTGCACGTCCCATTTGCCGCCAGGTCCGGAATCGATGTCCATATGCTCGAACTGAAACACCATGTTCAGCTCTCCGCGGTCCTCGCCGACGTACAGAGCCGCCTGCTCCGGCGTCACGCCAGGCGTCTCCCCCACGGTCATGATGTCGTAGCGGGACAGCACCTCGCGGTTCATCTCCTGCAAATACTCATGCACCCTCGGACCGTTCATGAAATAATCGGCGCCGGAACGGTACCGTCCTTCTCCGGGGGCGTCCGGCAGTCCGGGAACCTTGGAGATCAGGTTGATGACGTCCATACGGAAGCCGTCAATGCCTCTGTCCAGCCACCAGGCCATCATATCGTACACCTCGCGGCGGACCTTCCCGTTCTCCCAGTTGAGATCGGGCTGCTTGGAGGAGAACAGATGCAGATAATACTGATCCGTCTCCCCATCGTATTTCCATGCGGAGCCGCTGAAGAAGCTCGACCAGTTGTTCGGCTCCGCTCCGCCCTTGCCGTCCCGCCAAATATAGTAATCGCGATGCTCGCCGTCCCGGGACTTGCGGGATTCCGAGAACCAGGCATGCTCGTCCGAGCTGTGGTTCACGACGAGGTCCATGATCAGCTTCATGCCGCGGGCATGGAGATCCTCCAGCAGCCTTTCCCAGTCCTCGAGCGTGCCGAATTCGTCCATGATGCGCCGATAGTCGCGAATATCGTAGCCGTTGTCGTCATTGGGGGAGTCATAGACGGGACAGAGCCAGACGACATCCACGCCGAGCTCCTGCAAATAATCCAGCCGGGAAACGATTCCCGGGATGTCGCCGATGCCGTCTCCGTTGCTGTCCTGGAAGCTGCGGGGATAAATCTGATAGACGACGCTTTCCTTCCACCATGCTCGCTTCATCTGCCAGCCTCCTGTCGGTATGGATCTGCTCCTGCTCTCAAAAGGAAATAGAAGCAGCCGCGTTCCGATGCCGGAACGCTTCTGCTTCTATTCTTACCCGATCAGCGCCGTTCCCAACGTCCGGCTCCGGATCAGACGCCCTCGACGACGAGATCGGCCCGCTCCATCGGCTTGTGGGATTGGGCATACCTGTCCTCTGCCGCCATCCATGCCGCCCAGCGTCCACGGGCTTCCTCCCCGTCGCGCTCCAGGCCTCTGCGCAGGCGCTCCTCCCGGGGACAGTCCACCCAGATCGTCAGGTCGTAGAGCGGCGCGAGCTCCAGGCGGGTCGACGTCACGCCCTCGACGATGAGCGTGCCGCAGGCCGGAACCTCATGCCAGTCGGACAGGCGCTCCGTCCCCCAGTCGTACCTCTGATACTTGCCGTCCGCTCCTCCAAGGACGCTGTCCAGCACCTCGCGCTTCAATCTCCGCCAGTCGAAATCCGCTCCGACGGGCAGCGACTCAGGCCGGCTGCGGTCCAGCTCCGCTGGCGGGACATAAAAATCGTCCAGATGCACAATCGTCACCGGAGAAGGACAGCTCGCCTTCAAGGCTTCGGCCAGCGTGCTTTTGCCCGATCCCCCGCAGCCGTCTACGCCGATCAGAAGGGGCCGATTCACCGGCCGCTCCAAGCGGCCCAGCCGATCCGTGATTGTTGCATGCAGGCTTTCTAAAGACATCTTTTTGCCTCCTTATGGGAAATCGTAATCGTTGGCAGCTTTGCAGCGGGGGAACATCGGATTTCGGCTCTATCCTCCCCACACGCCCTGCTAAGAAGTTGCCCCCGGCAGCGCCAGCAGCTCCCGGATGTCGTCCTGATTGAGCAGCGGCATATCGGCCTCCGCCGTTCCTTGGATGACTTCCTCCGCGAGGCGGCGCTTGCGCTGCTGCATGTCGTGCATGCGCTCCTCGATCGTGCCGCGGGCGACGAGCCGGAACACCTGCACCGTCTTGTCCTGACCGATCCGGTGCGCCCGGTCCATCGCCTGCTGCTCGGATGCCGGGTTCCACCATAGGTCGTACAGGATGACCGTGTCGGCGCCGGTCAAGTTGAGGCCGGTGCCGCCGGCCTTGAGCGAGAGCAGGCAGACGTCGCGTTCGCCGGCATTGAAGCGGCGGCAGATTTCCACTCTCTCGCGAGCCGGCGTGCTGCCCTCGAGCAGGAACGCGGACACGCCCTGCTCCGTCAGTCGCCGCCGAATCATCTCCAGCATGCCGGTGTACTGCGAGAAGACGAGCGGCCTGCGTCCGCTCAGCCGGCAATCCCGGATGAGATCCATCAGCTGATCGAACTTGGCCGAGCCGCCGGCATAGTCCTCCACGAACACGGCCGGGTGGTTGCAAATCTGCCTCAGGCGGGTCAATCCCGCCAGAATGCGAATCTTCTTCAGCTCGAAAATGCCTTCGGCCATATGCTTCAGAGCCTCCGCCCGCAGCTTCACCAGGTAGCTGGCGTACAGCCTCTTCTGCTCCGGCAGCAGGTCGGTCTTCAGCATCGTCTCGATCTTGTCCGGCAGCTCGCTCAGCACGTCGCGCTTGAGCCTGCGGAGCAGGAACGGCCGGATCATGCGCGCCACCTCCTCGCTGCGCAGCTCCTGGAACTCGCGGCGGCTGCCGAACAGGCCCGGCAGCACGGCCTCGCAGATCGACCACAGCTCCGTCAAGCGGTTCTCCAGCGGAGTGCCGGACAGCGCGAACCGATGGCGCGCATTCAGACGCTTGACCGCCCGCGCCGTGCTCGTGACATCGTTCTTGATCATCTGCGCCTCGTCCAGGATGAGCGTATGGAACGCAAGCGCGTCGTAATCGGCCGAATCCAGCCTCACCAGCGGATAGGAGGCGATGACGACATCGACGCCATCCAGCCGGGACAGCTTGGCGGACCGCTCCTTCCTGGAGCCGTCGGCGATGACGGCGCGCATGCCGGGAGCGAAGCGCTCCAGCTCCGAGCTCCAGTTGTACAGCAGCGAGGACGGGCAGACGACAAGTGCCGGCCGCCCGCTCTCCCGGATCTCGGGCAGCACGGAGACGAGGAAGGAGATCGCCTGCAGCGTTTTTCCCAAGCCCATGTCGTCTGCCAGAATGCCTCCAAGGCCATAGTGGGCCAGCGTCTTGAACCAGCGGAAGCCGGTCTTCTGATAGTCGCGCAGCACGTTGTCCAGCGATTCCGGCAGCTGGAATTCCAATCGCTCCGGATGGCGCAGATCTTCCGCCAGCTTAAGCAAGGCGGGACCGAACCGCATGCCCGCATCCTCGCCGGAAGCATGGTGAAGCAGAGGCAGCCCCTGAAGCAGCGGCAGCTTGAACGATCCGTCCGGACCGATCCGGCTTGCCATGCCCGTGTCCTGGATGATCCGGATCATCTCGGCGAAGCGGTCGCCTTCCAGCGAAACGAATGCTCCAGAAGGCAGCCTGTAGTAAGGCTTTCTCTCCTGAACGGCCTCCACCAGATGGCGGACCTCCTCGGCCGGAACTCCGTCCATCGAGAAGCGGAATTCCAGCCAGTCGGTCCGCTCGTCGACCTCCACCCGCACCTGCGGCGGAGCGGTGCTCGACGGCATGCGGATGCGGACGGCGTTCGTCGCGTAGATCTGCAGCAGCTTCTCCAGCTTGGGCACGGTGCGGTAAAGAAATTGGTATTCTTCCTCTTCCCCCGAAAGAAAATAGCCTGCGTCCGTAGAAGCGGGCTTATGCTCCTCCAGTACCCGGAAGATCTCGGCCTCCCGCTCGGGATCGCGGATCAGAATGGCCCCTGCGCCTCTCTGGCGCAAGTCCTCCAGCGGATTGAAGACGATCTCTCCGTACTGAAATTCAAGGGCGGCGAGCAGCTTGTCCCGCACCCGGTCCAAATACAGCCGGGCCTTGAGCGGATGCCGGATCATCCGCTCCTCCAAGCGGGCGTCCAGCTTCACGCTGCCGAGCTTGGCCAGCTCCGGCAGCACGCCGGCGGCAAGCGCCTCCAGCTGTCCTTCCGGAATGGACAGCTTCCCTTCCGGCGCGTCGGCCAGCAGCCGCTGCAGCTCGTCCAGCCGCATGGCCTGCTGCGGATCGAGACGATGCAGCGCATTGCCCTGCAGGGCGGCGGCGTACGCGGGAAAAGCGGTAACGCCGGCCAGGCCGTCCGCCCGCAGCTCGTACTCGCCGCCCGCCGCCTCCTCCAGACGGAAGCCGAGCTCCGGGGCGCCGTCTCCTTCGCGGAGACCATCGTATGCGGCTCCCCGATGCTCCAGCTTCAGGCCCGCCGCCTGCAGAAGCAGAGGCTGCAGGCGGGGCCAAACGGCCGGCGGCACCGGCAGCACGCTCTCCGGCAAGGCGCTTGCAGCGGCGCCTGCCTGCTCCGCCGGC
>NZ_BIMD01000052.1 GCF_004000905.1 Paenibacillus humicus NBRC 102415
ACATGTTTTCTGCATATTTCCAGAAGTTTCTCGTTCTTTTCCTTCTCATTCTGAAGCGCCTGCTTAACTTTTTCATACCGATTCTCAAGCAATCTTTTACCGCTTGGTCTGGTTGACGTTTCGATTGCAGTAGCTGCAATTTTTTCTGCCCCTTTTTCAATTTCCATCTGCAGCAAAATGGCTTAATCACAGCGTTCCTTAAGATCAGGACGATTATAGATCGTCTTTCGCTCAATGCCAGCTTTTTTAGCAATCGCTGATATGGACAGTTTTTTCTTCCCTTTTCGGAGGTTTGTTATTGCTTGTTCGATACGCTCCAGTGTAACGAGTTTATTTTCTTTAGAAGGGTCACTCATGCCATTCCCTCCCATTCGCTTGGTGTGATATTGTAATCTGAATGATTATCAATTCCGGAATAATTCACCTGGGTTTCCAACTCATCAATAATTCCTACAAGGTATTTTTCAATTGTCTTTAACTTGTTCTCATAAAGGCCCCCAGCAGGTGCAGATGCCAATTCGCTACGAATTTTTTTCAACCGGCCTTTATGAACTTCAAGAAAGTCCGGAGTAGTCAAAAAATTGCGGCATCCTAAACATACCCCGTCGCCTTCACAAGGTTCATTTCGCATTGGATGGTGAAGACAAAGTCCATGTGACAAAATTTGAATCTTATGCGCTTTACGCAATTTATCAACTTGTTCGATGGTCTTTCCTTTGAATGGGTTATTTACTTTAAGCTTTTCTTTTATTTGAAGAGCCTGCTTACCAACAAGAACTGCGCCTTCATTGAATACTTTCGAGAACTTGTTCCTTACATCCTCTTGAAGCAGGTGTGTATAGTGCTGTGTACCTCTAATGGACTTGTGATTTAACAATTCCCGTATAGTTTCCAGAGAGGCCCCACCTTTTAAAGCATACGTAGCGCAAGCGTGGCGGAATGTATGAGATGAAAAATCAGCAATATCTCCATTTTTATATCGGAGATTGTGTTTTTGAAGCCAGGGTCTTAGAAAATTCTTTGACCAATTTGCATGGGAAACTATACACACGGGATATCCTTTGACATTACGTATTCGATTAAGAAATAAATACGGTAAGCCCGATTCTTTTCTTAACGGATCCGTGTATTTTTCAACTTTCGTAATGGCTTGTACGACAAGGGCATTCGCTGGTTTATACACCCTCGTAGGTTCGGCTTGCAGTTTACCGGTGTTGTATACTAATTTTGTTTCTCCGCCAATTGGCTCAATGGAGGCATTATACATCGTAATGATTTCGCTAATGCGAAGTCCAAGCTGCAATCCAACTACTACGCTAGCTGCAACAAGTATATTTTCGTCCATATCTAAATCACTTACTGCTTTACGCAATATCCGATCGATCAACTGTTCGTCCGATATTTTATCAATGTTTACTTGCTCTGCTTGCTTGGCATCCTTCTTTAACGCTTTGTTATTAATAATGAGCTCATTGTACATGCCCTGAACAAATCGAACATCTTTTGGAACATCCCAGCCTTTAATATTTCCCTTTAATAAGATTTCTTTTAACGCCAATGCACTTTTCTTGATTGAAACAGAGCTTATTGACTGACCACTTGTCTCGCTTTTCGCTTCAGGCAAATACGTAAAATACGTCTCCAATAAACTCTGATCAATTTCTGAAAACGACTCCACTTCCGGCGCATATTCTTTTATAAATTTAGAAAATCGAACAACACCGTCTAAATTTCGTTTGGCAGTTGAAAACTTGCCCGTGGTTAACTCATGATGCATAAACCATTTTATTACTTCTAGCATTTTGGGCTTATCAACAACAAATTCAAAATCAATCATAAGCCTCTTGCCAGACAAATGCTCTACATTAATAAATCCGTTAAAATCCCATACATTGTCTGAGAATTTACTATTACCGCAGCGGAAATCTAATTGGGGTATTAGGGGGTTGTAATCAAACAATTGAAGCTTTATACTTTCAACCACTCAGCATCGCCTCCAAACGCCCTATAATCGTTTCTAAGGCGTATTCAACAGTCTCAAGATGATTCGTCGTACCGATGTACTCCTGAGCCATATATGCCTCTCTGTTGGCTCTGAGACGATCCAAATGGTCTTTATGAATTGGTAAGTGTTCGGGAGTCGTGATAAACTTAGGACAGATCACGCACATATTAAATTTAGAGCATATCTTGCCCTCATTATTTATCGGCTTCTGACAAGCCCCATCAGGCAATGAAGCAGACAATAGCGTTTCCGTGTCGATTTTTTTTCCTTCTCCTATTTCCTTCTCACTGATTTCCTTGACTATCAAGCCGATAAATCCAAGCTTTTTATATTCGCTTTCAATTTTTGGATCTTTGACCTTTGCATATAAACTTGTAGAGTGTAATGATTCATGACCAAGATATTCTTGAATTTCAAACATACTCATACCCTTGTTTAGCATGTCCGTTCCAAGCGTATGCCTAAATGCGTGAAAGGTTAATGGGTATAATTCGCCATCGTTATCTCTGATATCATGCTTTTTGACAAACCGATAAAGTTTATCTCGAAATATTTTTTGGAGCAGTCTGGCATACCGTATATTCCGTTTTTGCCAGTAAAGACAAATGTAGTTTGTTGCAAGTTCTTTCCTGGCCACTTCTGAGTATTGTTCAAGTAGTTGAACTGCCCGTTTGACTCGATTTGATACGGGGATATATCTGTCAGCCTTATTTTTCGGAGAGAAAACATACAATACGGGTTTTCCTGTAAAATCTTCAGTTATACACCCCTCGGTTAGGTCCAAAACCTCTGAAAGCCTGATTCCCGAATCGATGCCGATCTCCACAATAGACTTCAAGAGGATGTTTTTCTCCTTTTTTAAAGCTATTTCAATCTGTTCCATTACATTATCGGGTATATACCTTGTCCTTAAAACATCATCTTGCTTAAGTGCTTGGTACTCATCTCCATCAAAAACCTGTCCCTCCGGAAAACCATCATACTCAAAAAACTGCCCATGTTCTATTACCCATTTTAGTGCAGACATAGCAACCGATCTTGTAGAGTTTGCTAATTGAATCTGTTGTAAATAATAAATATACATTTGAGTGATTTGGTGCGATAAATCGGCATAATCCATAATTTTCAAGTTGTATTCTTTCAGGAATTCAAAGAACCGTTTCAATGAATAATTATATCGATACAGTGTTTCGACACTCGGCTTCCCTAGACTCATGCATTCAATTGTTATTTGCTTATGTATTTTCTTGAACCATTTATTTGGCAAATATGAAAATTCAAAAGATAATTTATCACCATAACTCGATTGATACGGAACCTCCCATCTATCAGTTTTTGTATCAACTGTTGAAATATACGCTCTACTCAATTCAACTCCGCGCTCCTTCTCTGACGCATGAAGCTTTCATATGCCGTTGTTTTCGCTTCAAGCGACAAATGTTGATACTTACTCGTAGACTTAACATCATTATGACCTAACCTATCTTGGACATAACGCATATCAAATCCCGATTCGGTGAGTTCGGTTCCATGGGTGTGCCTAAGCATGTGAGAAGTGCATTTAATACCCACTTGTTCAGATAGCTTATTGAAGAGCTTTGTTATCGTATCGCGGATCATATATTGGCCAGGGCTGGTTTCATGATTCACAAATATCGTAAGATGTTTTCCATCATCAGGGCGATGATACAAGATATAATCCTCTATGGCAAAGACAATATCTCTGCTGACGGGTATTTCCCTTTCTAGTGATTTGATGTTGTGGTCTTTATGGTATAGTGGATCATGCTCTTTTACCTTTATAACCCCAACTTTTGTTTGAATCTCATAATCACCTATACGAAGACCTAGTGCCTCACTAATCCGGCAACCCGTTTCATAAAGAAATCTGAACAATAACTGATTTCGGGCATTCAAGCTCTCATCTGACTGTAACATCTCAAGTCCTTGATAGAGCTTTTCAACCTGTTCCCGAGTCAAACGCTTACCCTTAACTGATTTTTTCTCTTTAACTCGGAAGAAATTAAAACCCATATCTTTACGACTAACTTTCTGAACTAGGAAATGTCTGTTTTTTGAATCATCTTTATAAGTTAATGGGTTCTCCGTCACAAAGCCCCCAATCACTTCATAATATCGATAAAATGAGGCTATTGTTGCCATATACTTATTCTTTGTCTTTGCAGATTTCTCTTTGTCCGTCTTTCCGACTTTCGTTTTCAAATACTCAAGCCAAGAAAACATATCCGCTTTCCTAACCTCGTAAAATTTAAGCCCCACTTCGTTTAACCAAGTGAAATATTCCTTTAAGTCTCTACTATAACCTTCGATTGTGTTCTCAGAGTGCCCCTTCTCTTCTAAATAGTGAAGAAACAATGTTATTTCCTCGACAATGTTGTAGTCCTCATCCACAACTACTACATTTCGTTTTCCGGCCTCATTGAGAGTTTTTTCAATTTTCAGATTGCCCATATTCATCACCACCGAGATCAATCCTATATGATGTTTAGCCAATGTTTTCCCACTTTTACCGATCTTGAGTGTGTATATCATCCATCATCTATTATTATAGAGTTAATTGTCAATTATCATAGTTGAGTTCCGGAGTAAACTCAAGAAACAAAAGGAACGATTCGCACATGCAATGCTCTTCCGCCGCGGGTTCAATGAACTCTTTTGTGCTACCATAGAAAAAGGTGTGTTGCCATAAGGCCAACACACCTTTTTCCTAGATATTATCCGTTGTGTACGGAAGCAACGCTACCGCCCTAGCACGTTTAATTGCAACTGTTAATGCACGTTGATATTTTGCGCTTGTTCCAGTCACACGGCGAGGAAGAATCTTCCCACGTTCGCTAATGAACTTTTTAAGAACTTCCGTATTTTTGTAATCAATATGAGTAATTTTATTGACTGTAAAGTAGCAAACTTTTCTACGTTTACCTTTGCCACCTCTACGTGGAGCAAACTTTCTTTCACCACGTTCTTCGTCATTTCTTTGTGCAAATGCCATTGTTATTTTCTCGTTCCCTTCATTATTGCACATTGGTTAACGTGCCAAGTTTTTTCTGACTATCCTCTAGTTCAAAGTTGGGTATGGATAAGTCTTACGACTTACCCACACCCGACTTCTCACTACGGGGCTACACCCACATCTTGAAATAAGGATGGTCATCATCACTAGACTACATTGACGGTCATAACGTATTACACACTTTACTCAACATCGCGCGATCTTAATAAACCGTGGATGCTGGTCGTAAATGAAGATTACCATTACACAGTTAAAATGCTTTAAAACCCCTTGATTTTACTGAGGTCTTAAAGCATTTTCTGATCTCAGATGTTACGCTCTCTAAAATGGCAAATCATCTTCGGAGATGTCGATGGGGCGTCCGTCATCCGAGAATGGATCCCGGTTTCCCTGAGAACCTCCACCACCGCCGCGATTGCCCCCGTAGGAACCTCCGCCTTGGTTGCCGCCGCTCGACTGGCCGCCGCCGTATCCGCCACCGCTGCTGCCGCTTCCGCCGCCATTGCCGCTTCCACCGCTGTAGCCGCCGCTTCCTCCTGCATTGTACGAGCCTTCTTCACGCGAACCGCCATCGCGGTTACCGGATTCAAGGAAACGGACATTGTCGGCAATAATCTCCGTCACATAGACGCGCTTGCCTTCATTGTTCTCGTAGTTCCTTACCTGCATCCGGCCTTCAACCGCCGTCAGACGGCCTTTGCGCAGATAGTTGGCGCACGTCTCGGCAAGCTGCCTCCACGTGACAATCGGAATGAAATCGGCTTCGCGTTCCCCGGACTGGCTGTTGAAGGGCCGGTCTACCGCCAGCGTGAATTGCGTTACCGCAACGCCGGATGGGGTATAGCGAAGTTCTGGATCTTTGGTCAATCTGCCAATCAGAATGACACGGTTCAACATCGTACCCGCCTCCCAAGTTCGAACAATCTTGGCTTACGCTACGTCTTTGACGATCAGGTAACGGATAACATCATCCGTGATTTTGATGACGCGATCCAGCTCGTTGATCACTTCGTTGGTTCCGTTGAAGTGGACGAGAACGTAGATACCGTCACGAATCTTGTTGATCTCATACGCAAGACGGCGCTTGCCGAGAACATCGGACTTGGTAACTTCTCCGCCATTGTTGATGATGCCATTGAACTTTTCGACGAGAGCTTGAACAGTTTCTTGCTCCGCCTCTGGACGAATGATGTACATCACTTCGTATTTGCGCACTTTGATTCACCTCCTCTTGGACTAAGCGGCCCTTTCTGCCTGAGCATAAGAGCAAGGAGCGAGAGACTTAACTCTAACTCGCATACCCACCTACTATATCAGAACAGCTTGTACGATGCAAGCCGAGCGGAGGCTGCTTCCAGATTTTGAACGTCGCTCGACATCATCCGCACGTACGATTCGATTGGCGTTTTTCTGCCGCCCGAAGCCCCTCGCCACGGTCCAGAAAAAGACGGAACAAGCCCTTCTACCCCCTATCCATGCGAATAATTGCCGCTGATGATTCGCTCCCGGGAAGCCGAAACTATAAGTCCGGCGCGTCATGTCCGCAGCGGGCACGACGGCCGGAAAATCCGCGGACGAGGTGAATCGTAATGGGCGAACGCACCAAGTTTGAACAAGGCTTCAAGGCTCCGAACGACGGATGGTATATGGAGGCAGGCGAAGACTCCTTCCACATGGGGATCTCCCATCCCAAGAAGATCTCGCTCAAGAAGGGGCAGCATTTCCCGAAGACCTCGAACCACAACCGGGTCTGGGTGAAAATGCCGAAGGTCTGATTTTATTTTCTGTTGAGGCGAATAAGGCGTCCGGCCACCGCTCATACTATCCTTGACGGCGCGACAAGATGAGGGTGTGGTTCCGTTGGCCGTAAAAAGCGCAAGGACACTGCAGGGAAAGCACGTACATGAACGCAGAGAAGCGAGGGGTTGTGCCAAAGACATTCGTCTGCAGGGACATCGCCGCAGCAGGCAGGGAAGTCGCTAGACATCCATAGCCGGGCGGCATTCCGGATTTCGATGAGGGAAGTGCAGCTTGAATTGCGAACTCCATTAAGCGCCGTCGGAAGAGGACCCGCAAGGGTCCTCTTTTCCGTATCTGCAAGGCGGTCCGGCAGACAAAAAAGACGCAAAAAAGCGGCTCTTGGAAAGAGCCGCGTTAGATGCAAATGTTATGGCGGAGAGGGTGGGATTCGAACCCACGCACGCCTTGCGACGCCTAACTGATTTCGAGTCAGCCCCCTTGGGCCACTTGGGTACCTCTCCGCAAGCAAAAATTATCATACCATAGCTGGTCTCTTGTACGCAAGAGCAGATGAAAAGTCTGACAATTCGCTTTGAGCCGAGCCCACGCTGCCTCTAAGGCCGAGCCATTTTTGCTCCCCGCTTGCGCTCCCGTTCGTCCAGCGCTCAGGAAGCCGATCCGCTCTCCCCTTGCTTGTCCTCCGGCGCAGCGGAACGAAGCACCTTCTTCATGTTCTTCTCGAACTTCGCCCGGGGGATCAGGACGCTGTGCTTGCATCCGGTGCACTTGATGCGGATATCCATTCCCATCCGAATGATCTCCATTTCATTCGTTCCGCATGGATGCGGCTTCTTCATCAGCACGACATCGCCAAGCTCGAATTGCTTGCGTTCCATCGCTTCATTCCCCCTTCAGCGCTTGATCACTGCTGAGGCGGCCGCCCCAGCGATAATTTCCCTTCATCTTAACATGGTCTGTGAGATCAGGCCAGCGCATCTTGCTGCTCGTCCTCACGCTCCCGCAGCAAGCGCTGCAAGTCCATATTGATCTGCCTGGTCACGGAAGCCTCCGTGTTCGGCATGCATTCCGCCACGATGCGCAGCTTGTACTCCGCCGTCGTCATGGAGGATATGCCGAGCAGCTCCGGCGGCTTGACGAGGTTGGCGTTCTCCATGGCGGCAAGCATGTCCTTGACCAAGGTCGCCGTCTCATCCAGCCTGTCCTCGTTAGGCATGTCCACATCGATGACCGCGAGCGAGTTGTTCCTCGAATAGTTCGTCACCTGCGCGATCGTTCCGTTCGGAATGATATGGACTTCGCCGGTCCAGCTCTTCAGCCTCGTCGTGCGGAGGCCGATCAGCTCCACGGTGCCTTTATAGGTTCCCGTCTGAATGATGTCTCCAACGGCGAACTGATCCTCCAGGATGATGAAGAAGCCGGTGATGACGTCCTTCACCAGACTCTGCGCGCCGAAGCCGATGGCCAGGCCGAGCACGCCCGCGCCGGCGAGCAGCGGGCCGATCTGGATGCCGACCAGGGGCAGCACAAGCATCGCCGTAATGAAATACACCACATACGAAGCGACATTCTTCATCAGCCGGCCGACCGTGACGACGCGGCGCGTCTGCAGCGGCACTTTGGATTCCCGCTCCAGGATCCGGTCGATCGATTTGTTGACGATCAGGATGATCAGCCGGCCGATCAGCAGGATCAAGGCGATCTTGATCAGGACAATGCCCGAGTCGACCCAGAATGTCGAGGAGAACTGCTCCTTCATCGCCGAGAGGAACTCGTTCGTTTTTTCTGCCGCTTGATCGGCCGCAGAGGCGAGGGTTCCTTCATTGTCGGGACTTGCCGCATTTTCCACCGCTGCGTTCGTCAAATAGGGGTTCATCTTAACCTCTCCTTTCACCCGGCAGAACGGCGGCAGCCGCCTTGGCCGGGCATGTCGATGCAAAGGGACAAGGCGCCCCGGTAAGGGCGCCTCGCAATGATTCCGTCGATCGATTGCAGCGCATCCATCCTCGACGGGCCGACTTGCGCCGGCCCGTCCGCCGCCGGCAAGCGGCCATCCGCCCCTCCAGGCTGGACGGTCCGTTGATGAGGCCGCCTGGCCTGAGGCAGCGGCTTAGGGTCGCCGGGCTCGCTGAGCTGCGGACAGCGCGCCTATTCCCGCACCTCGTCGTAGCCGTCCTCCGTCTGGCGGAAGATGCCCCGGATGTCGACGGACTGCTCGGCGATGATCTTGCGCACCTGCCCCAGCTCCCCATCGGGAAAATCGATGGATAGCGCGCAGCCGGCGGTAATCTGCTTGGGCGTCGGGCGAATATCGATTTCGATGTCTGCGTACTCCAGCAACATTTCGGTCCGCAGCGCCTGCTGCGTGGAATCGAAGGCGATCAGCATGAATTCGCTAGGCTCCTTACCTTTCCTCTCCGGAGGCAAGCTCCGCTACCGGAGCTTGCGCAGATCGGATGGATGGTACAAGTATAAATCCGTTCTCTCTACCATATACTAGCTAGTAACAATTCATTATTGCGGAGGGGATTCTATGAAACGACCTGTGATGAGAGAGCTGCCGCTGAAAGTGCCCCACACCGAGTCCGATGCTGCCGAGCAGCTTGCCGGGCGTCTTCATCTGCATCTCCAGCCTGTTCCGCTTGACCGCCGAATCGTCGTCGTATGCATCGGGACGGACCGTTCCACGGGAGATGCCCTCGGACCGCTCATCGGCACTCAGCTGGCCAAGAACCGCAGCCCTCATTTCGAGCTGTTCGGCACGTTGGACGAGCCCGTTCACGCGATGAATCTCGAGGAGACGATGCTTGAGATCAACCGCAAGGTGTCCAAGCCCTTCATCATCGGCATCGATGCCTGTCTAGGCCAGCTGTCCAGCGTAGGCTGCATCCAGCTCGGACCCGGCCCTGTCCGTCCCGGCGCCGGCGTGAACAAGGATCTGCCGCCTGTAGGCGATATTCACATGACCGGAATCGTCAACGTAGGCGGATTCATGGAATATTTCGTCCTGCAAAACACACGCCTGAATCTCGTCATGCGGATGGCCGACATGATGTCGGACGTCCTTCATCACACGATCGGCAGCGTCCGAGCCTATTCTATTCACGCTGCAACGCAAGACTGATCGCCTTTTGCTCTTCTTCCGTAAGCGCATAGGCCGAGCTGCCCTGCTGCAAGGGCTTGGCGTACATATACGTCTCGTCCCGGCCATGCAGCCCGGTCAGCACGACACCGCTGCTGTCCTCGTTGACAATGGCCACCGAGAAGCTCATGTCGCTTCCCTGGTTGGAGAACGCGTTGTAGCGGAACACGCCGATCTTTCCCTTCGTGTCCTTGAGCAGATGTCCGAACTCCGCCAGCTGCTGGCCGTAGCCCTGCAGCCGATCCTGCTGCTCGTCGAGAGACAGCCGGAGGCCGACGATGACATCTTCCAGACTCGTGACGCCCGTTTGGCCCATGACTTGAACATACTGCCGCCTCAGCTTCGACAGCCTTCTGCCCACAACCGCGATCCAGATGAAAAGCAGCACGACGACAACAGCAAGCAGTCCGATAGCAACTCCGTAATACGGCGCCTCCATCCATGCATCCATCCATTCATTCATCTTTCCCTTAGCTCTCCTAACCCTGTCCCTGCATGGGGTAATGTGACCTGATTTCCCGTATCGCTGTTAGGAACGATTCAGCGTCCTCTTTGGTTGTAGAATAACCGACGCTGGCCCTGACGGCTCCCGTCTCGGCCGTTCCCGCGCTGTAATGCGCGAGCGGCGTGCAATGATAGCCTGACCTTACGGCGATGCCGTAATGCTGGTCCAGGATGAAGGACAGCTCCGACGCCTCGACCCCAGCCATCGTAAAAGAGACGATTCCTGTCCTCGGCTTGCCTGCAGCCGGCCCCAGCAGCCTCAGTCCCGGAACGGATGCAAGCTCCTCCATCATGCAGGAGACCAGCTCCGTTTCTTGGGCATGGATTGCGGCCGGCGTCCGATCGATGACATATTGGACGCCAGCAGCAAGTCCGGCGATTCCCGGCGTATTCGGTGTGCCCGCTTCGTAACGATCCGGCCTCACCGTCGGCTGCTCGGCCGATTCGGACTGGCTTCCGGTCCCTCCGTGCAGCAGCGGGACGGGATCAAGCCTAGGGTGGATATACAGGCCGCCGGTCCCCTGCGGTCCGAGCAGCGCTTTATGGCCCGGAAACGCAAGAAGGTCGATTCCCATCGCCTCGACATCGATGTCCAGCACGCCGGCAGACTGAGCTGCGTCGACCAGCAGCGGAATCCCTCTTTTGCGGGTGATGGAGCCGATCTCTCCGACCGGCAATATGCTCCCGAGCAGATTGGAGCTGTGCGCAGCGGCTACGAGGGCAGTGCGAGAAGTGAGAGCCTGCTCGACTTGCTCCGGCCTGACCTCCCCTTCCGGCGTAGCCTCTATGTAAGTAACCCCGATTCCAATGCTTGCCTTCAAATACTCCAGCGGCCTGCGTATGGAATTATGCTCGACTGCCGTCGCGATGACATGATCTCCCGGCTTCAGCATGCCTTTGATCGCAAGATTCAAGGCTGCCGTCGTATTGGCCGCAAAGGAGATATCGTTGGGATTTGCGATCCGGAACAGTTTCGCCAGCCTCTTGCGTGCCCCGAACAGAACCCGCCCGGATTGAACGGCCATCCGGTGGCTGCCCCGGCCGGGATTCGCCGTTCCATGCAGCAGGATTTCCATCATCGCCTCGGCGACAGCCGGCGGCTTCGGCCAGGATGTGGCCGCATGATCCAAATAAATGACCGGCTTATTCGATGTCATGGCTATCCTCCGAAATCAAGTAGTCTTCAATAAGGAAAGGAGGTCCAAAAAAAACAACAGCATACCTAAGTTTAATCTCTGGAACCAGAGAATACAACTTGGGCATGCCGTATCATGCTGCTTTTTCCTTCCCCCGCCCTCATGATCCAGAGCGCAATCGTTAGGATTGGAGAAGGTCCAGCAGTCTTTCCAGATCCTGCTTGTTGTAATAGGACAGCTCTATTTTTCCCTTGTCCTTCGACGCCTTGATCTTCACGGTTGTCTTGAACCGCTCGCGCAGCGTCTCCTCCAGCGATTCCACGTAAGGATCACGTTTCTTCAGTTTGGCGACGGCGGCTTTATCAGGCTTTTTATGCTCCAGATCCTGGATCGCCTTCTCCAGCTCACGGACGCTCCATTCATTGCTGATGATCTGTTTGGCCAGTTCTTTGCGCACTTTGTCTTCCTTGACGCCTACAAGAGCTCTGGCATGTCCCATCGAGATTGTTCCACGTGAAACACTGTCCTTGATGTCTGCAGGCAGACTGAGAAGACGCAGGAAATTGGCGATATGCGAACGGGATTTGCCGACCTTGAGAGAGAGCTCTTCCTGAGTCAGGTCGAACTTGTCCATGATGGCCTGATAAGCGACAGCAAGCTCGATGGCATTGAGATCTTCCCGCTGCAAATTCTCGATCAAGGCGATCTCCATGACCTGCTGATCCGTGAAATTCCGCACCACCGCCGGAATGGTCGTGTTGCCGCATAATTGGGAAGCCCGGCAACGCCGCTCTCCTGCAATGATCTCATAGCCCTTCAGCACCGTTCTGACGATGATCGGCTGAATGACGCCATGCTGGCGGATGGATTCCGCAAGCTCTCGGATGGATTCATCCTGGAACGTCGTCCGCGGCTGATAAGGGTTGGCTCGCAGCTGCTTCAGATCGATTTCGATGACCTTGTCATCATCGTTTACCGAAAGAGACGGAATGAGGGCATCCAGTCCTCTACCTAGCCGCTTGCTCATACTGGATCACTTCCTTCGCCAATTCAAGATAAACTTCGGCTCCTTTGGACTTCGGATCGTAGGTGATGATGGCTTGTCCGTGCGAAGGGGCCTCGCTGAGACGCACATTGCGCGGAATGATCGTCTGATACACCTTCTGCTGGAAGTACTTCTTCACTTCCTCGATGACTTGGATGCCGAGGTTCGTGCGGGCATCGAACATCGTCAGCAGCACGCCTTCGATCGCGAGCGAAGTATTGAGATGCTTTTGGACCAGACGGACCGTATTCAGAAGCTGGCTAAGTCCTTCAAGCGCGTAATATTCACATTGTATTGGAATGATGACGGAATCGGCAGCCGTCAGCGAATTGATGGTCAAAATGCCGAGCGACGGAGGACAGTCGATCAGAACGTAATCGTATTCATTTTTCAGCTGCGACAAGGACTTCTTCAGCCTTACTTCACGGGATATAGTCGGAACCAGCTCAATCTCCGCTCCGGCAAGCTGAATTGTCGCAGGAATAATGGAGAGATTGGGGACCGCAGTGGGCATCACCGCTTCATGCGGATCGACCTCATTGATAAGTACGTCATAAATGCTGTTTTCCACGTCGGCCTTGTTGATTCCGACGCCGCTGGTCGTATTGCCCTGCGGATCGATATCGACAAGCAGCACCTTTTTGCCGAGGGAAGCCAGGCAAGCGCCCAGATTCACGGATGTCGTCGTTTTGCCGACGCCGCCCTTCTGGTTCGTAATGGCAATGATTTTGGACAACCTTGTCACCTCAATGTTCCATTCTAGTCAAACGTGAACTTCCCTGCGGCCAAGAACAAGCCTTGTCAGCCCGCCTTCATTCCAAGCTGGAGAAGAAATCCATCCCTCCCGGCGCGAGAACGACATCCTTCGTATGCACGCACGCTGCGCAAAGCGCAGGTGGCCAGTAGAATGTCATTTCTTCCGGCAGGACGAAAAAAAGCGGCTGCTGCCGCTTTCCGTGATAAGTCTGCGGGCCATATCATGCTGTTCGCTCATGCTGATCATTCGGTATGAATGCCCTTATGTTAATCATTGCTGATTGCTGTAATTAGAGTATAACGGAATCGGCGCCGGAATACGACATTATCGTTTGGGAATCCGGATGACGATCTCATAGTGATCGTCATGGTCTTTCTCATCGGTTTTGATTTGCAGGCCAGAGCCTGAAACCATATCGATGGACTGCCGGATCGTGTTGAGAGCAAGCCGGACATCTTTCGTGAAGCTGATCCGCTTCGCTTTTTTCGTTTTGGATGCTTCCTTATAGAAGGCGACTCTAGCCTCGGTCTGCTTGACGTTGAGTTCTTTCGACAGCACGTCTTCCAGCACCTTCTGCTGCAGCTCCTCGGTGTCGAGGGCCAGCAGGGAACGGGCATGGCGTTCCGTGATTTTCCGTTCGACCAGGGCGCTTTTGACCGGCTCGCTGAGACCGAGCAATCGGATCTTGTTGGCGATTGTCGATTGGCTCTTGCCGAGCCGCTGCGCGAGGCTTTCCTGGGTAAGGCTATGCAGGTCGATCAGCTTCTGATAAGCGACCGCTTCCTCGATGGCGGACAGTCCTTCGCGCTGCAGGTTCTCAATCAAGGCAATCGAGGCTGCTTGAGAATCGTTGAAGTCGCGAATAATAGCCGGCACCGTATCCAGACCCAGCTTGCTGACGGCGCGCCAGCGGCGCTCGCCCGCTATGATCTCGTAGCGGTCGCCGCGAACCCGGACGACGATCGGCTGAATGACGCCATGGGTTCGGATCGTCTGGCTGAGTTCCTCGATCCTGTCATCGTCGAAGACGGTTCTGGGCTGATAAGGACTCGTATCAATGCTTCCAACCGGAATCTGCTTGACTTCATCAAGAGCGGCCTTCTGGTCATTCAACCCGAACAGCCGTGAAAATTGTTCCTTCATCATTCTTCAACCACCCGAAATTCAATGTGCCCATGACCTCGATGTTTCTTCCGTGTTGCAGCCGCGGCGGGTCGTGCTTGGCCCCCAAGTCATGGTTGCGGCACCAGGCAGTTCGCTCAGCTCCAAGCTGAGGAGGCCGGTCGGCATTGATCATGCAGCACGGGCAGATCGGAGTGTGTCTCTTGCGGAGAACGGCCGATATAGGCGGACAGCCTTCGCAGGTCTGTCTAGCAACGGGGACATCCTGGTGCGGATGCCGTTTAGCAAGCGGCATCCCCAGTGCTATCTTTACTCCACCAATTCGCTTTTGAAAGAAGGTTTTCCTGCTTGATTTTGGATTTCCAAGAAGTTTTCATGCCTTCCCGTTCCCTTCTTGAGGTGCGGACGGAATCCGAACCCCTTTCCGATCTCATTGTTCCACGTGAAACAATCAGCGAGGCTTCTTCACCAATGAAATTCCGCGCACGAGAGGCTGCTTCAAAGGAATTCCGGCTTTGCGCGGATAAGCCGCCGGCGTCCGATCCGTCTTGCGGATAAATACAATGGCGCGCTCGGATTGCTCGAACGGCAGCTTCAATGTTTCGACCCGCTCCGCCTTGGCACGGAGCTCTTTCAAGGCATACGCAGCCTCATCAAGCTCCTCTTGCGGATTGGCGCCCTTCATGGCCGCGAATACGCCGTCCTGGGCGGCGAACGGCAGACACAGCTCGCCCAGACCTGCTAGCCTCGCTACCGCTCTCGCCGTCACAACATCGTATTGATCCCGGTGCGCTTGAAGGCGGCCGATATCCTCGGCTCTGCCATGCACGCACTGCACGTCTTTCAATTCCAACGCGTCGCATACATGCTGCAGGAAAGAAATTCGCTTGTTCAAGCTGTCGACAATCGTAATGTGAAGATGAGGGTAGGCGATTTTCAAGGGAATGCTTGGAAATCCGGCTCCCGATCCTATATCGGCCAGATTCCTCGCCTTCGACAGATCCATATAAAAAGCAAGCGAGAGGGAGTCGTAGAAATGCTTTTCGAATACCGCATCCCTCTCCGTGATTCCAGTCAGATTCATCCGCTCGTTCCATTCCACCAGCAGCTCGAAATACCGCTCGAACTGGTTCAGCTGATGAGGCGCAAGCTCGATTCCCCGGGCGGCAAGAAGCTCGTGAAATGACTTTTGAACCTTATCCATCAGGCTTTCCCCGCTGCCGTCACTCGATTATAGTGCTCCAGATGAACGAGCAGGATGGAAATATCCGCCGGGGTTACGCCGGAAATGCGGCTCGCTTGGCCGATGTTGAGCGGACGGATGGACGAGAGCTTCTGCTTCGCTTCCATGGCAAGGCCATGGACGATGCTGTAGTCGATTCCTTCCGGAATCTTCTTCTTCTCCATTTTGCCGAGACGTTCGACCTGAAGCAGCTGCTTATCGATATAACCCGCGTATTTGATCTGGATTTCGACCTGTTCCTTCATATCTGCTGTCAGCTCATATGGCGCCGCGGCCAGCGGTTCGATGATGGCATAGGACAGCTCCGGACGCCTGAGCAGGGTGAGGGCATCGGTCGTCGCCTGCAGCGGAGCCGAACCGGCCTGCTCCAGCAGCTTTTGAGCTTCTTCAGGACGAATCTTTACCGTCTTCAAGCGTGCCAGCTCCTCCTCGACACGGCCTTTCTTCACCTGGAATTTGGCATGCCGCTCTTCCGTAATCAATCCGATCTCATAACCGGTCGGGGTCAGACGCAGGTCGGCATTGTCATGACGAAGCAGCAGGCGGTACTCCGCGCGCGATGTAAGCAGGCGGTAAGGCTCGTTCGTTCCCTTCGTCACGAGATCGTCGATCAGAACGCCGATATAGCCTTGGGAACGGTCAATGACGACCGGATCCTTGCCCTGCACCTTGCGGGCTGCATTGATGCCGGCCATGATGCCTTGTCCAGCCGCCTCCTCATAGCCTGAGGTGCCGTTGATTTGGCCGGCGGTAAACAGGCCCGGCAGCACCTTCGTCTCCAGGGAAGGCCACAGCTGGGTCGGCACGACGGCATCGTATTCGATGGCATAGCCGGTCCGCATCATCTCGACGTTTTCCAGGCCGGGAATCGAACGCAGAATGCTCAGCTGCACATCCTCCGGCATGCTCGTGGACAGCCCTTGCACGTAATACTCGGATGTGTCCTTGCCTTCAGGCTCAAGGAAAATCTGATGCTTCGGCTTGTCGGCGAAGCGAACGATCTTATCCTCGATGGAAGGACAGTAGCGCGGTCCCGTGCCCTCGATGACTCCGGAGAACATCGGCGCCCTATGCAGGTTGTCGTTGATGATTTTATGGGTATCCTCGGAGGTGTAGGTCAGCCAGCAAGGCAGCTGCTCGTTGTCGGCATATTCGGTTTCAAAGGAAAAGAACTGAGGGGTCGCATCCCCGGGCTGGATCTCCATCTTAGAAAAGTCGATGCTGTCCTTGTGGACGCGCGGCGGCGTGCCCGTCTTGAAGCGAACGAGCTCGAAGCCGTTCTCCTTGAGCGATTGGGACAGCTTGATCGACGGCTGCTGATTGTTCGGACCGCTTTCGTAGATCAGCTCGCCCATGATGACCTTGCCGCGCAAATAGGTCCCGGTCGTAACGACGACCGACTTGGCGCGGTACTCGGCTCCGGTCTTCGTCACGACGCCGACGCAGGCTCCATCCTCGACGATCAGCTCCTCCGCCATCCCCTGGCGAAGCGTCAGATGCGGCGTTTCCTCGATCGTCTTTTTCATCATATGCTGGTACGAGAACTTGTCCGCCTGAGCTCGCAGCGCATGCACGGCCGGACCTTTCCCCGTATTCAGCATCCTCATTTGAATATAGGTCTTGTCGATATTGCGGCCCATCTCGCCGCCAAGCGCATCGATTTCGCGCACGACATGGCCTTTGGCCGGTCCGCCGATGGACGGGTTGCACGGCATGAATGCGACCATGTCCAGATTGATCGTGAGCAGCAGCGTCTCGCAGCCCATTCTCGCCGCAGCCAAAGCCGCTTCGCAACCCGCATGCCCCGCTCCGATCACAAGAACATCATATTGTCCTGCAGGGTAAGTCATGATTTTTTCCTCCCGAGCCGGAAAGGCGTTATTTGTCGCCCGCCTCTCCCTCTTTTATGAAAAGTGGTTTTCATTTACCAAGTTTCGACTTTCTTCCGCCGCATCCGACCTCTTCTGCTGTCGCCTGCCGTATTCTATTGGCGTTATCCACATGTGGATTGCTCGCCGCATCATTTCCCCAGACAAAACTGCGAGAAGATCTGATCGATTAACGAATCTCCTGCCGTATCTCCGATGATCTCGCCGAGCAGCTCCCAAGCGGAGCGCACATCCAGCTGAACCATATCGATCGGAATGCCGTCCTCGGTCGCCGCAACAGCTTCGCTCAGCGCTTGGCTGGCTTTGTTGAGCAGCGAGATATGCCGGACATTGCTCACATAGGTCAGGTCCGCGCTCTCAAGCTGCCCTTCGAAGAACAGCTCGCGGATCGCTCCTTCGAGCGCTTCCAGACCTTCTTCCTCAAGCACCGACATCATGACGATCCGGCTATCCGGCAATGCGGCGGCCACCTCGTCCAGCTTCAGCCGAGCCGGCAGATCGCTTTTATTCACGATGACAACGACCTGGCGCCCGGTCAGCTTTGCGAGCAGCTCCCGTTCATCATCATGAAGCGCCTCATTATGATTCAAAACAAGCAGCAGCAGATCGGCGTCCGCAGCCGCAGACCGGGACCGCTCCACTCCGATCCGCTCCACGACATCGGTCGTCTCGCGGATGCCAGCCGTATCGAGCAGCCGCAAAGGAATACCGGATAATGTAATGTATTCCTCAATAACATCTCGCGTCGTGCCGGGTATATCCGTCACGATTGCCTTGCTTTCCTGGACAAGCGCGTTCAGAAGAGAGGACTTGCCCACATTGGGACGGCCGACGATGGCTGTCGTAATGCCTTCACGAAGAATCTTCCCTTCGGCGGCCGTCTTCAGCAGCCGGCGGATTTCTTCCATGGCGGAACCGCAGCTGTCCTTTATATAAGAAGAAGTCATTTCCGTCACGTCATGCTCCGGGTAATCAATGTTGACCTCGATATGGGCGAGCAGCTCGATCAATGTATGCCGCAGCGCCTTGATCTTCCGTGACAAAGTTCCTTCTGCCTGCTTCAAGGCGACTGAATAGGAACGATCGGACTTCGAGCGGATCAGGTCGATGACCGCTTCTGCTTGCGCCAAATCGATCCGGCCGTTGAGGAAGGCCCGCTTGGTGAATTCGCCGGGCTCCGCCACTCGGACTCCCGGCTGCTCCAACACGAGCTCGAGAACTTTGCGCACCGCCACAAGTCCTCCATGCGCCCCGATCTCGACGACATCCTCCGCCGTGAAGGAACGGGGTCCCTTCATGACGGTCACCAGGACTTCCTCGATGATTTCGCCGCTCCCGGGAGCCGCGATATGGCCGTACGTCACCGTATGGCTCGGGGCGTCCGCAAGAGGAGTTCGTGATTTCAATATATTCGAAACGCTATCCACCGCTGCAGGTCCGCTGACGCGAATGACGGCAATGCCGCCTTCTCCCAGCGCGGTCGAGATCGCGGCAATTGTATCCTGTATCATGCTTTTCGATTCCTTCCGAGAGCCCCCAGATCTGAAAATTGAGCAAGGGTGCCCGTAATTATGGCAAAAAAGCAATGACTATAGAAGCCATTGCTGCCTGAAAATGGATTTGTGGTATGCCTGAACCGCGTACTATTTGTTTTTTCCTTTTGCCGTTTTGGCCGGCGGCGCGGCAGCGGTTGCGACTTCTGCCTTCTTGTCGGCATTGCGCACGTAAAGGAAGTAGTTCTGGATGATCGTGTAGATGTTCGTGTAGATCCAGTACAGCGGAAGCGCCGAAGGGAAGCTCCAAGCCATGACCAGAATGAGGATCGGGAAGATCATCATGATGGAATTCATCATCGCCATCTGCGGGTTGTTCGGCTGCGTTTTCTGCATCATTTTGGTCTGGACGTAAGTCGTCAGAGCCGCAATGAACGGCAGGATATGCAGATGGTCGGGCTCGCCGAGCTTGAGCCACAGGAATTCATGGACACGGATGTCGGCGTTATAGTAAATGGAGTTGTACAAAGCAATGAAAATAGGCATCTGGACGATCAGCGGCAGACAGCCCGCCATCGGATTGACCTTGTTTTCCTGAAAGAGCTTCATCGTCTCTTCCTGCTGCTTCTGCGGGTTGTCCTTGTGTTTCTTTTTGATGTTGGCAAGCTCCGGCTGCAAGGCCTGCATCGCCTTGGAGCTGCGGTACTGCTTAATGGTAAGCGGCAGGATCAGCGTACGGACGAGGATAACCATCACGAGAATGGCGAGGCCGTATTGACCGTTGAACCAGGTCGCGAAATGGTCGAGTAAATACGAGAAGTAGTAAACGACGTACTGTTCCCACCAGTTGCCGTTCTGCAAATCCTCGGTGGTGGTGGTGTGGCTGTTATTCGGCATGCATCCCGAGAGGACGGCCACCATCAGCACCAGGCTGAGCATGACAAGCCACTTGCGTTTTGAAGCCAAACGGGAAAACAACATGTAAATCTCCTCTCTGAGAGCCTGTCGCAATTCAACCTAAACTATACCATATAATAGGGCCCAAGCAAAACGGACTTCATCATCAAATTATGGTGAAGACGTTTGCGTTAGAGAAGAATAGATCGGTCCTGTTGCCGGGCGTTCTATTCTGACAAGCAAAACGGACTTCATCATCAATTTGCGCGGAGAAGAATAGATCCGCCTGTGCTGCCGGGCGTTCTTCTTCTCCCGTTTCCGATGTAGGAACAGGCAGCTTGTCCGTCCGCCGCTTGCCGGGCGGCCTCGCCGTCAGCGAGGCTTCAGCAGGCCAGCCTTGCGCAAAACATGCAGCACGCTGCGCTCCAGCTCCTTCGACGATTTGTCGACGGCTCCCGCCCGGACGATCAGAATCAGGTCGGTCTTCTCCTTGATTTCATCCGTATGAGCGCGAACGATTTCTTTCAGCACCCGGCGCATGCGGTTGCGCACGACGGCATTGCCGATCTTCTTGCTGGCGGAGATGCCGAGGCGGAACGGTTCCGCCTTCGGCTGCCTGGACCAGTATACGACCAGCTGCCCATTGGCGAACGATTTGCCTCCCCGATAGGTGCGGGAGAAATCCTCGCGTTTTCTGAGCCGTAGTTTTCTCTGCATTTCTCACCGACTCCGTGCGTTGTTAGTTTCAGTATATCCAACTTGGGGCATGCGCAGGCATGCCGGACGCACCCTCCGCAAGAAGAACAGCTATCCGGCAGATACGCCCCGCATCAAGCAACGGACATCCGGGCAGAAAAAAAGACCACTAGCGTGGTCTCCTCTCTCCAGCCATTGCCCCAGAGGGCGGTCGGCGTGGCAGGCGAAATCCCCGGTAATAAGGGGAATGCCCTTTTGTATTATGCGCTCAGAACGCTGCGGCCCTTCTTGCGACGGGCTGCCAGCACTTTGCGGCCGTTTTTCGAGCTCATGCGCTTGCGGAATCCGTGTACCTTTTTGCGCTTGCTTACGTTCGGTCTGAAAGTCGGTCTCATAATCTATTGCACCTCCCCGATCGGTATATCTTCGTCCTCACTCGGGCATCTGCCGCAGCGGACCGAGGCAGAACCCGGGGACGACTGTCTATCCGAAGTTGCCCTTACGTCATCCCGAGTTAAAAACGCCTTTTTCCATTTAACCATGCAGACATGCGAAAGTCAACCTGAACATGATCCTCCTTCCTCAGAGGCCTGTGTATAACTATCCTCAGATCGCTTCATCTATATAGCGTTTCGGTTTTCGTTCCGTTTTTCGACGCTTTTCGTCTTTTTTCGCTGTGGAAAGGCATACCGGCCATCATCGGCTGTGGATAACGAAGAATGTCGCGGCTGTCGGCGAAATTTAGTAACATGTGAATAATTAACAGGACTGGTGGCGGATGCTGTCGAATTTGCGCACAGGCTGTTAACAATATCTAGTGCTGTAGATAACCTTTGTACACAAGGACTTGGGATTGTGGATAATATTCTCCAACTCGTTGAAATAGCGCCTTTCTTTTGCTATGATAGATTTGTTTTTGTTGTGGACGGATGCAGTGCCGGCAGTTACTTATCAACAACCTGTGGATAACATTGTGAACAACATTATCCCCTTATGCATAACCTTCATCAACAAGTCCTTGCATCTGTGGATGAGGACTCACCCCGATAGATCCATTTTTTGACCTTTATCGAACCAATCGTTACGACAGGGATAGGAGTGACCGTCTGTGGACAGCCATACTGTGGATCTGTGGCAGCAAGTGCTGTCAGTCATCCAAACCAAATTGAGCAAACCGAGCTTCGACACCTGGTTCAAGGCGACGAAAGCCAATTTCTCGGATGACGGACTCCTCATCGTGACGGCGCCGACGACGTTTGCGGTCGAATGGCTGGAGAGCCGCTACACGAAGCTGGTCAGATCCACTGTATCGGATTACATCGGACGCTCTGTTGACGTCCGTTTTGTCATTGAGGAAAACCGGCCGCCCGAACCGGCTGCGCCGGCCATCCCGACGGCCAAAGTGGCCCCATCATCATCCGAAGAGCCCTTTTCCAACATGCTCAATCCGAAATACACGTTCGACACCTTCGTGATCGGCGCCAACAACCGATTCGCCCATGCCGCCTCTCTCGCGGTCGCCGAAGCGCCGGCAAAAGCCTACAATCCGTTATTCCTCTACGGGGGCGTCGGCCTGGGGAAAACCCACTTGATGCACGCGATCGGCCATTACATCATGGAGCACAACCCGAGCACCAAGGTGATGTACATTTCTTCCGAGAAATTCACCAATGAATTCATCAATGCGATCCGGGACAACCGGGGCGAGAGCTTCCGCAACAAATACCGGAATATCGACGTTCTCTTGATTGACGATATCCAGTTCCTGGCCGGCAAGGACGGGACCCAGGAGGAATTTTTCCATACGTTCAACGCCCTGCACGAGGAGCGCAAGCAGATCGTCATCTCCAGCGACCGGACGCCGAAGGAAATCCCGACCTTGGAAGAGAGGCTTCGTTCCCGCTTCGAATGGGGACTCATCACGGATATCCAGCCGCCGGATCTCGAGACCAGGATCGCCATTCTTCGCAAGAAGGCCAAAGCCGAGAACCTCGACATTCCGAATGAAGCCATGATCTACATCGCCAACCAGATCGATACGAACATCCGCGAGCTGGAAGGCGCTCTCATCCGCGTCGTCGCCTATTCTTCCCTCATCAACGAGGATATTTCCTCGCATCTGGCTGCGGAGGCGCTCAAGGACATCATTCCATCGACGCGGCCGAAAATGATCACCATCCTGGACATCCAGCAGCGGGTAGGAGAGTTTTACGGCCTCAAAATGGATGAATTCAAGGCGCGCAAGCGTACGAAGGCGGTTGCTTATCCAAGGCAGATCGCCATGTACCTGTCCCGTGAGCTGACGGACTATTCGCTGCCCAAGATCGGCGAAGCTTTCGGCGGCCGGGACCATACGACCGTCATCCACGCCCATGAGAAAATCTCCAAGCAGCTCAAGATCGACCAGGAGCTGTTCAAGGTCATTCAGAATTTGACGGAAAAAGTCAAAAACCACATGTAGGCGCCTCTCAAGCAGAGATCGCCATCCGTGGATAAGTCCTATACGAATAGCCAAGCCTATGCACACTCTGTACACATGTGGATAGGCTTCTGCCATCGGCGAAAACAGGGCTTATCCACATATCCACCGCCCCTACGACTACTACTGCTGTTATTCTTTAAAAAAACATCATCTAAAAAAGACGAATCACGTCGAATGCCGCCCAAGGAGGAACGCATGAAACTCACCATCTCCAAAAACGAACTCAACGACGCTATCCAACAAGTGGCCAAGGCTGCATCGGTACGTCCTGCCATTCCAATACTTGGTGGAATCAAGATCGACGTCACCCACCAGGGAGTCACCTTGACGGCTAGCGACACCGATATTTCCATCCAGAGCTTCATTCCAGCCGAAACGGATGAGCTTGTCGTCGCCAAGGTGGATAAGCCGGGCAGCGTCGTGATGCCGGCCAAGTTTTTTGTGGAGATCATCCGCAAGCTTCCTGCAGAAGAAGTGCAGATCGAGGTGGGCGAGCATTATCAGACGCTGATTCGTTCCGGTTCAACGGATATCCAGATGGTCGGACTCGATCCCGAGGAATTCCCCGTCCTTCCTTCCGTCGAAGAAGACGAAGTGCTCCAGCTACCGGGCGATCTTCTCAAGGCGATGGTCAGGCAGACCGTATTCTGCGCTTCGACCAGCGAACAGACTCCCGTTCTGACCGGAGTGCTCTGGAACCTGATCGAAGGCCAGCTGAAGTTCGTCGCCACCGACCGCCATCGTCTAGCCAGCCGCCTGGCTCAGGTTGAGACTCCGGACAGCTACAAGCTGACCAATATCGTCATCGCCGCCAAGACGATGGTCGAGCTGTCAAAGCTCGTGCCGGACGGATCCGGACTTGTGGATATCGTCGTCGCCAGCAACCAGGTGCTTTTCCGCCTGGGGCACACCCTCTTTTACAGCCGCATGCTGGACGGAACCTATCCCGATACTTCCAAGATTATTCCGCAATCGTTCAAAACAGAACTCGTCCTCGAAACGCGCAAGCTGATTGATGCGATGGAACGCGCCTACTTGATGTCGCGGGAAGAAAAAACGAATATCGTCCGTCTTGTGACCCTCGACAACGGCAACATCGAAATATCGTCCAGCTCGCAGGAGCTCGGACGCGTAACCGAGCAGCTTGAGGTCATCCGCCAGAACGGCGAGCCGCTCCGCATCGCCTTCAACTCCAAATACATGCTGGACACGCTGAAAGTCATCGACAGCGAGCAGCTCATAATCAGCTTCACCGGCGCCATGAGCCCGATCATCATCCGCCCCGCGGATCATGACAACAGCCAGTACATCATTCTGCCTTACCGCACGACGAACTGACGGGCAGCCGGTGCGGCCAGCAGGCGGACGATCCCGCGCATTCGCGCACGGACCGTCCGCTTCTTTTGTTCCGACCCCTTTTTCACCATTCCAAGGAGGGCATCGCCATGAAAACGATCACGATCAAGACCGAATACATCGCTCTCGGCCAATTCCTCAAACTGGCCGATTGCATCGATTCCGGAGGACAGGCCAAGTTCTTTCTCCAGGAATACGCCGTTCTCATCAACGAAGAGCCGGACAATCGGCGGGGACGCAAGCTGTATGACGGGGACAAAGTCGAAGTAGAGGGGTTCGGGGCTTTCCAGGTTCAGAGATCATGAACTCGTCTCGCCGTGTAGTGTCCGCCCTACGCGGACAAGGCTTCAGCCAGGAGGATTGAACAGGTGTTCCTAAACGAAATCAAGTTGAAAAACTACCGGAATTACGAGGAGCTTGAGCTCGGCACCAGCCATAAGGTCAACCTGTTCATCGGGCCGAACGCACAAGGCAAGACCAATCTGCTGGAGTCCATCTTCGCCTTGGCTCTCACCAAGTCGCATCGGACCTCCAAAGATCGCGAGCTGATCGGCTGGAACGGCAAGGAAGCATCCGTTCATGGAGAAGTGGAGAAGAGATACGGGAACGTGTCGCTGGACCTGGTCTACTCCGCCCAAGGCAAAAAAGCGAAGATCAACGGGCTGGAGCAGCGCAAGCTGAGCGGTTTCGTCGGCACGCTCAATGTGGTGATGTTCGCTCCGGAGGATCTTGAGATCGTCAAAGGGACGCCGGGGATCCGCCGCCGCTTTCTCGATATGGAGATCGGCCAGGTGCAGCCGGGGTACTTGCATACGCTCCAGCAATACGCCAAGGTGCTGCTGCAGCGCAACAACTACCTCAAGTCCACGGGGCCGGGCTCCGTTCAGCCAGCGATGATGGAAGTGTGGAACATGCAGCTGGCGGAGCATGGTGTTAAAATCATGAGAAAAAGGCAACAATTCATAGAGAAGCTCCGGACCTGGGCGGCAGCGATCCATTCCGGCATCACCGCAGGCGGCGAAGAGCTTGCCGTCAGCTACCGCCCTTCCTTCGAAATGGAGGGAGAGCAAGATGAATCTGTTTTATTCGATCAATTTATGTTAAAGTTATCACAGGTAAAAGATCAGGAATATCGCCGCGGAGTGACGCTGGCAGGCCCTCATCGGGACGACCTGGCGTTCCATATCAACGGCAAGGAAGCCCAGGTTTTCGGCTCCCAGGGACAGCAGAGGACGACCGCGCTGTCGCTGAAGCTGGCCGAGATCGAGCTGATCCGGGAGGAGATCGGGGAGTATCCGCTTCTTCTTCTCGACGACGTGCTGTCCGAGCTGGACCAGCACAGGCAGACGCAGCTCATCGAGACCTTCCAGGGAAAAGTGCAGACATTCATAACCGCAACGGGGCTGGAGAGCGTGAACACGAGCCGCTTGTCGGATGCGGGGGTTTACCGGGTTGAGGGCGGCAAGGTAACGTTGTGACCGCTCCAGCCCTTTCTTGAGAAGAAGGGTTGTCATGCGCATACCTTCTTCTCTTCTCTACGTTAACGGGCACCGAGCATTGGACATAACGCGGAGCCGCCGTTTCGGTTTTCACAGAGCAAAGCCCGCAGAACGGCGCCTTTTTTCCTTCGCTTCTCTTGCGCCGATACCGGTCCGCCTGTAGGGCGGGAACTTGTCTTGCCCGGACGATTCTATTCCTGCAAGGATTTATCATAGAGGGGAGCTGAAGGCACGCATGTACATCCATCTCGGCGGAGAAAAAATTATTCGGGCATCGGAGCTGGTCGCCATCTTCGATATATCCATCGAGCAGTCCTCCAAGCTCTCCAAGCAGTTTGTGGCCGATGCCAAGAAACGCAAGGACGTGGAGACGATCGGAGAAGAGGAGCCCAAATCCATCGTCGTCACCCAGAACCGCGTCTACTACTCCCCTATCTCATCTTCCACGCTGAAGAAGCGCGGACATCATTTCGCGGCTTATTGACCGCTGCGTAAAAGCCGAAATCAAGTTAGGGCCGCTGCATCCGCTGGCGGCTGGTTAGTGCAGTTCGAGAGGAGCAGTGAAGACAAGCATGTCTACGAACCCACAGCATACGTATGACGAGAGCCAGATACAGGTGCTTGAAGGACTGGAAGCGGTCCGCAAGCGTCCGGGTATGTATATCGGCTCCACCAGCAGCAAAGGACTTCACCATCTCGTCTGGGAAGTCGTCGACAACAGCATTGACGAAGCGCTCGCCGGGTATTGCGACCGGATTACGATAACGATTCACGAGAACAACAGCATTACCGTAACGGACAACGGACGGGGAATTCCGGTCGGCGAGCATCCGAAGATGAAGCGCCCTACGCTGGAAGTCGTCATGACTGTCCTGCATGCCGGCGGCAAATTCGGCGGAGAAGGCTACAAAGTATCCGGAGGTCTGCACGGTGTCGGCATTTCCGTCGTGAACGCCCTTTCGGAGCTGGTCGTCGTGCAGGTCAGCCGCGACGGCAAGGTCTACGAGCAGGAATACCGCCGCGGCGCTCCTCAGTACGATGTGAAGATCGTCGGGGACAGCACGTCGACGGGAACCAGGACGCTGTTCAAGCCGGATCCGGAGGTGTTCACCGAGACGACCGTCTTCGAATACGAGACGCTGCAATCGCGCGTCCGCGAGCTGGCGTTCCTGAACAAAGGAATCGAGCTTGTCCTTGCCGACGAGCGCACCGGAATCAGCAACAGCTTCAAGTATGACGGCGGCATCATCGAGTTCGTCGAGTACCTCAACCGCAACCGCGAAGCCGTCAACGAGAAGCCGATCTATGTCGAAGGCTCCAAGGACGGCATCCAGGTGGAGGTGTCGCTGCAGTACAACGACAGCTACAGCGAGAACATCTACTCCTTCGCCAACAATATCAACACCCATGAAGGCGGCACCCACGAGTCCGGCTTCAAGAGCGCTCTGACCCGGATCATCAACGACTACGCCCGCAAGAGCGGCGCGATCAAGGAGAACAACTCCAACCTGTCCGGCGAGGACGTGCGCGAGGGTCTGACCGCGATCATCAGCGTCAAGATTCCCGAGCCGCAGTTCGAAGGACAGACCAAGACCAAGCTCGGCAACAGCGAGGTGCGCGGCATCGTAGAGTCGTTCTTCGCCGAGAAGCTGCAGGAGTTTCTGGAAGAGAACCCGTCGGTCGCCCGCAAAATCGTGGACAAGGGACTGCAGGCTTCGCGAGCACGCGAAGCGGCCAAGAAGGCCCGCGAGCTGACGCGCCGCAAGAGCGCCCTCGAAGTGAGCTCGCTGCCGGGCAAACTGGCCGACTGCTCCTCCAAGGATGCCAGCATCAGCGAGCTGTACATCGTCGAAGGAGATTCCGCCGGCGGTTCGGCCAAGCAGGGCCGCGACCGGCATTTCCAGGCGATCCTGCCGCTGCGCGGCAAGATCCTCAACGTCGAGAAGGCGCGTTTGGACCGGATCCTCTCCAATGCGGAGATCCGCGCCATCATTACGGCTCTCGGCACCGGAATCGGGGATGATTTCGACCTCGCCAAAGCCCGTTACCACAAAATCATCATCATGACGGACGCCGACGTCGACGGCGCCCACATCCGGACCTTGCTGCTGACGTTCCTTTACCGCTACATGCGCCGTATTCTGGAAGCGGGCTATGTCTACATCGCCCAGCCTCCTCTGTTCAAGATCGAGCGCAACAAGGTCGTTCGTTACGCGCAGTCCGAGCGGGAGCGCGAAGAGATCATGGCCGAGTTCGGCGAAGGAGCCAAGATCAACGTTCAGCGCTACAAAGGCCTCGGCGAGATGAACGCTTCGCAGCTGTGGGAGACGACGATGGATCCCGAGAGCCGGACGATGCTCCAGGTTCAGATCGAGGATGCGATCAAGGCGGACATCATGTTCGACACGCTGATGGGCGACAACGTCGAGCCTCGCCGCGAGTTCATCCAGCAATACGCCAAGGACGTCAAAAACCTGGATATCTGATTCCACGCCAATGATCCCGGCGCCTACACGGCCCGGGATTTTTTTTCATCGGCTCAGCGCGAAGGAATCAGCGGCTTTTGCGCTTGGGGGCATAGGCGGCGGCGTAACGCCTCATCCGGCGGAAGACGCCCTGATCCTTGAGCTTGCGGAATATATACGGATCCGGCATCGTATTGACCTCGAGAATCCATGGCTTCAGGCTCGTGCTCACCGCAACGTCCAATCCGATTTCCTTGAGGCCGGCATAGCGGGTAGCGAGCTGCTCCGCCGTCTGGACGCCGATATGGCGCAACTGGTCCTTGAACCCCTTCTGAGCGGCAGCGTCCATATGGCCTGCCATCAACGTTTCGAACGGGGTGATCGTGCCCCCGCTGTGGTAGTTGGTGACGATTTTGGACGGATGTCCGAGCCGGCCGATGATGCCGGTCGTCTCCCACTTCCCGCTCGGGTTTTTCTGCACCATGACCCGCAGGTCGAAGCGCCGGCGCCGATGCTTCAGGAGATCGATTCCTTGCTGGGCTACGTATCTTCTTTTGGGGCGGGATTTCTCAAGCCCGGCGAACAGTCCTTCAAAGCTGGCGTAGGATCGGATCCTCGTCCCGCTTTGGAATCTGTAGCCCCCGTCGAGCTTCTGGACCTTGATGACGCCGTTGCCGAACATGCCCGCGTCGGGCTTGACGTACAGCATCCGGTACTGCTCCAGCATGGCCTGCAGCGTGTCCCTGGAATAGGTCCTTGTGTCTGGAATGTAGGGTTTAAGCGAATCCGACTGGAGCAGCACCCCCGTTTTCGCTTGCTTGCTCATAACCCTTTGGATGGCCAACCGATCTCATCCTTCCTCATCTGTCGAAAGAGCGATAAATCGCGGGCAATTCCCGCAGCCCTTCCAGACTTCAGTCCAATTTCCGATATCTTAAGCGACTAAACAATGATATAATAGAGTGTACTGACCATTCGTGCTGAGTCCCTTTATTTTATGGATTCCCGCTATGAATGGAGCTCGGCATCCACCTATTTTTTGCGACCCGCGACGTTTAATTGTGCCCGCTTTGTGCAAGACAGATAAGATAGGGCGGGCTGGCGCCGCGCAAGTCGCCACCATCAGGTTGAGCCGTTTGGAGGCCTGACCGCACAGGAGGTAAGTATGGCGGAAGAACAACGTTCTCAAATCAAAGACCGGGATATCGGCACGGAAATGCGCGAGTCGTTCATGGATTATGCCATGAGCATCATCGTCAGCCGCGCGCTGCCGGATGTGCGCGACGGGCTTAAGCCTGTCCACCGCCGCATCCTGTTCGCTATGTCCGAGCTTGGCATGGCCCCGGACAAGCCTTATAAAAAATCAGCCCGGATCGTGGGCGAGGTCATCGGCAAGTATCATCCGCACGGCGACAGCGCCGTGTATGAATCGATGGTCCGGATGGCGCAGGACTTCTCCATGCGCTATATGCTCGTAGACGGTCATGGCAACTTCGGCTCCATCGACGGAGACATGGCGGCTGCCATGCGTTACACCGAAGCCCGCCTGTCCAAGATCGCGATGGAGCTGCTCCGCGACCTGAACAAGGATACGGTCGACTACAATCCCAACTATGACGGCGAGGAAAGGGAGCCGGCCGTATTGCCGGCACGCTTCCCGAACCTGCTCGTCAACGGCGTCTCCGGCATCGCTGTCGGCATGGCGACCAATATCCCGCCGCATAACCTGCGTGAAGTCATCGACGGCGTTCAGGCGCTGATCCGCAACCCGGACATTACGTCCGTGGAGCTGATGGATTACGTCAAAGGCCCGGATTTCCCGACTGCGGGCTTCGTCATGGGCCATTCCGGCATCCGCCAGGCCTATACGACTGGACGCGGCTCCGTAACGATGCGCGCCCGGGCCGAGATCGAAGAGAATGGCGGCAAAGCCCGGATCGTCGTGCATGAATTGCCTTACCAGGTGAACAAGGCCCGGCTTGTCGAGAAGATCGCCGAGCTCGTCCGCGAGAAGAAGATCGAGGGCATCACCGACCTGCGTGACGAGTCCGACCGCAACGGCATGCGCGTCGTCATCGAGCTGCGGCGCGACGTCAACCCGAGCGTTACCCTGAACAACCTGTACAAGCATACCCAGATGCAATCGACGTTCGGCATCAATATGCTGGCGCTGGTCAACGGTGAGCCGTGCACCCTTACGCTGCGCGACATGCTGTACCACTATCTGCAGCATCAGATGGTGGTCATCCGCCGCCGCACCGAATTCGACCTTAAAAAAGCGGAAGCGAGAGCGCATATCCTCGAAGGCTTGCGCATCGCGCTTGACCATATCGACGAGATCATCTCGCTGATCCGTTCCTCGCGCACGACCGACGAAGCGCGTGAAGGCCTGATCAACCGCTTCTCCCTCAGCCTGGAGCAGGCCCAAGCGATCCTCGACATGAGGCTGCAGCGCCTGACCGGTCTGGAGCGGGAGAAGATCGAAGCCGAGTACAACGAGCTGCTTGCCCGCATCGCCGAGTACAAGGCCATTCTTGCCGACGAGCAGCTGGTGCTCGAGATCATCAGCCAGGAGCTTGCCGAGATCAACGACCGCTTCGGCGACGAGCGCCGCACGGAAGTGACGATCGGCGAGGACGAGATTCTTGACGAGGACCTGATTCCGCGCGAGGATGTCGTCATTACGATTACCCATTCGGGCTACGTGAAGCGGCTGCCGGTATCGACTTACCGCAGCCAGCGCCGCGGAGGCAAGGGCGTCATCGGCATGGACACCAAGTCCGATGACTTTGTGGAGCATTTGTTCGTCTCGAACACGCACCACTACCTGCTCTTCTTTACCGACAAAGGCAAGGTGTACCGGCTCAAGGCCTACGAGATCCCGGATCTCAGCCGTACGGCCAGAGGAACGCCGATCATCAACCTGCTGCAGATCGAGCAGGGAGAGACGGTCAATGCCGTCATTCCGGTCGAGGCTTTCGATCCTGACTGCTACCTGTTCTTCGGAACGCGCCAGGGCATCGTCAAGAAGACGCCTCTCGACGATTACTCCAATATCCGCCGCGTCGGCTTGATCGCCATCAACCTTCGCGAGGATGACGATCTGATCAGCGTGAAGCTGACGGACGGCAAGCAGGAGATCATCATCGGCACGGCGGACGGCATGTCGATCCGGTTCCCGGAAAGTGATGTGCGCTCCATGGGCCGTTCGGCCACAGGAGTCAAGGGCATCGCTCTCGATGACGACGACCGGGTGATCGACCTCGACGTCGTGGATCCGGAGCAGGAAGTTCTGATCGTTACGGCCAAAGGATACGGCAAGCGGACTCCGGTAAGCGAATACCGGACGCAATCGCGCGGCGGCAAGGGGATCAAGACCTTGAACGTAACGGAGAAAAACGGCCCGATCGCCGGCCTCAAAATGGTGGAAGACGGCGAGGATCTGATGATCATGACCGCATCGGGAACGATGATCCGCATGAACATGGATACGATCTCTTCCATGGGCCGCAACACGCAGGGCGTGCGGCTGATCAACATTCGCGACGAGGACTCGGTCGCTACGGTGACGCGGGTCGCCAGAAGCGAAGAGATTCAGGAAGAAGATGAAGAACCGGGCGAAGTGCCGGCAGGAGACGAAGAGGCCGGTACGGATAGCGAATAGCATTTGAACGCGTCATAAGGGGAGGAACCGTCTTGATTACGGTCGATTGCGCGCAGTTGAAGCTCGGTGATGTCATAACTCAGGATGTGCTGACTCCCTTGGGGGGCGTTCTGTTCCACAAGGGCCGTGTCGTCACGATGCGCGAAATGGATATTCTGACGGCATTCATGGTGCAGCAGGTTTCCGTTGAACGCGGCGGAGCCGAGGCTCCTCCTGCAGCCAAATCGGAAAACAAGCCTCTTCCGCACAGCGGCCTCGCTCTCGAATACGATTCGATGGTCGCTCTGCTGAAGAAAGCCTATGGACAAGTTGCGGGAGGGGCTGCCCTGCCTATTCTGGAGCTGCGGACCGGTCTGGAGAAGCTGCTCTCCCATTCCAGGGACTATCAGGTTCTCCGTTTCTCCCCAAGGCATGTCAATCAGGAGGAGTTCTACTATCACAGCAGCGTGCTCTCCTCCCTGACCTGCTATCAGCTCGCGCAGTGGGCGGGACTTCCGTCCAAGGATTGGATGCAAGTCGCGATGGGCGGCCTGCTGCACGATATCGGCAACGTGAAGGTGGATCGGACCATACTGGCCAAGCCGGGGATCCTCACTTCAACCGAGCAGGAAGAAATGAAGAGGCACACCCTTAGCGGCTACTCGCTGCTGAAAGGCGTAGCCGCCCTCAATGAGGGGGCGAAGCTGTCCGCCCTTCAGCATCATGAGCGGATCGACGGCAGCGGTTATCCGCTGGGCCTGGCTGCGGAGAACATTCATCCCTACGCCAAGATGGTTGCCATTGCAGATATCTTTCATGCCATGACGCTGAACAAGATCTATCGCCGGGCTTCGTCGCCCTACCTTGTTCTGGAGCAGATTCAGCAGGATGCCTTCGGCAAGCTGGATCCTTCCTATGTGAGGACATTCATCGAGAAAGCGACTCAGTTCCATAATGGCACTCTCGTGAGGCTGAGCGACGGGCGCGTCGGAGAGATCGTCTTCACCGACCGCAACCACAGCACCCGTCCGTGGGTTTCCGTCGACAGCAGCATCGTGGACCTTTCCACCCAGCGCCGGCTTCATATAGAAGAAGTTCTTTCATAAACCGCCGCTCGGCAATTTCAAGAGGCCGTCAGGATCATCCTGACGGCCTCTTTTTTATAGGCCTTCCCGCATTGGCAAGCGGATATTGAAAACGAGGCGGATAAGGAAGGAACGCGCCTGCCGAAGTTCCTTCGTTTCATCTAGAGATGGATGGAAGCCATTGCTTTTGAAGAAGATCGGGTCGATAGGAGAACCGATGACGATTATAGGCGGGAGCAGGAGCAATCATTCGAACCGATGTATCGTTGTGTGGCTTGGCTCGGCTGCGGATGCTTTCCTACTTTCCTTATGTCGTAGGGTAGAGCCTTGTGAGAGGCTCTGAAGAAGGCAGTGATATATCCAGGTCCATGAACCGGCCCAAGGGTCAGCAATGGGTTCGATCCGTCCTTCTATGTAGAGGAAACTCATCGTGTATGATTGTCTGAAAGGGAAAGCTTGAACATGGTCTTCATATCCTTGTAAATAGGAACTGCAGCAGCAGTTTTAAAGGGAAAGAGGCTCATGAAAAAAGGATTTTAAAAAACTTTAAAAAACACTTGCATTAGCCTATGTGGCCGTGATATATTATCTAAGTCGCCGCTGAGAGGCACGACGGAAACAAGCGAAACACAAGCG
>NZ_BIMD01000053.1 GCF_004000905.1 Paenibacillus humicus NBRC 102415
CTGGCGGAATAAGCCGATTTTTTCGGCTTAATCTCGCCTGCGGGCCGTTCACTCGCAGAATAAGCCGATTTTTTCGGCTTATTCCCGCCTGCGGGCCGTTCACTCGCGGAATAAGCCGACTTTTTCGGCTTATTCTTCTTCCTGCCTAGGGCAGCGCCTGGCCGCAAGAGCCGCATGGCGCTGTTTTTTTTGCATTCAACGGAGCCGGAGGCCTGTCCGAGGCTGGTGTGTTCCAATATTTTTATAGGGAGGGTTGACTTCGATACAACTCGAAGGACTAGGATGAAGGCAAGCCGGATGAGCATGGCCGGCAACTTGATCAGAGGAGAGATGGATATGACGGAAACAGCGAAGATCGCCCTCATCACGGGAGGCAGCCGGGGACTCGGCAGAAACGCGGCCGAGGCGCTCGCCCGGGCCGGAGTGGATGTCATCCTGACCTATAATAGTCAGAAAGAGATTGCGGAGCAGACTGCGGCCGGACTGGAGGCCATGGGACGCAAGGCGGCCGCGCTGAGGCTAGATGCGGGCGACGTGTCCTCGTTCCCGGCTTTCGCGGAACAGCTGAAGGCCGTTCTCGCTGCCAAGTGGGAGCGGACGACGATCGACTTCCTCGTCAACAACGCCGGCTTCGGCTTGAAGGCATCCATTGCCGACACGACCGAGGAACAGTTCGACGGCCTCGTGAACGTCCACTTCAAGGGAGTCTTCTTCCTGACCCAGGCGATGCTCCCCCTTCTCGCGGACAACGGGGGCATCATCAACGTCTCCTCGGGACTGGCCCGCTTCACCTTTGAAGGCAGTGCCGCCTATGCGGCGATGAAAGGCGCTGTCGAAGTGCTGACCCGCTACATGGCCAAGGAATTCGGCAAAAGGGGCATTCGCGTCAACACGCTCGCTCCAGGCGCGATCATGACGGACTTCGGAGGCGGCTCGCTGCGGGAGGACAAGGCTGCGCAGAACCTCATCGGCTCTGTGACAGCGCTTGGCCGCCCCGGCGAAGCCGACGATATCGGCGGAGTCGTCGCGGCTCTGTGCTCCCCGGCATTGGGCTGGGTGAACGGACAGCGGATTGAAGCTTCCGGCGGCATGATGCTCTAAGTCGCTGCAGGATCCATACAGCCAAAAAAAACCGCTTCGGCGGTTTTTTTGTTGCCCTTGCCGAGGCTCGGCTGTTCGGGCATCGGTCCGGTATCGTCTATCGTCCACGCCATCCGCTTGAATGGATATTCGGTGCTCAGCCGCTGCTTTCCCTGCCTTCGCGCTTCGGCATCTTTGGCCGCGGCCGTTCTCAATGGCTGGCCGCTGCCTCTCCCCGCCTCCGCGCTTTGGCATCTTTCGCGGCCGCTCTCAATGACGGACCTCTGCCTCTCCCCGCCTTCGCGCCTCCGCCTCGTTCGGCGCGGCCGCTCTCAATGCCTGGCCGCCGCCTCTCCCCGCCTCCGGCATCTTTCGCCCCGGCCGCTCTCAATGGCTGGCCGGAGAACCGTCCTTATTGGAATCGTAGAAGGCGACCTTGAGGTTGATGATGTTCAAGTTCTTTTTCAGCTCCGCGATCTGCCTCTGCACTTCCTTGCCGTGGGCGATCATCATTTCCTTTCTCGTCTCCATCGTGCCGGGGCCCTCCATGAACATATCCATGTACGACTTGATTTCCTTGATCGGCATGCCGGTGTTTTTCAGGCAGCAGATCAGCTTCACCATTTCGAGATTCTGTTCCGTAAATACCCGGTTTCCCGACTTGTTCCTTCCCACGAACGGAAGCAGCCCTTCTTTATCGTAGAAACGAAGCGTGTGCGCGGACAAATCGCAAATTTCGGCCACTTCATGGATCGTATACATCGTTGCCCTCCTGTTGATCGGCTCTCCGCCGCAATATTGACTTCGACTTGACTCTAACTCCTATCTCCTCACTATAACGTCCGCCGTCCTTATCGGCAATGCCGCCTTGCACCTGTGTCCCCTAAGCAAAAAAGCCCTCCGCCAGGTCATCCCTGCGGAAGGCTTGTTGTTACCGGTACGAGCCGTAGCTGATTCTCCTGCCGTCCCTGCCGAACCCGAGCAGCACCGCGATGCGGTACGCCAGCCAGGCTGCGGAGGCCAGCAGCATGATGTCGTAAGCGGCATTGAACAGGAACAGATGCTTCTCGATGTCGGCCAGGCCGTCGCCCATGATCGGAATCAGGAAAGCGAAGAAGCCGACGAAGCCGACGAGCATGAGCAGCTCGGAGGTTATTTTGGCCGAGCCCTCGCGCGCGCGAAGCCATTCGATCACGCATACGCCGTAGTACACGATGTAGAACAGGACGATGAACAGCAGCGAATTCGGCATATGCCCGGCCTTGAACCGGCTCCAGCCGCTGTAGGTGTCGTTGAATGCGCCCGGCGGCTTGCCCTCGGCCTTCTCGTAGTTGCCGAGGTATCCCGGCTTCAGGTACACGCTCTGATGAGCGGCACGCTCCATGAGGCCGATCAGCCGCTGCGGATGGGTCGCATAGTAGAGCATGACCTTGCCGTGGGACATCCGGTCGTAGAAGTCGGCCCTCATTTCCGGCGCGTCCTGCTTGATGGGGACATCCGTCTGGAAATAGTTCGAGCCGGCGTTGCCCGCCAGCTTCTCCGGCAAGCCGAGAGCCTTGAGATCTCCTTTTACATCGGGGGACTTGTTCAGAATGCCGTAGAAAACGGTCTGATACAGGTTGATATGCTTGAGCCCGTCCGGGGCGAACACATACAGCAGTGCCGACAGCAGGAACAGCGCGGAGCAGCAGATCAGCACGAGCTTGCGCCAGGCGCGGTCCCACCGGAGCGGCAGGAAGCGGAGCCCATAGAGGGCGAACACGACGCCTAGCGGCGTATTCTGCAGCTTGCCGCAGGCGAGCATGAACACGCAGAAGAAAAAGAAAATCAGCGTCCAGCGGCCCGGCTCCTCCTGATGGGCCAGCCGGAGACCCGTTCCCAGCGTAAGCAGCAGGAAGATCAGCGACACCGGCTCGGCGAAGAAGGAATTGAAGTAGGCCAGGTAACGAACGTCCAGGAATACGAACAGCAGCCCGGCCGTGAGGACGACGCCAACAGCCATGGAATATCTTCTGCCTGTACGGACCAGCAGATAGACCGCTGCGACCAGCAGCGCTCCGTACACCGCCGCCAGGATGCGGATGTTGAACAGGGAAGGATCATAGAGCCATCCAAGGCCCCTCGCGATGAACACCGGAATCAGCTGGGAGGTGATGTAGGCCCCTCTCAGGCTCCCGTAGGCGAAGTGCTGGTTGGCGTAGCTGAAGAAACGGTCCTCGTATGTAGTGGCGGCAGGATTGTAGTCCAGTCCAGCCGTCATGAGCACGCGCAAAAAGTCCCCCGAATCGGCCATGCCGATGAAGGGACGGGTGAACAGCAGCCAGATGATGATGCCGGCCGCGCCTGCGGCGGCCAGATATTCGATTCGGAATCGGGTTCTCACGGTCACACCCCCTGGTAGCTCAGAGCGTCAGGGCCGCTCTGAGATCTTGTCTCCGCCGGGACGTCAGCGGACGCGGGACGGACCGCGGGCTCCACCTCGCGCTCCACGATATAGAGCGGCCGCCTTTTGACTTCCCGGTAGATTTTCCCGATGTATTCGCCGATCAAGCCGACCGACAGCAGCTGCACGCCGCCGATGAACCAGAGCGAGACGATCAGGGACGCCCAGCCGGAGACGGTGTTGCCGAACATCTTGGAGATCAGCGCGTACAGACCCATCACGATGCTGACGCCGAACACGATGAAGCCCGCGGCCGTCACCATGCGGATCGGCTTGACGGACAGGGAGGTGATTCCCTCCAGGGCGAAGCTGATCATCTTCTTGAGCGGGTATTTGGACTCGCCGGCTGCGCGCTCCAGCCGCTCGTAATACACGACGCCGGTCTGGAAGCCGAGCATCGGCACGATGCCGCGCAGGAACAGGTTCACCTCCGTGAACTTCTCCAGCTCGTCCAGCGCGCGGCGGCTCATCAGCCGGTAGTCGGCGTGGTTGTTCACGATGCGCAGGCCCAGTCCTTCCATGACCTTGTAAAAGCCTTCGGCTGTCGTGCGCTTGAACCAGGTGTCGCGCTGGCGGCTGCTGCGCACGCCGTAGACGATCTCGCAGCCTTCCAGATAGCGCAGCACCATGTCGCGGATCGCCCGGACGTCGTCCTGCAGGTCGGCATCGATCGAGACGAGGCAGTCCGCATGGCGCTTCGCTGTCATCAGCCCCCCGAGCAGGGCGTTCTGGTGGCCGACGTTGGCCGCCAGGTTGAGTCCCGACACTCTCCGGCAGCGCGAAGCCAGATCCGCAATCAGCGGCCATGTGCCGTCCTTGCTGCCGTCGTTGACGAACATGATGAAGCTCCCCGGCGCGATGATGCCTTCCTTCTCCATGCTCTCCAGCATGGCGTCCAGCTCAGGCGCGGTCAGCTCCAGCACTTCCTCTTCGTTATAACAGGGCACGACGACGCCCAGTACAGGCCTATGTTCTCTCATGGCAAAACTCACTCCTAAGCATCCGGCTGCCGCCCGGGCTGCCGCGAAAATTAGCCTAATTATACCGCATGTCCGGGGAAAAGTCCCTGCTGGAGGGAATAACAGGCAAACAGGCTGCGCCAGCCGCCATGGAAGATGGCGGAGTGCAGCCTCTTTCCTTTCCATATAAACCCATCCCGCAGAGATCTAAACGGTAGGCGAAAACCTATGGCGCCGGCTCAAAACCTCAGGGCACGCAGACGCTCTGCCGCCGCATCCACCCACAGCCCGTCCTCGTCCGCAAGCAGCGCATGCCAGCCGAACGCCTCGGCAGCCGCGACATTGCGGGGCGAGTCGTCCGCGAACAGGACCGGCGCACCCGGCTCCAGCTTGCCCGCGCAACGCTCCAGCAGCGCCGGATCGGGCTTGCTCAGCCCTTCCTCGCAGGAGATCGTTATGCTGGAGAGCCATTCCGACGCGGGCTCCAGCACCGGCCGCAGCCAGCCCGAGACATGGTTGCTCAGCAAATGCACGTCGGCCAGCCGAGCCAGCTCAGGCAGCCTCTCCAAAGCGGGCAGCGGCTGCAAATGGGAACGCAGCAGCCTTTCCGCATCCGCCTCCGCCCATCCGGGAACGAATCCGGCGATCCAGCGGTAGAATTCCGCTTCCGGATGCTCTCCCGTCCATAACCGTCCGGCAATATCGCGCTTGTACCTGTCTCTCAGCTCTCCGAAGGCGTGGCCGCTTATCTCCGCCAGCTCCTGCCACATGGAAGGCGTAAGATTGGAGACAAGCACGCCTCCCGCATCGAGCACGAGCTGCGGCCGGAGAACAGAACGAGGCTTATCATCAGGCATGAAAGGCATGGCATCCATCATGGTTTATCTCTCCAATCGCAAATGTCCGGCGTGAAACCGGGAGTCCCCCCAACGACTCCACGACTTGGAGTGGGCAAAGTTTTTCCCTGCGCCGCTTTTTAGACATGCAAAATGCTCCCCTCACGGTAGACAAGTTTATTTTTTCACCTGTCTGCCGTATGGGGAGCATCTCGATTCGGCTTTTGGGACAGCCTCTATTGGCGGACGGTCTCCCTTTGGCTGCCTCAGGCAAGGCAGCATCACGCTCCCTTAGCCGAGCGCAGCATGGACAAGCTCTCCGCCGGCGGTGAATCGGCCCGGCCTCCGGCTGAGGCTAGCCCAATATGAGCCGGTCGTCCGACAGCTTCTGGCCGCTGATGCCCTCGAACTCCCGCAGCAGCTCCTGGACCGTGAGTCCCTGCTTGCGGCTCTCGGGAATATCGAGAATGATGCGGCCCTTGTCCATCATGATGAGCCGGTTGCCGAGCCGGATGGCCTGCTCCATGTTGTGGGTGACCATCAGCGTCGTAAGGCCCATGTCGCGCACGATGCTTTCCGTCAGCCGGGTGATCAGCTCCGCCCGCGCCGGATCGAGCGCCGCCGTATGCTCGTCCAGCAGCAGGATATCGGGCTTGGTGAAGGTCGCCATCAGGAGGCTGAGCGCCTGGCGCTCGCCGCCGGACAGCAGGCCGACCTTGGCGCGCAGCCGGTTCTCCAGCCCGATGCCGAGGCGGCTGAGCTCCTGGCGGAACAGCCCGCGCTTCGCTCCCGACACCGACCAGCCCAGGCCGCGCGGCTTGCCGCGCTTGTAGGCCATCGCCAGATTCTCTTCGATCGTCATGTTCGGCGCGGTGCCGGCCATGGGATCCTGGAAGACGCGGCCGATCCAGCGGCTCCGTCTCGATTCGGACGCTCCCGTCACATCCGCATCGGCGATGGAGATGCGTCCGATGTCGGGCTTCATGACGCCGGAGATCATATTCATGAGCGTCGACTTCCCCGCGCCGTTGCTGCCGATGACGGTGACGAAGTCTCCCGCCTTCAGCTGCAGGTCGATATTCATGAGAGCGACCTTCTCGTCCGGCGTGCCGGGGTTGAACAGCTTGGATACCGATTGCACATGCAGCATCAGGCTTCCCTCCTTCCGGCAGTCCCTGCCGCAAGCTCGGCGGTGCGCCTGCGCGCCTGCCGCTTCTGCTTCATCGACCGGTTGACCGTCGGGATGACGAGCGCGATGATGACGATCGCCGCCGTGATCAGCTTGAGATCGGACGCCTCCAGGTGGAGGAAGTCGGAACGCAGCGCCAGCGCGATGACGACCCGGTAGACGACGGCGCCGACCAGCACGGCGAGCGTCGTCATGAAGACGCCGCGCGCGCCGAGCAGAGCTTCGCCGATGATGACGGAAGCGAGGCCGATGACGATCATGCCGATGCCCATATTGATGTCCGCGAAGCTGGCATCCTGCGCGATGAGCGCGCCGGACAGCGCCACGAGACCGTTGGAGAGGCTGACGCCGAGCACGGTGGAACGGTCGGTATTGCCGCCGAAGCTGCGGATCATCCGCTTGTTGTCGCCTGTCGCCCGCAGCGCCAGGCCTAGATCCGTGTGCAGGAACCCGTCCAGAAGGAGCTTGGCGGCAATCGCCACGACGAGCAGCACGAGCGGATAGAACCAGGAGACGCCGCCGAAGGTCAGCCATCCGGAGCTCGCGATGCTGCCGAGCAGCGTGTTCTCGCCCGAGATGGACACGTTCGGCTTGCCCATGATTCTCATATTGATGGAATACAAGGCGATCATCATGAGGATGCCGGCCAGCAGGCCGTTGACCTTGCCCTTCGTATGCAGCAGCCCTGTGCAGGCGCCGGCTGCCATTCCGCCCCCGAAGGCGGCAAGCGTGGCAATCCACGGCGACCAGCCATGCGTCAGGAGCACGGCCGCGATGCCGGCTCCCGTCGTGAAGCTGCCGTCAACCGTCAAATCGGGAAAATCAAGGATGCGATACGTGATGTAGACCCCGAGCGCCATCAGGGCGTACATGAGCCCAAGCGCAACCGCTCCGTTCAGGGATAGGATCAAGGAAGCCACCTCTTAGCTATTGGATGATGTTCGTTTCCTGGTCTTTCACTTTGGCCTTCATATCGTCGGTAACGTCAATGCCCTGGGCCTCTGCGGCCTTGAGATTGAGGATGAGGTCGAGCTTCTCCTGCATGCCCACCTTCATGTCCCCTACCTTCTTGCCGTCCTTCAGCACCTCGGCCGCCATTTGTCCGACCTGATAGCCGTGGTCGTAGTATTTGAAGCCGACTGTGGCGAAAGCGCCCTTCTCGACCGTATCACGGTCGCTGGAGAAGAACGGAAGCTTCTTGGAATTCGCCACCTGGATGATCGTGTCGACGCCGCTGATGACCGTGTTGTCGAGCGTCGTGAAGAGCGCGTCCGCGCGTCCTACGAGCGACTCGGCCGCCTGCTTCACCTCGGATGTATTGGATACCGGGGCTTTCACCAGCTTGATGTCATGCTTGGCGAGCGCCTGCTCGGCGTTTTTGGCCATGATGACCGCGTTGGACTCGCCTTCGTTGATGACGAGGCCGACGGATTTCACCTTCGGGAAGTCGGAGGCGATGAAGTCCATCAGCTGCACGATCGCATCCGGGTTCGTGTCGGAAGCGCCGGAGATGTTGCCGCCCGGCTTGTCCAGGCTCGTGACGAGCTTCGCGTCGAGCGGATCCGTGACGGCCGCGAACAGGATCGGCGCGTTCTTGACCTTCTCCGCTACAGCCTGCGCGGATGGAGTGGCGATGGCGAGCACCAGATCGTTTTTGCCGGAGGCGATCTTCTGCGCGATCGACAGGTTGTTGCTCTGATCGCCCTGCGCGTTGTTGAAGTCGACCTTGAGGTTGTCGCCCTCTACGATGCCGGCATCCTTCAAGGCGGCGAGGAAGCCTTCGCGCGTCGCATCCAGGGACGGATGCTCCACGATCTGCGAGATCGCGATGGAATACGTTTTGCCTTCCGCTGCGCCTCCTGCGGAAGGAGCCGGGCTTGCCGAGCCGCCCTCATTCGTGTTTTTTGCCCCGCAGCCTGCCGCCGTCATCAATGCCACCGCGAGGAGCGCGGACGCCCACATTCTTTTTCCCATGAATAGACCCCTTTTCCCATATCATGAATTTGTCCAGACCGTTTTTTCATCCACTCTTTTGAGCATTTTGTAAAGCTTCTGTACCCAGTTTAAGGGGGAACTGAAATTTCGTCAATTAAAGCGCGACCGCATAAAGGCAGGAAACGGACAGTGCTTAAAAGCGGCTTTCCTTTAAATAAAACCATGCCATGCTCTTCCTTTTCGTTTCCAACCGGTTGAAAACCCGCAGCGGCTGAAATTTCCTCCCCGGAACGGGCAGACAATGCGGAAAGGCCGCATCTTTTTTTATTCATACGTGTCTATATAGATAGTGGAAAATCGTAAAGGAGGGGTCCGTTTGCCGAAGTCGATCGGAGCGGCTGCCGTTATTTTAGATTCGGAAGGCAGAGTCTTGTTAGTGAAACATAGCTACGGCAACAACAATTGGGAGCTGCCGGGCGGAAAAGCCGAAGACGAGGAGTCCGCCGAAGATACGGCGGCCAGAGAAGTGCTTGAAGAAGTCGGACTGAAGGTCGGAATCCGGCAGTTGACGGGCATTTATTACGATCCGAACCATGATATGCATCATTTTGTGTTCATGGCGGATACCGGCCCTTCCCATCCGGCTCCTCAGCCAAGCTCGCCTGAAATTCTGGAATGCCGATACTGGGCAAGAGACGAGCTTCCCAGACCGATCAGCGATTTTACCTGCAAGCGCATTGACGATGCCTTGAATCCGAATAGACCGCAGCTTTTCCATACGGTGGGACCGAGGCAGTGGTTGGAAGGATAGAATGAGGATGCCAGACAGAGCACGCATGGGAGCTTCATCGAATCGGAGATCCACTCATCGGATGGGCTGCGGCCAGAACGAACGATGTCGTCTTTGTGTACGAACAAGGCGGCCAGGTGGTCGGGTATATCCACGGCAGTCCGTATGAACTGCTTTTTTCCGGCTCTCTGGTCAACGTCCTGGGCTTCGTCGTCAAAAAAAGCCGACGAAACCAAGGAATAGGCGGCAAGCTGATCGGGCATCTGGAGCAATGGGGACAGGAGCATGGATTTTCGGGCATCAAGCTGCTGTCCCATCCAAGCCGGACAGCAGCTCATCGATTCTATGAGAGACGCGGCTACAGATTCACAAAACCAAAAGAATTTCATCAAAAATTGGCAGGAGTGATCGAGACTAAGAAAAGTCGGCAGGCGCTGACGGAGGATCGGCGAAAACAATCATTCCGATGGTCTTATCCGGATGACCACCTTTCCCTTGGCGCTTCCGCCTTCCAAGTACCGAAGAGCTTGCCCGGCATCCTCTAGCCGAAACACTTTGTCCACAACCGGCTTGATGCGGCCGCTCTCGATCATTTCTTTTAAAAGGCTCAATTGCGCTCCGCTCGGCTTCATGAACAGGTAGCGATAGCTCGTCCGGCTTTTTTTCGCAAGCGCGGTGATTCGGCGGCTGACGAGGGCCAATAGGGCCGTTTTTATCCAGCCTAGCTGCTGTTCTTTTCCGAAGGCGGCGTTCGGCACTCCCGATATGGAGACAACCTGCCCGCCTTCCTTCAAGATCCGGAACGACTTTTCCAGGGCGTCTCCTCCTAAAGTGTCGAACACCGCGTCATACCCGGCTAGCAGCTCTTCAACCTTTTCTTTCCTGTAATTGACGATCCGATCGGCGCCAAGCGATTTGACCAGCTCGTAGCCTTTATCGCTTGCCGTCGTGGCGACAAATGCGCCCATTTCCTTGGCCAGCTGGATCGCGAAGGTTCCGACGCCTCCTGCGCCTGCGTGGATCAAGATTTTTTGACCTTTCCGCAGCTTGAGAATATCGGTGAACGCTTGATAAGCCGTAAGTCCGACGAGCGGAATGGAGGCCGCTTCATCAAAGCTTAGATTTTGCGGCATCAGGGACAGATCATCCTCATGAACGGCGATATATTCAGCCAGCGTCCCGATCCTGTTCTTGCGGGGCCTCCCGTAGACCTGGTCTCCGGGTTTGAATGCGCTCACCGACCCGCCTGCCTGGACGACGACTCCGGAGAAATCATTTCCCAAAACAAGTGGAAACTTGTACTTCAGCAGGAACTTCACTTTCCCTTCCTTAATCTTAAAATCGATCGGATTCAAGCTGGCTGCATGAATTTCCACCAGCACGTCATGCTCGCCAATCGAAGGCATGGGCCGTTCCGCCATCACTAACGGACTGTTCTTTCCATACTTTTCAATGATCATAGCCTTCATTTCCATCCTCCTCAAATGTTTATATGTTTAAACAAATCAACCAATTGGTCGGAGCAGCAGCAAGAGCATCGTCTCTGCTGCTGTATTTCCTGTGCCGGCGCTCGTTACCGAGACCCGCTGCACTCGGCTTCAACGGCCGCAATCAACGACTTGAGCCGTTCAAGCGGCTTCCGCACCGTCAGCACATAAACATTTTCAACGCCTTTCTTTTCGGCTTCAATATAGCCGGACTGCTTCAACACCTTCAGATGATGGGAGACAGCCGGTCTGGACAGATTCATATGGCTGGATATCGTATTCACGTTAAGTCCCGATTTGTGCTGCGCCAGCAGCAAGATAATGGCTTGGCGGCCGGCATCGGTCAACACATCCAGCAAAGGAATGCATTCTTGGAACTGCTGCAGGACATGCCCGGTTTGCTCGCTCATCGTTCTCCCTCAATCCGTTCATTGGTTTAATCGTTTAAACTGAATTATAACCGTCCGGCAAATAAAATCAAGACCGGGCTCGAAGCTTCACTCTATGCTTGCGGTTCCATTCACGGCGACCGCCGGTCCGCCCGTTCAAATCATGTGATTATTTGCCTATACCTATCCTATCCCTCGAACGCGCAGATCGAACCGTCTATAGTAAAGCTGAAAGGCGGATTGTCTTGAGCCAAAACGAGGGGAGAGTGCGAACCATGACGACTTATAACAAGCCAAGCGTGGCTGAAAGCGAAGTCGAGGACGTGGTTAAGGCCCACCTGGGCTCCATCGCCACGGAGATTATGCCCATGGATGGCGGCAACTTGAGCAGCGTCTTCTCCTTCAACCACGAAGGAAAAGGGCTTGTCATCAAGTTCAGCGACCTGGAGGGAGCCTACGCGACCGAACGGTTCCTGTCGGAGCTGCTGTCCGGCCAGGGAATCCCCTATCCCCGATGTTTGGGGCAAGGGAAGCATGGAAACTTGGCCTACGTCATCATGGAACGGATCGATGGCTACAGCCTCGCGGCCTGCACCCCCGAGCAGCAAGCCGGGCAGCTTCCAGAGCTTATCGATCTTTTGAATCGGCTTAATCAAGTGGACATACGGTTTACGAGCGGCTACGGGTGGATCGGGCCGGACGGCAATGGAAAGCACCGGACCTGGAAGGACTACTTGACTGCTTCGTTCGCGGAGGATCAGACGGGCACCTTCTGGGAGAACTGGCACGGCTTGTTCCGCAGCACCTGCTTGGAAAAGGACGTTTTCGACGAGTGCTACAGCCGGCTGATGGCCTACGCGCCTTACAATGAGCCCCACCGCCATTTCATTCATGGCGATTTTCACCAATGGAATATTCTGTCGAGCGGCACCCGCATTACCGGCATCATTGACGGCAACTGCGCCTATGGCGATGATCTGGTCGATCTCGCGATTCTCGACCGGCATATGGCAGCGCTTGGGGTCGTTCGGGCTTATCAGGACTACCAGGAGCAAGCAGGAATGACGATCCCCGATTTCAAGGAGAGACTGCTGGGCGCCTACTATATGAAAGGACTGGACGGCCTCCGCTTTTATGCGAAAATGGGCTGGACCGATGCCTACAACGGCACCCGCGACTTCCTTCTGCGTTTGGACTCCTAGCCGCCGTCCGGCTTGGCACGGGCCTGGAGCAGCCGCTTAAGGCTGCCGGAAGAAGAAAGCGAAACAGCCGTCCGGCTTCAATGACGAAATCCGGACGGCTACGTCCAAGACGGCGATTGCAGCGAATGCCTGCGCCGCTATTCCGACCGGACGTCGGGAGCGCCTTGAGCCGCTTCCTTGACATCGGTCTTTTCTTTGTTTTCCTCCAGGTAATAATGACGGACCGGCTTCAGGTCATCCCCGAGCTCGTAGACGAGCGGCGTTCCGGTCGGAATATTCAGAGTGGCGATGCCGTCCCCCGGAATGTCGTCCAGATAGCGGACCAGCGCCCGAATCGTGTTGCCATGAGCGACGATCAGCACCCGCCGGTTCTCATGGAGCGAAGGCTCGACCTTCTCTCTCCAGTAATCCAGCACCCTCTGCTCCGTATCGTCCAGATTTTCCGTCACCGGCACCCGGTCCTTGATATCCTTGTAGCGGGGATCCCTTCCCTCATAACGCTCGTCGTCCTTATCCAGCGCCGGCGGCCGGACGGTGACGGATCTGCGCCATAGATGGACCTGCTCTTCCCCGTACTTTTGCGCCGTCTCCTCCTTGTTGAGCCCCTGCAGGGCGCCGTAATGCCGTTCGTTGAGCATCCACGTCTTGTCCGTCGGAATCCAGAGCAGGCTCATTTCATCCTGGATGATCCAGAGCGTCCGGATGGCGCGCTTGAGCACCGACGTATAAGCGACATCGAACACATAGTCGTTCTGGCGAAGAATTTCCCCGGCGCGGCGGGCCTCCTCCTTGCCGCTGTCGGTCAGATCGACGTCCGTCCACCCCGTAAAGCGGTTTTGTGCGTTATACTCGCTCTGTCCATGGCGGACTAGCACGATTTTGATCATGGCTGAGTCAACTCCTCGTTTCGGTTGTGGAACTCCTGCGTTCTTCTCCAGTCTATTTTTACCCACCTGGCCCGCATGCAAGCCCTCCTGCCATTTATCCCGATCCGGCCACAACTTTGCGCCCGCCTATTCGTCTTCTATAGAGATACCACTACTCCCTGCTACGGAGAGGAGCCGACTCGGCGTGACGGATCGAATTCTTATCGTGGACGACGATGCTTCCATCGTCCGCATTACCGCTCTCTACATGAGGAAAAGCGGGTATGAACCGGAGGCGGCGGCAGATGGGATGGCAGCTCTGGACATGCTGGAGAACGGAGAATATGCCCTGATCCTGCTCGATCTCATGCTTCCGAAGCTGAACGGCTGGGAGGTATGCCGGAAGCTTCGGGCGGAAGGCAGCCGGATTCCGGTCATCATGATGACCGCCCGCGGCCAGCTGGAGGAGAGGATCGAGGGTCTGCAGCTCGGAGCGGACGATTACATCGTCAAGCCGTTCGACCCCCGCGAGCTGATGGCCCGGGTAGACGCCGTGCTCAGGCGCTCCCGCGGCGGACAGCCGCCGGCATCCGGAGCCGCATGCCGCGCCGGCAATCTGCGCCTGGATGCGGAACGCCGGTCGGTGACGCTCGGGGGCCGCATGATCGACCTTCCCCGGCGGGAATTCGACCTGCTGCAGGAGCTGATCCGCCATCCCGGGCTCGTGTGCAGCCGCAGCGAGCTGATCGAGCGGATATGGGGCTGGGATTTCGAAGGCGACGACCGGGTCGTGGACTTGTATGTGCAGAGGCTTAGGCGGAGGCTGCAGCCGGCGCAAGGCTGGTCGATCTCGACCGTCTGGGGCGTCGGCTACAAGCTCGACCGGACGGACGAAACATGAGATCGCTGGTATGGAAATGGATGCTGTCCTATCTGCTCATCGGAATCCTCATCATCGCGAGCCTGACGGCGGCGACCAGCTGGCTCATCCAGCAGAAAGCCTATGAGCGGAGCTGGAAGCAGCTCGCCGACGCCGGCCAGGACATTCAGCTTCTGTTCGACCAGGTGCAGGAAGGCCGCCTGAAGCCTGCCGCCTTCCGCGAGAGGCTGCAGCAGCTCGAGAAGCATGGCTCGCTTCAGATCAGCATCCAAGGCAAGCGGTACAACTTCTCGAAGGCAGGCATCCAGGAGGTCGGCACCCGGCCCGATGTCCGCGAGTGGGTCCGGACGGTCATGGAGGGCGGCACGATCCAGGAGAAGAAGGTCTACGCCCGCCAGCAAGGGACGACGATGCTGATTCGCGGCTTCCCGCTGCAGAGCGGAGGCGAAGTCGCCGCCTCCTGCTTCGTTTACCGCCCGGTCAAGGAAGCCGTCCGTTATGTCGGTCCGCTGCAGAGGGCTCTCTGGCTTGTATCCCTCGTTTTCGCAATTCCCGTATCCCTCGTGCTCTGGCTCGTCTCCCGCGCCTTCACCCGCCCGGTGCTGGAGCTGAGCCGGGTCGCCCGGAGCTACGCGGAAGGCCGGTTCGAGACGAGAGCCCAGTATCGGGGCCGCGACGAGCTCGCCGATCTGGCCGGCGCGATCCATGGCATGGCGGACAAGCTCGGGCGGGTGGAGGCCGGCAGGCGGCGCTTCATCGGAGATCTCGCCCACGAGCTGCGGACGCCGCTGACGACCGTACGGGCCGCTCTGCAAGGCATGGACGACGGCATCATGAGCGAGGAGGAGAAGTCGGAGTTCACGCGGCTTGCCCTCTCGGAAACCCGGCGGCTGCAGCAGCTGATCGACGACCTGACCGAGCTGACGGAGTTCGAGGAGCATGTCGTCCGCTACCGGATGACCGCCTTCGATCTCGGGGAGCTGCTTCAGCAATGCGTGCTCCAGCTGACCCCGGCCGCTGAGGAAGCGGGAATGACGCTATCCTGGCAAGGCTGGACGGTCCGAGAGAACTCGTCGCCGATTCGATTCCGAGGGGATCAGCAGCGGATTCGCCAGGTGGTCCTGAACCTGATCGGCAACGCGATCCGCCATAACGATGCGGGGACCGCCATCTCCGTGTCGGGCTTCCAGGACGGCAGCCAGATCGGATTCGACGTCCGGGATGACGGTCGAGGGATTCCGGAGGAGATGCTTCCCCGCATCTGGGACCGGTTCATGAAAGCCGACGGCAGCAGAAGCGGCAGCTCCGGCTCCGGTCTTGGACTTACGATCAGCCGGTATATCACGGAAGCGCATGGCGGCACGATTCAGGCGGTATCCTCGGAGGGCAACGGTACCCGCTTCGAGGTTGTTTTCCCCTCGGCGGCCGATGACACATCCATGACATAACTGGCCGTTATTCTGGGTTCAAGGCGGCTCGGGCATCCTCCCGAGCCCCATACTCAGAAGCAGAGGAGATGGATGGGAATGAACAAGAAATGGTCGGGCGCCATGGCCGCCCTCGTCATCGGATCGGTACTGGCAAGCGGCGGAGCGGTTCATGCCGCTGCGGCAACGGCGAACGCAGCGACTACGGCGAAGGCTACAGCGAAGGCAGCGACTACGGCGATCACTGTCAAGACAACGGCACCGGCAACCGGGCCGGCGAAAAAGCTCTCCGCGACGGCAGCGGAATGGAAAGCGGAGATCAAGCCGCTCAAAGCCGAGCTGACCGCTCTCGCCAAGCAGAACGCCGCGCTGGGCAGCCAGCTCAAAGAGGTCCGCAAGCAAATCCATGCCGATCTCAACAAGCGGACTGCCGCCGAGAAAAAACACTTCAAGGAACAGCTCGCCGCCGTCCGCTCCGATATTCGCGGCGAACGCGCCTCTCTCAGCGGCACCCGCGGGCTGATCAAGGCTGAGCAGGCCAAGCTGAAGGCGGCCAAGGCCGGCAAGGACCAAGCTGCTGTCGCACAAGCGATCCGGTCCATCATTACGCTGCGGCAGCAGGTCGTCGTCCAAAAAACGAAGCTGCTGGATCTGCATCAGCAGATCGAAAAGGCGCTTGCGCCTGCAGCCTGACTTCATCTTCCTTTACTGCGATCCCGTCCGGGCATCTGCCTATGGCGGGATTTTTCACTTGCAGGCAGCGTCCCGCCAGCTCGGGAAGAACGGCATCGCTCGGGTATATCCGATTTTCCCCTGGCTATCGCCCTTTCTTTTGGCCTATGCTGTTTAGCAGAGACCAACCAGGGAGGCGTTGCCCGCATGAAGCAGAATAAATACGACGACAAGGAATTCTTCTCCAGCTACAGCCGGATGCCCCGCTCCTTGGGCGGCCTGGATGCCGCTGGGGAATGGAGTACGCTCCGCGGCATGCTGCCCGATCTGGAAGGCAAGCGGGTGCTCGATCTCGGCTGCGGCTTCGGCTGGCATTGCCGTTATGCAAGGCAGCATGGCGCCCTGTCGGTGTTAGGCTTGGATTTATCGGAAAATATGCTGCAGCGGGCGAGAGAGATGACCGACGACCCCGCCATCGAATACCGCCGGTCAGCGATTGAGGACATTGATTTTTCCGAAGGGGAATTCGATGTCGTCATCAGCTCGCTCGCTCTTCATTACGTGGAGGACTTTGCCGGCGCCGTGCGCAAAATCAGCCGCTCCCTCGCGGCAGGCGGGGATTTCGTCCTGTCGGTCGAGCATCCGGTATTTACGGCGCTGGCGGCGCAGGACTGGCATTACGGCCCGGACGGCGAGAAGCTCCATTGGCCGCTGGACCGCTATCACGAGCTAGGGCTGCGGAATTCCCGCTTCCTCGGCAGCGACGTCATCAAGTACCATCGGACCGTCTCCGCTTACCTGAATGCCTTGATTGGCGGGGGCTTCGACATCAAGGAGCTGTCGGAGCTGACACCGACCGAGGCGATGCTGGAGTCGAATCCGGCTTGGGCGGAAGAAGTCCGGCGCCCGATGTTCTTCCTCATCTCGGCGAAGAAACGGCAATGGAGTTCTCGATAAGCACGGCCGTCGCTCCGGCGGCGGCTTTTTGCTTTCTTCCGTTGGCGACCTGAAACAGCGGCGCGACTTCTGAAATCCCCTCCAGGAACATAAGCTTCCCATAGTGCTTGTCATCGCGCTTGAAGGAGGCTGTCCCTTGAACCTCGATTGGATCTGCCACGACCCGGTCTTCGAGACCGACGCCCTGTCGCCCCTGTTCCGGTCCGAATCCGCATGGAGAGGCCATCTCCGCTTCGGCTACGATTTCATCCGCAACGCACGGCCCGCCACCGTCGTGGAGCTCGGAACCCATTACGGAGCTTCCTTTTTCAGCTTCTGCCAGGGAGCCAAAGACGGATCTCCCGATACAAGGCTTCATGCGGTCGACAGCTGGGAGGGGGATTTCCATTCCGGAGCCTACGGCAGCGAGGTTTTCCAGCTCGTCTCGAGGGCTGCGGCGCTGTACCCGCAAGCGGCCTTGCACCGGGCAGCGTTCGACGAAGCTCTGGATGCCTTTGCAGACGGTTCCATCGATCTGCTCCACATCGACGGCCTCCATACGTACGAAGCGGTTCGCCGCGACTACGAAAGCTGGCTGCCGAAGCTGGCCGGGGACGGCATCGTGCTGCTGCATGACACGGAGGTCAGGATTGCGGACTTCGGCGTCTGGAAGCTGTGGAGGGAGCTGTCCGGGCAGCATCCGGCGAAAGCCTTCCAGCATTCCGCGGGTCTCGGCATTCTCGCTCCCAAAGGGCTTTCCGCTACGGCCAATTCCCTGTTTGCCGAATGGCAATCGTTGAACCGTTACTATGCGGACACGGAATAAGCTTGCTCCGCACGTCTAAAAGGCTGCCGCGAGGCAGCCTGTTTCCCTCCTTAGCCTATATCCGCCCCGTTGACGGCAGCATCGCGAAAACCCGGCTGCCCTTCGCCCCCCTGTTTCTCCTCGCAGCTCTGCTTGCCCGCGTATGCGCTCCTCGCCATTCGGCCGGCGTACCGGCCCCGCCCTCGCAGCCCTATTTGCCGCCATACCAGCTCCGCGGCTTCGCGACCCAATCGTAATGATAGAGGACTTCATCGATTCTGGCTTGATGGACGATGTCCAATGAAGCTCTTGCCGCCCATTCGTCATCCTCGCCGTAGCCGATGTCCCGGAACGGATGCCGCAAGGCAAGCTCGCGCTTGTAGCACATCAGATGGTTGGGCTTGCGGTAGTAGCGGCTTTCGTCCACCCCATGCTCGTATTCCACGCCGTAGAGGCAGGAGCGCAGCGGCTTGCCGCCCTCATAGACCATCACGTCGAAAACGATGCAGTCCGCTTCGGGCCGGCCCGCAATGGCGCCCAGCAGCGCAGCGGCATAATGCTCCGACACGCGGTCGTCGTCGTCGATAAAAGCGACATAGCGCCCCTGAGCCTGCTGCAGCAGGGCATTGCGCTTGGCCCCCGTGCTCCGCCGCCGGTTGTCCGTCATGACGATCAGTTCGACCGGCTTGCCCGCAATCTGGAGCTCCAGCGCCTCCAGCAGCGAATCCAGCCGCTCCCGCCTCTCCGGCAGCGAAGGAATCAGCAGGGAAAGCAGCGTCTCGTCAGCCGCATCCCCCTCTTCTGCCGGCGGAGGATGCGCAGCCATGGCGGAATCCGCCGCCAGAGAGCGGAAATAAGCCCGGTTATGCTCGATGCTGGAATGGCCGGAAGGGGCATATACCGCAGCGGCTTCGTTGCTGGCACACGCCTCCTCTCTCCGGCCGAGCCGGTCGTAGCAGACAGACAGCTGCAAATGCGGAAGCCATCTCAGCTCCGGCGCCGTCTCTCTCCCTTGCTGCCACAGGCGTGCCGCCGCCGCCAAGGACAGGCGGAACCAGACGATGGCCGACTCGTAATCCAGCCCTTCCATCGCCGCTAGGCCCGATCGGTAGCAGGCCAGCACAGGCTCCGCCGCCCTCTCCGCCTCTGAAGTCCGATCCCGCCTCATATTCCGGTGGGTATAGCTGCCATGGCGGTACACGAGACGCATATATCCGTTGCTCCGCATCCAGGAGTCCACGCGCTTCTCGAACAGCTCTCCTCCATAAGCGGGATAACGCGCGGATGCCGGATGGCTCTCCTCGTAGATCCGCGCCCGGAAATCCTCCGTCCGGATCAAGTAGCATTGATCGGAGAAGCCGTACCCGACGTAGAAATCCTTCTCGGCCGTCAGCGCCTCCTGCCGCGCCTCCTCCTCGTTGCCGTTCGGAACCGGACACGCGCATACAAGGGAGGGCTGGGCGCGCATCCGCTCCAGGGAAGGAGGGATCCAGGGCAGCGCACCGTCCAGCATCGAGTCTCCCGAATAGTGGAGCAGATATTCCGTCCGGCACCGGTAGATGGCGACGAGCTCCGCGATGGAATAATAGTAGCCTCCCTCGAAGCTCTCCCGGCTCAGCCCGAAGAAATCAAGCGCTTCGCCGCTGAATGTCTCCACGACCGCGTAGGAGGTCAGGACGCCTTCCTCCACCAGGCGCTGCGCATGCCGCTCGACGAGCTCCGGACGGCTGACGTTGTTGATGTACAGAATCTTCTCGTCAAAAGGGAACTCATGGCGCTCGATCGCCTGCCTCAGACGGTCCGTCTGCAGCAGCTCCCGCCAATCCTCCTCATAACATTTGGTCTCGAAGGTAACGCCGGGCTTCAGCAGCCGAATCCCGGCTCCGTTACGGACGGGAGCGCTTTGGCGCTGCTCCTTCATGGACTCGCCCAGGCGCTGCCGCCCACCCGGATGTCCAGCTCATGCGGCCATTCGCCGCTGGGCAGCGAGAATCCGGCCGCAGAGTCCCAGTGCAAGCCGTCCGTGCATAGAGCCATTCGTACGAGCTGGGAAGAGCCCAGCGAGGAGAAGGAAATAAGCGGAACGTCCGCGCTCAGGCCGCGCCGGAAGCTGCGGAACGCAAGCGCATCATCCCGTTGCAGCTCCTCGCCCGCCCGCAGCCACAGAATGAAGTCGCGCCCGGCTTCGCGCAGTCCGGCCGCCACTCCATTCGCCTCCGCTCCCTGCTCCCCTTCCGCTTCGGCATAGACCGTCTTGAGATTGCGGATCAAGCCGGTCCGATGCACAGACTCGCGGCTATCCCGGCCTCCGTAGTGGACGAGCATGATCTCGTCGGCCAGCCCGGCCATGCTGTCCAGCGTCCGCTCCATCTGCTCCTGCCCGGCATCCGGACCGGCGCCGACGCATAAGGTCAGCGTAGGCTGGACCTTGTAGATCAGGTCGATCAGATCTTCGCCCCATTTGCGCCGGGCGATTTCCCGGTTCACGCTGAGCAATGCCGTCAGGTCGAAATCCTCGAGCGCATTGATCGTCACATGACCGTAGTGGTGGATGAACGAATCGCAGGCGACGACCAGCCGGTAGCCGCGGCTGCGGATTCTCATGCACAGGTCATCGTCCTCATAATTGCCCAGACCGAAGCGCTCATCGAAGCCGCCCATTTCCAGCGCCAGATCGCGAGGCAGCAGCAGGCAGAAGCCTACCAGCCGGGGCACCTCGATGATCTTGCCCTGCCAGGCGGCCGAGCGCGCGGCGGCGTAGGCCCCGAGTCCTTCCAGGCCGGGACCGTAATCCGCTTCCACCTGCTGCTGCCCGCTCACATAGTTGGACACCGGGCCCGTCATCCCGGCCGTACGGTCGGACTCCAGCGCCCTCAGCATCGCTTCCAGCCAGCCCTCCGTCACGACCGTGTCGTTGTTGAGAAACAGCACGAATTCGCCGTCAGCCAGCTCCAAGCCTTGGTTGCAGCCTTTGGCGAAACCGGCGTTGACGGCATTGAAGACGGCCTTGCAGCCCAATCGCCGAATCATCTCGGGCGTGCCGTCGGTGGAGCCGTTGTCGACGAGGACAAGCTCGTAATCTTTCGTGTGCGAGATGATGCTCGCCAGGCATCTCACCGTGTACTCCAGCTGATTATGCGTCAGGATGATAATGCTCGTTTTCATCTTCCGCCCCCTTTCGCGCACGTCCCGTCCGGTTCGTCCGCTTGTCCGGCCTGCTCCTTCCTCATAGGTATTCGGCTCAAGCCTTTGTTATGCCAGCCTCCCTCTCCATCCGCGATGGTGGAAGAGATCCGGCAGAGGGGCATTTCGGGTATAGAGAAGGTTTACCTGGCCAACCGTCGGGACGGTTGGTAGATTAAAGGCATGAAGGGTTCAAGGAAGGGGCGGATCTTATGAAAGAGACCGGAAGCATCGCGCTCGTCACGGGCGTCAGCAGGCCGGAGGGAATCGGGACGGCGGTTTGCCGGGCTTTGGCCGGAGCAGGCATGGATGTGTTTTTCACCCATTGGGGCGCCTTTGACGAAAAGGAAGGCAACGGAGCCGCTCCGGGATGGCCGGACCGGCTCGCCCGCGAGCTGGCGGCGAGCGGGGCGAGGGCTGCGCACATGGAAGCCGATCTGGCGGATCCGGCTTCGCCGGCAGCCATTCTGGACGCCGCGGCAGAAGCCTTCGGACAGTCTCCGTCGGTGCTCGTCAACAATGCGGCCTACGAGCGGCACGCGGACTTCCGCGAGCTGAACGCCGACATTCTCGACCGGCATCATGCCGTGAACGTTCGCGGCACCGTCCTGCTCAGCACGGAATTCGCCAAGCGGCTCGAAAGCGGCCATCCTCCGCAGACGCAGGGGAGAATCGTCTTTCTCGTGTCCAAAGGGCCTGATCCCGCCAATCTCGCCTATATCGCCGCCAAAGGAGCTGTAATCGGCATCATCGAGCCGCTCTCGGTCGCGCTTGCTCCGCTCGGCATCACCGTCAACGGCTTCGATCCCGGGCCGACCGACACCGGCTGGATCGGCGAGGAGCTGCGCGAACGGCTTCTCCCCCTGTTCCCTATGGGCCGCATCGGCACTCCCGAGGACGCCGCTCGCGGCATCGCCTTCCTCGCCGGCGAGGCTTCAGGCTGGATTACCGGCCAGGTCATCCGGTCCGAGGGCGGGTTTCTGGGGAAATAAAATGCAAAGAGCGGCAGCCGATAATAACGGCTGCCGCTCTTCAACTTCGCGGCCGTTCGCCCTCGCTGCATGGCATCAGGCTCTCTAGGCCGGAATTTCCCGGCGCAAAGGCTCATCTGGAGGGCAAGGCCGAATCTAGGCTGCTTAGGACGATCAAAGCCGTCGCTTCGCCTAATCCGATGAGATTCCTCCCGACCTGACGGCGTCCATCCAATCCGCCGCGAAAGCCAGCACCTTCCGGCGTTCTCTCTCGGCATGCAGCTCATGCCGAAAGCCCGGCCATTCACGATACGTGCAGCTGCTCCCCGCACGGCTTGCAAATATGCGGCTTGCCCGGCAGGAGGTGACCCGATCCGCGCTGCCATGCATGAGCAGCAGCGGAATCTCCAGCTCGTGGGCATGCTTCAGCGCCCAGCGCCCGGCGCTCCTGACCCCGCTCAGCGTGCGCAGCGTAATTCGTCCATGCCGGAGCGGGTCCGCCGCGTACAGGAGCTGCATCTCCGGATCGGATGTCCCGCGGGCATTCGCTTGAAGGGAAAGGTATCCGGGCTGCAGCCGCTTGCGCAGGCGGCCCAGCAGCTGCCGCACGGGCGGAGGGGCTGCAGCCAGCCTGAGCCAAGGCCCCGACGCGATGACGCCCGCGACATCCGGCTTGAAGCGCAAAGCGTAATTCAAGGCGACGTTGCCGCCCATGCTGTGTCCGAACAGGAACACAGGCAAGCCCCGATGCTGCGAGCCGATATCGCCGAGCATCAGTCTGACCGGCTCCAGCAGCGCCTCGTAGTCCGGACAGTCCCCTCTCCTGCCGGCAGTCAGCCCGTGTCCGCGCTGATCGAAGGCATAAACGGCAAATCCTTTGTCCGTGAACCAATCCGCCACATGGGCATATGCGCCTGCGTGCTCTCCCAATCCGTGCACGATCCCGATCGCCGCCTCCGGGTCCTTCCCCTCGGGAATCCACCTTAAGCCATGGATCGGCGTTCCGTCCGCGCTGCTCCATGCCCACTCCTGCTTGCAGGCCATGGGAAACCTCCTTCCTAAGCCTTTGAATTAAATCCTTTATCTATTATTACCCCGAATGAGTAAACAAGAAAAAAACATGCAGCGTCAAAAGTCTGCTGATGCGGCATGGCTGCTGGGACAAGGCAAACGAGCTGAGCGCGAAAACCAGACCGCGCTTGTCCCCGAAGCCTGCATGATGTTTCCGCTTCCTTTCGGGAGAAGAAAAGAGCAGCCCCGAAAGGCTGCTCCAAATCCCGATTTCATGCCTATTTTTCACCAAGGCAAGTAAAGGCGACTTGCGGATCCGCTCCGTCACCTCCAGCATCCAGCGATCCGCTGAACACATCGTTCACCCGCGGAGCGCAGGCGACCGACACTTCCCGGCTCTCGCCGGGCAGCAGCATGAAGCCGGCCTCGTCCGCCAGCGTCCACCAGCGGTCTGTGCGTTCCTCGGGCATGATATGCAGCGCGGCCGAAGCGCCTTCGTTGCGCACGAGGTACCGGCGCACCACGGGACGGATTGCCGAGGCAGCCTCTCCGGCACGCTCATGCTCCCAGCCCGTCAGCAGCCCGGTCTCATGCTCCCTGACCGTCAGCGGTCCGGTCTCATGCTCCCAGCCCGTCAGCGGCTCGACCGCCAGGCTTGCCCCGCTCAGCTCCAGGGCCGGACGGAACGGATGCTCCTCCAGCGTCGAGAACACATAGACGTTATCCTTGCGCTCCGGTCCGTAGAGAAGCCGGATGAGGAACAATCCATCGCGGGTATCCGGCACCGCGAACTCCAGCCGCCCCGCCTCGGCTGAGCCTCTGCGTCGCAGCCCGCTGCCATCCGTCTGCGAAGCCGCCCCTGAAGAAGCAGCGAAAGACTTCGCCTCCAGCACTTGTCCGGCCGTATCCAGCACCTGCGCCTCGATCTCCATGCCGCCCCCGCCGGCGAAATGGGCGAACACTCCGGCCGAGAACGTCTCGCCCGCGCGCCAGGTCAGGCTGCGGTAATCCAGCGAAGCATGGGAGCCCTCGAATGCCTTGCGCACCCCGTAATAGGCCAGCTTCGGCTCCATGTAATAATCGACAAGATTGGTGCAGCTGGCGTTCGGCCAAGGCTCGTTGAGCTGCCAGATGATGCTGCCGCTGTTGCGGAAAGCTCTGCGCCGGTTCGCCTCCAGGATGAAGCGCAGCCCTTCGGACTGGATCCACTGGCTCGCCTGCACGAAGGCTGGCAGGTCCGCGAACGCGCCGAACAGCTCCGTATCGCGGTCAAAGGTATCCCACCATTCGCCGTGATGCCTCCAGACGAGGTTGTCCTGCATCGAGACCGGCTTCAGGTGCGCGGGACTCAAAAACTTGCGGAGGCTCTTCGCCGAGCTGATGCCGTCCACCCCGAATTCGCTGTGGAACAGATGGTCCACGTCTCCATACAGCTCGTAATGTCCGGGATTGCCCTGGTACTTCCAATGGCCGTGGACATCGTGGCTCACGCCCTTCTCCGCCGTAATGTACTGGACCGGCCCCGACGCGGAGGTCGGCAGGAACAGCCGCTGCGGGTCATGCGCCTCGACCAGCTCCTGCAAATAGGCCAGGTTGGAGTCCTCGCAGGTCGACGGCCGATTCGGCTCGCTCATGAGCTCGTTGCCGCCGCTCCATACGGTCAGCGACACATGGTTGCGCCGGGATTTCAGCGCCTTCTCGGCCGTCCGGCCGAGCAGCTCGACGAAGGCCGGCTTCTTCGACGGCTCATTGTCGATGCCCGAGCTGGATTGGATGAATTCCTGCCAAATCAGGATGCCGTGGCGGTCGCAGAGCTCGTACAAATACGGCTTCTCGATGATGCCGCCGCCCCAAATGCGCAGCATGTTCATTCCGCAATCCTTGGCCAGCCGTACAATCCACTCATACCTCTCCGGTCCGACATTGCCGTAAAGATGGTCGAGCGGCGTCAGGTTGGCTCCCTGGATGTAGATTTTCTCGCCATTGACGACAAAGGTGTATGGAAGCGCGTCATCCGGAGCCTCCTCGTTCGGAACATAATCGAGACTGCGGATGCCGGCATTCATCACGCGCTCGTCCAGCACGCCCGTATCGTCCAGCAGCCGAATCGATAACCGGTACAGAGGCTGGCTGCCATATCCGTTCGGATACCAGACGGCCGGCTCGGGAATGCGGATGACAGCCGCCCCCTCGGAGCCCTGCACCGCTTCATCGACGACGAGTCCAGGCGATGCCCCTCCTTCTTCGGGAGACTGCACCTCGACTTGCCAGCGCAGCGTTCCAGCAGGCTCTCCGCGGCGGACGGCTTCCGCCGACAGCCGGATGATGCCTTCTCCGCGGCTCAGATCGGTATGGAGGGCGACATCGCCGATCGTCGCCGCTTGATGCACGCGAAGCACGACATCGTCCCAGATGCCCGTATTCACCAGGCGGGTGGAGAAGTCCCATTTGTAGTTGAAGCGGCTTTTTTGCGTAAAGGTTTCGGAGGTTTTGCCGATTTGCCCCATTTCGTCCGGAGCATGCTTCAAGACGATCTGCAGCTCGGCCGTTTCCCTCAGCTTGATGGCATCGGTCACGTTGAAGACAGCCGGCTCGTACATGCCCTTGTGCTCGCCGAGATAGACGCCGTTCATGCTGATCATGGCTTCATAATCCAGCCCTTTGAATACCAGCTCGATCTGCTCGCTCTCCAGCGCCGGACGATCAAAGGAAGCCCGATATACCCACCAGCGGTTCTCGATCCACTCGCAATGGGTGCTGTTCAAATCGCGGTAGGGGTCCTCGATCAGTCCTGCCCGGTACAGATCCTGATGCACGCCTCCCGGCACGGTCGCCGGAATCCACTCCGTGACGCCGAGCAGCTCATTGCCGATTTCCATGCTCGTCCCCTTGAGCGGAACCCAGGGCCAAAAGCCCTTCAGCTCCCATTTCATGCCGTTCAGTTTCAATTCCATTAAGCGCCCCGCCTTTGCAATTTTTTCGTAGACAGTTTTCAACAAAATGTTAACATACTTAAACTTTTCTCTCAACAATTGTTCGCAACGCAAAAAGCCGCCTGGACGCGAAAACGATCCAGACAGCTTGGGTTTGAATAGGGAAATGAATAGCCTCCTATGGCTAGCGCCGTTTTCAGCCCTCTTGCACCTGGAAGATCGAATCCAGGATGACGGGCAGATTGTTCCGGAGCGATGCCGCTCCCAGCACGGAGCGGGCATGCATGCCCTTCTCTTCTCCGAATACGGCCAGCATGAGCTCTGTGCAGCCGTTGAGCACCACATGATGCTCTTCGAACTCCGGCGATGCGTTGACGAAGCCCTGGATCTTCACGACGCGCTTGACCCGGTCCAGGCTTCCGAGCGCTTCCTGGACGACCGCCAGCACCTCGATCGCGGCCTGACGGGCGAATTCCTTTCCTTCTCCGGTCGTGAAGTCGATCCCCAGCTTGCCCTTCGGCTGCCCCGCCGGCCCCTTGCCGGAGACGAACAGCAGCCCTCCTGCCAGGACGCAGTTGGCGTACGTCGCCGCGGGTCCGCTTGCGGACGGAAGCACGATGCCGAGCTCGGCCAAACGGGCTTCTACCTTTCCTTTTCCCGTCATTTCATTTCCCCCTATATCCATTGTCCATGGCAGGAATCTTGGCTGAAGCGAACCAAATATACGCTCGCCGCCAGGATGCCCGAATGCCCATGCATGCCGACTCAGGGTGTATTTTACGCCCGTTTTGTACCGCCGGCAATCGGCTCTCCCATGATAAAATGGAAGAAGAATGAATACCTGTTCAAGGAGGGAAATCCATGCAATTCTGGTTCAGCTACAACTGGATGGTCAGAGAGCAATGGTATGAATGGTGCGGGGAGCTGTCCCAAGAGGAGCTTCTTCAAGAACGGACAGGCGGCGTCGGCGGCATTCTGAAGACGCTGTTCCATATCGTGGATGTCGAGTGGAGCTGGCTGCAGCTGCTGCAGGGCAAGCCGGACTTCCAGGAAAACTTCGAGGAGTACGCGACGCTGGCCAAGGTGCGCGAGCTCGACCGCCGCTTCCGCGCGGACATCGAAGGCTTCATCCGCGGCTGGGATGATTCCATGGAACAGCGGCCGCTTCTGGATACGCTTCCGGACGGAAGAGAGAGGCTGCTCGCCTGGGGCGAGGTCATGAGGCATGTCCTTGCCCACGAGATCCACCATATCGGCCAGCTGTCGGTCTGGTCGCGGGAGCTCGGGCGCAAGCCGGTATCCGCCAACTTCATCGAAAAGGGACTGATCGCACCAGCAGCCCCATGACGGTCCAGCTCTTCGGCTGCCCGCATCCCCTCTTCCCGCAACCGGCTGAACTCCCTGAAAAAAACAGATGCACATAGAAATAGGGCCCTGAAAAGGGCCCTATTTCCATGCCATTCATATCAAGGAGTGATCACGTTGTTGGAATAACCGGCGACGATGTACAGGGAATTGCTCGTATTCGTCCAGATGCCGATATAGCCGCCGGGAGGAACGCAGGCGATATCGATATAGTCCCCGATCAACGGCACCGGTACCGGACTCGTTCCGTTGGGGTTGAAGGAGACGTCCGTTATGCGCGTATTGGTGAAGCTCTGGCCGCCGTTGACGGAACGGGCGACGTAGACGTCCAGATCGAACCCGTCCACCTGGTTGCTGTAGTAGATGATGTTCACGCCTCCCGTCAGAGGATCGACATCGACGGCAGGAAAGAAATTCTGCGACCCCGTCGGAGCTCCCGTAATGCTCACCGGCGTTGACCAATTGAGGCCAAGATTGGTCGATATGCTCATGAAAATATCGGAATAGCCCTGTCTGTAATCCTGCCAGACGGCGTAAATGCTGCCGTTGTACGGCCCGTTGGACCGGTCGACGGATATATTGGCGAACGTCAGCACCCGAAAGGCATAGCCAGTGACCGGAAGGACATTCGGAACGAGCGATACGGCGCTGATCAGCACAGGATTGCCGAAAGTCGCGCCTCCGTCCAGCGAAGTACGAACGAAGAAATTAAAGGGCGGCGTGACGGTAATCCAGCAAGCGTACAGGTTGCCGACCAGATCGATCGCCATGTCCGGACGCTCCACCTGGGTCGTCGGGCTGGAGAGCAGCGTCGGCTGGTCCCAGGTCGCGCCTCCATCCGTGGAGCGGTTGAGGAATGCGACGGAGTTGCTGTTGTTCGCGACATTGAACTGGTGATTGTAAGAGACGTAGACATTGCCGAGGAACGGACTTGCCTGCCCGTTGTCGGCCAGTACGTTGGTCTCGTCGTTGTTGATATACGTGCCATAGCCTGGACCTACAAGAATCGGAGAGCCGAAGGTCTGTCCGTTGTCCGTGGAGATGTAGACGAAGGTAGTGCCGTCGCTGTTGCCGGGAAAAGCATGCGCGGATACGTAGAACGTGTTCGGAAAGGCGTAAGCGACCACAGCCGCCTCGGCGCCCGCAAAGCCGGCGGGAAGCGGCAGCAGCGTATTCGTCCATGTCGCGCCGCCGTTGACGGAACGGTACAGGCCGGTCTGCGGCACGCCGGACGTCGTATCCGTCGCGACCGCCACCATAATGGATGGATTCAAAAGATTCACGGCGACTGCCGGCTCGAAGATCGGGTTGCCTCCGCTCGGCGTGACCTGGAAATTGAAATTGGCCAACCGGGAAACCTCCTGTTCTTTTTCAATCGCTTCAACTTGTGCATGCTCCATCCTATGCCGCCGTTCAATAGCCCGCATGTTCATTCGCCTTTTGGAAAACAATTCTTCCAAAACCCAAGCATGTCCTCGCCTTATTCCATAGATTAATAGAAACCAAGGGAAAGGGTGATGCAGTATGGCTTTGACGACAGGTATTATTACGAATACGAGGGCAACGGGAACGGCAGCGACGAACATTGTGGTGAGCAGCCGCAACGAAACGGCAGCGCCAGCCTCGGTCGTGGTGCAGATCTTTGTCGTTCCCTCCACGACACTGGTCTTGACGCCTATTTATGTGACGGGTTATATCGTTCCCGCCTACAGCGCCGACATCCGGACTTTCACGGTCAGCGGAAACATCGCTTACGAGGTGCAGCTGGTCAACAATACGGCCTTGGCGAATGTCGTCTTCTCGACGTTCGGCATCGACGAATTCGGCAATCTGGTCCAAGAGCAAGGCTTTCCGCAAACGAAAATGACGGTCATTCCGGCCTTGACGCCCATTTTGATGTAAAAAGCGGCGGCCCGAAAAACCTGACCCCGGCCTCCGGCCGGGGAATTTTTTGCGCTCAGCCTCTGCTTTTCCTTTCATCCATGCAGCCCCCTTCCAGGATAGGAAGATGAAGGAAGCCATCGCCGCCTCACCTCTCCGTTCCCATTCGGATGCTGCCGCCTTCCTTAAAAAGGTCGCTGTTGTCCTTCTCGAGCACCTGTCCGCCAGTCTGCCTTGTCCATGCATGATTCGTTCCCGAACCGCATAATGGTTAAATCGACCTATCAGCTTGCGGAAGCGGGGATGAGCAACCATGCCTTTTGTCAACCGTTTTTTGCTGAACAACAACGGAGCCATTACGTATACGGGCAACACCTTGGGCCTCAGCAGCTCCGACACCGTTGCGGTGCCGGGAACCGTAGACAGCATCGGAGCCTTCGTAACGACCGACACGGGCCAGACCTTCGGCTTGTACCCCCCGGGAACAACGGGGAATTACGCGCTCAACAACTCCACGGCGATACTGGTGCTCCCGGCGGGCAGCAGCGTCCTGTACGCGGAGCTCATCTGGGGCGGCACCTACATCAACAACGGCGTCGACCTCAGCGCGTTCATCAACGATCCCGTCCGCTTGACGACGCCGTCCGGGCTGTTCAGCATTACGCCGGACCCCGCCACCAGCTTCAATGTGCTGCTCTCCAACTCGCCGCCATACCCTCCCGCATACGCCTACGTGCGCTCGGCGGATGTCACCGGCATCGTACAGACCGCCGGAGCCGGCGATTATACGGCCGGAGGAATCGTCGGCACAATCGTCGTTCCGGATCCGACCTCCAACCACGCCATGTGGACGCTCGCCGTCGCTTACGCCAACGCGTCCGAGCCGCTGCGGAACTTGTCCATCCGCGTCGGAGCGGCCGTCATTCAGGCCACCTCGGGACCGGTCAGCACGGTCATCACCGGATTCGCCACCCCGTTTCAAGGCGCGCTGGACGGACGCGCGCAGCTCAGCGCCCAGGAAGGCGACGCCAACAAGACGGGGGATATGGCCCAGTTCGGCCCTACCGCCGCCACGCTGACGACCTTATCGGGTCCGAACAACTTCGCAAACAACTTCTTCGCCTCCCAAATCAACAACGATGCCGGACTTCTCGACACGACCGGCACCTTCGGCACCCGCAACCAGATCAACGGAACCCCGGGAACCAATATCGTCGCGGGCAGGCAGGGCTATGACGTTACCAACGTCACCGTCGCCGGCACGCTGCTGAATGCCCAGACCTCGGCCGTCTTCAACCTGACCACCAGCGGCGACGGCTACCTCGTGGACTCCATCGGCCTGCAGATCGACATCACCGCGCCGCTGATTACGATCGTCAAGTCCACCACAGCGACGGACGCCGTTATCGGCGATATCGTCACCTATACGCTCACCGTGCAGAATACAGGCGTGGTCAATGCCAGCAACGTGCAGGTGTTCGATACGATCGACGAGACGAGTGCCGCCTTCGTCCCCAACAGCGTTACGCTGAACGGCGTTCCCGTTCCCGGCGCGACGCCGGAAACCGGCGTCACGGTCGGACTGCTGACTCCTGGCGCAACAGCCGTCATCACCTTCCGGTATCAGGTGACCGCCGTGCCGTTCGGAGGGACCATCGACGACCAAGGAAACGTCGCGTACACGTACCAGCCGACTCCCGATTCGCCGGTCATCTCGACCTCCGTTCCGTCCAACATCGTCCATATTCCTGTATTCTCGCCTGTCGTCGGTCTCGTGAAGAGCGGAGTGCCTGAATCCGTCTTCATCGGGAACCCCGTCACGTATACGCTGAATGTCAGCAACACCGGCAACATCGCCGCCAACGTCACCATCACGGATCCGACCCCCGCCGGCTCGTCCTTCGTTCCGGGCAGCGTGACGGTCGGAGGCGTTGCCGTACCGGGCGCAAGTCCCGTGACCGGCATACCGATCGGCGTTCTGGATCCAGGCGCGTCGGCTGTCGTCACCTTCCAGGTGCTCGTCACATCCGAGCCTCCCGGAGGCAATCTGGTCAATCAATCGACGGCCGCGTTCACCTATCAGCCGCCGGACGGGCGCATGCTGACCGGCTCGACGCCTTCCAACCAGGTCGTCATTCCGGTCCTCAATCCGATCGACACGCCTAACGTTCCCGTCGTCAAAAGCGCAGACGCCGCAAGCGGCATCGTCGGAGAAGTCATCACGTTCACCATCGTCTCCACCAACAACAGCGTCGCCGGCATCCTGAACGCCGTCCTGACCGACACGGTTCCAGCCGGTTACGCCTTCGTCGCGGGCAGCGCGACAGTGAACGGAGTGCCCCAGCCGGCAGCCGATCCTATTACCGGCTTCGCAATCGGAACGTTAGCCATCGGCGCCTCGGCGACGGTCTCCTTCCAGCTGATGATTGCGTCTGTGCCGGTGCCTCCCGTCCTGACCAATACGGCGTCCTTGCAGTATGATTTCCTCGGAAATCCGTACAGCACGCCTTCCAATCCGGTCGACGTCACCGTGCTGCAGCCGGTCATCGTGCCGCTCAAGAGAGCCAATGCCTTCGGCGGCGCTGTCGGGCAAACGATCACCTACTCCGTCACCGTTACGAACAGCGGCAATGTCGCCGCCATCACGACCGTTGCGGATTCTCTCAACCCGTACAGCGCCTTCGTAGCCGGATCGGTTTTCGTGAACGGCATCTCCGTCCCGGCCGCAAGCCCCTTGACGGGCATCGTCATCGGCAGCATAGCTCCCGGGGAATCCGTCGTCGTCTCCTACGATGTCGTGCTCACCGCCAGTCCGCCGACAGGCGTCTACGACAACCAGGCTGTGGCCGCCTTTACGTTCCAATCCCCTTCCGGATTGACGGGCAGCGGCTCGACGCCTTCCAACGTCGTTCAGATCGTCGAGAACGACGGCGATGTGACGATTGCGAAGTCAGGGTCGGAAACGTTCGGCATCGTCGGAGACATCGTCACCTTCACCTTGACCATCAGCAACGCATCCGCGCTTCCCGTGACGGATGTCATCGTCTCCGACAATTCCACCCCCGGCTCGATTTTCGTGCCGGGCAGCGTCACCGTCGGCGGCGCTCCTTCTGCCGGCAACATCAATGCCGGCGTCGGCATCGAGACGCTGGCGCCTGGCCAGACCGTCATCGTCACCTTCCAGGAAGAGATCGTGTCCTTGCCGGAGCCCGGCTACAACGTCAACGATTTCGCTACAATCACCTTCGTCCTCGGAGGAACGACCCGCATCTCGCAGTCCAACATCGCGACCGTGACGATCGCCCAGCCGGTCATCAGCGCCGTGAAGAGCGCCGCCGAGCCCTACGTCTTCGTCGGCGACGAGGTGCACTATCAGACCGTTGTCACCAATACCGGCAGCTTCAATGCCGAGTTGACCTGGTTCGACCTGCTGCCGCCGGGCTCCGTGTTCGTAGAGAACAGCCTGACCTTGAACGGAATGCCCGTACCGGGAGAGAACATGCTGACAGGCGCCTTCATCGGCACCGTCGAAGCGAATTCAACGGCCTTCATCACCTTCAAGCTCAAGGTCGTTTCCTACCCGCCTGCGGGACAGCTGCTCAACCAGGGAAATCTCGTCTTCAGCTTCACTTTCCCGAACGGCCGGTCGTTCACGCTCAACCAGAAAACCAACCCGGTCGTCGTTCCGGTACTCGCCCTCTCCACGCTGGCCAAATCCGTCAGCGCAAGCAGCGTCGCGGTCGGAAACTCCGTCGCCTTCTACTTGACGGTGTCCAATCCGAACATCGCTCCGCTCCAAAACGTCGTCCTGACCGATGCAATTCCAAGCGGGCTGTCCTACGTTCCCGGAAGTCTCAGCCTGAACGGCACGCCGCTCCCGAACACGTCGAACCTGAGCCGCCTGTCGATCGGGACCGTCCCCGCTCAAGGCTCGTCGGTCATCCGCTTCCTCGCAAACGCGGACTTCGCGCCGCTCAATCCGGTCGTGGTGAATACGGCGTCGTTCAGCTACGACCTCTCGCTGCCCAGCGGCAATCCCGTGCCGCGCACAGGCGTATCCAACCCGGTGCCGGTCACGATCGAGGAACACGAGGAATAAGGCAGCCATTCAGGCAAAACGAAAAAAAGCTTGGCATCCGCCAAGCTTTTTTTCGCGCGCTGCAAGCATCGCCGCTAGACGTTCCCGGCCAAAATCTCCTCGGCAAACTCCGCCAGCCGCACCGGCTCCCCGCCGGAGAGGCGGGACTTCTCCGCC
>NZ_BIMD01000054.1 GCF_004000905.1 Paenibacillus humicus NBRC 102415
CTCGGCGAGAGCCGCAAGCCGCAGCAGCAAGCGAAAAGTCGTTCCTCGCAGGCGGCAAATCCGGCTTCGCACAGGAGCGCGGCTGCTGCCTGGTGTTCGATTGCCGCCCTATCCTGCGTCCTGCTGCTTGTACTGGGCAGCGCTATTCCCGTGGGCCAATACGGCAGGCAGGCAGCCGCTGCGGCCAGCTACGATTCGGACAACGATCTGCAGGAAGCGCAAATCGTCGTCAGCGCGGCGGGAATCACTCCCGAGCGGGTGGATTTCAAGCGGGGGGCGATGATCAAGGCGATCGTTGTCGTGAAGGCCGACGCGGGGAGCGGACTCACGCTCGATGCAGGCAGCCTCGGCGCCGGAATCGCCCTGAGCAAAGGGGAGAACGTCATCGTTCTCAACAATCCCCAGCCCGGAAGCTATTCCTTGACCGTCAAGGGCGGGCGCTTCGGCGATAAAGGCGTCGGCGCCCTGTTCCGGATCGCCGATGAAAAAAACTGAGCGAACCGGTATCCGCTGCTGCGGATGCCGGTTTTTTTGCGGTTTTGAAGAGCGCGGAAGCCGTCTGGCGCATGCCGTGGCGCTGCGGATGCATTTGGCCTGCCGTGGAGGACTATAGTTGCGGATGTCGAACAAACCGTATGAAGAGCTGAACAAGAGAGAGGATGAGGCCGAGTGAGTGAAGGAGCACCGAGCACGATTCGTTGGGGCATCATGGGACCGGGCGGCATGTCGGGAGGTTTCGTACGGGATTTGGCGCATGCGCCCGGTGCCGTCGTAACGGCGGTGGCGGGCCGGGATCCGGAGAAGACGAAGTCTTTCGCGGAGAAACACGGCATCCTCCGCACGCATGGAAGCGCAGCTGGACTGGCCGCCGATCCGGAAGTCGACATCGTCTACATCGGAACGATTCATCCCGTGCACAAGGAGAATGTGCTGGAATGCCTGGCGGGCGGCAAGCATGTGCTGTGCGAGAAGCCGTTCACGATGGATGCGGACGAAGCGAGGGAGATCGAGGCTGCGGCGGCAGGCAAAGGGCTTTTCGTCATGGAGGCCATGTGGACCCGCTTCCTGCCTCCGATCGCCGCCGTCCGGAAGTGGCTGGCCGACGGCGCTGTCGGAGAGATCAAGCTGCTCAAGGCCGAATTCGGATTCGACGCGGGCTGGAACCCGGAGGGCAGGCTGTTGAACAAGCAGCTTGGCGGAGGCGCGCTGCTGGATGCCGGCATATACCCGGTTTCTTTTGCTTCCTTCGTTTTCGGAGTGCAGCCCTCGCGGATTCAAAGCACGGTCGAGATCGGGGAAACGGGCGTAGACGAGCGATTCTCGCTCCTGTTCGATTACGAGGGAGGAGCGGCCGCTTCCCTGCATGCGTCTATCCGTCTTGGCATGAACAACGATGCCTGGATATATGGTACGAAGGGCCGTATCCATATTCCGGGATTTCTGTGGACCCGCCGAGCGGAGCTCCATATCGACGGGCAGGAGCCTGTGATCGCCGAGGACAACCGGGATTTTTCCGGACATGCTTATCAGGCGATTGAAGCGATGGATTGCATCCGCAGCAGCCGGACAGCCAGCGATATCATGCCCCTGAATGAAACCGTGGAGATCATGGGGACGCTGGACGCGATTCGTGCCCAATGGGGGCTGGAGCATGGCAGCTTTTAAACGTAGTGAGCAATCGGGATGAATGCCGTGATCGGCGCGGTCCTCCGCAAGCTTCTTTCCGCATATGCAGCCGCGCTGCTTGCAGCTTCGCTGAGTCTATTCGTTCCGGTTTACGGAGCCGATGCGGCAGGGGTATTCGAGCTGGCAGAATGGGTCTTCCTGTTCATTCTATATGGAGGTGCGGTCCTGGCTGTCTGCGGCACGCTGGTCTCCTTTCTCCTGGAGTGGTCTTGCAGGAAATGGCTACCCGGAAGAAAGGCTCCCTATATCCTTCTCCATGCGGCATGCGGTGCAGGACTCGGCATGATGCTTCAGCCAGCCTCCGGCGGCGCGGCATGGATGGCGGGGCTGCTCGGCTGCCTCGCCGGAGCGCTGTTGGCCGGTATGGACCTGCTTCTGGACCATTGGCAGGCAAGTCCGGGCAAGCTGGCGGCTGCGCTCGCTTCACCGGTCCTGACCCTCGTTGTCGCGTTTTGGCTAAGCGCGCAAATGTTGAATTAGAACTTGGCCTATATTCATCCAGGCAGAGTTTGGCGTGCGATGGAGCGGGCCGCCTTGGCGGAAAGCCTCATTCTCCTGCATTGGGATGTCAGAGCGGGGGCCTGCGGCGGCCAACGGAGCGCATCCGGCCAGTCTCGGGATTGGATGGAAAAAAAACAGTGAAAAGAAAATTCTTCTTCAACATGCATAACGATTTCTGCATTTATTTATTCCTCGGAACATCCAATTCTCTGGAAAATCCGTCCTCACTCACCTGAATTTGAAGTTAGATAAAGTACCACCAATAGCCTGTAAATGGAAGGGGATTCTGCCTAACGGCGGAGTCCTCTGTTTGACAACGTTTCCATTTGAATTTTTATGTGAGAAAATTTATTTTTAATTCGTATTTACGAACCGCTCATCTCTGTATTACAATCTGTGTTAACTAAGTTTGCATTTAATTATTGGAATTGCCAGAACAATCGGTGTTTATTTTCGATGGATTTTAAATCAAGCATTCAGCCGTAAACAGGAAATTAGTGGATGTTTGCTTTTGAATAATGATACATTAATGCATTAAAGCGAGAAATGAAATGAACGTAAAGGAGACCGGGCGCATGGGTTCGACGCTGCTGGAGATTAGGGATTTACGCACTCATTTCGTAACGGACCAAGGCGAGATTCCCGCGGTCGACGGCATGGATCTGGTTATACATCAAGGCGAAATCGTAGGCGTAGTCGGCGAATCGGGCTGCGGCAAAAGCGTCACTTCCCTGTCGGTCATGAGGCTGATTCCGCAGCCGCCCGGCAAATACGCCGGCGGATCGATCCTGTTCAAGGGCGAGGACCTCGTCCAGGCCAAGGAGAAGCGGATGAAGCAGATCCGCGGCGATGAAATTTCGATGATCTTCCAGGAGCCGATGACATCGCTGAACCCGCTGCTTACGATCGGGGATCAGATCGTCGAGACGCTGAGGGCCCACCGCAGCATGAGCCGCAAGGAGGCGTCCTCGCAAGCGCTGGAAATGCTGAAGAAGGTCGGCATCTCCAGGGCGGAGACGATTCTCAGGGGCTACCCGCATCAGCTCTCCGGCGGCATGCGGCAGCGGGTGATGATCGCGATCGCCCTCTGCTGCGAGCCGGAGCTGCTGATCGCCGACGAGCCGACGACGGCGCTCGACGTGACGATCCAGGCGCAGATTCTGGATCTCATGAAGAAGCTCAACGAGGAGACCGGGACGGCGATCATGATGATCACGCATGACCTCGGCGTCGTCGCGGAGGTGTGCCACAGGGTTGTCGTCATGTATGCCGGCAAGGTTGTGGAGGAAGGAACCGTCCGCGAAATCTTCGAGAAGCCGCGGCATCCCTACACGCAGGGGCTGATCCGCTCCATTCCGAAGATCGAGGAGGATGTGAAGCGGCTCTACTCGATCCCCGGCAACGTGCCGAAGCCCGGCTCGGTCAAGGAAGGCTGCCGGTTCGCCGCGCGCTGCGAGCACGTCATGGACAAGTGCCTGCATTCGCTTCCGGAGCTCGTGCCGACGACGAGCCCGGGCCATCGTTCCCGCTGCTGGCTGAATACGATCGAGGAGGTGGCGAATTGAGCCCGACCCAGGTTCAGGAGGACAGCCTGCTGGAGGTTCGTTCTCTCAAGACGTATTTCCCGATCCGCAAAGGCTTGTTCCAGCGCGAGGTCGGGCAGGTGAAGGCCGTCGACGATGTCAGCTTCCAGGTGAGGAAGGGCGAATCGTTCGGCATTGTCGGCGAAAGCGGCTGCGGCAAGTCGACGACGGGCCGCTCGCTTCTGAGGCTTATCGAGCCTACCGGCGGCGAGGTCATGTTCGACGGCCATAAAGTGACGGAATTTTCCGATAGCCGCATGAGAGAGATCCGCAGGGACATGGGGATGATTTTCCAGGATCCGTTCGCCTCTCTCAATCCCCGCCACAAGGTTCGCAAGATTCTCGAGGAGCCGCTGATCGTGCACGGCATCGGCAGCGCCGAGGAGCGGCGCAGCCGGGTGGAGCGGGTGATGGAGACGGTTGGCCTCAGCTCCTGGCAGCTGGACCGGTTCCCTCATCAGTTCTCGGGCGGACAGCGGCAGCGGATCGCAATCGCGCGGGCGCTCATGCTGCAGCCGAAGCTGATCGTTGCGGACGAGCCGGTATCGGCGCTGGACGTGTCGATCCAGTCGCAGATTCTCAACCTGATGCAGGATCTCAAGGATGAGTTCGGACTGACCTATGTGTTCATCGCCCATGATCTCAGCGTCGTGAAGCATTTCTGCGACCGGGTGGCGGTCATGTATCTGGGGCGGATCGTGGAGCTGGCGGACAAGCATTCCCTTTACCGGGAGCCCAAGCATCCTTATACGCAGGCGCTGCTGTCCGCCGTGCCCAAGCCGGATCCGAACGCGGCCAGCGAGAGGATCATCCTGCAGGGCGAGATTCCGAGTCCGGCCAACGTCCCGCAGGGCTGCGTCTTCAGCACCCGCTGTCCGCAGGTGATGGACATCTGCAGGCAGCAGAAGCCGGTGCTCCAGCCGACTTCGGAAGGCCATATGACGGCTTGTCATCTGTACGGCTCCGCGGAGGCGTAACGGATTTCAACGATAGATTCACCATCAAGACGGATTCGGGAAACGAAGAGAGATTCAGAGGAGGAGACAATTTTGAACAAATGGTATAAACCCGGAGCTGCGCTCGTGCTGGCATCCGTTCTCACCCTGACAGGCTGCAGCGGCAGCGACAATGCCGGCAATTCCCCGGGAAGCTCCCCGGCCAGCAGCTCCAGCAGCCCCGCTCCGAGCGGCACCCCGGCGGATTCCTCCGCCACCTCGCAGGATACGCTGATCACCGCCCGCGGCGGCGATTCCGCCGCTCTCGACGCGTCCATCGTCACGGACGGCGAATCCCTCAAGGTCACGCAGCAGATTTTCGAGGGCCTGCTCGACTACAAGCCGGGCACGACCGAAATTCAGCCCAAACTGGCCGAAAGCTATGAAGTCAGTCCGGACGGCCTGACGTACACGTTCAAGCTGAGGCAAGGCGTCAAGTTCTCGGACGGCACGGACTTCAACGCCGACGCGGTCGTCTTCAACTTCACCCGCTGGAGCGATCCGAAGAGCGAGTTCAAATTCGAAGGCGATTCCTTCGACTACTACGACTCCATGTTCGGGCCGGACGGCTCCCGCGTCATCAAGGAAGTGACGGCTGTCGACCCCGGCACGGTCAAGTTCGTCCTGAACCAGCCCCAGGCGCCATTCCTCCAGAACATCGCCATGCCGCCGTTCGGAATCGGTTCTCCGACGGCGATCAAGGAAAAGAAGGACAAGTTCAAGTCGGAGCCGGTCGGCACGGGGCCGTTCGTCTTCAAGGAATGGAAGCGCAACGACTCCATCACCGTGGAGAAGAACCCGACCTACTGGCAGCAAGGCCTGCCTAAGCTGAACAAAGTCGTCTTCAAGGTCATTCCGGACAACTCCGCCCGCTTCACGGCGCTGCAAAACGGAGAGATCGACCTGATGGAAGGCGTCAACCCGGATGATCTCAAGACGCTTGAAGGAAATGCCGACCTTCAGAAGATCGTGCGCGCATCCTTCAACATCGGGTATCTCGGCTTCAACATCAAGAAGAAGCCGTTCGACAACCCGAAAGTCCGCGTCGCCCTGAACTACGCCGTCAACAAGGAAGCCATCATCCAGGCGTTCTACGGCGGACTGGCGGAGCCGGCGGTCAATCCGATGCCGCCTTCCACGCTGGGCTACAACAAGGACGTTCAAGACTACCCTTACGACCTTGAAAAAGCGAAGCAATTGCTTGCCGAGGCGGGCTATCCGAGCGGACTGCCTGAAGAGATGACGTTCTACGCGATGCCTGTCGCGCGTCCTTACATGCCGGACGGCAAAAAGGTCGCCGAGGCGATCCAGGCCGACTTCGCCAAGATCGGCGTGAAGACGAAGATCGAGTCCCCGGAATGGGCGACTTACCTCGACGATGTCAAAAAAGGCGAGAAGGACGATCTGTTCATGCTCGGCTGGACGGGCGACAACGGCGACCCGGACAACTTCCTCTTCACGCTGCTGCATAAGGACGCCATCGGCAGCAACAACTACAGCTTCTACTCCAATGACGAAGTCAACAAGCTTCTGAGCGAAGGCCAGTCGGAGACCGACAGCGCCAAGCGCGAGGAGCTGTACAAGCAGGCGCAGGTGCTGATCAAGCAGGATGCCCCGTGGATTCCGCTCGTCCACTCCACGCCGCTGCTGGCCGGATCGGCCAAGCTGGCGGGCTACACGCCTTCGCCGACGGGGTCCGAGCCGTACACCGAGATCTACTTCAAGTAACCATCGTCGCTTCAATCGCAGATCAAGCAGACGGCAGGCCGGCCTGCCGTCTCTTCTATTGAGACGCCTATTGGCTTAAGGGGAGACATTGATGCTGAACTACACGATTCGACGTCTGCTCATGCTGATTCCGGTTCTGCTGGGAATGACGATCATCGTCTTTTCCATCATCCACGCGATTCCCGGAGATCCCGCGGAGGTCATTCTCGGCGAGAAGGCGAGCAATTCGTCCAAGGAAGCCCTGCGCAAGGAGCTCAAGCTTGACCAGCCTCTTCTCGTGCAATACGGGGACTATTTGAAAAAGCTCGCCGCCGGCGATCTGGGCACGTCGATCCGCACCCGCGAGCCGATATCCGCCGAAATCACGCCTTATCTGGCGGCCACTCTGGAGCTGACTCTGGTGGCGATGGCCTTTGCCGTGTTCTTCGGGGTGAACGCCGGCATTCTCAGCGCCTGGAAGCAGAACTCCTGGTTCGATTATCTCAGCATGCTGATCGCTCTCATCGGGGTGTCGATGCCGATCTTCTGGCTCGGCCTCATGGAGCAGTGGCTGTTCGCGCTGGAGCTCAAGTGGCTGCCGTCGATCGGCAGGATGAACGCGCGCGATCCGGTGGAATCGGTCACCAACCTGTATCTGATCGACTCGCTGCTCTCGGGCAGGGCGGATCAGTTCTGGACGGTCGTCAAACATCTCATCCTGCCGGGCATCGCGCTCGGGACGATCCCGATGGCGATCATTGCCCGGATGACGCGCTCCAGCATGCTGGAGGTGCTGCGGTCCGACTATATCCGCACCGCCAAGGCCAAGGGCTTGTCACAGATGTTCATCATCTACAAGCATGCCCTGCGCAACGCCTTCATCCCGGTGCTGACGGTCATCGGCCTGCAGTTCGGTCTGCTGCTCGGGGGAGCCGTCCTGACCGAGACGATCTTCGCCTGGCCGGGCGTCGGACGTTATATCTTCGACGCGATCGCCTCCCGGGATTATCCGGTCATCCAGTCCGGCATCCTGATCATCGCTTTCATCTTCGTGCTCATCAATCTTCTGGTCGATTTGCTGTACGCGGCGGTTGATCCGAGAATCAACTTCAAGTAGGAGGAAAGCCCATGTCACAACCGGCAATCAAGCTTGCGCCGCCGCCCCCGGCCAAGACCGAGGTTTCCTCCTCCTGGAGGGACGGCTGGCGCAGCTTCCGCAAAAACAGGCTGGCCATGGTCGGTCTCGGCATCATCGTCTTCTTCGTACTGATTGCCGTGCTGGCGCCGTTCATCGCTCCCTACGACTACAAGGAGCAAGAGCTGGTCAACCGGCTGCACAAGCCGGGAGGAGAGCACTGGTTCGGCACCGACGACCTGGGCCGCGACATCTTTTCCCGAATCATCTACGGAACCCGGATTTCCCTCTGGGTAGGCATCAGCTCCGTTGTCGGCTCCATCGTCGCAGGCACGATGCTCGGCATCGTGGCCGGCTATTACGGCCGCTGGCTCGATGCGCTCATCTCCCGCTTCTTCGACATTCTGCTTGCGTTCCCCGGCATTCTGCTGGCGATCGCCATCGTGGCCGCTCTCGGGCCTTCGCTGCAGAATGCGCTGCTCGCCATCGCCATCGTGAACGTGCCGGTGTTCGGCCGGCTCGTCCGAGCCAGGGTGCTCAGCCTTCGCGAGGAGGAATACATCATGGCCGCCCGGGCGATCGGCATGAAAAATTCCCGCATTCTGTGGCAGCATATTCTTCCCAACTGCCTGGGCCCGATCATCGTGCAAGGCACGCTCGGCATCGCGACGGCGATCATCGAGGCGGCAGCGCTCGGATTTCTCGGCATGGGCGCGCAGCCCCCGGAGCCGGAATGGGGCAAGATGCTGTCCGATTCCCGGCAGTTCATCCAGAACGCGCCGTGGACGGTCATTTTCCCGGGCTTGTCGATCATGCTGACGGTGCTCGGCTTCAATCTGATCGGGGACGGCCTGCGCGATGTGCTGGATCCGAGGATGAAAAGCTGATTGAGGACAGACTGAAGCACCGGCCGGAGGCCGGTGCTTTTTTTGCCGTTAAGCAGCTTATATGGAGTTCGGTGTCCGTCTGAACGTCAGAGCCCCTGCGAGCGCCGCTCGAAGCTGACCGCGTAGGCGTCCTTGCGGAAGCGCAAAATCGGATCCTCGCTGACTTCGATGCCTTCCCCGGTCACAGTCGGATCCATGAGCAGCCCTTCCGGTTCCTCGACGATGCGGGTCACGAGAAGCTGGCCGGCATCGATGGCTTCCCGGTCCCTCGGCCATTCCGTGGTCGGATCGTCGACGGGATCCCATTCCTCTCCCCGAACGATGCGCAGCGTGAAGCCGACAGGAGATGCCTCCAGCCGCCCGGCCAATTCCTTTTCCAGGTAATCATGCCCGGCAAAAGGCGCCTTCACAAGCGCGAGATGGTCTTCTCCCGCATCGGGAATCCATTCATATTTGACCGGGCGCCGCTTGCCCGCCTTATCGACGAAATAAAACGCATGAATGGAATAATACGGGCGGCTGGCGAAGCTGGCCGGCGGCTTCAGGGCGGAGATGGAGGCGAGGGCGCTCTTCGCATGGGGGAACCGGCCGATTAGATCGGTGAAAATCTCCTTGACGGAGATGCCGCCGCGCTTCGCCTCCTGGAAAGCCTGCATCATCTCCAGGAAGGATTCGGGCGTCCGGGCGAAGAAGACAGGAGTCGTAGCGGCGACGATGACCGGCCTCGCTCCGTCCGGCAGAAGGAACTGGACCGCAAGTCCCTTCGCTGGAGAGAGCAGGTCGCGGTTGTCGGGATCGGGATTCGTATTGGAGAAGCGCATGATGGCGCGCGTCTCCTCTTGCTGCAGATGGGGAGCCGTCGTCCATTCCGAGACGGCTCCGCTGGGACGGAATACGGCCTCGCAGCAGATGCCCTTGGCATGAGCGCGCCTGTAGCCGGGATGAGTGCCGGAGATTTGCTCGATGGCGTTGACAGCTTGCTCGGGAAGCCTGCTTCCCGGTTCTTTTTGAGTCGACATGAATTCATTCTCCTTCCACGAACCGGCGATAGCCTGTATGGATCGTACATGTATTTACCTCATCTTTGCCCGAATCCAATCTCGTTCATTCTCTAGCTAAGGAGGACATTCTCCATGACCATGAAATCAAATCTCCATCTTCTGCTCCAATCCCGGCTGTGGAAACGGCTGGATGAGCCATTTTTAGAGCACTGCCGCCTCTTCCGCGTCCAAGAAGGCCGCCTTCTGGCAGGAAGCATCGTCGGAAGGCTCGGCTCCGAGCCTGTCAGCTGCACCTACCTGATCAGGACCTGCCCGGATTGGCTTACGCGGGAAGTGTCGGTCGAATTGGCCTATGGCGGCGAGGAGGCCCTTCTTCATCTGGAGGCGGACGGGCGGGGAAACTGGACGATGGACGGCCGGGAGCTGCCCGAGTTGCAAGGCTGCCTGGACATCGATATCGAGCTGACTCCCGCTACGAACACGCTGCCGATCCGCAGGCTCGGACTGCGCAAGGGACAAGAGGCGGAGACGACTGCGGCATGGGTACGCTTTCCTTCACTCGCGGTTCAGCCTCTGAAGCAGTCTTATCGCTGTCTGGAGGAGGAATCCCGCTATCGCTACCGCAGCGCATCCTTCGAGGCCGAGCTGGATGTCGGCGGGGAAGGAATGATCCATCGGTATGGCGATCTATGGGTTTCGCTATAGGAAGAGGCGCTTGCAGCACGCTGGATGTGGACCGAATAGCTAAGAGCGAAGGAGGCATAGACCGGATGACCGTGAAGGGGACAGCCATGCGGTGCGGCTGTCCTTCTATGGATGGCAGCCGCCTTTACCAACGGAAGAAGGAGAAATAGGTTGCCTAACCGCTGATTCTCTGGTAGGATCGAACCAACTTAGTAAACGTGTTTAAAAAGTTAGGAAAGGGAGGGACGATCGATGAGCGAGCCTCGGACGGATCCCAGTGAAATCCGCAGGACCATAACCGCAGCGATTCGATCCAGCCTGATCGCCAAGGGGCACGCGACCAAGGCCGAGCTGAGCCGCAGCCTGTCCCTCAGCTTTCCCACCATCAGCAAGTTCGTATCGCTCATGGAGAAGGAAGGAGAGCTCCGGTCCATAGGCCTGGACGATTCGAGCGGCGGCCGGCGGGCGGGCAGGTATGCGTACAATCCCGATTTCATGCTCGGCCTGGCGGTCTATCTCGAGAAGGAAGAGACCCGCTACTCCGTCTTCGACTGTATGGGAGAGGCCAGGGAGGAAGGAATCGCCCCGAGCGTGCTCACCGAGGGCATCGGAGCGCTGCAGCTGCAGGTGGAGGAGCTGATGGCGAAATATCCGAGAATGCGCTCGCTGGCCATCGGCGTTCCGGGATCGGTGAAGAATGGGAAGATCGGTTATATTCCGGGTTACGGCCGCTACGAGGGCTTGGAGCTGAAAGCCTACTTCGAGGAGAGGCTTCAGATTCCGGTCCGGGTCGAAAATGACATGAACGCCGCGGTGCTCGGTTTTGCCGCCAAGGCGGACGAAGCCGAATCGGCCTCGCTCGTGTATCTTTATTTCGGCAACAATGGACCGGGGGCGGGCATCATGGCGAACGGCACCATTCTGCGCGGGAACACCTCCTTCTCAGGCGAAATCTCCTTTGTCCCCATGGACGGACAGCGGAATTTCGGGCAGGCTTTGCAGGAGCGCGGATTTCTGGACGGGAGGACGCTGGATGAGGTCCATGTCGATGCGGTCGCCCGGCTGGTGGCTGCATTCACGGTCATCCTCAACCCGAAGCGGATCGTATTTTGCGACTCCGAGGCCGACGAGGCGCTGCTGGAGCGGATCGGCCAGAGGAGCCGCAGCTATGTTCCCCTGGAGCATCTGCCCGAGCTTGTCCACAGCCACTGGCCTTCCGACTATTTGGGCGGACTGAAGACCCTTTCCCTTGAAGCAATGATTTCTCAGGATCTATTTTCGTCAAGAACGGAAGGGTGAAACGATGGCAGCTTTCTTTTTGATCATCATCTACTTGGCCTTCATCAGTCTGGGCTTGCCCGATTCGATGCTCGGAGCGGCATGGCCGGCCCTGCACCGGGATATCGGAGCGCCGGTCTCCATGGCCGGGCTGATCTTCATGACGGTCACCGCCGGCACAATCGTATCCAGCCTGGCTACCGGAATCCTTCTTAAGCGCTTCGGCACCGGCAAGGTGACCTTGTTCAGCTGCCTCGTCACGGCGGCAGCCTTGCTCGGCTTTTCCTATGCTCCGGCGACGGCCTGGCTGTTCGTTTTTGCCGTTCCGCTCGGGCTTGGAGCCGGCTGCGTCGATGCCGGGCTGAACAGCTATGTCGCGGAGCATTACAAAGCCCGGCATATGAGCTGGCTGCACTGCTTCTGGGGCGTCGGAGCTACGCTTGGGCCAGTCATCATGGCCCATTCCATCCTGGAGCGGTCGTGGAGGAACGGCTATCTCAACGTCTCGCTGATCCAGTTCGGACTCGTTCTCATCCTGCTGCTGACGCTGCCGCTGTGGGCCAAAGTCGCGCGATTGAGCCGGACGGACCAAGCGGGCGGTTCCGAGGCAACGGAGGAGAATGACCGGGCAGGAGGCGCCATTCCCTTCAAAATCAAGGGCGTCAAGCTGGCCTTGCTCTCGTTCCTGTTTTATTCCGGCGTTGAAGCCACGCTCGGCCTTTGGGGCAGCACCTATTTGTCGGAATCCAAAGGCGTGTCCGCGACGGATGCCGCCAAATGGATCTCCTTCTACTACGGGGGCATTACCGCAGGCAGGTTCCTGGCCGGCTTCGTCACCTTCAAGCTGAGCAACCGCGCGATGATCCGCGGCGGGCAACTGCTGGCCGTGACGGGAATCGTCCTCATGCTCCTGCCTTTGCCGACCGTATTCTCGCTGATCGGGTTCGTCGTCGTGGGACTCGGGCTCGCGCCTATATTCCCCTGCATGCTGCATGAGACGCCGGTGCGCTTCGGCAAAGGTCCGTCCCAATCGATCATGGGCTTCCAGATGGCCGCCGCTTATACGGGAAGCACGCTGCTGCCGCCGCTGTTCGGCTTCATCGCCTCCCGGTCGGCCAGCGGCATCCTGCCGCTGTACCTTCTGGTCCTGGCGGCCGGACTGCTGCTGTTCTCCGAGCGGATCAACGCCTTCATGAAAAGAAGGCGAGGAGCCTCTGCAGCCGTCGCGAAGTGAGCGGATATCTCCTTGAATAGAGGAGGACGCTTGGAGGCCGGGGGGCTCGCAAGAACGTTCGATAGCGGATTGTTGGACTGTCGATATGCAGCCCATGAACGGTATTCTCTCTATCGAGGAGAACGGGAATGAGCCCGCGGCTGCCGATCGACTAAAGGCATCCGAAAAAGCAGGAAAGGCACCCGGACCGGGTGCCTTTTGTCGGTTCATGCTCCTGTCCGAGGACGCTGCTGCTCCGACAGGCCCGCCGCCTTTACTCGTACGGATCGATCGTCTCGATCGTGCCGTCTTCCTTGTACTTGAGCTCGGCGAACTTCACGCAACGCTTGTTGTCGGCGCCGCCGGACAGGGAGCTGTCGTGATAGAACAGATACCATTTGCCCTGGAATTCCACGATAGAGTGGTGGGTCGTCCAGCCGATAACCGGGTTAAGGATCGTGCCCTGGAACGTGAACGGTCCGCAAGGATTGTCGCCTACGGCATAGACGAGCTTGTGCGTCGTGCCGGTCGAATAGGAGAGGTAATACTTTCCGTTGTATTTGTGCATCCATGGACCTTCAAAATACCGCCGGTCCTCGTCGCCCGCGAGGATCGGCCGGCCGTCGATGTCGACGATGGAAACCTCGCTCGGCGGCTCCTGGAACGACAGCATGTCGTCGCTGAGCCGGGCCACGCGCGGTCCTAGCGCCGGGGCGTCCGGCGCCGGACCTTCGGCATCGGCGAGGAATTCCCCGGTCTGCCATTTCTCGAGCTGGCCGCCCCACAAGCCCCCGAAGTACATGTAGGCTTCGTCGCCATCGACGAACACGGCCGGGTCGATGCTGAAGCTGCCGGGAATATAGCTCGGCTGCGGCTCGAACGGGCCGGCCGGCGAGGCGCCGGTCGCGACGCCGATGCGGAAGACATGATCATGATCCCGGGCCGGGAAGAACAGGTAGTAGCGGCCGTTCCTGCAGGCCGCGTCCGGAGCCCACAGCTGCTGCTTGGCCCAGGGAATGTCCCGCAGATGAAGAGCCTCGCCGTGGTCGATGCAGGGAGAGCTCTCATCCTCCATCGACAGGACGTGGTAGTCCTCCATGTCGTATTGGTCGCCGTTGTCGTTCGACACCTGCTCATGGTCCAGATCATGAGACGGATAGATGTACAGCTTGCCCTCGAATACATGCGCCGACGGGTCGGCGGTGAAGATGTGGGTTACGATAGGTTCCTTGTAGTTAACCGTTTTCATTTTCAGTCATCCCCGATGGTTGGAATCAAGTTCTCCCCTAATTTTAGCAGACTCTTCCCCGTCTCCGGCAGTCTCCGATGCTTGTGAAAAATACCGTTAAAATTGGTTTTCGGGGGAGCAACAACCATTTGACACGATTATCCGAATCCATTACGTTGATGCTAGCATTCTAGCATGACGGAAGCGAGGACTGTTGCCAGTGAGAGGGTGGGGCAATCGGCTGCTGGGCCACCTGCGGGAGACCAACACGCTGCGAAATCAGATCTTCATCAGCTTTACGCTGACGATGATTCTCGTGCTGACCTTTGCAGGAGCGTTTATTTACGGAGAGGTGTCCGTGCTTCTCAAGCAAAGTGCGGAAAAGCATATCCAGCAGACCGCCATTCAGGCCAACGGGCGGCTGGATGCGCTGCTGAAGGGGATCGACTCGCTCACGACCCAGGTCGCTGCGGATTCCTATGTGCAGAAGCTGCTCTCCCGGGAGGTGCAGGGGATCCGCTCCAATTTCAACGAGCGCCAGTCGCTGCTGCAGATCGCGAACAATTACATGGCCTATTCCTCCGGCATCAGCTCGCTGGAGCTCTACACCATCGGCAACAAGCGGCTGTTCCCGCTCGACGATACGAGCCTGAACCGCATTTCCGGAGATGCGCTAGCGGCAGCGGACGAAAAGAAGGGCCGCCTCGCCTGGATCGGAATCGATCCGCGATCGCCGGACACGGTGCTCGCCGTCCGCCGCATCAACCTGCTCGATCATGCCTATTCGCCCGGCGGCTACGTGGTCGTTCATGTCAACCGGGATTACTTCAAGATGGATCAATCGGAGAGCCGAGGAGATCCGTCCAAAGGAAGGGAGTCCATGCTGCTGAGCGACGCCGAGGGCAATCCGATCCTGTCGGATATGGATGACGAGACGGCGTCGGCGGTCATCGCCCAGAGCGGCAGCACCGTGACGGTCGGCCAGGAGCGGATGCTGGCCGTCCGCCAGCATTCCGGCGTCACGGGCTGGAAGCTCGTGCTGCTCCTGCCGGTCGAGGCGGCGACGGAGGGCATCTCGGTGCTGCGAATGGCCATCTATGTGTCGATCGGAATCGCCGCTTTCGCCTTCCTGCTGCTGACGCTGCTGCTGTCGACGATGATCACGCGGCCTATCCAGCAGCTCATGAGAACGATGCGCAGCGCCCGATTCGGGGGGCTCAAGCCGATTCCGGCCGGCGACAACCGCCTGCGGACGATGGAGATCAACGAGCTGAACCACACGTACAACCGGATGGTCGACCATATGAACGAGCTGATCCAGGTCGTTTATGAGAAGGAGCTCACCCAGAGCCGCACCGAGCTCAAGGCGCTGCAGGCGCAGATCAATCCGCATTTCCTGTTCAACACGCTGGAAGCGTTTTATTGGTCGCTGGAGGAAAAAGAGGAGAGCGAGCTGGCGCGGACAATTCTCGCCATGTCGGGATTGTTCCGCTATGTCATCGGCAGCGCGGCGGCCGACGATGAGTGGGTGACCGTCCGCGACGAGGTGGAGCACACGCAGCGCTATTTGCAGATCATGAAAATGCGCCTCATCGACCGGCTGAGCTGGGACATCGACGTCGAGGAGGAGCTGCTTCAGGTGCCGATTCCAAAGCTCATCCTGCAGCCGCTCGTGGAAAATGCGATTTTGCACGGCGTGGAGAGCCGCATCGTGCCAGGATCCGTCAAAGTCCGAATTCATTCCGCCGAGCCCGGCTTCGCGACCGTGGCCGTCATCGACGACGGAATCGGGATGGACGGCGAGACGGTGATCCGGCTCATGCAGAGCCTCGATGCCGTCGCTCCCCAGGATTCCAAGAAAGGGGCTGGAGTAGCCATGTCCAACGTCCAAAGGCGACTCAAGCTCCATTATCCCGGCTCCACGGATCGCGGAGGCGGGCTGCATATCGAGAGCAAGGCCGGCTCAGGCACGACAGTAAGCTTTGAGATCACGATTCCTTCGGGAGGAGACGAACGCGGATGAAAACGTTGTTGATTGTGGACGATGAGCCTCGCACGCGGCTGGGCATCCAGAAGACGCTCACCGCCTGGTCGGCGGGCCGGCACCGGATCGAGACGGCGGCGAGCGGAGTCGAGGCGCTGGAATGGCTGAAACTCAATACAGCCCATATCATCATCACGGATGTGCGGATGCCGGAGGTGGACGGGCTGCAGATGCTGGAGACGCTGGCGGGGCGCGGGCCTCTGCCCGTCATCATCGTCATTTCCGGTTATGCCGAATTCGACTATGCGCGGAAGGCGCTGCAGCTCGGGGCCTTCGACTACATTCTCAAGCCGCTGGACAAGGATATCCTGGCGGAAACCGTGCAGAGAGCGTTCGAGCTCGACGACGGCCGGGACCGCATCGATGCGATGGAGAAGCTCGTCGACGCCAAGCTGCTGGAGGTCGGCCGCGGCGAAGCGCGCTACGGCACGCCGATCAAGGACGCCATCAGCTATATCGACGCCCATCTGGAGGAGCCGATCAGCATGAAGCAGGTCGCGGAGCTGACGCATCTCAATGCGAGTTATTTCAGCGTGCTGTTCAAGGAGCAGACCGGCGTCACCTTCAGCGACTATCTCACGCGCCTAAGGCTGCAGCGGGCCAAGGAGCTGCTGGTCTCGACCCGGATGCCGATCTCCGAGATCGCCGAGAAGGTCGGCTACGGCACGGCCAAATATTTCATCAAGGTGTTCAAGGACAACGAGGGGACAAGCCCGAGGCAGTACCGGAGCCAGGTGCTGGACGCCGATTCATCGATCCGATAAAAGTGGAATTTCTCCCAATCGCTGTTACTGTTGCGCTTACATTGCAAATTTTATAATTATGTATGCGGTTACAAGAACAGTGCGTCACAAAAAGGGGAGGAAACACACATGAAGCGCGTTTTATCGACCACGACGGCTATCGTTCTGTTGTCATCTGTTCTCGCTGCATGCGGCGGCAACTCGAATTCGCCCGCCGACAATGCAGGGGCGAGCAACTCGGGTACCAGCTCCAATACGGGCTCCGCGACGGGCAAGCCTGCGGAGAAGGTCACGATCAATCTGTGGAGCTTCACGGATGAAATTCCGAACATGACGAAAAAATACCTCGAAACCCATCCCGATGCGAACGTCGACTTCAAAACGACGGTCATCGCGACGACGGACGGAGCTTACCAGCCGGCCCTCGACCAGGCGCTCGCCGGCGGCGGCAAGGACGCTCCGGACATCTATGCGGCCGAGTCCGCCTTCGTTCTCAAGTATACGCAGGGCGACGCTTCCGACTACGCGGCCAACTATGCCGATCTGGGCCTGGAGGACCAGCTGGTGAAGGATGCCGGCATCGCCCAATATTCCGTGGACATCGGCAGCAAGGACGGCCAGCTCAAGGCGCTCGCTTATCAAGCGACCGGCGGGGCGTTCATCTATCGCCGCTCGCTCGCCAAGGACGTATTCGGCACCGACGATCCCGCTGCGATCAAGACGGAGATCGGTCCCGGCTGGGATAAGTTCTTCGATGCGGCCGCGAAGCTGAAGGCCAAAGGCTACGGCATCGTCTCCGGCGACGGCGACATCTGGCATCCGATTGAAAACAGCTCCGACAAAGGCTGGCTCGTAGACGGCAAGCTGCATATCGATCCGAAGCGGGAGCAGTTCCTCGACTTCTCCAAGAAGCTGAAGGACAACGGCTATTCCAACGACACGAAGGACTGGACCGAGGGCTGGTATGCGGATATGTCCGGCACCGGCAAGCAGCCGATCTTCGGCTTCTTCGGCCCCGCCTGGCTCATCAACTACGTCATGAACGGCCAAGTGAAGGACACCAGCGGCGACTGGGCCGTAACGGAGCCGACGACAGGCTTCTTCTGGGGCGGCACCTGGCTGCTCGCGAACAAGGAAGCGGCCAAGGACGACGCCAAAAAAGCGGCCGTGGCGGATTTCGTCAAGTGGGTCACGCTTGATTCCTCCGAGACGGGCCTCCAGTACTACTGGGCGAACGGCACGATGAAGGAAGGCGAGCAGGGCACGAAGGACAGCGTAGCCTCCTCCGTCGTCATGTCCAAATCGGACGGCAAGGTCGACCTGCTGGGCGGACAGAACATGTTCGACGTCTTCGTTCCGGCCAACGCCAACGCGACAGGCAAAAACCTCACCCAATACGACGAATCGATCAACCTCATCTGGCGCGATCAGGTGCGCGAATATTCCGAAGGCAAGAAGAGCCGGGAGCAGACGATCAAGGACTTCAAGCAGAAGGTCCAGGATCAGCTCGGAATCGAAAGCGAGTAACAGCGCCAAAGGGGCGGGTCATCCCGCCCCTTATCTGAATTTGATCGATATGGGGTGAGAGCCATGCGCCGCAAGGGCGTCAGCTATTCAAAATTCGGCTATCTGTTCAGCCTGCCATTCCTGCTTGCGTTCCTGGTATTCTCGTTCTATCCCGTTCTGTATACCGCGGTCATCGGGTTTACGGATATGAAGGGAGTCATCCCGAAGCCGGTCCATTTCCTGGACCAGCCGTTCGAGAACTTCAGGTATCTTCTCTTCGACAACGTCTCCTTCCGCAAGTCGCTTTCCAACACAGCCCTCATCTGGATTCTCAACTTCATTCCCCAGATGCTGCTGGCGCTGCTGCTCACCGCCTGGTTCACGAGCCAGCGCACGAAGGTGCGGGGGCAGGGCATATTCAAAGTGCTGCTCTACATGCCGAACATCATTACGGCGAGCACGATCGCCGTCCTGTTCAACTCGCTGTTCTCGTATCCGATGGGACCGATCAACAGCCTGCTGGAGTCGCTCGGCTGGATCCACTCTCCCGTCAATTACCTCCAGGACAAGACGACGGCGCAGGGAATCGTCGCGTTCATCCAGTTCTGGATGTGGTACGGCAACACGATGATCATCCTCATCGCAGGCGTCATGGGCATCAACCCCGCGCTGTTCGAGGCCGCCTCCATCGACGGGGCGAACGGATGGCAGATCTTTTTCCGCGTGACGCTGCCGAGCCTGCGGACGATCATGCTCTATACGCTGATCACATCGATGATCGGCGGCCTGCAGCTGTTCGACATTCCGCAGCTGTTCCTGTACGGCGGGCCGGACGACGCGACGCTGACGACCTCCGTGTTCATCTACGGTCAGGCGTTCAAGGGCAGCTACATGTACAACCGCGCCGCTGCCGCCAGCATGATCATGTTCATCATTGCGGCCGTGCTGTCGGCCCTGCTGTTCTACCTCATGCGCGACCGCGATGCGGCTAAAGCCAAAAAAGCGGCTAAAAATCGGAATAAAGCTGCTGAAGCGGCGGCAAGGGGGATGTAAGGCGTGGCCAACCTTCAAAAAAGCGCGGGAGTCTCCCTTCGCATCAACAAAACAATCGTTTATGTCGTCTGCATCATCCTGTCGCTGCTGAGCATCCTGCCCTTCTGGATCATGTTCGTCAACGCCACCCGCTCCACGGCGGAAATCCAAAGCGGCCTCTCCCTGCTGCCTTCGGTCCACATGAAGACCAATCTGGACGTGCTGCTCAGCAAGAGCTTCGATCCGCTCAAGGGCTTTTTCAACTCGCTGATCATCTCGGGCTTCTCGACGATCTGCGCGGTCTACTTCTCGTCGCTGACCGCTTATGCCCTGGTCGCCTACAACTGGAGGATGCGCCAGGCGTTCTTCACCTTCATCATGCTCGTCATGATGATTCCGGCCCAGGCGAGCGCGATCGGCTTCTACAAGATGATGTACCAGCTGCACTGGACGAACAGCTTCCTGCCGCTCATCCTGCCGTCCATCGCAGCGCCGGCGATCGTATTCTTCATGCGGCAGTATCTGCTCGCGACGCTGTCCATCGAGATGGTGGAGGCATCGCGGATCGACGGCGCGGGCGAGTTCTACACCTTCAACCGCATCGTCCTGCCGATCATGGTTCCGGCGATCGCCACTCAGGCGATCTTCGCCTTCGTGGCGAGCTGGAACAACCTGTTCATGCCGCTCATCCTCCTCACGGACAAGAGCAAGTACACCTTGCCGATCATGGTCAGCCTGCTCAAGGGGGATATCTACAAGACGGAATTCGGCTCGATCTACATGGGGCTGTCTCTGACCGTGCTGCCGCTGTTTGTGATATACTTCCTGCTGTCGAGATATATTATCGCGGGCGTAGCGCTTGGCGGAGTGAAGGAGTAAGGCGCTCATTCCGTCCGGAGCTCATCCTGCGAGCGGGTTGGTGGAGGCTATGAACGTGGGCAAAAAAATCCGAGCGGTCGCGGCTCTTGCAGCCGCCCTGGCTCTCATGATGTCCGGATGCGTAAAAGGCTCGGGCGGCGATTCCGAAGGGACTGGCGGGGAAGCCGGCCAGACGGTGACGATCAATATGATGCATCTGTGGCCGGAGGGCGGCGCATCGGGCCAGCACCAGATCGTGAACAAGATCGTCGCCGAGTATGAGGCGGAGAATCCCGGCGTCACGATCAAGCAGGAAGTGCTGGACAATGAGCGGTACAAGGCCAAGATCAGGGTGCTCTCCGCCGTCAACGAGCTGCCGGATGTCGGCCTCACCTGGGCGGCCGGTTATTTGCAGGATTTCGTCCAAGGCGGGCTGTTCACGCCTCTTGACGATCTGCTGCACGGCGAGCTGCAGGACTCGTTCATTCCGGGCACGACGGAAGCCTATATGGCAGGCGGCAAAACGTACGCGCTGCCGCTGGAGTTCAATATCGCTCCCGTCTATTACAACAAGCGCATCTTCGAGAAATACGGCCTGCAGCCTCCCGCCACCTACGACGAGTTTCTGAAGATCGTGAAGACGCTCGCGGACCATGGCGTCGTGCCGATCGCGCTGGGCAACAAGGACCGCTGGACGGGCTCTCTCTGGTACATGTACCTGGCGGACCGCATCGCCGGAACGGAGAAGCTGGCGAGCGCCATCAAGGGCGCCTCCTCCTTCACCGAGCCCGGCCTGGTCGAGGCGGCCAGGCGCGTGCAGGATCTGGTCGCCATGAATGCCTTCAACAAAGGCTTCAACGGCCTGTCGAACGACGAAGTGAAAGCGGAATATATGAACAGCGAGGCGGCCATGTATCTGATGGGCACCTGGGAGCTCCCGAACTACACGACGAGCGCCAACATCCCGCAGGACTTCCGCGACAGCATGGGCTTTTTCAAATTTCCGACGATAGCCGGCGGCAAGGGCAATATCGACGGCTGGGTAGGCGGTCCGGGCGTCGGCCTGTTCGTCGCCGAGAACTCCCCGGTCCGGGAAGAAGCGAAGAAGTTCGTGAAGTACTTCGTGAAGCGATGGGGCGAGGAGTCGGTCAACGGCGCCGGCGTCATCCCGGCCACCAAGGTGGACACGTCCAAGATCGAGCTGCCGCAGCTGTACGTCGACCTGCTCAAGGAAGTGAACAAGGCGACGAGCATTACGCTGTTCGCCGACGTGCAGATGGCGGGCGCCGCCGCCGAGGTCCACCTGAACCAGATCCAGGCGCTGTTCGGGGGCGAGATCACTCCGGCCGACTTCGCCAAGGCTCATGATGCGGCCTTCAAAACGGGGAAATAAGAGGCTGCCCGAAGGGAAGGCCGCTGAAAAAGGTGTCGCTGCGCGTGCGGATCATTTTTCCGATCGCTGTTGTTCCCAAAATTCTCTGATTTACCGCCTTTAGCGGTTGAATTTCGGGGACAAAGGCGAGCACGTTCGTTTCTCCAGAATGATTCCGCATCCTTTGCTTCTTTTTCAGAGGCCTCCACGAAGGGAGGCCTCTTTGCTTTTCATAGAGGGAAAAGGGCTTGGAATGATGTTGGCTGGATGCCGGATGGCTCCGCACTGCCCATAATCTGCCTAGAAAAGCGGCCATAAAAAGGGACGAAACCGATAAAGCTCCAGTTTCGTCCCTTTTTGCTGTGTTGGCATGAATGCCAGCAGTTTTTGAATTTCAGAGGCTTCTAAGAACCGCCCTTTTCATGCTCATCTGCATTTAGTTCAGGCTGGAGACGTAAGAGCGCAAAGCGTCATTATAGGTTTTCATCTCGTCTGTGTTATGAAGGGTTAGTGAAATTCCAGTACCTTCATGGGAGTCTGGTTCATAATAAACCCGGCTTAAGGGATCATTCATCGCTTGTATGAAATCAAGAAGCTTTGTATAGGTTTGAGTGTGCTTTTCGGTCCAATTTAAAGGGTCGGCATTTCGTTGCCGTTCCAGGTAATCGACAATTTGCAGCATGCTTTCCGTTGCAGGAACCAACATAGGCAAGACAGGCCTTAGAGCAAAGTCCAGCGTTTCTGCATAGGCGTGACAGGCCAACAACCTGTCATGCGCTTGATTCAGATTCTGATCTGAAAGAGTTCTTTCATCCGCAATAGCATTCAAGTGAGATCGATAATTGAACATGGTATGGCCGATCGTTCCTTTTAAATGAGATTGTGCGGTGCTGCTACGATTCTGTCCAAGCTGTACAGAAGTAAATGCAATTAAAGAGACGATAAGGAGAAATACGAGGCCGATCCATAGAAAGTACGTTTTTTCCCCGACCATTGAACCCTCCTCATTTATTTAAGCGTATTTAGACAACGCCAGTGGAGATAGGATAGAAAGATATGAAGACTCATATTATATTCGCTCTAAATTATTTCTTAATCCAACCCAAATGATGAAAGTTTTCATTTTCGGCTAATCAGTAATGTGATTACAAACGAAATTTGAATGGAGATAGTAACCAGTAGAGAAAAAATTATGATATGGTCACCTTCAGCATTGCTATAACGAAATATAAGGGTAAAGATCAATGTCAATATGAAAGTGCATATTAAGGATAGGACAAAGCAGGATAGTTTCTTCATCTTGTTAAGATTAACTCCTTTTAAAAAATAAATGACTCACCAGCCCGCTGGAGTGGATTTGAAGAGATTGCTGAGACTAGTTGTTCGGTAGCTATGTCTCTTGCCTCGCCGGTATCATTTGTTGATTCTTTTGCAAGATTAATCTGTTTAAAAAATGTATATTTTTAGCCAATAAAAAGGAATAGTACTTCAGCACTACATTTACACTATTTTACAGATATTGAAGAAACGACGACCGAACCTAAATGAGTGATTGACAAAATAACTCAAGGAAAAGCAGTTCATTATCTGCCTATTCCTTTGTTGTAATTCTTTTTTAAACCAACGGTCATTTCCACTGTTCCTGCTTCTAGGCTTGAACATGTAAGCCTGGTGGTCGGGCAGTTTGTTTTGTCTGCAATTTGCTTGAGAAGGCTGTATGGGCAGGTAAAAAAAACAGGAGAAAACCGAGCAGGGCTCGGTTTCTCCTGTTTTGTTGCTTCAATCTTATTTAGTCATTCGAAAGCTTACTTCTGCTCGCTCAGCATCTGGCGCAGAACGGTCTGCAGGATGCCGCCGTTGCGGTAGTAGTCGACCTCGACCAGGGAGTCCAGACGGACAGTAACCTGGAATTGGAAGGTGCTGCCGTCTTCCCGCGTAGCGACGACGGTCACTTTGTCTCCAGGCTTCACGTCGTTGCTCAGGCCTTCAATGTCGAAGGTCTCGCGTCCCGTGATGCCGAGCGTTTTCCAGCCTTGGCCTTCCTGGAAGCAGAGCGGCAGAACGCCCATGCCGACCAGGTTCGCGCGGTGGATCCGCTCGAAGCTCTCGGTGATGACGGCTTTGACGCCGAGCAGGAACGTACCTTTGGCTGCCCAGTCGCGGGAGCTGCCGGTGCCGTACTCTTTGCCGCCGATGACGATGAGGTTCGTCTTGTCGGCTTGATATTTCATCGAACCTTCGTAGACGGACGTCACTTCATCCGTCGGCAGGTAAGTCGTGTAGCTGCCCTCGGTGCCCGGAGCGACCTGGTTGCGGATGCGGATGTTGGCGAACGTTCCGCGAACCATGACCTCGTGATGGCCGCGGCGGGAACCGTAGGAGTTGAAGTCCTTCTTCTCCACGCCGTGCTCGATGAGGTATTTGCCGCCCGGATAGTCGGCGCGGATGCTGCCTGCAGGGGAGATATGGTCCGTCGTGACGGAATCGCCCAGCAGCAGGAGCGTCTTGGCATGCTTGATGTCCTCGACGTCGCGGATGCCGTCCGCCAGGCTGTCGAAGAACGGCGGGTTGGCGATGTACGTGGAGTTCTCATCCCACTCGTACAGCTCGCCCTGCGGAACCGGAATCTGGTTCCAGCGCTCGTTGTGCGTGTAGACATTGTCGTACTTGTCGCGGAACATCTGAGGCGTAATCGCGGAGCTTGCCGCGTTCGCGATCTCCTCGGAGGAAGGCCAGATGTCGCGCAGGTATACAGGCTCGCCCTGCTGGTCGTGGCCGATCGGATCGTTCGCGAAGTCGATGTCGACCGTGCCGGCCAGTGCGTAAGCGACTACGAGCGGCGGAGACGCCAGGTAGTTGGCTTTGATCTGGGCATGGATGCGGCCCTCGAAGTTCCGGTTGCCGGACAGGACGGCAGCGACCGTCATGTCGTTGTCGGCGATCGCTTGGCTGATCTCGTCCGGCAGCGGGCCGGAGTTGCCGATGCAGGTCGCGCAGCCGTAGCCCGCCACGTAGAAGCCGAGCTTCTCGAGGTAAGGCAGCAGGCCGGACTTCGTGAGGTAGTCGGTTACGACAAGGGATCCCGGAGTCAGGGAGCTCTTCACGTATTCCGGCTTCACGAGGCCTTTTTCAACGGCTTTCTTGGCCACGAGGCCGGCGCCCAGCATAACGCTAGGGTTGGACGTGTTCGTGCAGCTCGTGATGGCTGCCAGCACGACGGCGCCGGTGCCCATTTGGCTCACTTTTCCGTTTTTGTGCTTCACTTCGACGACTTCTTCGATCTTGGCGTCGGACAGGCCGTAGCCGCCTTTGTCGACCGGCGTGCGGACCGTGTTGCTCCAAGCTTCCTTCATGGCGGTCAGTTCGATGCGGTCCTGAGGACGCTTCGGACCGGCCAGGGAAGGAACGATCGTGGACAGGTCGAGCTCGATGACGTCGGTGAACGTCGGATCCGGCGTGTCGTCCGTGCGGAACATGCCTTGAGCCTTGTAGTAAGCCTCGACCAGCTCGATCTGCTCTTCCGTGCGGCCCGTCTGGCGCAGGAAGTTCAGCGTGATGGCGTCGACCGGGAAGAAGCCGACCGTGGCGCCGTATTCCGGAGCCATGTTGGCGACCGTCGCGCGGTCAGGCAGGCTGATGTTGGAGAGGCCGTCGCCGAAGAATTCCACGAACTTGCCGACAACGCCGCGCTTGCGGAGAATCTCGGTAACCGTCAGGGCAAGGTCGGTCGCCGTAGCGCCTTCCGCCAGCATGCCGGTCAGCTTGAAGCCGATGACCTCGGGAGCGACGAAGTAGAGCGGCTGGCCGAGCATGCCGGCTTCGGCCTCGATGCCGCCGACGCCCCAGCCTACGATGCCGAGGCCGTTGATCATCGTCGTATGGGAGTCCGTGCCGACGAGGGAGTCCGGGAAGACGACCGTTTCGCCGTCAATCACCTTCGTCGTGGCTACGGAAGCGAGATATTCCAGGTTGACCTGGTGGACGATGCCCGTATCCGGCGGTACCGCGCGGAAGTTGTCGAACGCGGTTTGCGCCCAGCGGAAGAACTTGTAGCGCTCGGCGTTGCGCTCGAATTCGATTTTCTGGTTGATTTCCAGAGCGTCAGGCGAGCCGAAGGCGTCAACCATGACGGAGTGGTCGATGACGAGGTCGACCGGCACGAGCGGGTTGATCTTCTTCGGATCTCCGCCGGCTTTCTTGACCGTCTCGCGCATGGCCGCAAGATCGACGACAACCGGCACGCCGGTGAGATCCTGCAGGACGATACGGGACGGAATGAACGGGATTTCCTTGTCTTCGCGCTTCTCGGCCCAGCTCATGAGCTGTTTCACGTGATCGGCAGTGATGCCGCGTCCGTCGAACTGGCGCACGGCGCCTTCGAGCAGGACTTTGATGGAGACCGGAAGCTTGGAGATGGCTCCGTGTCCCTTCTCTTCCAGACCTTGAAGGCTGTAGTAAGTGTAGGACTTACCGCCGACTTCAAGCGTAGAACGGACCGAGTACTGATTTTGCAATGGCATCTAGCTTTGCTCCCCTCAGGCAATTTGCAATTAGGAAACGAAAAGGACGGCTGCGGGAAAGGTGTTGCCACAGCTGGGTTTCCGGAATGAAACGCGTCAAAAAAACGGCGCTTGGCAGCAACCGAGTCGAGGTTTCATTCCGTGAAACTTCATTTCAAAACCGCTATATTCCCATTATAGACGGAAAAGAAAAGAACGTAAAGGGAAGAAAGCGGAATCCAAAAGGCTTTTGCTGCGTATGAACCTTGGTGGGGCCGCCTTAGTATTTGCAGTCGGCGGCGGGGAAGATTATCATTTGGAGGAAGGCAATAATTGGCTGACTCTCGGGAGGGACTTTAAGTGGACCTGACGCAGGAAGACCGCCAGTCGGAAGCCAGACTGGACCGGTTCAAGAAGTTCTTCATCAACAACAAATTCGTGCTGTTCCTGCTGGTTCTGCTGCTTGTCGGGATCAACATCCTTGTATTCGCGCATATTACGTTCATCTTTGTTCCGCTGCTCGTGCTGGCGAAGACGGTGCTGCTGCCGATGCTTCTCGCTGGAGTCGCTTATTACCTCCTCAATCCGCTCGTCGATTGGATGGAGAAGCAGGGCATGAAGCGCGGATGGGTCATCGCGGCGCTGTACGTCATCATCATCGGCCTGCTGACGCTGCTCATTACGATCGTCGTTCCGATCATCCGGGAGCAATTGACGAGTCTCGTGGACAATATTCCCGTCTATACGAAGTATGTCCAAGACAAGACGACTTATTATCTCGGAAGCGATCTCGTGACCCAGCTTCAGACGAACCTCAATTACGATCCGCAAAAGATCGCGCAGGAGCTGTCGAGCAGAGCCGGCAAAATCCTCCAGAGCACGCTGGCCAACATCGGCGGCTTCCTCGGCACGGTGACGGAATTCGTCCTGGCGATCGTCACGCTGCCGTTCATCCTGTTCTACATGCTCAAGGACGGCAAGAAGCTGCCGATCTTCTTCACGGCCATGCTGCCTACGACGATGCGGGGAGAGACACGCCGCGTACTGACGGAGTCCAATCATCAGATCAGCTCCTATATCCGCGGCCAGATCATCGTGAGCCTATGCATCGGAGCGCTGCTGTTCATCGGATATTTGATCATCGGACTGGACTACGCGCTTGTGCTCGCCATCGTAGCTGCTTGCACGGCCGTCGTTCCCTATATCGGGCCTGCCATCGCCATCACGCCGGCGCTCGTCGTAGCCGCCTTCACCTCTCCGATCATGCTGCTGAAGATGGTCGTCGTATGGACTTGCGTGCAGCTGATCGAAGGCAAGTTCATCTCGCCGCAGGTCATGGGCAAGACGCTGAGCATCCACCCGATTACAATCATCTTCGTCATCCTTACCTCGGGCAAGCTGTTCGGTTTCCTCGGGATCATTCTCGCCGTGCCCGGCTATGCGGTGCTCAAGGTATTCGTCACTCATCTGTTCCAGTGGTTCATGGTCCGTTCCAAGCTGTACGGCCCCGAGCCGGAATACAAGATTCTCGGCGTGAAGCGCGACGAGGACTAGCTGGCGGTTCCATGAAAAAAAAGCCTCTGCGCAAGCAGAGGCTTTTTCATTGGCCTGCCATGGAATCGGCTGATTACTGGGCAGGGTTGCTGCGCGCCTGCGACAGATGGCTGCGCAGCTGATAGGCCTTCCAGCGGGAGAGGGACACGCGCTTCGCTTCGGGGCCGGTGCTGCCGAAGTAGACGGCTCCCTCTTCGATTCCGCTGATCTTGGCTGTATTCACGTAACATCCCGAAGCGACCGGATAGAACAGTCCGTTCCGGCACAACCGGTTGATCTGGTCGGCAGACATTTTCTTTTTAATATTGTAGTTGCTGCCGTGGAAGCTTACAAGTCCGAAGGAGCCGAGCCTGTAATACAGAATGTCCGTCTCTACATCAAAGTCCTCGTACACATTGCGGTCGTTTGATGGCACGTTAATCATTCCGTTATCCCCCTTGCTTGGTAAGAAAGTGGCGTTTGATAACGCTTTCATATCATAGCATAGGCCGAAGGTTTTGGGAAGGATAGGATTCGAAACGCAGTCGGGCAAGAAACGAGAAACTCTGTACCGGCTTCATTTAAAGGCGAACGCCTGTTCAGCGCATGAACCTTCCTGTAGAATAGAGAGGCAAGCTAAAAGAAATCGGGTGAACCATGACTATCCCCCAGAAATTCTTTGCCAATATAGAAGAAGCTTCGACTTATATCATTGATGTGCTCAGCAGGCTTCTCATGCTGGATTCCATTTTCATCGCCACCAACGACGGCAAGGTCAACGAGATCATCAAGGCGTTCAACCGCAGCGAAATCCTCGTCGGCGAAGGAACGAGGCTCCCGTTCGAGGAGAGCTACTGCAGCCTTGTCGTGAAGAACAGCACAGGACTTCTTTATATCCCTCATACGACGAACGATGGCCTCGCCAGACATATGGAGGTTACGGCCGTTATGGGCAACCGATCCTTCATCGGCGTCCCGATCGTGCTGGCGAGCGGCCGCTCCTACGGAACCGTCTGCGGCCTGCACAAGCCGGGGCATGTATTCAGCGAGGCGGATATCAAGGCGATCAGCGCCATGGCTGTATTTTTGTCCTACATCGTGGAAATGGAGAACAAAGTCCGGGATCAGAGCAAGCTCCAGAAGTCGCTGCTGCGCGAGAAGCAATACGCCGAATCGTTGTCCAGATGGCTGAAGCAGGAGAACGATCTTACGCGAGGCAAGCTGAACTGGAGCTCGGACCTGCTGGCCATGCTGAGCCATGAAATCCGCAACTCCGTGAGCGGGATCGCCGGCATGACGGAGCTGATTCAGAACACGGCCTTGTCGGAGGAGCAGGTCGGCTATCTCAAGCTGATCGAAGCCGGCAACCGCACGCTGACGACGCTGCTGGACAACATTCTGGATTACAGCAAGCTGGAGGCCGGCAAGATGAGCCTGGAGGAGCAGCCGTTCGATCTGGTCTCGCTCATCGAGGAAACCGTGTATTTGTACGCATCCAAAGCCTCCTCCAGAGGGCTTGAGCTGATCATCGACCTGCCTCCGGATTTGCCTATATTTTACGGCGATTCAGGCAAGATCAAGCAGATGCTGGCCAATCTGCTCAGCAACGCGATCAAGTTCACGGACAGGGGCGAGATTGCCGTGTCGGTGCAGACGGCTCCGGGAACAACCGGGGACAGCCTGTTCGTGGCCATCTCCGTCAAGGACAGCGGCATCGGCATCGAAGAGTCCAGAATCAAGGAGATGTTCGGCAAATATGCCCAGGTCCATGAATCCCGCCCGGATCGGGATTACAAGGGCACGGGGCTCGGGCTGGCCATCAGCAAGAATCTGGCCGAGCTGCTCGGAGGCAGCATTGAGGCGCGCAGCGTGCTGGGGCAAGGCACCGAGGTCGGATTCACGATTGACCTGACCAAGCAGTCCATGCCTTCGAGCTCTTACGGCAGCGCCATGCTGCGGGGCAAGTCCTTGCTCATAGTCGACGATCATGCAGGAACGCTGGAGTCGCTGTCGAGATTGGCCGAGCGCTGGGACATGTCGGTCAAGGCCGTCCGGACGGCCGAAGAAGCGCTGGCCTGTTTTGAAATTGGGCAGAAGTTCGATCTGGCTCTGATCGACGACATGCCGGGATCGATGGCGGCAGCGGAGCTGGCGGAAAGGCTGCGCGGCCAGCAGCCCGAGCTGCCTCTCGTGCTGCTGGCGCCGCTCGGCAAGCCGTTGCCCGATGAGGTGCGGCAGCTGTTCAGCTCGGCCGTCGCCAAGCCGGTGCGGCAGCTTCATCTGCTCAATGCGATTGCCTCGCTCCAAGCGGCGCGTTCATGAGACGAGAAGAGCGTGGCTGGATTGCTTCGCGGCGGCAGCCCCGTTTTGAACCAAGACGAAAAAGCGCCCGTTTTCCGGGCGCTTTTTTTCGTCTTATCGGCGGACCAGAGATCGGGTCCGCCTTCTTTGGTTGTTTTTCAGCTCAGGCTTCTTCCCACAGGCGGCGCAGGTTGGCCAGCCCGGCTCTGGCGCCGAGGCGGCAATCCTCGAGGCCCTCGAACTCGACGGATACGTATCCGTCGTAGCCGGAAGACTTGACGATGCGGACGACCTCCGGCATGTCGATGTCCCCATTGCCGATTACCGCGCCGCGCAGGTAGCTGCCGCCGGCCGTGCGGAACCAGCCCTCGCCCGGATTGCGGTAGGAAGGACGCAGGTAGAAGTCCTTGAAGTGGACGACGGAAGCGATAGGAAGATTGGCCTTCACGGCCGCGACCGAGTTCTCGTCGGCGCACATGAAGTTGCCCACATCGAGCGTCGTCCGGAAGTTGGGACGGTCAACCGCTTCGACGAGAGCCTGGACGCGGTCGCTGTGCTGGATGAAGTAGCCGTGGTTCTCGACGCTCGTCGTAATGCCGAAGCCTGCGGCATAATCGGCGATTTCGCGGCAGGCCGCAGCAAGCTTATCCAGGGAACGGTTGAAGTTGCCGATCGACAGATCGGTGTCGCTGGCCACGTCATGCCGCATGAAGCGGGCGCCGAGCGCTGCGGCGATGTCGACCTGCTCCTTGATCCGCTGGATCTCGGCACGATAGTTCTCCTCCGACAGGCCCTGGAAATTAGCCCCGACGGCATAGTTGGAAACAGCGATTCCGCGCTGCGCCGCCCGCTCCACGATCTGGCCGACAAGCTCGGGGTTGCCGGTAAGCTCATAGCCGAGAGGAACGATCTCCACATGCTCGCCGCCATGCTCCGCGGTGAAGTCGATGACGTCGAGAACGGTCATCTCACCCGCTCTGAGCGCCTGGTAAAGGCTGTAGGTGCTGAGTCCGAGCTTCATGGGAACGTCACCTCGCGTCCTTGGGCAGCCGATTCATAGATCGCGCCCAGTATTTTCATGATCTCGACGCCGTCCTCGACCGGACTGATCGGCTGCTTGCCGTTCGCCGCGCAATCGACGAAATGGTCGATCTCGCTCTGGAAGGCGCGGTTCATCTGCATGCCCTTGCTGTCCGTCTGCGGATAGGTATTGAGGATGATGTCGTTTTTCTCGGTGACCATGACGACCTCGGGATCGATCTCGAAGCCGCCCTTCGTGCCGAACAGCTTGACGATGCCTTCATCCTTGACCGTATGCAAGGAGAAGCTGACGTCGACGAGCAGGGAGGCTCCGTTCTCGAATCGAATCAGCGCGTTGGCCATATCCTCGACATCGTTGAGCTCGGCGTTGTAGTCCGCGGCCTGATAACGGGACAGATGCTTGATGTTGGCGCGGTTGCCCAGATGCTTGTATTCGTTGGCGCTGACCGACTTCACCTTGGGACGGCCCATCAGATACCAGCACAGGTCGATGACATGCACGCCGATATCGATGACAGGTCCGCCGCCGGAGCGGGACTTGTCGGAGAACCAGCCGCCGGGATTGCCCATGCGGCGGATGTACGAAGCTTTGGCGAAGTACAGGTCGCCGAACTCGCCGTTCTCCACGAACGAATGGAGCATCAGGGCGTTGGGATCGTAGCGGCGGACGAAGCCGACCATCAGCTGCTTGCCGGAGCGCTTCACCGCATCCTGAATCCGATAAGCCTCTTCGACGGTACGGCAGAGCGGCTTCTCCACGAGGACATGCTTGCCGGCGTCCAGCGCGGCGACGCTGATCTCCGCATGGGTGTTGTTCCACGTGCAGATGCTGACCGCCTCCACGTCCGGATCCGCGAGCAGCTCGCGGTAATCGGCGTATACTTTGGTGGCGCCGTATTTGTCCGCGACGGTCTGGGCTCTCTCCCGATTCATGTCGCAGATGGCGTAGATTTCGCTGTTTTTGTTGGCCGCATAAGACTGCAGGTGGAACTCGGAGATGGATCCCGTTCCGATGACGCCGATTCGGATACTCATGCTTGCTTCACTCCCCATTGGCTTGGTAACCTTATATAGTGAAAGTATAGCGGCGCCATCTTCATTCGGCATGGGTGATCATGCGCTCTATTAGTACAATTGTGCGGTTCGCGGCTGCCCCGGCAGCCGGCGGAAACCAGCCCTAGAAGGAGGACCGGCCGATGGAACGCCCCCTTTCGCTACTGGAGGAAATGAGCATGCCCGACCCGAACTTCCCGGTCAAGCTGTGCACCTCGCGCTTTGCGGGACGCGGCCGGATTCTGTTCGAGGCTCATTGGCACAATCATATGGAGCTTCTCTACATCCGTTCGGGGCATGCAATCGTGGAATGCAACTACACTTCCTACGAAGCCGGACCCGGCGATCTGATCGCGGTGAACAGCAACGATATCCATATGGGCATCCTGCTGTCGGACGAGATCGAATACGACTGCCTTATCGCCGATCTGGGCTTGCTGCAAAGCCTGTCTCCAGACGCGGCCGAAACCAAATACATCACGCCGATCGTTCAGAACCGCATCCTGTTCCGCAACGTCATTCGCGGAGACGGGCAGCTGAACGCCTGCATGGAGCAGCTGGAGGGCGAGTTCGCCTGGCGCCAGCCCGGCTTCGAGCTGTCGGTGAAATCGCTGCTGTACCGGCTGCTGACGCTGCTGCTGCGGGGCTATGTCGAGGTCAGGCTGACCGAGCCGGAGTCGCGCGCGCGGCTGCGCAACCTGGAGCGGTTCCGGCCGATCTTCCATCATATCGAGACGCATTACACGGAGGAGCTGACGGTGGATTCGCTGGCGGGGCTCGCTTCGCTCAGCCGGTTCCACTTCAGCCGGCTGTTCCGCCAGCTGACGGGGCGCACCGTCACCGACTACGTCAATCGGATCCGCATCAACAAATCCGAGGATCTGCTCCGCAATACGGAGAAGACGATCGCCGAGATCGCGATGGCTGCGGGCTACAACGACCTGAGTTATTTCAGCCGCACGTTCCGCCGCTACCGGGGGCTGGCGCCGTCTGAGGTCCGGGTGCAGCGGTAGCGGCGCGTCCGGACGGAACGGACAAAGAACATCTTGCCCAGCTGCAAAAATGAGACAGGGGAAACAAGGGTCGATTTCTCCCAAGAAACTGGACGGATGCTGCGGCAGGAACCGTCTTCCGCGGATGGGGCTGGGGAAATTTGTTGGATGGAGCAGCAACATTGTTATTGCCAGCGGAACCAGCCCTGACAAATCCCCATGCAAGCGCTGGAATTGTCTTGCTGCTTATAAAGCTTTCATGACGGCCCCTGCTTTAGTGGGTGGATCGCAGAGGCAAGAGGAATAAGACGAGAAAACCGTCTAACTCGCCGCTGGAG
>NZ_BIMD01000055.1 GCF_004000905.1 Paenibacillus humicus NBRC 102415
TAGGGCGACTCGAGGTTGAATAAGACGAAATTATCGTCTTATTCCATCGCTCAGGGTAGCGTCAAGAAATTTGTGCAAGCAGCAAGATATTCCCAGTTGAGGTGCGTGGAATCGGATTAGTGGGGATAGCGATCGTTAAACATCTGCTTCTTTTTTTTGCTTCACGGCCGTTTCGCCAACCGCGAATGACTTTTTTCCGTCGTACTCGTCATAATCGTCATACTCGTCGTACTCGCTCGCCGTTAGGTACAGATCTTCTCCACCGCCTCGATGTTCGTAAGGCTGTTCATCGGCTGGAGACGTTTGCGGATCACTTTGTTCATACGTTTGATCGGGTTGGACGTGTAGATGGCCATCTGCATCTCAGGCGAATACGAATAGAACGTCAGCAGCGTATCCAGCTGGTTTTCCCGCGACATGATTTCCTTTGGGTAGCGCTTTTGCCGCTTGTCCTTCAAACGATCAAAAGCAGCCAGGGCAAGCTCACGGTCCAGCGCGTTGTATACGGTTTTGAGATCAGCAAGGATTGAACCAACGGGGAACGTTAGCTTAGCCGTTGGCTCTGTAAATGACCGCTGGATCGGCTAGTCTAATAGTTAACCATGTACGCATAAAAGAAACCGAGCGCAGATGCTCCGTTCCTTTGTGTTTACCTCTATACCCGCCAGCAGTCCTCGAGCCGTTATCGAAGATCGCAGAAAAAGCCGAAATGGCGGATGATATCGTACAAAACGTCTTCTTAAAGCTTGTGGTGATGCTGAGCACGTTTCTCGGCGAAGCGGGCATGAAGACATGCCTTTTCAGCATTACGCCGAGATTTTACTGTGCATCAACCACGCCAAGCGTACCTGCTATCTCCTGAAGAGTTGCCTGTCCACAGGCAAAACGGCAACACGGATGACGAAGCTGCTTGATTACGACTTTTTATAAACAAGCGGATTAAGCGCGCTTGCTGCAAGTTCGCCCGGCTTGCATCCCGGAAACCAATGATGCATATCGCTCATCCTTGCTTTGCTGTCCGGCTCGGCGATACGAACGCCGTTGGCAATATAGATAACGGTCATAACCTTGCGCATATGATCCGTCGGGTTTCCAGGGGCTGAATGCATCGTCCATCCGGCATGAAAGGTCGCGTCGCCTGCTGACATTCCGCCGTAGTTCACTTGCGGGATTTGCTTGGCTTCAATGAACTGTCCTAACGTCTTATGGGATTCGTCGGAAATCTCCTGCTTGCTCACGTAACCCAGCTTGTGCGTACCGGAAGCAAAGGTCATGGTGCCGACCTCTTGCGGGATGGGCACAAGCGGCATCCACATCGTAATGGTGTTGTCGGTACCCAGCGGCCAATAAATTTGATCCTGATGCCATGGAGTGTGCCCGCCGCCAGGCTCCTTGAAGAGCGCCTGATCATGATAGATGCGGACTCCGTCCACGTCCATTAACTCCGCTGCGATTTTGGCAAACCGTCTAGCCATGACAAATCGTTTGACCGCCTCGCTTTTTTCCCAGACATTGCCGATTTGAATAAACGCTTTTCCATACGTATCACGTTCCGATACCGGTTTATCATGATAGTTGAGCTTCATTACCCAATCGGTGATGATTTCCTCGTACACGCTCACTTCATCGGGCTTGGCAACCTGTTTTAAGAAAATATGTCCATTCTCCTGATAACCCTCTATTTGCCCGCTTGATAACGAATAAGCATCACGCATTTCCGGCAATGCTGAAACGTTTTCGTTCATCATTATTCCTCCTTTTGCAGGTCCATCCATAATTGCTCTGCCCATTTTTTCAGCAGTTTCGATTGCTGCCAGCGATCCGAGAGTTCCTCAGACGAATGGGATGATGGCAAGAATTGAGGTGTGATCGAGTAGTGGTGCCCAATCTCGCACACAAAGGGCAGCACGTCTCCCGGCTGTGCTTGGGTGAGCCAATTTCTCATGCCTGCTTTCCACCAGCGCCGGAAATGCTCAACGATCGGATGCTCGGCTTGTTCTTCCAAGTGAATTTGAATTTGCTGCCCATTCGTTACACGTCCATGAATCGATCCGGTTCGCATCAGCAGCTCGGCGAAGTAAGGTTCAGCAAGCTCGAAGCTGTTCATTTCACCGGCAAGTATATAGTGGGATAGATCGATCGTTAAGGCCATTTCAGGAACTGCCCTTACATACTCTGTTGTACGCAGCAAATCTTGTGTAATTCGGCCGCGATGCGTTTCTATGAAAAAGGGTACGTTAAAATGTGCGGCTGTCTCGTAAAGCTCCTTGATTAAATCGACGGCTTCTCTGTTGATGGTAAATGAATCTTTTACCTGTGCATTAACATACATGACATTGTAATCCTGGGCTTTCAGCAAGGCTTCTTTAAGCTGTAGCCCGCTCGATGGAAAGGTCTCCAGTCCGAAGCTGAATGGGTGCTTCTGCATCAGCCTGCGCCACAGAGCCTCATCTTCACGCTCGGGCAAGCTTCCAAAAATACCGGTAAAGCCGGCGTTGGCCATTTCGTCAAATTTCTGCTCGAGTGACCATTCCTTGCCGTTGTCGCCATACAGCTTCATGGACCACATGGCCTGATGAAGCTCCATGAAAGGCTTAGTTGAAGCGCCATTGCTCGCTCTTTTCAACGAAATCGTTCATCTCTCCCTCCAGAGCTAATGATTTGATGTAGCCTTATTGTAATTAACGGCCATACGTTTGGCTTTGTCTAAGATTCAACTGTTTTTGTCAAAACCTACTGTGTTGCACATGCTGGTCTGATATAGTATTCGTAAAACACGAGCAGAATCAGGAGGATATTGATGCAAATTTTACAGGAGTATTTGAATAAACATCCGATTGTGCCTTATATCAGAGAATGTGATTACGCTGTGCGAAAACCATGGAGCATGCCGGAGAGGCGGCTGCTCGATTATTTGCTGATTTATGTTCAGGAGGGGACATGCAACTTCAGGGTAGACAGGACTTTGTATGAATTTCATAAGGGGGAGTTTTGTTTTATTCAACCCAACAGCCTGAATGATCTGGAGGGAATTGTGAATACGGTAACGCCCTTTGCGCATTTTGATGTGTTTTACGCTGCTGACCGGGAGCAAAGCTTTCCCACGCGCGCCGGTCAAGTGGAATTGAGCGCCTATCTGCATCTCATGCAGCCAAGGCTTGATGAAATGCTGCAGGTTGAAGTTCCGGTCAAGCTAAAGCCAAAAAACAGCACCAGGTTTCGCGATACGTTTCTGCAAGTAGTGGAGTTCTGGCAGGATCGCGACCCGCTTATGCAGTTGAAGGCACAGGCAGGACTTACCGAGCTGGTCATTATGCTTATGGAGGACGTGCTGGAGAGGAAACAGTCGCAGCGGACCTCGCCGCAGACGCTGAACTGGATTACATCCTATTTCTCCTTTCATCTTAATGAACCCTTAAGCGTAGCGGATATGGCTAGGCGCGCGAATTTATCCCATTCCCGCTTTCATGACTTGTTCAAGCAGCAGTATGGAATGACGCCACATCAATATTTGCTGGAGATGAGAATCAACCATGCTTGCGAGCTGCTGCAAAATACCAAATTGACCCAGCAGCAGGTAGCGGATTATTGCGGATTTTCCGATATCCATCACTTCTCAAAGACGTTTAAGAAGAAGCTTGGCATCGCTCCAGGTCAATTTCGCAACGATTGCAAGAAAGAATGATTTACTGAAACGGTAGGATGGGATTCATAATTGGTTCATAGCTTTTCTGTATTTGTCAGGAGACGCCTTGTGAAGTTTCTTGAACGTACGGATAAAATAGGAAACATTGTCATAGCCGCACTCCATCGCTATCGCTGTCACGGACAGGTCGGTGTGAGTTAGCATACGAGATGCTGCTTCTAACCGAATTCTATTGATATATTGTATACAAGTAAAACCGGTATATGGTTTGAAGAAGCGGATAAAATGATAGTCGCTATACCCGGCTAATTGGCTTAGCGTATGAATCCATATCTTGTTCTACTAATGCTCATGAATATACGAGATGACCCCCTTCAGTTTATATACCTTTTGATTTCGCTCATTAAGCTCACGCTTATGTTTGAACAAGATCCTATGGGTACGCATTGCCCAAAGTTAATTATTCGATATTCCTGATCCCCAAATAGAGTTTGGAAAAGGGCTGTAACCCCGGGTTACAGCCTTTTTTCTTAAGCGGCCATTAAATGAGTTAAGCTGCAACTCGCTTTCGCTATCGCTCCGATGTCTCAATTTAAACCCATCCTTTTACAAGGTCACAATCTTGGCGTTTGATGTCATTACATTGGTAGTTGGGCCTCCCCCTAAAGTCCTACAATGACATCAGCAAGCGAAACCAACCGACTAGAACCGGGGAGGATACAGAGATGAAGAAGCAAAAAACCGCTGCGGCGGCGCTGGTTATGGCCATCGCGCTGACGGGGCTTACGGCATGCGGCAGCAGCAACAATGCGGAAAACAATGCAGGTGCCGCAAATACGGGCGCGGCAACGGAGCCGGCTGCCGACACAGCGGCGAACGCAGGCGCAGCCGACAACGCAGGCGCCGATGCCGGCAACATGCCGGAGAAGCCGGCCGAGCTTACGATCTGGCCGGACGACAACGCCGACAGCGTGGCCACGATTACGGATATTACGAAGAAATACACGGAGAAAACCGGCATCAAGGTCAACGTCAAGCCGGTCAAAATGAACGACCAGCAGCAGATTCTCTCGCTGGACGGTCCTGCCGGGAAAGGTCCGGACCTGTTCTACCAGCCGGGCATCGGCAACCTGGTGCTCAAAGGCCTCGTGCAGCCGGTCAAGGCCGAGCAGGCCGTGCTCGACTCCTACACGCCGGAAGCGCTCAAGGCGCTCAGCCAGGACGGCCAGCTCTACGGCCTGCCGTTCGTAACGGAAACGTACGCGCTGTTCTACAACAAAAAGCTCGTGCCTACGGCGCCGGCGACGATCGCCGATCTGGAGAAGCTGGCTCAGGAACAGACGGATGCCAAAAAGCAGACGTACGGCTTCCTGTTCGAAGGCATCAACTTCTACTACGCTTGGGCGTTCATGGGCGGCAACGACGGCTACATCTTCAAGCAGACCGACGCAGGCGGCTACGATGTCAACGACATCGGCCTCAACAAGGAAGGCGCCGTCAAAGGCGTTCAGCTGATCCAGGATTGGTTCAAAAAAGGCTATCTGCCTAAAGGCGTCAACGGCGACATCGTCGACGGCCTGTTCGGATCCGGCAAAGTCGGCGCGGTCATCAACGGACCTTGGGCGATTACGGATTACAAGAAGCAGCTCGGCGACGACCTGGCGGTAGCTCCGCTCCCGACGCTGGAAAACGGCAAGCACCCGACCTCCTTCATCGGCGTGAAGGGCTGGATGCTCTCCAAGTTCTCCAAATCTCCGGAATGGGCTTCCGATCTGGCGGCATTCATCACCAATCAGGAAAACGCGCTGGAATACTACAAAAAGACCGGCCAGGTTCCGCCGGTAACCGCGGTTCTGAACGATGCCGCGCTGACCAGCGATCCGCTCGTCAAAGGCTTTACGGAGCAGGTCCAATTCGGCCAGCCGTTCCCGACGGTTCCTGAGCTTGATTATGTATGGGATCCGATGAAAAACGCGCTCCAATTCGCTTCCGAAGGCAAGGATGTGCAGAAATCGCTGGATGACGCTGTGAAGCAAGTCCAGGACAAGATGGCGATGTCCGGCAAATAAAAAGCCTGCGCCATCGGATCCTGTTCCACACGAAATCATCGCCGGCCGTCAAGGCACGGCGGGATTGCAACATCACGATGCCCGCGGGCTGGCGCTCACCGGCGCGGCCCCCGGGCTTTTCCTTTTGAATCGACTCCGCTATTTTGGGCGGACCCCTATATAAAGAGCAAGGATTGGAAGGTGAAGGAACCATGCAGAAAGCATTGCAACCGAAGGCCGGTCCCCTGCCTTCTCCGTCTGCGGCAGCCGCGCTGTCCATCATTCCAGGCCTGGGCCAGCTGTACAACCGCCGCTTCATCAAGGGCGTGCTGTTCCTTATGCTGGCGCTGTCGCTCGCGGCATCGATCGGCGCATGGACGGTGCACGGCATCGAAGGGCTCATCACGCTGGGCGACGATCCGAATCAAGATGATTCCCGAACGCTGCTGACGGAGGGAATTCTCTCCGTGCTGCTTGCGATCGTGCTTCTGTTCAGCTATGCGTTCAATATCAAGGATGCTTACCGGGATGCGGTCCGCCGCCAGGACGGCGAGCGCATTCCATCCGTAAGGCAGGCTTTCCATGACAGCTACGACAAAGGCTTCCCGTACTTCGTCGTTGTCCCCAGCTTCATCCTGCTGGCGATGGTCGTCATTTTCCCGCTGCTGTTCATGGTCGCGCTCGCGTTCACGAACTACAGCCTGTACAATTCCCCGCCGGCGAAGCTGCTGGACTGGGTGGGCTGGATCAACTTCAAGGAGCTGTTCACCAACCCGATCTGGACGCAAAGCCTCGTCTCCGTCGTCACCTGGACGGTCGTCTGGACGCTGGTCGCGACCTCGCTGCAGATCGGACTGGCGATGCTGCTCGCCGTGCTCGTCAATGACAATCGCGTGCGCTTCAAAAAACTGATCCGCACGATCTTCATCCTGCCCTGGGCGGTTCCTTCCTTCATGACCGCGCTCGTGTTCGCCGCCATGTTCAACGATACCTTCGGAGCGATCAACATGCAGATCATGAGCAAGTTCGGCCTGATGGTTCCATGGCTGACGGACCCGGCCTGGGCCCGCGTCGCGATCATCCTGATCCAGATCTGGCTCGGCTTCCCGTACGTGTTCACGCTGTTCACAGGCGTGCTGCAGAGTATTTCCAAGGACTGGTACGAGGCCGCCGAAGTGGATGGAGGCAGCCGCTGGCAGAAGTTCCGCTTCATCACGCTGCCGCATATTCTGTTCGCCACGGCGCCGCTGCTCATCATGCAGTATTCATTCAACTTCAACAACTTCAATATCATCTTCCTGTTCAACAAGGGAGGACCGGCGGTGCCGGGCCAAAGCGCGGGAGCGACCGACATTCTCATCTCCTGGGTGTACAACCTGACCTTCACCGACAACAACTACAAAATGGCCGCCGCCATCAGCATCATCATGGGCCTTATCGTCGCGGCATTCGCGTTCTATCAGTTCCGGAAGACGCGGTCATTCCGTGAGGAGGGATATTGATGGGACGCACGCTAAGATCCAAGCTGGAAGTATCCGGCATCTATCTCGTTGTTCTAATCATGTTCGCCGTTATTCTGTATCCGCTCCTATGGGCGGTCAGCATCTCGCTGAATCCGGGCACAAGCCTCTACAGCGCCAAGCTGATTCCGGACAATCTGTCGCTGGAGCATTACCGGTGGCTGTTCACGGATCCGCAGAGCGATTACGGCCTCTGGTACAAAAATACGATCATCGTGGCCGTATGCAACGCCGTCGCTTCCGTGACGATGGTCTCGCTGCTGGCGTACGTGTTCTCGCGCTTCCGCTTCACGGGCCGAAAGTACGGCATCTACACGTTCCTGCTGCTCCAGATGTTCCCGGTGCTCATGGGCATGGTGGCGATCTACCTGCTGCTGAACCTGGTGAACCTGCTGGACACGTTCACCGGCCTGATCCTGATCTATGCCGTCGGCGGCCTGCCGATGAACGTGTTCCTGGTCAAAGGCTATCTCGATACGATTCCGCGGGATCTCGACGAATCGGCGACGATGGACGGGGCGGGCCATCTGACCGTATTCTTCCGGATTCTGATGCCGCTGACGGCGCCGATCCTGGCTGTCGTCGGACTGTTCACCTTCATGGCGCCGTTCATGGACTTCCTGACGCCGCGCATCATCCTCCGCTCGCCGGAGAAGTACACGTTGGCGCTCGGGCTGTACAACTTCATCAACGACAAGTTCTCCAACAACTTCACGATCTTCGCGGCGGGCACGATTCTGATCGCCGTGCCGATCGCCACCGTGTTCCTGCTGCTGCAGCGCTTCCTCATCTCCGGCCTCGCGGACGGAGCGACGAAGGGCTGAGTTCTCCGAACGGGCAACGAAAGAAAAGCTGCACTCTTGATTGTCTTGGACATGATTGGGCGGCTTTTCTTTTGCAGGGGCAAGAAAGCGCAATCATGACGAAAGGGGATATGACATGGCATTCCGATTCAAGCGGCTTACGGCCGCGCTTCTGAGCTTGCTGCTGTTCCTGCCGGCGATGGCTTCCGGAGCGCGCGCGGCGGAAGCGGACCTGAACCTGGCAGCAAAGGATTCCGGATATGAGGCGGCCGCATCCGCAACGGATTCGGTTTATGGTTCCAATTCCGTCTACGTTCGGCTGAAAAATGAATGGAAAGGCGTTTATCTGTACGAAGCGGAGGGACAAGTCCGCTACGGCTTCACGGCGGTGAACGACCCGGCCTCCCAGTGGGAAATCAAGAGCGGCGCAGGAGGCGCGCAGCTGCTCGTGAACCGGGCGACCGGCCATCTGCTGAACCGGGAGCTGGCATCGGATCCGCATGACAATCTCAAGAGCTCCGCTCTCGGCAGCGACGCGGCTTCGGCCCAATGGGAGGTGACGGAAGCAGCCGGCAAGCCCGGATATGTCAATCTGTCCATACCCGGCAGCCCGAAGCAGCTCGTCAACATCCAGGTGCTGAACGGTTATGCGCAGGTGAGCGATTGGGCGCAGCCGGGGTGGGGCTCGGCGTTGTGGCAGGTAGAGCCGGGGCATGACCTGGAGCCGGTTCGGCTGGTCGACGGCTGGAAGGGGAAAGTCCTCTATGAGGAAGCCGGTCAGGCGAAATACGGCACGCCGGAGCTGAACGACGCTTCTTCGCAGTGGTTCGTCGTGGACGGCGTGACGCCGGGATCGAAAAGATTCGTGAACCGGGCGACCGGCCATGTGCTGAACCGTTCGGGCAACGATGGAGATCGTCTCAACGATCCTGTCAAAAGCTCGGACTTGCCGGATGCCTCGACGGCCGGCGATTTCTCCATTCAGGAGCAGGGAGGCGCCGCCGGGCTTTATACGATTGCGAGCAGCGAGAAATCCTCTTACCTGCTTCATGTCCAGAGCCAGACCGGTTATGCGCAGATCAGCGACTGGGCGCAGCCGGGCTGGGGCAGCTCCTCCTGGAGGCTGGAGCCGGCGGCCGATTCCGCGGCCAAGCGGCTCCAGGACAGCTGGAAGGGAAGCTTTTTGCAGGAACAGGACGGTCTGATCGCTTACGGCGCTCCGGACTATTCGGATGCTTCCTCCCAATGGATCGTGGAAGACTTTGGAACGGCCGTGCGGCTGCGCAACGTGCAGACGGGCCGTTACATGCAGCAGACGGAGCTGAAGGGCGGAGCCGCGCTTGCTGCGGCCGCGCCGCAAGCGGCGGATCCGCTGCTGACGAGCTGGATTCAAGCTCCGGGCAGAGACGGCAGCGGCGATGTCCAGTCCGGACAGTCCACCTTCCAGGCCGCTTCCGATGGAGATGCGTATCTGAACGTGCAGAGCCAGGACGGCTATGCGCATGGCAACAACTGGGCGCAGCCTTCCTGGGGGAGCGCCCGCTGGCTGGTGAAGGCTCCCGCGCCTGAAGGTCCGGCCGAGGAGCTGACTCCCTATGTGAAGATCCGCAACGACTGGCTGCAGCTCTATCTGTTCGAGAAGGACGGCAAGCTGGCTTACGGCAACGTCCAGCCTGGCGACGAGAGCGCGCACTGGCTGATCGAGACGAAGGACGGCGTGCAGCATATCGTGAACCGGGCGACCGGCCATTATGTCACGCTGAGCGGCTTGAAGCCGGATTCTCGCGAATCGGTGCGGGTAGCGGACCCGGAAGGCGACATGGATTCGGCGGCATGGACTGTCCTGGATCATCAGGGGTTCAAGCTGATCCGCAGCGCGGGGGACACCCGCCCAGCCGAAGCATCCGGCTATCTGAACGTCGAGCATAAGCTCAAGGCGGCGGAGTACAGCCCGGTGAACCGGGATTGGGGCAGCCCGAAATGGGAATTCATTCCGGTGAAGGCAAGCGAGACCGGCACGGGAGGCGGCGCTCCGGCACAGCTGCCCGACGGGGCGATCCGCTTGACGAGCAAGTCCGGAGGAGCGGCTCTCTACGAGAATGCCGGCGGCGTCGTGCTTTACGGCAATCTGGATGCCAAGGACCTGCGCTCGCATTGGTCGGTGAAGGAAAGGGCCGAAGGAGGCGTATCGATCGTCAATGAAGCCACCGGCCGCGAGCTCTCCTGGCTGCCGGGCGTGAGCTATCTCGGCACCGTTCCTGCAGTCGGATCGGGATCGAATGCGGCATGGGCGCTCGAAAGCGCGCCGGCCGCCGGAGCGGTTCTGCTGCGCAGCCTCGCCGAGGGCCATGAGGATGAATACGCGCAGATTGCGGACGGACTCGGCTATGCCCAGCTGGATCTGCGCTCCATCGACAACGGAGCCGTCCAATGGGTTGCGGCGGAAGCGCCCGAGGGAGGATACATCCCGGCGGTCCAGGATACGGTCGGCAGCGGCATGACGCCGTCGGCGCCGCATTCGGGATTGTACCGGCTGCAAAACTCGGCCGCCGGCTCGCTCCTGGCGATGAACGGCGATGAGTTGGCGCTGTCCGGCGGAGATGCCCGCAGCAAGAGCGCGCTTTGGAGAATGGAAGACCGGAACGGGCGGCTGCTGCTCCGGAATGAAGCCACCGGCAGCTACCTGCTGCGTGACGGTGACGGAAGCACTGTCTCGGCGGGAGAGGCGGGCCCGGCAGCCGAGTGGACGCAGGATAAGCAGTCCGGCTTGCTCATTCTGGCGGAGCCGGGCGGCAGCCGCGTGCTGTCAGCCGCTTCCGGCCATGCGGCGCTTGCCGAGCGTGACACGGCGGGCGGTTCAGGCCGCTGGAAGCTGCTTGAAGCCGCAGGCGATGTCGTTTATGAAGCGGAAAAAGGCTTTGTCTCCGGTGGAGCGGGCATTCATGCCGATGCGCCCGGTTATGCCGGCCGCGGGTATGTATCCGGCTGGAAGGATGCTGCCGACCGCCTGATCCTGTCCGTTCAAGCGCAGGCCGCAGGCCTGTATGAAGCGGATTGGACCGCCGGGGTGCTGGCGGGCGGGGATGCAGGCAGTCTGTCTCTCTATGTCAACGGCCTGCCGCAAGGCAAGCTGGGTGCGGCCGCCGGCGCTGGCAATGGAATGTGGAGGACAATACCGGCGAAGCTGAAGCTGCGGGCAGGCTACAATTCCGTGGAGCTGCGCAAGTCCGGGGACGACGCGGGCGGCCTGCTGGTGGACCGGCTGCTCGTTCATGGCGCGGTCAGCCGCGATTATCGCGGAGCGACTCTTCCATATACGACCTATGAAGCCGAAGACGGAACGACGACCGGCACGGTGCTCGGTCCAGACCGGACGTACATGACGCTTGCTTCCGAAGCGTCCGGCAGAAAGGCCGTCAAGCTGGATGCTTCCGGCCAGTACGTGGAATTCAAGCTTGCGGAACCGGCGAGCTACATGTCCTTGCGCTACAGCATTCCGGACAGCGCGGACGGCAGCGGCCAGCAGGCGACGCTGAGCTATTCGGTGGACGGAACCCCGGGCGGCAAGCTGGAGCTTTCCAGCCGCCACGCCTGGGTATACGGCAAGTATCCATGGTCCAACAATCCCGAGGACGGAGATCCTCACCGTTTTTACGACGAGACGCAGCTGGACTTCGGGCGCACGCTGCCGGCGGGTAGCGTCCTGAGGCTGGAAAAGCAGGCTTCCGACGCAGCCGCGTATTATGTTCTCGATTCGGCGGATCTGGAGCTGGCCCCGGCTGCATACGCCATGCCGGAAGGATTTCTCTCCGTGACGGACTTCGGCGCAGCGCCGAACGACGGCAAGAGCGACTACACCGCGTTTCTGGATGCCGTCAAGGCCGCCAAGGCGGCGGGAAAGGGAGTCTGGGTGCCGCAGGGCATGTTCCGGCTCGATTCGCCGCTGGAGGTGCAGGGAATCGCAATCCGCGGCGCGGGCATGTGGCATACGACCATCGAAGGCGCAGGCTTCATGGGCACGGGAGACGGAATCGGCGTGTACGATCTCAAGATCGACGTCGGCGTGACCGGACGGCATGACGAGCTGCGCGAGGCGGCTTTTGACGGAACGTTCGGCAAAGGCTCCACAATTCAAGGCGTATGGGTCGAGCATGCCAAAGCCGGCATCTGGTCGGTCCGCAGCGACGACGAAGACGGCGGCATCGCGACCGACGGCCTGTACGCCGCAGGCATGCGCATCCGGGATACGTATGCGGACGGCATCAACTTCTCGACGGGAACCGCCAACTCCATGGCGGAGCAGAATGCGATCCGCAATACGGGCGACGACTCCATCGCGATCTGGTCGTCGCAGCCGGACGGAGTAAGCGCGGACGACGCGCGGGCTTCGGGCAACACGATCCGCTTCAACACCGTCCAGCTTCCATGGCTGGCGGACAATGTCGCCATATTCGGCGGCAGCGACAACAAGGTGCAGGACAACATCCTGTCCGATACGGTCGGATTCGGCGCCGGCATCGCGGTGTCGACGCGCTTCAATCCTGTCGCCTTCGGCGGCAGGACGGTCGTGGAGCGCAATACGCTGATCCGTACCGGCGGCCATGAGTTCAACTGGAACCAGGACTTCGGCGCGATCTGGCTGTTCACCGGCGACAAGCCGATCGATGCCGATATCGATCTTCTCGATAATACCGTTCTGGACAGCACATTCCAGGGGCTGTACATCAACGGCGCGTATCCGTTCAACGCCAGCGGCCAGCATCGCATTCTCATCCGCAATCTGGTGCTGGACGGAATGGGCACTTGGGGCATTCACGCGGGCAGCGGCATCAGCGGCTCCGTCCAGCTGGATCAGCTGCAGCTCCGAGGCGCCAAGGTCGGACCGTTCTTCAACGCTTCCGGCAGCGCGTTCCAGCTGGCGCTGACGGAGCAGGCGCCGCCGGCGGCCGTGCTGCCGGTGGACGGATACCATACCGGCGAAGGCTTGACCTGGGACAGTCAGCCGGATCCGGGAACGGGTTTGCCAACGCCGACACCGACAAGCACGGCGTCGCCGACGCCGGCACCGACAGGCGCGGCAACGCCGACGCCGGCACCGACAGGCGCGGCAACACCGACGCCGGCATCGACAAGCACGGCAACGCCGACGCCTTCGCCGACAGGAACGGCAACGCCGACGCCTGGGGCGGGTTCGCCTGCTTCCAATCAGGAAGCGCTGGCCAAGGCGGCTGCGGCCAAAGTGCCTTCCGTGCAGCTGGAATCGTCCGCTGTTGCGGGCGGCGGACGGGCGGCGGAGCTGCCGCTGGACGCCTTCCTGGCTTATGCCGAAGCCATGCCGCTTGGAACGATTACGCTTCAAGCCGGAAGCTCGTCGATCACGATCCCGGCATCGGCAGCCGCCAAGCTGGCCGCCATGCGGGGCCAGGCGGATACGGCTGGAGCCGTCATCCGGATCGAGCTGGGCGCAGCGGATCAGCAGGCCTTTGCCGCGATGAAATTGCGGGCATCGGCCTTGAACGGCAATGCCTTCGCGGGAACGGCAGCCTGGAGCCTGAGCATGGAGCAAGGCGGGCGCTCCGCGGCGCTGACGGGCGGAATCGGCTATGTCGATCTCGAATTCCCGGCGGGCGGCGGCAGCAAGCCTGCCCCGAACGCAGGCTTGCTGCGGACGGCGGACGGCTCCGTCCGAGCCGTTCCGGCATCGTTCGCGAAGGGCGCGGACGGGACGATCGTCCGTATCCGTACGCTGGGAACAGGCAGCTTCGGTACAGCCGCGCTTCCGTCCAAGTCTTTCCGCGACACGGCGGGCAGCTGGGCGTCGGCGGATATCGAGCGGCTGTCTGCGGCTGGAATCCTGAACGGCATTTCCGCTGAGCGGTACGCTCCGGGGCAAGCCGTTTCGAGAGCTGACTTCGCAGCGCTGATCAGCCGCGCATTGGGACTGGATCTGCTGGCGGGAGGAGAAGCCGAAGGCCAGAGCTGGACAGACGGCAAGCCGGGCTCCGCCTGGACAGCCGCGGCAGCCGCCGTCCGTTCGGCCGGCATCATGCAGGGCGGCTTGGACGGTAGCTTCCGGCCGGTAGCTTCCGTCACCCGCCAGGAGATGGCTGTCATTCTGAACCGCGCCATCCTCTTCGCCGCAGGCGGCCAGCCGCATAACACCACGGATCCGGCTTCTCAAGCTCAAGCTTCCGTCTTCACCGATGCGGCGAAGATCAGTCCGTGGGCGGCGGATTCCATAACCGCCCTGGCCGCAAGAGGAATGCTGCGCGGAATGCCGGATGGAGCCTTCCATCCGCTGGCGCCGGTCACCCGCGCCGAAGCGGCTGCGCTGCTGGGACGTCTCTTGTCGGATGCAGGGTTTATCGGCAGCTGACCACCGAGCGATATAAGGGCATTCATTTGCGCCGCACAGGTTCCTGTGCGGCGTTTTTTCGCGCATTGCAGCCGATATCCGATCCCCAGCAAACATTTCCCTCTCTTCCCTCCAGCTTCATATGGCAAGCTCCGCCTGATTGGCGTATACTATCGCTACCAAGGGCGCGAGCCTGCGGCGTTGCAGCCCGACCACCCTTTTCCCAGAGCGTTTATGTGAGAGTGGGCGCTGATCAGGAACCGGGCTGCATCCATAACCTTTTGTTTCCTCCTCGCACATACGCGCAGGAGGACTTTTTTTTAGCTGCATCCATGTCTATGGAAAGAATTCAATTCCTTTGCAACTGCTATACAGCTGCTGCCCTCTCAGGGAGCAGCCCCATCCCGGCTGAATGTCCGTTCTCTCTGAAGGAACGATCCTGCCGCGTTCGCCGACATGTCATCCGATTGCTATAAATGGTCACTATTTTTGCCTATTTGATGGAAATAGGAGTAGAGAGGGCGGCGGCGCGGGCGTATAATTGAAATCGCTTACTCTATTATTCGCCGCAAGAGGGGTTCTTTCCATGACAGCCAACCGCAAACGACTGACGCTTGCGCTCGCCGCCTTGATCGCACTGGCCGCGCTCACTTTTTATTCCCGCCCGTGGACGCTGCTTAAGCGCGGCGACACCGCTCCGTCCGGAGTGGCCTCGGCCGCCGCTCCCGACCGCCTCGTCATGATGTTTCCCGCGAGCGTCGTGCCGGACGATCTGCCGCAGGTTCAGAACGAAATCAACAACTACCTGCAGGAGAAAATCAATGCCGCCGTCGAAATCCGTCCGGTCGACATGGGCAGCTGGTGGGACCGCACCGGCCTGGTCTACGCCTCGGGCAGCCAGGTCGATCTCATGTTCACGGCCGGCTGGATGAAGTTCGGCGACGAGGTGGCCAGAGGCCGCTTCATTGCCCTGGACGACCTGCTGCGGCAATACGGCGGGGGAATCAGAGGAATCGTCAACCCCGATATTCTCGACGCCAGCCGCATCGGGGGCAAGCTGTACGCCATCCCGACCAACAAGGAGTTCGCCGCGAGCAAGGGGATCGTCATGCGCCGGGATCTCACGGAGAAATACGGAATCAAGCTGGCTTCCATCAAATCTCTCGCGGATCTCGGTCCCGTGCTGGAGACGATCAAGCGGCGCGAGCCGTCGGTGACGCCGCTGCAGGTGCGCTCCGACCGCAGTCCGTTCACGTTCCTCATGCAGTACGGCCTGTTCGACATGCTCGGGGACGGACCCGGCGCTCTCCAGCGAGAGGGCGGCGGGACGAAGGTCGTGAACATGGTGGCGACCGAAGCGTACCGGGTCAACGCCAAGCTGATGCACCAATGGCATCTCGACGGCTACCTGAACGCCGACGCCGTGACGTCGAGGGACAGCGAATACGAAGCGGTCAAGGCAGGCGCCGCCTTTTCCTTCGCCGAGTCGATCAAGCCGGGCTTCGAGATCCAGGCTTCGAGAAACACCGGCATGCCGATGGCGACGGTGGAGCTGACCAAGCCGTACACGACGACGGCCGACGTGACGAGCGCGATGTTCGCCATCCCCCGCACCTCCCGCCATCCGGGCAAGGCGATGCAGCTGCTGGATCTGCTCTATACGGATCCTTATCTGCTGAATTTGCTCGATTGGGGCATCGAGGGCAAGCATTACGTCGTCCGTGCGGACGGCCGGATCGGCTATCCGGAAGGGGTGGACTCCCGGACGGTAGGCTACAACCTGAACCTGCCCTGGATGTTCGGCAATCAGCTCCATTCCTATCTGTGGGACAACGAGGATCCGGAGCTCTGGACCAAGTACAGGCGGTTCAACGAGGAAGCGGAGCCGTCCCGGGCGCTCGGCTTCGTCTTCAACCCGGACCGGGTCACGAGCGAGATCGCGGCCTGCAGCCGCGTCGACGAGGAGTTCGCTCCGGCCATCATCGCGGGAGAGCTGGATCCCGATCTGGTCATCCCGATGTATGTGGAGAAGCTGAAGGCCGCGGGAGCTGACCGGGTCATCGCGGAGAAGCAGCGCCAGCTGGACGAGTGGCTCGCCTCGAAGACGGCGGCGGGCAAGGAGGGCGGCCGATGAAGGGCTTCCGGCTCCCTCAGGCTACGCTGCGCACGCGGCTCATCATCGGGTTCGCGGTCGTCACGGCGCCGCTCGTCATCCTGCTGCTCTGGAACAATCTGTACTCGACGACGGTCGTGCGCTCCCAGGTGGCCCAGTCCAACCGGAGCCTGCTGACGATGTACATGAACGACATGGACAAGGTGCTCGAGGAAATCCAAAACTATCTGTTCAAGACGGCCGAGCAGAACCGCGATCTGCTGTCGCTGTCGCAGAACGAGCGCGGCGGCTGGGATTACTACCGGGCCAAAACGCAGATGGCCGCCGATCTCGGGGTCAACTCGAACTATTACGAGGCGGCGGATGTGCTGTTCGCCTACAGCTCCAAGTACGACGATCTCTTCGTCTCCCAGCAGCAGTCGGTCAGCTTCCAGCGGAAGCGGGATATCCAGTCCCGGCTGCATGAAATTCTGAAGGCGGGAGCGGGGGCGGACACTCCGTTCAGCGGCTGGACGGTGACGGAGCTGAACGGCTCCCATGCCCTTGTGCGCATCGTCGACACGGGCTACGGCTCGGCAGCGGGAGCGTGGGTCGATCTCGACCGGCTCATGAAGCCGCTCCATGCCCTCGGCGAGAGCGGCAAAGGGGAAGCCGTGCTGCTCGGAGGCCATTCCGGCAGCCTGCCGCTGACGACGCTCAAGGCCGGCCTCCGCGATGAGCTGCAGGCGACCGGGGCGGCTGCGGATACGGAAGCGGCCGCCGGGGCGTATACGATCGCCAAGCTTCCGCAGCCGTATCTGCTCGTCGCCCAGCCTTCGCGGATGGCGGGCATGAGGCTGGTGCTGCTCGTGCCGGAGAAGTCGCTGCTCGAAGGGCTTCCGTATTTCCGCTATCTGACCTACACAGTTCCGGTGCTGGCCGCCATTCTGCTCGCCATGTACCTGTACTATCTGCAGCGTGCGGTCGTCGTGCCGATGCACCGGCTGATCAAGGGCATGCGCAAGATCCGCTCCGGCGATCTCAGCGCCCGCCTGCCGGACAGCCGGCTGCCGGAATTCGTCACGATCAACGAGACGTTCAACGGCATGGCCTCGCAGATCGAGCATCTGAAGATCGACATCTACGAGGAGCAGATCCGTACCCAGAAGGCCGAGCTCAAGCATCTGCAGGCGCAGATCCAGCCTCACTTCTTCATGAACTCGCTCAATATCGTCTATCAGCTCGCCCAGATCCGCAGCTTCGACATCATCCAGAGCATCGCGCTCCATCTGGTCCGGTATTTCCGGTTCACGATCAATACGGCCGCAGCTTCCGTGACGATCCATCAGGAGCTGGAGCATATCCGCGACTACCTGACGATCCAGAAGCATCGATTCCCGGAGACGCTGGAGTTCGACTTCAAGGTGGAGGCAGGGCTGGAAAATTATCTGCTGCCGCCTCTATCGATCCAGCCGATCGTCGAGAACGCGATGGTCCACGGCTTCTCCACCAGCGGCGGAGGTCCCTTCCGGATCCTGATCGCGGTGAGCCGGAACGGCGCCTCTGGAGAGGGAGCGGCTGCCGGCGGCATCCGGATCGACGTGGCCGACAACGGCAAAGGGTTCGCTCCCGGAATGGCGGAGAGGCTCGCAGCGCGCGTGGAGGAGCAGGAGCCGGGGGAGCGCCATGTGGGCTTATGGAATGTCGCTCGCCGCTGCCGGCTGTTTTATGGAGCCGCAGTGTCGCTGAAATTCGAGAACGGAGCGGAGCGGGGAGCGCTCGTCACCCTCGGCCTTCCGGAAGAGCAGGCCGCGGACAATCGCCAGGCAGGATGACCCAAGGAGGAGACGCAGCATGAAGGCGCTGATTGTGGACGATGAAATCTATGCCGTCAAAGGATTGATGGCCGGCGTATCCTGGCAGGAGGCCGGGATCGACGAGGTCTATGAGGCCTACCATGCCGACATGGCCAAGGAGATGCTGCGGAAGCATGACATCGACATCATGATCTGCGATATCGAGATGCCGGAGCAGAGCGGCCTGGAGCTGATGGAGTGGGTGAAGGAAGAGGGGATGAGGCTGGAGACGGTCGTGCTCACCTGCCATTCCGAATTCCGCTATGCCCAGAAGGCCCTTCAGCTGGGGGGAAGCGATTATATTCTGAAGCCGGTCATTTACCGGGAGCTGGAGCAGGTGCTGCAGGCGCTCGGCCGCAAAGTGGAGGAGCAGCGGCAGGCTGACCACGAAGGAGAGCGCTACCACCAGCTGGCGGAGCTGTGGCAGGGACAGAAGCCGCTGTTGACCGAGCGGTACTGGAAGGATCTGCTCGATGGCCGGGAACGTCCCGACGCCAGCTGGCTGGAGCGGATCAGGCTGGCCGCGGATGTCGACGCGCAGCTCATCGGCACCATCCGCCCGCTGCTGATCAGCGTGGAGAATTGGGAGAAGGATATCGATGAGCGGGATGAGCGCGTCATGGAGTTCGCCCTGCGCAAGGCGGCGGAGGAAATTTTGCTGGAATCGCTCCCGGGCGCCGTCGTCGAGGATTACCGGGGCAACAGCCTGATTCTAATCTATGAGGGAGGCGCGACCGCGCAGCGGCTCGAGGAGCTGTGCGACCGGTACCGGGAAGCCTGCAGAACCTATTTCTACTGCAAAATGTCCGTGTATATCGGAGACGCGGTTCCGCTCAAGAATCTCAGAGGGGAATATCTCGGCCTGCTGCATGAGGAATACCGCAATGTCAGCATTTCCTGGAGCAGCATTCCCGCCGGCGCCGCCAGCCGCGGGGAGCGGCATGCCGACGCGCTGCAGCCCGATTCCGGGGCTCTCCTGGAATGGGCGGACCTGCTGGAGCAAGGCGGTATCGAGTCGATGAGGGCAAGGCTCGAGGAGCTGCTCATGCCCGGCGCGGCCGTGACGGTCGAGACGCTGACCGCCTATGCATACGGCCTGATGCAGGCGGCGTACTTGACGCTTCACCGCAAGGGCTTTCCCGCCTTCATGCTGCATCAGTACCGGGAAGACTTCGACGTCAGCGCCGCGACCCGTTCCGTGCAGCGGTTCCGCGCCTGGTCGGAAGGCATGCTCGGCCAGATCGGCGTCCTGCTTCAATCCCGCCGTTCGGAAAGTCCCGTCCTGAGGCAGATCAAGGCGTACATCGCCGACCATATGGACCGCGACGTGACCCGGGAAGAGCTGGCCGAGCATGTGTTCCTCAATCCGGCCTATCTGTCGCGCTTGTTCCGCAAGGAGACGGGCAAGGTGCTGACCGACTATATCCTGCAGGAAAAGATGCGCGCCGCCGCGCAGAGGCTGACGGGGACCGACGAGAGCGTAAGCGCGATCGCCGCCGGTCTCGGCTACGGCAACTTCTCGTACTTCGCGCGGCTGTTCCGCAAGGTGTACGGCAAAAATCCGCATGAGTTCCGCAAAATCGGAACCGACAGCAGCGCGACACCCGGCGCTTGAAGGGCCTCGCTTGCCGCTGCCCGGACCGCGGCAGGAATTGCTCGAGCACGATACGGCATGGATTCCGCTGATTCGGTGGAATCCATGCCATTCTTTTTCATCTAGGCCCAAAGACCCGGATTCAAATCGTCATTCCAGAAGGATTTAGGCGAACCTCCCTTTATATGTCATAACAAATATGAGGAAAATAAAGGGAATCAAAGCGATAAACGATTTAAACCGCTTTCATAGGACTAATTCATTATATACATCTATCAAATATTCCTATACCCTTTTATTTGTCATAACAAATTAAAGGAAAAGGAGATGGATGCACGCATGGAAATCCAGACGGCGCGAAAGCCCTCGGCCGAAGGTTTTTCCCGCCGGCTCGCAGAGATTGGAAAACAGCTGAAGCGAAATATCGGCTTGTACCTGATCATCGCACCGGCCTTTTTTTATTTCGTCATCTGGCATTTCTGGCCGTTGTATGGAATTCAGATCGCATTCAAGGACTACATGCCCGCTCTCGGAATTACGGGAAGCCCCTGGGTAGGGCTGGAGCATTTCACCCGCTTCTTCCGCACCTTCTTCTTCTGGGACATTCTCCGGAACACGCTCGGCATCAGCGTTTACGGGCTGATTGTCGGCATACCGGCTCCCATCATCCTCGCGCTCATGTTCAACGAGATCAGGCGCAAGCGGCTGCGCAGCGTCGTGCAGACGATCTCCTACGCGCCGCATTTCATCTCCGTCGTCGTGGCGGTCGGCATCCTGTTCTTCTTCATCTCCCCGACTACGGGCGTCATCAACGGAATCATCACCCGCTTCGGCGGCTCTCCGATCGATTTCATGGCGAATCCGTCCCATTTCTGGCATCTGTTCGTCTGGTCCGGCCTGTGGCAGTCCATCGGCTGGTCGTCCCTCATCTATACGGCCGCGATGGCGGGCATTCCTCCGGATCAATATGAAGCCGCATACATAGACGGGGCAAGCCGCTTCCGGCGCATCTGGCATGTGACTCTTCCCGGCATCATGCCGACGATCATGATCCTGTCCATCATGAGCATCGGAGGGGTGATGAACGTCGGCTTCGAGAAGGTGCTGCTCATGCAGACCGACATGAACCTCGCCAAATCCGAGGTCATCTCCACGTACATGTACAAGAGCGGAATCGTGGAGGCCCAGTACAGCTTCTCCGCAGCCGTAGGCCTGTTCAACAACGTCGTCAATTTCATCCTGCTGATCCTGTTCAACGCCATCGCCAAGCGGGCCGGACAGACCAGCCTCTGGTAAGGAGGAATCCGCATGGATACCATCAAGCAGACGCCCGGAGAAAAAGCGTTCGAGGCCGTCAACCTGACGCTCGTGCTGCTCATTACGATCATACTCTTGTATCCGCTCTTATTCGTCATTCTCGCCTCCGTCTCGGATCCGCGAAGGATCTACGATACGTTCCTGCTGGTCTGGCCGCAGGGCTTCAATCTGGAAAGCTACAAGGCGATCTTCGAGAACGGCGATATCTGGATCGGCTACCGCAATACGATCCTCTATACGACGGTCGGCACGGCGATCAATGTGTTCATGACGATCCTGGGCGCTTATCCGCTGTCGCGCCGCCGGTTCTACGGCAAGAACGTGTTCACGTTCCTGTTCACGTTCACGATGTTTTTCAGCGGCGGCCTCATCCCGACCTACCTGGTCAACCAGTCGCTCGGCATCCTGAACAGCATCTGGGTGCTTGTCCTTCCCGGCGCCATCAGCGTGTTCAACCTCATCATCATGAGGACCTACTTCCAGACCCAGATTCCGGTCGAGCTGGAGGAGAGCGCGTTCGTCGACGGCTGCAGCGACTGGCGGCTGCTCTTCAAAATCGTGCTGCCGCTGTCCATGCCGATCATCGCCGTCATGATCCTGTTCTACGGAGTCGGGCACTGGAACTCCTACTTCGATTCTCTGATCTACATGACGGACAGGGACAAATTCCCGCTGCAGCTGTTCCTGAGGGAAATCCTCATCAAAAACAGCATGCAGGACATGCTCGGGGTCGCGGTGGACGAGCAGTACAGCCAGCGGATGATGGCGCGCGAAGGGATCAAGTACTCCATCGTCGTCGCATCCTCGCTGCCTCTGCTGATTCTTTATCCGTTATTGTCAAAATTTTTTGAAAAAGGAATTCTCGTCGGCGCGATCAAAGGCTAGACGGCAGACAGGCAAGTCTGCCCTATAATGCGACAGGGGGAATAGACGTGAAAAACGCATGGGTGAAACAGGGATTGGTCGGAGGGCTCGCCGTGGCGATTCTGGCCGGCTGTCAGTCGGGCGGCGGCGATTCCGTGGGGAGCGGGGATAGCGGAAGCGGGGGCAAGGAAGGCAAAATTACGCTCAAAATGGCGCGGGACAGCTTCACGGACGTCCATCCGGCTTCGAAGGACCTGTGGATGTGGAAGAAATACGAGGAAAAGACCGGCATCCATATCGAGTGGGAAGAGATTCCGGGCGAGAGCTCGGCGGAGCGCAAAAACGTCATGCTCGCCTCCGGCAAGCTTCCGGACGCGTTCTACCAGACCGGCTTCAGCAGCTCCGAGCTCGTCAAGTACGGGGAGCAGGGCTTGTTCCTTCCGCTGGAGGACCTCATCGAGCAGCATGCTCCCAATCTAAAGCAATGGTTCGAGAAAAATCCGGAGGTCAAGAAGGCGATCACGATGCCGGACGGCCATATTTATTCCTTGCCGTACATCGATACGGCCCTTCCGTACCGGTCCATACGGCTCTACATCAACAAGACCTGGCTGGACAATCTCGGCTTGCAGGTGCCCAAGACGACGGATGAGCTGCAGGCGGCTCTCAAGGCGTTCAAGGAGAAGGACGCCAACGGCAACGGGGATCCGAACGACGAGATGGGCTGGGTCATGCCGACGGGCTTTATCAACGGCATGTTCGAGCGGCAGCTGTACGGCAGCTTCGGCATGGGGAACGGAGGCTACAAGGGGGCGGCAAGCTGGATCTACAAGGATTCGGACGGCGAGGTCAAGCTCATCTTCAACGATCCGAAGTACAAGGAGGTGCTGCAGTACCTGAATGGACTGTTCAAGGACGGCACGCTGCCGCAGCTCAACTATTCCGGCTATGAATACGCCCAGTGGGCGGCCGACGGCTCGGCCGGCAAGGTCGGGGCCTTCTCCTGGGGAGATCCGCATTATATCGGCACGATCGGAGCCAAGGACTATATCGGCATCAACGTGCTGGCCGGGCCGCATGGGGACAAGGTCGTGAACTGGATGGATCCGATGACCCGGCAGACGTCCTCGTTCACAATCACCAAGTCCAACAAGCATCCGGAGGAAACGATGGAGTGGGTCGATTATTTCTACGGCGAGGAAGGAAGCAAGTTCGGCTACTTCGGCATCGAGGGAGAAACGTACACGATGGTGGACGGCAAGCCCCAGTACAGCGAAGAAATCCGCACTTACAAGGGCGGCGTCCAGCTTGGAGCGTTCCAATACGTAGACAACGTATATGGAGGCGGCTACCCGTACGCGGAGCCTGATATGGAGCTTCGTTCCGCCGTGAAGGGCAAGACGGTGGACGAGGACTTCAAGACGAATGCGGCGGAGCTCGAGCAGTTCCTGCCGGAGGAAGTGTGGCCCGAATTTTCCCCTACTGCGGAGGAAGCCAAAAAGCAGGCGGCCATCTTGACCGACATCAACAAGTACATCCAGCAGATGAGGGTGAAATTCGTCACGGGCCAGGCCGACTTCGGCAGCGGCTGGGATGAGTATGTCGCGACTTTGGACAAAATGGGCGCCCAGGATTATTTGGCGATCAAGAAAGGCCAGTATGAACGCTATCAAAGCGTGAAGTAGCTGAGCAGGCAGACAAGCGGCGGAGCCGGGTCCGGACGCCGCCTCCTTCCGGGGGCGGAGCGGCTCCGGCTCGTAGCCGGTTGAGCTGTTTTCATGTACAATGAAATCACGACAACGGGCTTCGCCGGCAGCGGCACAACCCGGTGCTTCAAGGGCAGGATGTGAATAATGTCAGTGAGCAAATCCCAGAAACCGCTCTATTCCGTCATCAAGGATGAGCTGCAGTCCAAAATCGATCAGGGAGACTATCAGCCGGATCAGCAGCTGCCGACCGAGAACGAGCTTTCGTCCCTGTACAGCGTCAGCCGGATCACGACCCGCAGAGCGCTGGAGGAGCTGGAACGGGAAGGCTACATCTACCGGATTCAAGGCAGCGGCAGCTTCGTGAAGAGGGCGGAGGCGGCGCCGGAGCGCCAGACGCCGGCTCCGCTTTCATTTGCGGAAGTGGAGCCGGGCCCGATCATTTCCATGATTCTGCCTCATCTCGATGAAGGAGCCATGGTCGGTTATATTCGCGGAGCCTCCGATTACCTCAACCGGCTCGGCTATCACCTCAGCGTGCATACGAGCAACAGCGATCCGGCGCTGGAAGAAGAGCTGCTGGAATCGATGCCGGGCCGGGGCAGCTCGGCCGTCATCCTGTATCCGCTCAACGACTCCTGCAGCTTCGAGCGGCTCAACCGGCTGTACCTGATGGATTTTCCGATCGTGACCATCGACAAGGAGATGCCCGGCATGCCGATTCCCTCTGTCGTCTCCGACAATTTCGGAGGCGTGTACGAGGCGGTATCCCGGCTGATCGATCTGGGCCATCGGCGCATCGCCTTCTTCAGCAATGCGGCCATCGAGTCGGTCTCCTCGGTGCGCAGCCGCTACTTCGGGTACTGCAAGGCCATGAAGGACCGCGGGGTTCCCATCCTTCCCGAGCTGGTCCGGCTCGGCGCGAGCAAGGAGCTGAAGGCAGCCGGAAAAACCGCCTTTTTCAGCGGGCTGCTGAACGGCTACCGGGAGAACGGCATTACGGCCGTGCAGGTGGAGAACGACCTCATCGCGGTCCAGCTTCTGCTCTATGCCCAGCAGCTGGACATGCGGATTCCCGACGATCTGTCCATCTTCGGGTTCGACAACAATCCGATCTGCGAGATGCTGCATATTCCGGTGGCGACAGTCGGGCAGAATTACGACGAGATCGGCCGAACGGCGGCGGAACTGCTCATCCGAAGGCTGCGGCAGGGTCAGGCCGGCACCGGGCAGCATGTCGTTCCGGTCAGCCTGATCGAAAGGAAATCGGTCCATCGTCTTGCCTGAAAGCGGCTGCAATTCCGCTCTTCCGGCCGTTCCCAATGACTCCCGCTCCCGGCGTCTATACGCCGGGAGTTTTTTTTGCTATTGTTGGGTGGTAAATGCCTGCTTCATTTTCATTCGCGGCATTATTTACCATAACTAACTTTTTTATATTACTTATGCTTGCCCTGCAACCTTTCGCGCCAGGCGCGCGTCAGTACGGGTGCAAGAGAGGGGGAACCTTCGTGGTAGAGCCTGGTCTCATACGAGCCGCTCAACAGGGCGATCGCGACGCTCTCGTGTCCCTATTGCGCGAAATAGAAAATCACGTATATCGGACGGCCTATTATATACTGGGCAACGAGCAGGACGCGCTGGACGCTTCCCAGGAAGCGCTCATTCGCATTTATACCAAAATTACTTCCTACGAGGAAAAAGCACAGTTCAAGACATGGGTGCAGAGAATCGTCACGAACATCTGCATCGACAAGTTCCGGCGCACCAAGCCCGTCGTGTCCATCGAAGAGCATGATATGGTCTTCCGGGAGAAGCAGGACGTGGAAGAGGAAGTATTGTCCGCCTATGCGGCCAAAGATATTCGAGAAGCAATCGACAAGCTTCCGGATCACCACAGAGCCGTTGTCGTGCTCCGTTATTTGCAGGACTTCTCGTACAACGAAATCGCGGATTCCCTCGATCTTCCGCTGAATACGGTGAAATCCTATTTATTCCGGGCCAGGCAACAGCTTCAGACGCTGCTGCATGACTATCAGAAAGGTGGTGTCCGAGGATGACTTGTCAAGAGGTGGTAGAGGTTATGAATCGATATTTGGACGGCGATCTTGACGAGCATGAACGCGTGCTCTTGATGGAGCATCTCAAGAACTGCCCGGACGACCAGGAGCTGTTCGAGCGCCTTCAGAGGCTCTCCGAAGAGCTCGAGGAACTGCCCAAGGTCACGCCGCCCTTCAGTCTGGTGGATTCCATCCTGCCGCAGCTGGCCGAGATCGACGCGCTGCGGGATGCCAAGGCAGCCCAGGCGGCGGTCATGGACGAGGAGTGGACTCAGGCGGAGGAAGCCGCTGCCGCTGAAGGCGGCTCGCTCGGCTCGCGCCGGGCTTCGCGGAAGCGGACGGGCTGGCTCGGCCGGAGAACGGCTGCATGGGGAGGGGCGACCGCCGTTGCGGCGGCGGCCATCATTCTCGCCGTCAGCCTGAACGGTCCTCATCCGAACAGGCAGACCGCCATGCTGGAATCCAAGGCGCCTGCCGCTGCGGGGAACGCCTCGGAGTATTCTGTTCAGGAAGCTGCGGATACCGGTGGAGCGGCCTTGAAGTCCGTGGAAGAGGGGACGGGATCAAGCGAGCCCGCCACATCTCCGACGGCGGTCTCCGACGGCAGCCGCGGGACGGGAGGCGGCTCGCGCACGAAGGCGTCGACGTCTCCACCCCCGTCGGCCAGGGTCGGAGGCATTGGGGGAGCGAGCGGGTTCGACAAGGCGGATCCGAACATTTCCGGCTCTGCGAACATGGGAGGACCATCCATGGGAATCGCCCAATTCCCGAGCCCTCCGGCATCTCCATCGCCGGGCATGGAACAAGGAATCGCCGGCCAAGGACTTGCGGCTTCTACTGCATCTCCGGACGGCAAGTACAGCTACACGGTCACCGGCACACTGCTGGAAGTATTCGACAGCGGGGACAAGAAGCTGGCGGAGCTCAAGATGGACGGCGAGCTTCAGGGCTCTCCATCCTGGAGCTCGGACAGCACGACCCTTGCGGTCGAGGTCAAGGACAGCTCCGGAGCCGTGAAGAAATTCAAGATCGTAGCCGCCGAGGGCACCGTGGAGGAGCAAAAATCCTGATCGGCGTACAAGCACGAACCGCGGGGCATGCGCGTATGGTATAGAAGGCGGCATGCAGGCGGGACGGAATGCTCGTTCCCTGGCATCGTATGACCATCCCGCAGAGGCACCATGGGCTTCTGGCGGCGATGTTTATATAGATGTACGGCAAACAGAGGCAGGCAGAGGAAGGCTTCGTCGGAGACGGCGAAGCCTTCCTCTGTTTGGTTGCGGTGCCGGAGGAGGAGGCATTATTCCATTTCTTCGGCAGCAACAGCCGTATTTGGACGCATGGCCATTGCTCCAGCCGGAAGGCTCTGCGCCAAATAGGAGGCGCTGCCCTTGCCTAAGCAGGAGGTTGTGTCCTATGATGGGACGACATGAGCATGGAGGAGGGACTGGCATGGAAGCCAAAGACGCCGTGAAGGATATTCGGGCCGGCAGGATTGCTCCCGTATATGCCGTCTTCGGGAAAGACCGTTACCGGATGAGCCAATTCGCGACGATGCTGACGGAAAAGCTGCTGGCGCCGGACGAGAGGGAGCTTGGCATCGTCCGGTACGACATGTCCGAGACCTCGCTGGAGGAAATCATCGGCGAAGCCGAGACGCTTCCTTTTTTTGTGCCGAAGAAGATTATTCTGGCGAGGGATTCGAGCTTTCTGTGCGCGGCGGCAAAGGAAGGGAAGGTGGAGCATAAGGCGGAGCGCTTCCTCTCGTACATGGAGCATCCGAGCGATACGAGCATCATCGTCTTCCTGGTCCAGGCAGACAAGCTGGATGAGCGCCGCAAGGCCGTCAAGCTGCTCAAGGAGCGCAACCTGCTCGTCGCCTTCCCGGAGCTTACCGAGAGCGAGCTGGCGGCCTGGATCATCCGCAGGGCGAAGGATCAGAACCGCAGCATAGGCGAGGAGGCGGCATCGCTGCTCGTCTCGAGAGCCGGCACCGGCATGCAGGCGCTGTCGCAGGAGGTGGACAAGCTCTGCCTGTTCGCAGGGGAGGAAGGAAGCATCTCCGTCGAAGACGTCGCCCGATTGACAGCCTCGACGGTCGAGGAGGATGTGTTCGCCCTGATCGATGCGATGGCGGAGCTGAACATGGACCGGACGCTGACGATCTATCGGGAGCTGCTGCTGCGGCGGGAGGAGCCGATCCGCATCGCCGCTCTCGTCGCCAGGCAGCTGCGCATCATGCTGCAGATCAAGGAGCTGGAGCGGCATCGCTATTCGCCGCAGCAGATGGCCGGCCAGCTGGGCCTTCATCCCTACGCGGTCAAGCTGGCCGCGGAGAAGGCGCGCAAGTTCGAGACGGCCGTGCTCGGCGAGCATCTATCGGCGCTCGCCGAGCTTGATTACGCGATGAAGACGGGGCGCATCAACAAAGAGCTCGGATTGCAGCTGTTCTTTCTCTCCATGGGAACCGGATTGAAAAGCGGGCGGGCATGAAGAGCCGCGTCGATAGAAAAAAGAATTGCTGAGCGCAGCAATTCTTTTTTCATTTCGCGCGATCCTGATGGTGGAACCGAGGAGCCCGTCCGGGCAAACGAAAAACAGCCCTTCTCCAAAAGGAGACGGGCTGTCAGCTTGTCCTTAAGCTTGCGCCGAAATGGCGTTGAGCTTTTTGGCCAGGCGGGATTTTTTACGGGCAGCAGCGTTTTTATGGATCAGGCCTTTAGTAACGGCTTTGTCCAGCTTTTTCGTTGCGACGATCAGAGCAGCCTTGGCTGCTTCCGCATCGGTACCGGTAGTCGCTGCGTCAGCTGCTTTGACAGCCGTGCGAAGCGCGGATTTTTGGGAAGCGTTCAGAGCGCGGCGTTTCTCGCTCGTTTTCACGCGTTTGATGGCGGATTTGATGTTTGGCACTTGTGGTTCACCTCCTACAAAAGGGGATAAGACCCCATACTGCAACACAACTTAAAATATCTTATCATGCACATTGCCAAATTGCAATACGAACGACTGGATAAAACATGCTGGCCGCATAAAACGAATCCGGGATCAGCAAGCTAATGGCAAATCGTGCAGAGGAGCGTTGGCGCATGAATCATGATTTGGATTTGGGACGTTATGCGGTTCACACCGACCTGGCGCTGGAAGCGAAGCAAATGGCCGAGGAGTCGAGCGGAGGGCCGATTCCCGGCGTCCACTCCGAGACGACGGAAGACGAGGGCATCACGATCACAAGGCTGACGGTCGAGAACGAGGCGGGCTCGCGGGCCATCGGCAAAGTCATGGGCAAATATGTCACCTTCGAAGTGCCCGAGCTGCGGACGCATGATTCGGAGCTAGGAGATCGCGTCGCGACCTCGTTCGCCCAGGAGTTCGAGCGCTTCCTGCAGGAGCTCGGCGTCGCCAAGGACGCGAACGTGCTCATCGTCGGGCTCGGCAACTGGAACGTCACTCCCGACGCCCTCGGCCCGCTCGTCGTAGAGAATACGATGGTGACGCGTCAATTTTTCGAGCTGATGCCGGATCAGGTCGCTCCGGGCTACCGCTGCGTAAGCGCCGTCGCCCCCGGCGTGCTCGGCATTACCGGCATCGAATCCAGCGAGATCATCCAGAGCATCGCGGAGAAAACGAAGCCGGGCCTCATCATTGCCATCGATGCGCTCGCTTCCCGGTCGCTGGACCGCGTGAATACGACGATCCAAATCGCGGATACGGGCATCCATCCCGGATCCGGCATCGGCAACAAGCGCAAGGGACTCACGAAAGAAATACTCGGTGTTCCCGTCATCGCCATCGGGGTTCCGACGGTCGTTTACGCCTCGACAGTCGTAAACAGCGCGTTCGACATGATGAAGGAACATTTCAAGCAGCAGGCGGGCGATACCGGGCAGTTGATGGGAATGCTGGATCAGCTCGGGGAGACGGAGCGGCTCATGCTCGTCAAGGAAGTGCTTTCGCCGCTCAAGCATGACCTGCTCGTGACGCCGAAGGAAATCGACCAGTTCATCGAGGATATCGCCAATGTCATCGCCAGCGGACTCAATGCGGCGCTGCATGACGCGGTGGACAGCTCCAACGTGGCCGCATATACGCATTGATCGATCCGCGGGATTCCGACCGGGACGCTTTCTTAGGGAAGCTGTCCCGGTTTTTTCATTGCGTCCGCTTGAATTCGATGTAGTCGAGGCGATTGTTGATCTGCAGCAGCAGCTGCCTGGCCATATAGTCGGAGGAGAACTTGAAGCCGGTACCGGCCCAGTACATGACGACGCCGATCGTCGCGGAGGCGAGGTAGCTGTACATGAATTCCCGATCCACCTCGGGATCCTGCTCCTCCACGCTCAGCTCCAGGTCCCGTTTCATGGCGTCCTTAAGGACGCGGTTCATGTCTTCCCCGAGCCCTCTGTCGACCGCCAGCAGCGCCAGGAAGGTTTCCTTGTTCTGCTCGACATGCTGGAACAGAAGCAGGCTGGAAGGATAGATGTCGGCGGCGCCGACTCCGCTCATCCCCGGATAGGGCCCGAGAATAAGATCGGCGAACTGCTGGAGGAAGTCCAGCCGGATTTCCTCCAGCAGCTCTTCCTTGCCGGCGTAGTGGTTGTAGAAGGTGCCGCGGTTGTAATCGGCTTCCTCGGCGATCTCGAGAATGGTCGCCGCCTCGTAGCCTTTTCTCCGGATGATCCGGATCAGGGCGGACTGAAGGGCTTCGCGGGTTCGTTTGGCTCTGCGGTCAAGCTGTTTGTCCATGCGCGGCGAGACTCCTCTCTGTCGAATGTCTGTCCGTCCAGTATAGATGCGGGGCGGCGCTCAAGGGAAATGCGCTCGGATATGCGACATTCCCGGGCCGAATGTGCAAGATTGCCGAATTGGGCGACAGCTGGATTGCGGCTGTCCACTAGGCGACAAAGCGGGCGGAGCCTGCTTATTGCGGCATTTTATCACCAGGCGTATGCTTGATCTGTAAGCGGTTAACCGATATCGGTTCAAGCGGGTCCGCCCAGCCGGAACTGCCCCAAAAATCTATCGATAAGGAAGCGATCCTATATGTCCGAACAAACGAAAACAGCCGTCATCACGGGAGCCGCGGGAGGAATCGGCAAAGAGCTGACGCGGCGTCTGGCTCAGCGGAACCTCAATCTTGTCCTCGTCGATCTCAAGGAGGAGGCCTTGCAGGCCGTCATCGCCGAGCTCGGCCTCGACAGCGCCAAGACGATTGCCGTAGCGGCGGATGTCTCGAAGGAAGAGGATGTCCGGAACTACGTCGAACGGGCGGTGGAGAAGTTCGGCACGATCGATTATTTCGCCAACAACGCCGGCATTGAAGGAGCCGTGGGCAGCATCGAGGACCAGAGCGTCGCCACGCTTGATCTCGTCTACAGCGTCAACGTGCGCGGAGTGTTCCTCGGCCTGCAGCATGTGCTTCCGGTCATGAAAAAGCAGAAGTCCGGCGCGGTGCTGAATACATCGTCGCTGGCAGGCCTCATGGGCGCTCCGGGCATGTCTCCCTATATTATGTCCAAACACGCCGTCATCGGACTCACCCGCGTCGCGGCGAACGAAGCGGCCGGCTACGGCGTCCGCGTCAATGCGGTGCTGCCGGGCACGATCAATACGAACATGATGCGCCAGATCGAGACCAAATCGGGAGCTCCCGAAGGCTTCAAAAAAGCCAACGAGGACAGCACGCCGCTGGGCCGCTACGGCGAGCCGCAAGAGGTCGCGGCCGTGATGAACTTCCTCTTGTCCGATGAAGCGTCGTTCGTCACCGCATCCCTGTACACGGTCGACGGAGGCATGATGGGCCAATAACGGCCCGGATAGAGTTTTCCGAATAAAGAGTGACAGCCTGCTCCTGCCAAGGAGCGGGCTGTTTTTTTGCGCGCTTTTCCCGCTGCCGCCGGCTCCTCTCTCGAATGCGGTTCTATCATTTCCATTTTCCTCATAGAGTAGAAACAGTTGAGAGACCAGGATCCTGTTTTTCGCTTTCAGAACTGCATAACCGCTTTCGGGAGGAGAACCGATATGAAACGAATCATGGCCGTCAATCTGGGAAAAAGCAGTCTCCGCATCCGCGAGTTTCTCGCTGCGGGACGCACCTTCGTGCTGCTGTCGCTCTGCTCCATGATCATCTTCGTGCTGGCAGGTGCCGCTACGATTGTCCGCCATCAGGACCCTTCATCGCCGGCTTCCTCCATGAAAGGATTGGCATCCATGGTTTCAAGCGCCTTTCTGGCGGACATGCTTGGAATGGAGATGCCTGCGTTCCAGAGCAGCGGGCATGGCGAGAGCGTATCGACGCGGCAAGTGAGCAGCTTCGTGCTCCGCATGCTGACCGACGTGAATCCGGGCAGCCCTCGCAGCCTGCTGGCGGCCGGCCTGCCCGTCATGCAAAGCGGCGGCGAGAATCTGGCCGGCAAGGCGAGCGCGGCGGGCGACCAGACGCCGGCGCCGGAGGACGAGCCCGAGGCGGCTGCAGGCGATGATTCCGGCGAAGACGGCCATGATGCTGGCAGCGAGGACGATTCGCCGGTAGGTCCGATCGGAGTGCCGCAGGATGATCCGGCGGGCAGCGGGCAGAGCGGACCGGCGAGCGGCGGGGCCGGCAGCGGAGCGCCC
>NZ_BIMD01000056.1 GCF_004000905.1 Paenibacillus humicus NBRC 102415
CCACGGCGCCGCGGCAGGCACGGAGCCTGCCGCGGCGCCGGCACCGGCCGACGCCGATCATGCGGCAGCTCCGGCTGAGAAGGAGAGCAGCTTGCCGCTCTACTTGTCGATCGCCGCTCTCGTTCTCGGCGCGGTGGCGGTCATTGCCGCATTTGCCCGCCGCGGGGCGAAAGGCTGACAAGCCCCCAAATCCCGATGTTTCCATGAACGAAGTTCAAGGGAGAGCATGAAGAGCCCCCTGATTCAGACAAAACCGCGAGCCGGAATCCATCGGCTCGCGGTTTTTTGCCGCTCCATCTTAAAGAAGAAATTTCCACAGCAGCCAGCTGACGAGAGCCGACAGCCAGGAGATCAGGCCGAACACGATGACGATCCGATTCTCGCTCCAGCCGTACTTCAGGCTGAAATGGTAATGGATCGGGGTCATTCGGAACAACCGAAGCTTGGTGCGCTTGTAATACCACACCTGGAGGATGACCGACAGCTGCTCGGCCAGGTAGACCGAGAACAGGATTGGAATAAGGATCTCGACCTTTTCAAGAACCGCCAGGAAAGACAGGGAGCCGCCGATCGCGAGCGACCCCGTATCGCCCATGAACGCTCTCGCCGGATGGATATTATAGAGAAGCAGCCCGAGCAGGCAGGCGATCATGACGAGGGAGAAAGCCTGGACTTCCGGCCGCTCGGATATGGCGAAGAAGAAAAAATACGTCGGAATCGCGGCATTGATCAGCAGGCCGTCGAGCCCGTCCGTAAAGTTGATCGCGTTGGCCGATCCGACGATGAAGAGCAGCATGACGGCGATATACACGGCAGCGGGCAGCTGCAGCGCGAATCCTTGGACCAGCGCGATCCCGCTGGTCAGCCCAAAATAGCGGAACAGGACATAAAGCAGCGTTCCGGCGAAAGCGAATTGAAGCACGAGCTTGGCGCGTCCCGAGATCCCTCCAGCATCCTGGTAAGCCGCCTTGCGGTAATCGTCCATGAAGCCGATGGAACTGAACAGCAGGAAAGCCCAGCAGAGGAAGAGCATCATCGGCGTCGCCTTGAACTGCATGGACATGACGATGCCGATGAGCAGGATGAGACCGGCCATCAGCGGAGTCCCGCGCTTGGCCTGATGGTCCGGGGGCAGCTCCGCCCGGATCGGCTGCGTCAGCTTCAGGCTCTGCAGCGTCCAGATGAGCAGCGGAGAGCCTGCCGCGACCAGCAGGAAAGACAATCCCGAAACTCCAAGCATTCCATTCATTCTCCGCACGCTCTTTCATCCGGCGAACGACTCGCCTTTTTTTGCATTCCGGCAGGCTGGACAACTACTCCTATGTATGCCGCCTTCGTATTGGATATGCGCTGAATCCAATTGTTTGACGCCCCTGCCGTTAAGCTTGTTGCAGAGGGCTGAGCCTAATTTTCCATCCTTTTTCAAGAATGATCAAGCAATCAAATTATCCAGGCAGGGGGGAGTGGAGAATGAGGCTGAAGCGATTCAGAAGACGCAAGAAAATGCCAAACGGAAGCAGTCCCGCCCGCGAACGGACGTCCCAAGCCGCGCCCTTGTGAGCGGAGGAAGCGCGAGCCCGGGTTGCAACTGCGTCTGTTCCCGGATATAATAGGGCATAATTGTCTTAATCAACCCCAATGCTACGATGGAGACCAGTAAGCCAGGCCTGATCCACAGGGAGGGAACGCCGCAGATTGAGAGCGTCCCCGGGCAATCAGCATGGACGAATTCACTCCGGAGCGGAGCTCTGAACGCACGGCCCCGGCCGCGCCTGTAGGAGGCTACGGTCAGCCGGCCGTTATCCGGCAAGAGCAGCCGGGCGCATGAAGCGCCAGGGCGGCATGATTCCTGTCCATGTTGCAGGACAGCGTTTCTTCCGCCCACGCGGAAAAGGCCCTGTCAGGAACAGAGACAGCGTTCATCCGTCAAGACGGCATGGCGACCTATCCACAGGATAGGGCGGCCATTCCGCAAGCAGGCTGGAATCAGGGTGGTACCACGGTCCTTTCGTCCCTTTGCGGAGAGAGGGCCTTTTTGTATTTTTCTTTAGTGGAGTTTCGACGAGGAGTTTAATCAGGGAGGCATGTGAGCCATGAAGGAACGGTTGGAGGCGCTGCGCGCCGAAGCGCTGCAGGAGCTGGAGAAGGTAGCCGGCCCGCAGGAGCTGGGAGATCTCAGAATCAAGTATTTGGGCAAAAAAGGCGCGCTGACGGAAATTTTGCGCGGGATGGGCGCGCTGAGCGCCGAGGAGCGTCCGGTCATCGGAGAGCTCGCGAACAATGTGCGCGGCGCGATCGAGGCCGTGCTGGAAGAGAAAGGCGCCGCTTACCGCCGCGCCGAGACGGATGCGCGGCTGCGCACGGAGACGATCGACGTGTCGCTGCCGGGCAGCCGGCTGCCGACGGGCGCGATCCATCCGCTCGTGAAGGTGCAGCAGGAGATCGAGGATATTTTCATCGGCCTCGGTTATTCCATCGCGGAAGGACCTGAAGTCGAAACCGACTACTACAACTTCGAGGCGCTCAACCTGCCGAAAAACCATCCGGCGCGCGATATGCAGGACTCTTTCTACGTGACCGAGGACATCTTGATGCGCACGCAGACATCCCCTGTGCAGATCCGCGCGATGAAGGCCAGCGGCGGCAAAACTCCGCTCAAGGTCATCTGCCCCGGCAAAGTATACCGCCGCGACGACGACGATGCGACGCACAGCTTCCAGTTCAACCAGGTCGAAGGCCTTGTTGTCGCCAAAGGCATCCGCATGAGCGATCTCAAGGGAACGCTGCTCCAGTTCGTGCAGGAAATGTTCGGCCGTCAGGCCCGCATCCGACTGCGCCCGAGCTTCTTCCCGTTCACCGAGCCGAGCGCCGAGGTCGACGTCACCTGCTCGCAGTGCGGCGGCAGCGGCTGCCGGATGTGCAAGCAGACGGGCTGGCTCGAGATTCTCGGCTGCGGCATGGTGCATCCGAAGGTGCTTGAAGCGGGCGGCTACGATCCGGAGGAAGTCAGCGGCTTCGCCTTCGGCATGGGCATCGAGCGCATCGCGCTGCTGAAGTACGGCATTGACGACATTCGTCATTTCTATACCAATGATCTGCGCTTCCTGAGCCAGTTCGCGAGAATGTAAGGGGGAACGAGCGATGAAAGTATCTACGAGCTGGCTGAAGGATTACGTCGACCTGAGCGGCATCACGCCGCAGGAGCTTGCCGAGAAAATGACGGACGGCGGCATCGAGATCGATGCGGTCGAACCGATGGACAAGGGCGTGGCCGGCGTTGTCGTCGGTTATGTCAAAGAAAAGACGAAACATCCCGATGCCGACAAGCTGAATGTATGCAAGGTCGACGTCGGCACCGGAGAGGATCTGCAGATCGTCTGCGGCGCGCCGAACGTCGACGCCGGCCAGCATGTGCCGGTCGCCACGGTCGGAGCCAAGCTGCCGGGCGGACTGAATATCAAGCGCGCGAAGCTGCGCGGCGTCGAATCGCAGGGCATGATCTGCTCCGCCCGCGAGCTCGGCCTGAACGACAAGCTGCTGCCCAAGGAGCTGCAGGAAGGCATTCTCGTGCTGCCCAAGCTGGAGCTGGGCCGTCCGATCGGCGAGGTTCTCGACCTCGACACGCATGTGCTGGAGCTCGACCTGACGCCGAACCGCTCCGATGCGCTGAGCCTGCTCGGAGTCGCTTACGAGGTCGGAGCTCTGACCGGCCGTCCGGTCAAGCTGCCGGAGCAGGACGTGTTCGCCGCTGCCGAGAAGGCCGCCGACCATCTGTCCGTCAGCGTCGAGGCTCCGGAGCTGTGCTCCCACTACAGCGCCCGCTACATCAAGGGCGTCAACGTCGCTCCGTCCCCGCTCTGGCTGCAGAACCGCCTCATGGCGGCAGGCGTGCGGCCGATCAACAACATCGTCGACGTGACGAACTACGTCATGCTGGAGTACGGCCAGCCGCTGCATGCCTTCGACGCGGACCAAGTGGCGGGCGGCAGCATCGTCGTGCGTCTGGCCCGCGAAGGCGAGACGCTGGAGACGCTCGACGGCCAGCAGCGGACGCTGCAGCCCCATATGCTCGTCATCGCGGACCGCGACAAGCCGGTCGCGCTTGCCGGCGTCATGGGCGGCGCGAACTCCGAGGTGACGGATGAGACGGTCAACATCGTGCTGGAGTCGGCGAAGTTCGACGGCTCGACGGTGCGCCGCACATCCCGCCAGCTCGGCCTCCGCTCCGAATCGAGCCTGCGCTTTGAGAAGGAAGTGGATCCGGCCCGGGTCATCCCGGCGCTTGACCGCGCGGCTTCGCTGATCGCCCGCCTCGGCCAGGGACTCGTAGCGGACGGCATCGTGCAGGAGGTTGTCAAGGCTGCGGAACCGATCGTCATCACGGTCGGCCTGGATCGGATCAATGCCTATCTTGGAACGGAGATTGCCAAGCTCGAGATCCAGACGATCTTCGGCCGCCTCGGCTTCGGCTCCGAGATTTCGGCGGACGGCTCGGCCGTCAAGGTGGAGGTCCCGACCCGCCGCGGCGATATTTCCCGCGATGTGGACCTGATCGAGGAAGTCGCGCGTCTGTACGGCTACGACAACATTCCGACGACGCCGATCCACGGCGACACGACGCCGGGCGCTTTGACGGCTTCCCAGGCGATCCGCCGCGAGCTGCGGCGCCGGCTCTCCGATGCAGGCCTGAGCGAAGTGATCAACTATTCGTTCACATCCCCGGCCCGAACGGAGCTGTTCCCTGCGCTTGGAGGGAGCTCGCGCCCGATCCGTCTCGCCATGCCGATGAGCGAGGATCGGAGCGTCCTGCGCACCTCACTGCTGCCTCAGCTGCTGGAGACGGCGACGTACAACCGGAACCGCAAAAATCCGGACCTCGCCGTATTCGAAATCGGCACGGTCTTCCATACCGACGAAGAGGCGCTCACGGCTCTGCCTCACGAGAAGCATCGCCTGGCCGTGCTGCTCACAGGCGCCCTGCGCGGAGCTTCCTGGAACCGGAAAGCGCAAAAGGCTGATTTCTACGACGCCAAAGGCGTGCTGGAATCGGTATTCGCCGCGCTCGGCCTGAGCGGCTCCGTCACCTACGAAGCGGACTCGCCGGAGCATCTGCATCCCGGCCGGACTGCTGCCGTCAAGCTGCATACGGAGCTCGGCGAGCAGACGATCGGATACGTCGGCCAGCTTCATCCGGAAGCCCAGCAGGCGGAGGATCTGGACGATACCTTCGTCGCCGAGATCGATCTCGACGTTCTGTACGACGCCGCGGACCGTTCCATCGTCTACCGCACGCTGCCGAGGTATCCGGCCGCGGAGCGCGACATCGCCGTCACGGTAGATGCGGGCGTTCCGGCGGCTGCTCTCACGGCAGCGGTGAAGGAAGCGGCCGGCGAGCTGCTTGAGTCCGTCCGTGTCTTCGACGTCTACACGGGCGAGAAGCTCGGCGCCGGACGCAAGAGCGTCGCGCTGTCGCTCGTCTACCGCCATCCGGAGCGCACGATGACGGACGAAGAGGTCGCCGGGCTGCATGCCAAGGCCGTCGCCGAATTGGAACAATCTTTCTCCGCTGAATTGCGGAAATAGGCAGGAAACGCGTAAAGCCGCATCGAAGTAGTCCCCAAAGAGGACTGCGGATGCGGTTTTTCCTTTGAGCAGCGGATGCGGAAGCCTTTTGAGGGTTTTGATCGTCGTAAGGAAATAGAGTTTTTGCGATAGGAATATATGGATCGAGCAATCGCTACATAACGAGCAGCACAGATCGGTTCGACTTCCAGCGATAGGTCCAAAGGAACAGACGAATGGCTGGACTTTCGGAACCGCTTGAACCGCATGAACCGCATGAACATTGAACCATCGCCCGTCACCGGGCCTTAATATAGAGGCTTGCACCGATGCCCCGCACCGCCGAAGACAGGAGCTCCTGTTCCTCGGGAGCGTTTCGCCGCCGCTGGCAGCCATCGGGAGCACAGCCGTACAACAACGGGAGGATACCGCCTTGAAGGAAGCCGATCGCTTGAAAGTAACGGTGGATATATACGGACATCAATATAAACTCACAGGCCACTCCAGCGTCGACTATATCCGCCGGGTGGCGGCTCTCGTCGACGAGAACATGCATAAGCTGGCGAAAGGCTATCCGAGACTGGACATGCCGAGGCTGGCTGTGCTGGCGGCGGTGCATATGGCGGAGGATGTGTTCCGGCTGCGCAGCGACAGCGACCTGCTGAAGGAAGAGCAGAGCCTGCGCAAAACGCTTGTCGGAGAGCTTGAGAAGGCCCAGGCTTCGGTCGAGGGCATGCAGGAGGAGATGAAGCGGCGCGAGGAGGAGTCCAGGTCGCGCCTCGATCAGCTGCTGAGCGAACGGGAAGAAGCCGAGCGGGCAATGCGCAGCGAAGCGGAGGAAAGGCTCGGAGCCGTACAGGCCGCCGTCAAGGAAGAGACGCTGCGCCTGGAGCGCGAAGGCTCCGAGGCCGCCGCCCGGCTTGAGGAGCGTTGGCTGGCTGAGCGCGAGGAGCTCGTAAGGGCGCATCGCGGCGAGATCGAGGAGCGCGAGCGGCAGCATGAGAGCGAACGCGGCGAAGCGGCCCGCTTGCTGGAGTCGGAGCGCAAGGAATGGGAGCGGATGTACGAGGAGGAGTCCCAGGAGCGCGAAGAGGCTCACGCTGCGGCGCTGGAGCAGTCGGCGAGCCGGTATGCGGCGGAAAGCTCGGCGCTGAAGGAAGGCTTGGAGCGCGAGCGCAAGCTTCTTCAGACGCAGCTTGAGGAGTCCAGGCGAGAGCTCGAGGAACTGCTGGAAAGCGAGCGGGCAGCAGCTGCGGCTCGCTTCGAGGAGCAGCGACGCGAGCTCGACGAGGCTCACGCCGCACAGATCGAGGAGCGGGAAGCCAGGTTCGCCTCCGAGATGAGGAGCCTCGAAAGCTCCTTGCAGCAGAAAGTCGCGGAGCTGCAGGAGCTGTACGACCGCGAGGCGGATGCGCGCGCCGTGGAGCGCGCCGAGCTTGAACAGCTGTACGAAGCGGAGTGCCGCGAGCGCGAGCAGGAGAGGGAGGCTTTGCAGCAGCAGCATCAGGAGGAGCTGGCGGCGCGCGAGAAGCTGTATCGCGAGCAGGTGAGCGCTCTGGAGGAGAAGCTGCTCGCCGAGCGCAAGGGCAAGGAGAGCGAGCTGGAGCAGCTGCGCGCGCGAATGAGAGCGGAGATGGACGGCGCGCTTGCCGGCCGGGAGGCCGATTGGCGCAGCGAGGCGGCGAAGCTGGAGGAGCGCCATGAGGCGCTTCTCGCAGAAGCGTCGGCCGCTGCGGAAGCGGCAATGCAGGAACGCGAGGCGCAGCTGCGGCTGGAGCTTGAGAGCCGGCATAGCGAGGCGGCAGCCGCTGCCGAGGCGGCGCTTCGCGAGCGCGAGGAGCAGCTGCGCAAGCGCTATGAGAGCGAGCGCAGTCAGGCGGCGGCCGAGGCGGAAGCGGCAATGCAGGCGCGCGAGGCTGAGCTGCGCAAGCAGCATGAGCGCGAGCTTGGCGAGGCGTCGGCCGCTGCGGAAGCTTTGCTCCAGGAGGCGGAGCAGGCCCGTATCGACGCTGAAGCGCGGCTGCGCGAGCGGACGGCCTCTCTCGAGGCCGAGCTGGAACGTCTGCGCCTGGCGTCCTCGGCCGAGCGGGAAGCTGCGGCAAGCGAGCTCAGGGAATCGCTGGAGCGCGCAGCGCGGGAGATTGAGCATGTGAAGGAAGCCGCCGAGCGCAGGGAGCTGGAGCGCTCGAAGGACGCCGAGGCGGAGCTTGAGCGCGTAAGACAAGAAGCGGCAGCCGAGGCGGCGCGGATGCGCGAGGAGATGAGGCTGTCGTCCGCAGCTGCGGACGAGAAGCTTGCCGCGGCGGAAGCGGCAGCCGCGCGTGCGGGAGAGGACGCCTTCAGGGCGGAAGCCAAGGCCGCGAAGCTGGAGGAGAGCCATTCCCGGAACCGCGACCAATGGGAGTCGGAGCTTAAAAAGCTGGAGGAGGCCCGCCAAGGGGAGCTTCTTCGCAGCGCGGAAGTCTGGGCGGAGGAGCGGAGCGAGCTGGAAAAGCGGCTTAGAGAGGCGGCCGCCTCCAATGCTGCGCTGCAGGAGGAATGGAGCAAGAGGATTAGCGACGCCGAGGAGCATCTCTACTCCGTGCTGGAGCAGGAGGAGGCGCGGGGCCGGCTGCTCGAGGCATCGCAAGCCCAGCTCCGCGGCACCCAGCAGGATCTGGATCTCGCCCGCGGTCGGCTGGAGGAGCTGCAAGCGAAGCTGGCGGCAGCCGAGGATCGCCTTGCGCAAGTCGAGCAAGGCCATCAGGGCCGCGTAAGCGGATTGCTGGAGGAGCTCCGTAACGCCCAAGCGCGCGCCGAATCCTTGGAGCGGCAGGCCGCGGAACGGTCGGCCCAGGCGGAAGCGGAGCGGGAGGCTTCACAGCGTGCGGCCGGGGAGCGGATGCTCCAGCTGGAGGACAAGCTGCGGGAGCTGCAGCAGCTGGCTGCTCAGCGCGAAGATCAGCTTAGACAGCTGGCCGAAGAGCAGGAGGAGCAATCCGGCACGGAAGCCGAGCTGCGGCGGGAGATAGAGCGTGCCCGCCAGGAGGCTGCGGCATCGGGATCAGCCCTTGAGCGGCTGGAGAGCGTCCTGCAGGAGCTGGAGGCGGAGCGTTCGGACCATCGCGACGGCATCAGCCACCTCCATACGGAGAACGAGCGGCTGGCCGAATCCCATGAGCGGCTGAAGATCGAGCATGAAAAGCTCCGCAGCGAATATTCCAAGCTGCAGACGGAGTACAATGAATGGATCGAGCTGATCGAACAGAGCTGACAGGCTTTTGCGGCGCCTGCGCGAACTTCACTGCAGCCAAAAAAAAAACCGTCTCCTTGCCGCTTGCGGCAGCCGAGACGGTTTTTTGCATGCCGGCAAAAATCAAGCCGGCTGCATAATCAGGAACGATGCCCCTTGATGGGCGTAATCTTACTGGACCTTGAGAACCGCGCGCATTTTTTCGTGGCCGGGTCCGCACGGGATGCTGCAGACAATTTCATATTCGCCGGCATCATTGATGGTATATACCTTCGATTGTCCGGCTTTCAAGGCAATATCCGTGTTGGCGACCTTGATGCCGTGGATGCCGTCGGTTTCGACCTTGATCCGTACCGGCTCGCCTTTTTTCACTTCGTATGTCTGCTGGTCGAACTTGTAATTGGTGGCCTTGACGACGACCTCCTGGGAGGCTGGAGTCGAGTCCTCCGTCGTGGAGGCGGAATTGCTGGCGCCGGAGCCGCATGCGGTAAGCGCAACGAGAAGTACGGCCATGGCTGCCGCGAGCGGCAGCTTTCTTCCCCATTTATGCAACATGACAGTGGTTGTCCCCTTTCGGATTGTCTTCTATCTATCATAACGAATTTGGAAATGGGATGAAATGAGTATGCCGGACAGGGTTTGAACAAAAAATGACATATGTAGAGGCACGAAAGGAGCAGTTGCCGGCTCCGTTCCGTGCCTGCGTTCAATGATGCTCTTTCTTGTTGCGGCCGGCATCGAAAGGCGTCGGAATGAAGAGATCGATAATCCCGATGACCAGCGCGGCCAGAATGGCGCCGAGCCAGGTCACGGCTACTCCTCCGACAATGAATTGGGCCAGCCAGATGACGACGACGCTCGCGATGAAGCCGACGATGCCGCGTCCAAAGGGGGTCACTCTTTTGCCGAAGATGCCTTCGACGACCCATCCAAGCAGAGCGATGACCAGAGCCAGCATCAAAGCGCTCCAGAATCCGCCTACGGCAAACTGGGGAACGATGTAACCCACCAGCATCAGAACGATGGCCGCGACGATAAAACGAACGACATGTCCTAAAAAGCTCATGCGGGTACCTCCTTAGTGAATTGAAGTTTGAACTCAGCCTTCGCTCCTAGTGTGGATGTTTTCGGGCTATTTCATGTATAGCCGATTTGACCTGCGTGCGCGGATTCCCCGCTTCCGGTATAATGACGTTGAAAGGAGCTGCATGACGCTCGTGGACAGCAAAATCCTGCATACACTCGAATATGCCAAAATCATCGACCAACTACTTCAACATACATCGACTCCGATGGGCCGCCGCCTGGCCGAAGAGCTCGCTCCCTCCTCGGAGCTTTCCGATGTCGAGCGCTCTCTCCAAGCTACCGAGGAAGCGGCAGCGGCATACCGCCTGAAGGGAACAGGCCCGTTCCGCGGCATCGCCGACATCCGGGCCCATCTCAAGCGGGCGGTCATCGGAGGAACGCTGAGCTCGGCGGAGCTGCTGGAAACGGCGCTGACCGCCAGAGGAGCCCGCAGGGTCCGAAGCCATATCCTGCATGTGCATGAAGATCATCCGATTCCTCTGCTGGAGCATGTCGCCGATGGCATTTATCCGCGCAAGGAGCTTGAGGACTCGATTTTCGCCTGCATCGACGAGGACGGCCATGTCCTCGACAGCGCCAGCAGCGAGCTGGCCCAGATCCGCCGGGAGCTGCGCCAGGGCGAAGGCAAGGTAAGGGAGAAGCTTGAATCGATGCTGCGCTCCTCCTCCGTTCAGAAGATGCTTCAGGACAGCCTGATCACGCTGCGGGGAGACCGCTATGTCATCCCGGTGAAGCAGGAATACCGCTCTCACTTCGGCGGCATCGTCCATGACCAGTCCAATTCCGGCGCGACGCTGTTCATCGAGCCGGAGGCAGTCGTCGCGATGAACAACAAGCTGAGGGAGGTCAAGGCTGCGGAAGCGCGCGAGATCGAGCGCATCCTTCAGAAGCTGACCGCCGAGGCGGCCGAAGCGGCCGAGGATCTGGCCATCAACCACGATCTGCTTGCGCAGCTGGATTTCGCCTTCGCCAAAGCCGTGCTTGCGCACGGCATGCGGGCCGAGCGTCCGGCGATGAACGGCAACGGGTATTTGCGCATCCGGCGGGGACGCCATCCGTTGATCGAGCGGGACAAGGCTGTGCCTCTCGATCTGGAGATGGGAGGAAGCCATACCGGCATCATCGTTACGGGTCCCAATACGGGAGGCAAGACGGTCGCGCTCAAGACGGTCGGCCTGCTCAGCCTGATGGCGATGTCGGGATTGTTCGTACCGGCCGACGACAGTACGGAGCTTTGCGTCTTCGACGCCATCTATGCCGATATCGGCGACGAGCAGAGCATCGAGCAGAGCCTCAGCACGTTCTCCAGCCACATGACCAACATCATTCGCATTCTCGGACGCATGACGTCGGACAGCCTGGTGCTGCTCGACGAGCTTGGCGCCGGCACGGATCCTGCGGAAGGCTCCGCGCTCGCCATCGCCATTCTCGACCATATCCACCGGTCAGGCGCCCGGATGCTGGCCACGACCCACTACAGCGAGCTGAAAGCCTATGCGTACAACCGCGAAGGACTCATCAACGCGAGCATGGAATTCGATATCGCGACCTTGAGCCCGACCTATCGCCTTCTGGTCGGGGTGCCGGGCCGAAGCAATGCGTTCGCCATTGCCGAGAGGCTCGGCCTCGACAAAGGCATTATCCAGCAGGCCCGTGGCGAGGTCAGCGAAGACGATCTCCGCGTAGAAAGCATGATCGCTTCGCTCGAGCGGGACCGCCAAAGCGCCGAAGCGGAGCGCGGACAGGCTGAAGCTCTTCGCAGAGAGCTCGAAGAGGAGCGCAGCCTGTACGACCAGGAGCTTAGGCGCTTCGAGGAGCAGCGGGACCGGATGCTGGCCAAAGCCCAGGAAGAAGCCCGGCTCGCCGTGGCCAAGGCGAGGCGCGAAGCGGAGGAAATCATCTCGGAGCTGCGCCAGCTCGCCAAGGAAGAAGGAGCGGCGGTCAAGGACCATAAGCTGACCGAAGCCCGCAAGCGGCTGGAGGAGGCTTCTCCGGAGCTTGTCCGGAAGCAGGCCGCCCGCAAGAAAGCGGAAGCCGGCCGCAGCATCGGTCCCGGGGACGAGGTTATCGTGCACAGCCTGAATCAGAAGGGCTACGTCGTCGACATGTCCGGGGGCGAAGCTACCGTGCAGCTTGGCATCCTCAAGATGAAGGTCAAGAAAGACGATCTGGAGCTCGTGAAGCAGGCTCCGGCTCCGAAGACGCAGCCGCCCAAAGCTTCGGCTACGCTCAAGCGCACCCGTGACGACAGCGTGAAAATGGAGCTCGACCTCAGGGGCAGCAATCTGGATGAATCCATCATCGAAGTGGACCGGTTCCTGGACGAGTCGTTCTTGTCGGGGATGGGCCAGGTGTACATTATCCATGGCAAGGGAACGGGAGTGCTGCGGACGGGAATTCAGGATTTCCTGCGCCGCCACAAGCTTGTGAAGAGCTATCGTCTGGGCAACTATGGCGAGGGCGGATCGGGAGTGACCGTGGCGGAACTGAAGTAGGCCTCCGCGGCTTCGGCGGCCCAAGGAAAAGCGCCGTATTGAACCAAAGGCAGGCAGGCAGGCAGGAGGTGCAGGAATGGACAAAATTGTCGATGTTCTGCTTCGCAACGAGTACTTTTCCTCCCTGATTTATGTATCCATAGCCATCATGGCTTTGATCCTGTTTTTATCCTTGTTCGAATGGGTCGCGAAGTATAAATGCTGGGATGAAATCCGCAAAGGCAATATGGCGGTTGCGTTCGCGACCGGCGGAAAAATATTCGGCATCTGCAATATTTTCCGTTTTTCCGCCAATGCGGGGGATTCCATCTATGCGGGCTTGCTTTGGGGCGCATACGGGTTTATCATATTGCTTCTCGCCTACTTTCTGTTCGAGTTTCTGACTCCGGTATTCCGGATCGACGAGGAAATCAGGAAGGATAACCGCGCGGTCGGATTCATCGCCATGGTCATATCCGTCTCCATTTCCTTCGTGATCGGAGGAACGATATAGAAGCCGATTTGCGAGGCATAAGCAGCGGAGGGCTTGGGATGAAATATTTATGGGGCACGCTGGCCGTGCTTGCGGTATTGTTTTTTGTTTTGGGTATCATCTATTTGAATTGACGGAAGGAGACGGAGCCGATGAGCAAGGAAACGCAGGAAACAGGCTTGATCTGCCCCTGGTGCTCGACCGAGATCGTATGGGATGAGGAGATCGGTCCGGAAGAGTACTGCCCTCATTGCGAGAACGAGCTGACCGGATACCGGACGTTGAAGCTGGGCGAGAACGATGACGCCGCACCGGAAGCGGCAGAGGCCGAGGATGACGAAGCTTCGGACTGGGATGCTGACGAGGCCGGCGACGACACGGGCTGGGCCGGAGGAGGCAGGCCTCGTTCCTGGCTGCTGGCCGACGAGAAGATCCAACGGATCATGGACGATCAGGAGGAGATGCCGGAATGTCCGTCCTGCAGAGAGTACATGCTGTTCGGCGGCACGCAGCCGCTGGCTCCATTCGAGCCGGCCGCGCCGCCGGCACTGAAAAAGCCGCTCCTCCCGCCGTCGCCGGGCCTGCAGGTCTACGTCTGCCCGGCTTGCCATGAAGTGTCCTTCAAGCTTGACCGCGATGCCAGGGGCTTCCTGACTTCCGCGCTCGGCGAGGAAAGCTGATCCTGCTGTTTATGCGAACCGACGGCTGAACAAACAGCCGGGGCTGTCCTTCAAGTCATCAACATGACTAGGGGCGGCCTTTTTTGTTTTTTCCAGCCGCTGCTCCAAGCGGGAAGCCTCAAGAAGAATGACTGCCGGCTGAACCAAAAAAAGGCATGAAGACGAACATTAAAGCCGGGGAATGCTGTCACGATGGAGGTGGTTGCACATATGAGCACGCGCAAACATCGCAGGCGGCGGCTGTCTGCTCCGGCAGACATGCCTGTTCCCGGACAAGGCGACGAACCGGGAAGAGGGGACATGGAAGCGGCTGCCATGGCGGGGGAAAGGCCGATCGGGCGGGACGCCGGCTCTTCGGCTCCGCACGGCAGGCAGAAGGCTGCAAGCCGGGGCAAGGCAGCCATCGACGGCCAAGCCGCGATGCTGCTCGCCGTTTTGACCCTATTCAATTCAGCGAATGCCTTTTCGGGGACGTTCGTACCGGTCTACCTGTTCAAGGCGGGCCACAACTACAGCCTGGTCGGCATGTATTCCCTGCTTCAATACTTATGCGGAGGGATATGCGTATGGCTCGCCGGGGCTTGGGTGAAGCAGAAGGGTCTGGTCCTGTCGCTGAGGACAGGCGTCGCTTTGTCCGGCATCTTTTATTTGAGCGTGCTGCTGCTAGGGGGAGCCGCCCGGAGCTATGCCGCGCCGCTCGGCATGCTGAACGGCATTGCGGGCGGATTTTTTTGGCTCGCTTACAATGTCCTCTATTTTGAAATTACCGAAAGGGACAACCGGGACCGGTTCAACGGGTGGGCCGGCTTGCTCGGCTCAGGGGTCGGCATGTTCGCGCCATGGCTGTCCGGAATCATTATCGCCGCCCGTGGAGGCGATGCCGGATATGCGGTTATTTTCGGCTTGTCGCTTGCTCTGTTCGTATTGGCCGCTGTCATCAGCGCCAAGCTGAAAAAAAGACCGCCTCAAGGACGGTATCAATGGTTCATGGCCATACGGGAGCTGAGGGATCCATCGAGCCCGTGGCGCCGCTTCGTGCCGGCCATTCTGTTTCAAGGCCTGAGGGACGGCGTCTTCATGTTCCTGATCGGCTTGACCGTATATGCGGCGACACAGCGGGAGAAGCAGCTCGGAAGCTTTTATCTCGTCACCTCGCTTGTCGCTCTGGTAAGCTTCTGGATCTGCGGCAAGCTGCTGCGGCCATCCAGACGGAGCGCGGCTATGCTGGCAGGTACGCTGGCCATGACGGCGGTCATCGTTCCGCTTCTGGCCGGAGTCAAGTATTCCACGCTGCTGCTGCTTGGAATCGGAACGTCTTTGTTCGCTCCGTTGTATATGATTCCCATGACTTCCGCCGTGTTCGATCTGATCGGAAGAAGCGAGGACTCGGCAAGGAGAAGGGTTGAATATACGGTGCTTAGAGAAGCCTCGCTCACCGTCGGGCGCGTAGCGGGAGTAGGGGCGTTCCTCGTCGTAGCTTCCGGAGGAACCCCGAGTCCGGATCGGCTGGCTTGGCTTCTGCTTATTCTGGGCTCCGCTCCGATCGCCGGCTGGTGGTTCATCAGGCGTTCCCTGAAGGTGCAGGGGCAGACGGCGACGGCAGCGGGGGAGAGACGGCCGTGATTGTCTGGGAAAACAACCGATTGTAGGTAAAGTCTAGAAGCGCCGCCGACTTGACCGCCTGGTCTGGGAACCGTCCGACAAGCTCAGTCTGAGGAGCCGCCCGCCAGCTGCCGGCGAGGCAAGCTGACCTCATTCCCCAGCCAGCGTTTCAGCTCCGCCCTCACGAACCGGCGGCGTTTGCCGATGTAGGCGAGGATGAACGCCTTCTCTCCGCCGAACGCCTTCAGCGTCGCTGCACGCGCCGGATCGAGCTTGACGGCCGATGCGATCCTCTCCAGCATGCCGCCCGCGACGGGACCGATCCTCTCTTCCGTGAACTCCGTCTCCATGATGCGCTCCAGCTCTTCGGCATAACGCCTTCTCCATTCCGGGAATTGGAAGACTCGGCGAGTCAAGCCGTTGTAGCCCTGGATCCGCACGAGATCGGCCGAGCAGGGCTTGCCGAAGCAGTTGCGGCCCCATGAGCCTTCGTAGTCCCAGGGAAGGATGCCATAGCGGCCGGAAGCGTCATCCTCGTACAAGGCGTAATTCTGCTCAAAGCCGTCGTAGTTGCCGGTGAGGACGGCGCCGGCCAGCCATTTGAAATACAGGTCCAAATCAAGACGCTCCTCGATCGCCTCCTGCAGGCGCGAGTCTTTCAGCCGGTGGAGCCCGCCGATGAAGTCGGATAAACGGACAAGCGTGTCCCCGTCTCCCTCGATGAACTCATACCCGTCGGCGAGAGATCGCTTGCGGCGCCGGGACTCGGGATCCTTGAGCTCGAAGTTGGCGCTGTCGTTGGCTGCATACAGAAGAGACCGGTAGCGGATTCCGCGCATGGAAAAAAAGCGGGAATTGACGGCTTCAATTTCCAAATAAATGCCGTCCGGCCTGCCGCTGACCGACAGCCATACCGGGCGGGTGCGCGGGGAAGGGACTCCGATCTGCTCCATGAAATGAAAGCTGAGCGCGTTGCGGATCATGGAAGGATCATCCGATTCCGCATTCCAATGAAGGACCAGCCCGCTTTCCAACTGGATCTCGTAGGATTTCTTCGCGTATTCCCGCGTGTGTCCGCCTCTGTAGCGGATTCTTGCGCCTGATATCCGTCCGCCGATGCCGAGCTTCGCAGGCACATATCTGCGGCTCCATATATCCCGGTCAAGCTCCGACCTCTGATCCGGTCCCATCAACACCGACCGCTCCGGAATTCCTGCCCGCATATGCCCATCCTCCTCTTGCCGCCTTCCGCCAGCGGCGTATCCGCCCATGCGTTACCCTATTCGGAATACGGCAGGATGGTTCGGCAGCGGCAGCTCTCCCGCTCCGCCAACCTCCCTGTCGCCGGGAAGACAGGCTGCATATACTGGGGACAGGAAGAGCGGATATCCGTCCAAGAGTCTTCCTTCAAGGAGGAGGCGATCCAACAGCATCCATGAAACCCGAACATCCCTGGCAGAACCGCTTCGTAACCGTCGTTCTGGAAGGAGGCGGCAGGCTGGAGGGACTTTTATGCGAGATGGGCGAAGACATGCTCTCCATGTTCATCCTCCCGTCCCGGCGCTACGGCTACATTCCGCTGGTGCAGGTCAAAGAGCTGTCCCTTTCCCCCGTGCCCGCCCCCGAAGTCTCCCCGATCGTCGAAGACCATCCTTACCGCACCCCGTCCGAGCGCATGACCTACCGCAAGATGCTGCTGGCCTCCAAAGGCTCGTTCTCCGAAATCAAGCTTTCCTCCAACCGGCAGCTCCACGGCTATCTGGCCGGAGTCATGAACGATTTCCTGATCTTCTGCGTCCCGATGAACGGGGCCGTGCTTGTTCCGCTCGGCAGCCTGCGCTGCCTTTCGCCCTACCCTCCCGGCCTGGCGCCGTACCATCTGACGCCGGAGCAGTTCCCGCTGCGCCCGCTTTCGCTCGGCCTGGCGCGCAGCTTCTCCCAGCAGCTGGCCAAGCTGCAAGGGGAGTTCATCGTTGCCGGAAGAGGCGAATTGCCGGATCTGTCCGGCGTTCTTACCGCCATTGAAGGCCAGCTCGTCACCTTGACGGATGCCTCCGGCAGCAGCGTCTGCCTGCATTTCTCCGCTATCGAAGCGCTGCATCTCTAACCTCGGAATCCGGCCATTCGTCCTTCTGCCGCAGATGGCGCCGAGGGTACATATTGACAGTCCGTCCGGGCATCCTACAGCTTGGAAGCAATTCAAAACCAAGGGAGTGGGCATCTATGCTGCAACCGTTGACGGGCAAGGAAATTCAATACATCTCGGATTCCATGACCAATGAGGATCTGCTGATGAAGCAATGCGCCTGCATGGCGACAAGCGTCGGCAACGCCGGCGTCAGCCAGCTCGCGTCGAGAATGGTCATGAACCATCAGCAAAATTACGCAACGCTCTTGAACAGCTTGTACCAGCATCAGACGATGGCTCCGTCCTCGCCGCAAAGCTGAGATCCAATCGAAAAGGGAGGCTAATACATGTTTCAGCAGCAAAATCAAACCGCCATGCAGCAGACACCGTTCCCGGAAGACGCATGGGCCAATACCGTCCTGTGCGACCTGAAGCGGGTCGTGCGCGAATATGCGACGGCCGCGACGGAGAGCTCCTGTCCTGAAGTTCGCAAGATGTTCACGTCGCTGACGAACAGCACCCTGCAGATGCAGGGTGAGCTGTTCAACGCCATGCAGCAGGCGAATATGTATACGGAGCCTTCGCCTGCGCTGCGCCAGGACATCCAGAAGAATATCGCTTCGTTCCAGCAGAAGCAGCAGCAGACGCAGCAATTTCTCCATCAGCGGATGAGCGGCCAGGCGGCTCAGCCGCCTATGCAGCCTCAGGCGCAATCGCAGCAGCCTTACATGCAGCCGCAGATGCACTCTCCGCAGCAGTATGTGCAGCCTCAGATTCCGCAGCCCTTGCAGGATCATCAGCGCCAGCATTTCTATAGTTGAGCAGCCGGAAGAAGGCGGGCGGGGACATGTTCCCTGCCTGTCTTTTTTTGCGCCGGACCTTGCTTCGCAAGATCGGCCTCCGGCGCACGGCTCTGCTGCGGCCGGAAAGTCTGCCGCGAAGGGGGAGTCTGCGGAACCGGGAGCGGGACGACGCTGGAGGCCGGGGCGAGCAGCGCGGGGATGATTTACATCCGGCGGACAAGCTTGCGATTTCGCTTTCCAAATAGCTTGTTAACGGTGTAAAATGTTCTTTATAACGCTTCAGGAAGGGAGTCAAAGACGATGAACGAAATGAAATTCAAGGTGCTCGAGCTGCTTAAGGAAGATGCTCGCAGGAGCCCCGAACTGATCGCCACGATGCTTGATAAGCCACAGGAAGAGGTGGAGCAGGCGATCGCGGAAATGGAACAGGATCACGTCATCGTCAAATATGCGCCCGTAATCAACTGGAGCAAGGTGGACGACCAGAAAGTGACGGCTCTGATCGAGGTTCAGATTACGCCCGAGCGCGGCCGCGGCTTCGAAGGCATTGCGGAGCGGATCTACCTGTATCCGGAAGTGAAGACGGTCTACCTGATGTCTGGAGCGTACGATCTGCTCGTCGAGGTGGAGGGCCGCACGCTGAACGAAGTGGCCTCGTTCGTCTCCAGCAAGCTGTCGACGATCGACTCGGTGCTTTCGACCAAGACATTTTTCATCTTGAAGAAATACAAGCAGGACGGCATCATTTTCGAAGAAAAAGAAGGGGATCAGCGGCTGCTGGTCACTCCGTGAGGTTGACGGATCATGACCATCTCCAGCAAGACTCCAAGTCCGTCCGAACCTTCTGTCCGCCGTTCCATGTCCGACTACCTGTCCCCGAGCGCCAGGGCGATCAAGCCATCCGGAATCCGCCGGTTTTTCGATCTGGCGAACAGCCGCAAGGATGTGATCACGCTTGGCGTAGGCGAGCCGGACTTCGTCACTCCGTGGCATGTCCGCGACGCCTGCGTCGCCTCGCTGGAAGCGGGCAAGACGCAGTATACGTCCAACGCCGGCACGCCTGAGCTCAGAGGAGCGATCGGCCAATACCTGAACGACTCGTTCGGCGTCGCGTACGACCCGGCCAAGGAAATTCTCGTAACGGTCGGCGGCAGCGAAGCGATCGACCTCGCTCTGCGGGCTCTGATCAGTCCCGGTGACGAGATTCTCGTTCCGGAGCCGAGCTACATTTCGTATTCGCCGATTACGACGCTCTCCGGCGGAGTCGCCGTCGGGGTGGAAACATTCGCGGAGCATGCCTTCAAGCTTCAGGCCGACACGCTGCGGGCGGCGATCACGCCCCGCTCCAAAATTCTGATCCTCAGCTATCCGAGCAATCCTACCGGCGGCATCATGACCTACGAGGACTGGCTGCCTATCGCCAAGGTCGTGGAGGAGCATGATCTGGTCGTCATCTCCGACGAGATCTATGCCGAGCTGACCTATGGAAGCAAGCATGTCAGCTTCGCCTCCATGCCGGGAATGAAGGACCGCACGATTCTGGTCAGCGGCTTCTCCAAGGCGTTCGCCATGACGGGCTGGAGGATCGGCTACGCATGCGGCCATCCCGAGCTGATCGGCACGATGCTCAAGATCCATCAGTACACGGTCATGTGCGCCTCCAACATGGCGCAGGTCGCCGCGCTGGAGGCGCTGACGAACGGCATGGAAGAGATGTACCGCATGATGGAGTCGTACAACCAGCGCCGCCGCCTCGTCGTCAAAGGGCTGCGCGACATCGGCCTGCAATGCCACGAGCCGCAGGGAGCCTTCTATGCCTTCCCGTCGATCGCCTCGACAGGGCTGAGCTCGGAGGAATTCGCGGAACGGCTCGTGCAGGAGCATGGCGTGGCGGCTGTTCCGGGCAATGTGTTCGGACTGGGAGGAGAGGGGCATCTGAGATGCTCCTACGCGACTTCCGTCACGCAGCTCAACGAAGCGCTGGATCGAATGGGAGCGTTCGTCCATAAAATCAGGTAGGCATCGGGAAGATGATTTGCTATAATCAGGACTAATAAAAATTCAATTTTTTTACATCCTGTCGATTGAACGGCATTCCGGATTGAAAAAGATTGCAATTGCAAGCGGGGAGGGATGTCAGCATGGCGGCAGGCATGAATGGTCTATCAGCGGCAGAAGCGAAGCCAAGAGTACGAACGATTCCCGACTGGTCCCCGCTTTTGAGAAGTCTCTCCGAAGAAATCGACGCGCTTCGCAAAGAGATGGAGACCATCTATGAGGATATTTCAGGCTTTCAGTCCGAGGAGCTGTTGGCCGCGAGCCAAAGGCTGGACTTGAAGATCAACGAGTTTCTCCATTGCCAGCTGAGCTGATCCACCGACCCACCCGCCCCGGCGTTGCCGGAGCGGGTTTTTTTGCATGCATCCGTTTCTTCTTCCCTGTGAGGGACGCTTAAGGGGGCTTCAAAATAGAAGATTCGAAGCTGCCGCTCGTCCTTGAAGCTGGAAGCAGCCGCACAATGAGAGGGAGCCGCCCGGTATGGTATAATGGAACCTATCCCAATAAGTGCAGGAGGCTGGCGATGAAGCTCTATACAAGAACCGGCGATTCCGGTCAGACCTCGCTGATCGGGGGCAGAGCCGACAAGCATGACGCCCGCGTGGAAGCGTACGGAACGATTGACGAGCTTAATGCCTTCACCGGGGCGGCCCGAGCGGAAACGGCCCGCAATCCGAGGCTGGACGATCTGACGGGGCAGCTCGAGATGATCCAGCATGAGCTGTTCGACTGCGGCTCGGATCTCAGCTATGCCGATCCCAGGCCGGAGCAGCTCAAGGTGTCGGAGACGATGGCGCTGAAGCTGGAAGGCTGGATCGACGACCTCAGCGCCGAGACGCCTCCGCTGAGAAGATTCATCCTGCCGGGCGGGACGGCGGCGGCTTCCGCGCTGCATGTATGCCGGACCGTATGCCGCAGGGCGGAGAGGCGGACAGCGGCACTGGCTGCGGCACAGGAAATCAATCCGGGCGTCCTGCAATACTTGAACAGGCTTTCGGATTATTTCTTCGCCGCTTCGCGGGCGGCGAACTTCCGGACGGGAACGGCCGATACCGAATACGTGCGGGGAGCGGATGTATTTCGTGGTGACCGCTAGAACTTCGGAACGGTATTCGCAAGGAATCGCCCCGCCATTCGGTTATTATGAGCCGATCCGGATCGAGGCCGGAGAGAAGGAGGACGGCTGGAGGCTCAGCAAGCTGCTTGAGCGGCGTCTCGGCGTCTCCCGCAAGCTCCTCTCCCGGCTCAAGCTGACCGAGCAGGGGCTTATGATCAACGGCGTCCGCGCCTACTCCGGCGACCCGGTGTCATCCGGGGATATCGCGGAAATCCGCATGGAGCAGGAGCGCTCCGAGGATATCCTGCCGCAGGACCTGCCCCTGGAAATTGTGTATGAGGACAAATGGGTGCTGCTCGCGAGCAAGCCGGCCGGCATGGTCGTGCATCCGACCCACGGCCATTATACGAACACGCTGGCCAATGCGGCCGTGCACCACTGGCAGCAGGCCGGCGAGAACGTCAGGTTCCGGCCGGTGCACCGCCTGGACGAGGATACGTCGGGGCTCGTGCTGCTCGCCAAAAACCCTTATGTGCATCAGCAGCTGTCCGAGCAGCACGGGGACGGACGCATCCGCAAGCAATATGCGGCCTATACGTACGGAGTGCCGGAAATTCCGGCCGCCCGCATCGACGCGCCGATCGACCGGGATCCGGACTCTCCCCATCACCGGATCGTGACTCCGTCCGGCTATGCTTCCGCTACCCGCTATGAAACGCTGGCCGTCTACGGCGGACGCGCCTCCAAAGTCCGGCTGCGGCTGGAGACGGGAAGGACGCATCAGATCCGGGTCCATATGGGCTGGATCGGCTGCCCGCTCATCGGAGACCTCATGTACGGCCCGGCCGCGGCCGGAGCTGGCGTCGGCAGCTGGGAGGAAGCCGCCGGACGGCAGGCTCTCCATGCGGAGATGCTCTCCTTCGAGCATCCCATGACAGGGGAAGAGATGACATTCACGGCGCCGCTGCCGCCCGATCTGGAGCGGCTGGAGCGGCTGCTGCAGCAGGACAGCATTCAAGGACATGATGAAGGAGAAGGACGGACAAGATGAGCGACAAAAAGGAAATGATCCTGTACGAATACAGCAAATGCGGCACCTGCCGCTCGGCTCTCAAGGATTTGGAGGCAGCGGGACGCAGCGTGAAGCGGATTCCCCTCTTCGAGACGCCGCCCTCCAAGGATGAGCTCCGCTCCCTGGTCAAGAAGAGCGGGCTGGAGCTCAAAAAGTTTTTCAACACCTCCGGCGAAGTCTACAAGGAGCTTGGGCTCAAGGACAAGCTCGGGACGATGACCGAGGAGGAGCAGCTGGAGCTGCTGTCCTCGAACGGCAGGCTGATCAAGCGGCCGATCGCCACGGACGGAGAGAAGGTCACCGTAGGCTTCAAGCCGGAGTCGTACAAGGCTGCCTGGCATGAGTAGCTCCTGGCGCTCGGACAAGCTGGACCGGCTCGGCTCGTCGATCTTCAGCGAAGTGGCCCGGTGGAGACGGGAAGCCACCGCAGCCGGTCTAGACGTGATCGACCTCAGCATCGGCAGCCCGGATCTGCCTCCGAGCGCCGCGGTGCGCCAAGCTCTCGCCGAAGCGGCGCTGCGGCCGGAGGCGTACCGGTATCCGTCGTCCGAGGGGAGCATCGAATTCCGGCGGACGGCGGCGGAGTGGCTGCGCCATCGGTTCGGGACGGAGGTGGATCCGGAGACGGAGGTCGTGACGCTGATGGGTTCCCAGGACGGGCTGGCGCATCTGGCGACGGCGATCTGCAATCCCGGCGACACGGCGATCGTGCCGGATCCCGGCTACCCTATCTACGCCGCTTCGCTTGCGGTAGCGGGAGTGGAGGCCGCCTTCCTGCCTTTGAGGGCGGAGGGCGGGTTTCTGCCCGATCCCGATTTCCTCTCGGAAGACGTCTGGGACAAGGCGCGCTTCGTGCTCATCGGCCTGCCGGGCAATCCGATCGGGACAGCGGCAGGGATGGACGTGCTGGAGCGGCTCGTGGACAAGGCGCGCAGGCACCGGACGCTGCTCGTCCTTGATCTGGCCTATTCGGAAATGGGATATGGGAGCTATCGCCCCTTCAGCGTTCTGAGCCTTCCAGGCGCGAAGGAAATCGCTGTCGAATTCCATTCGATGTCCAAAAGCTTCCATATGGCCGGCTGCCGCATCGGCTTCATGGCAGGCAGCGCAGATGCCGTGGGAGCGCTCAAGGAGCTCAAGGCGAACATCGATTACGGCGTCTTTCCCGCTGTGCAGGAAGCAGCATCGGCCGCCCTGCGCGAGGCGATGGACGATCCCGGCTACTTTGGATTCCGCGACATCTACGAGGAGCGACGGGACCGGTTCGCCGAAGCGCTGTCAAGGGCGGGCTGGAGCGTGCCGAAGCCGGATGCGACGATGTTTCTGTGGGCGGCAGTGCCTCGGCCGGCAGCAGGCGCCGCCGCTTGGAGCAGCCGCCGGTTTGCCCGGCGGCTGCTGCAGGACGCGGGCGTAGCCGTCGTGCCCGGCGATGCGTTCGGGAGCGAGGGAGAGGGTTATGTCCGGATCGCGCTTGTCGAGAGCGCGGACCGTCTGGGAGAGGCGGCGGAGAGAATCGGAGCCTGGCTGAAAAAGCAGGGCTTGGGAGAGGGGAAATAAGGAAAATGGATTTATTCACATGGAATGAGGAACCGCCCGTTCTGCAGGAGAAGGCGGGTTCGCGGCTGCTGCTCGTCGACGGCATGGCCATTCTATTCCGGGCTTACTTTGCCACCGCTTACGGCGGCAGCGTCCGGCGCACGAGTTCCGGTCTGCCGGTCAACGCGGTGCATGGCTTCGTCCGTTATTTCATGGATGCCGTGCGCAAGTTCCAGCCTACCCATGTCGCTTGCTGCTGGGATCTTGGGAGCACCACGTTCCGCACGGGAGAGTTCGCGCTGTACAAGGCCAACCGGCCGGATGCGCCGGATGACCTGATTCCCCAGTTCGATCTCGTCAAGGAGGTCGTGGCGAGCTTCGGCGTGCCGAACATCGGCGCTCCCGGCTTCGAGGCGGATGATTGCATCGGCACTCTGGCGAAGCTGCACGGCCGGGAGCACGAGGTGTTCGTGCTGACCGGAGACCACGACATGCTGCAGCTGGTGGATGAGAAGGTGTCGGTCGTCATCATGAAGAAGGGCCACGGGAATTATATGGTGTACACGCCTCAGACGCTGCTGGAGGAGCGCGGACTGACGCCGGCGCAAATCATCGACGTGAAGGGGCTCATGGGCGATGCAAGCGACAACTATCCCGGGGTGAAGGGCATCGGCGAGAAGACCGCCCACAAGCTCGTTCAGGAGCATGGTTCGGTTGAAGGCATCCTGGCCAGCCTGGAGCTGCTGTCCAAGACGGTCCGGGCCAAGATCGAGGCCGATCTGGACATGCTCCATTTATCCCGGAGGCTCGCGACGATCCACTGCGAGGCTCCGGTCGCCCTGGCGATGGACGATTGCTGCTGGTCCGTCAATCGCGCTCTCGTCGAGAAGAAATTCGAAGAGCTGGAATTCAGAAGCCTGATCAGCCTGATCAGTTGAACGAACCGATGTGGACGCCGGATGGCGTCCTTTTTTATTTGCCATCGTTCTTGTCTTCCTAATCGGAAGCTTCGTCTTCGTCCTTGTCATCGGCAAGGGGGTGTTCGCCTGGGGAAGCGACAACGCAGCCGAAATGATTACGATCAGCTGCAAAGTCGTCGACAAGAGAACGAAAGTTTCGGGCGGAAGCGGGGACTTCAGCGCGGGCGCCGCCTATTACGCTGCCTTCGAATTCGTCGACGGCAGCCTTGTGGAGCTGAGAATGCCTGCGGACGAGTTCGGGTTGCCCGTCGCCGGAGACGTCGGAGAGCTGACTTACCAGGGAACGCGGTACAAAGGGTTTGAACGGCATATGCATGCTTCCGGCGCGGGGAGCTGACCGTGCTGCACCTCGCGTGTCCCTGCGCAGCATGTCGGCGGCCGCAACTGTCCGGATGCAAGCCCGAACATCCGGCCGCCGCGCATGAAGCCGCAATAGAGCCGCCGGAAGCCCGGCGGCTCTATTCTCTCTGGCTTCAGCTGCGCGTGTCCTCTTAGCGCCGGCCGTCCCATTCCCCGTAAAATTGCTCCAGGTATTCCAGCATGAAGGCATGGCGCTCCGCGGCCAAGCGGCGGCCTGCCGTCGTATTCATGCCGTCCTTCAGCTTCAGCAGCTTCTCATAAAAATGCGCGATCGCCGTTCCCTCGCCGCCGCGGTATTCCTCGGGCGTCAAGGCAGCCCGAGGAGAGAAGCCGGGATCATGGATCGGCCTGCCTACGGCGCCGGAATAAGCGAATACGCGGGCAATGCCGACGGCTCCGATCGCGTCCAGCCTGTCCGCATCCTGGACAACCTGCCCCTCGAGGGTCGCCATGGGCGGCCTTCCGCCCCCCTTGTAGGAAATCGTCGAAATGATTTCCAGGGTGGCGGCGATCGTACCTTCGTCGGCTTGAAGGCGTTCCAGCCAGTCTCCGACTTCCCGAAGCCCGGCTTCCTCTCCATCCCGCAGCTTGTCGTCGGCCAAATCATGCAGCAGCGCTGCCAGCCGGCAGACGAAGCGGTTGGCTTGCTCCTCCTCTCCGATGGCATCGGCCGTCCTGGCGACCCGGCTGATATGGAACCAGTCGTGGCCGCTGAAGTCGTCCTTCAGCTGCTCCTTCACATATGCCTCGGTCTGCTCCACCATCTTCCGCTTCTCGAGGCTTCCTTCAAGACCCCAGTCCATCCTTGCCTCGACAATCGCCTGCAGCTCCTCGTCGCCTGCATCCGCCAGCTCCAGCAGCCGGGCATAAGGATCGCCGCTGAGACGGAAGTGGCGTGCAAACGCCGGCTCCGTTTTCATGCCCTGCTCCTTCAGCCTCCGGATGGCCGAGCGCGCTTCGGCTCCGGACAGCTTCAGAAGCCTGCCCTCTGCAACCATATGGCGGCAGGCGTTTTGCCGGACAGCCTCGCGAGGCTGCGCGAACAGCTCGAACGCCCAATCCTTCCAGCGGAAGGACACGGTGACGGAAGGCAGCTCCTGAGAGAGATGCCTTCGCGAAGAGTACCCATCCAAATGAGCGAAATTGGCTTCCGTCTCTCGAAGGAAACGTTCCAGGTCGCCTGCTTCGCAGATGACATCGAGATCGCTCGAGGGGATGTCCACGTCGATAGGGACCGTGCCCGCAAGCACCGGGGAATACGCCTCCAGAATGGCGAAGAGATCCAGCTCGCGCAGTGCGGCAGCCGCCGAGCGCTGTCTCGGCGTTCCTGACGCCAGCCTGTCCAGGCTGTATTCGCTGATGTTCATTGTCGCTCTCCTCTCCTGGCCTGCTATGGATAAGGTTCCGAATGGCGGGGCCCTCTCATCCAGCGGCAACATTCCATTCTATCACGGACACGGGACTTCGGACAGGCTTGCAAGGCCGACAGCCGGCATCTTATGCTATAATGCACATTACAATCCCATTACCGGAGGTTTCACATGTTATCGTTCCAAGAAAAGCTAGACATCCTATCCTCGTTCCCGGAGCTGACGCGCAACGACGTGTCGATGGGACGGGTGAACTTCCACTTCGAAGGAAGCCTGCACGAGAAGAAAACCGTCGGATACCGGCTCCATCCGAATGGAAGCGGATATATATACGCCGGCCTGCTGAAGGGGTACGAAACCGACGGCAAAGGGTATGCAAGCATACGCGATCTGGACGAAAAGCAGCTGCGGGAGCTCGCGGCCGCATCGATCGAGTCCTTGTCCGCGCCGCCGTCCGGACCTGCGCGCGAGCCCGGCCAAAGCAGGGCCGCCCGCAAGCGCCGCATGGCGAGAACGGCCTGGGTAAGCCCGGAGGGCGATGAGCTGGAGCTGAGGAGCGAGGACGATCTCTGGTATTTGTACGCCGGCATGAACCTGGAGATGGCCTTCGAGACGTTCGAGGAAGCCGAGGAATATTTGCAGGAAGAGGGCTTCCAGCCGAAGGCTTAGCATCAAAAGTCCAAATTCTTGTCGCCTGCCTCCATGGGCTATGGCGCTCGGACGCCTTATAGTAGGGAAAAACACTTCTGGAGGCGGAACCAAGATGAATAGGACAAGCGATTCCATCAGCGTCAGCCGATGCGATGCAGCCGAGGCTGCGGCCGTCGCTCCGCTGTTCGACCAGTACCGGATCTTTTACGGCCAGCCTTCCGATGTGGAAGGGGCGCACCAATTCCTGCAGGAAAGGCTCGTTCGGGGAGAATCGATTTTGTTCGCCGCAGCGGCAGAAGGCGTTCCAATCGGGTTCGCCCAGCTGTATCCGGTGTTCTCGTCGGTATCCATGAGGAGAGTGTTGATTCTGAACGACCTGTACGTGCATGCCGAATGGCGCGGGCGAGGGGCTGCCAAGCTGCTGCTGCAGGCGGTTCGAGACTGCGCGGCTGCGGGAGAGGCCAGGTCGGTCCAGCTCTCGACCGCTGCGGGCAATGCGGCGGCAAGATTTCTTTACGAACAGGCAGGATATGAGCTCGACACCGTTTTTTTGACGTACGAGCTGTTGCTGGAGAAGGCTTAGCTTGATTCCAGATGCGTTCTCAACACTCCGAGCGCTGGATGGCGGCAGGGCGGAGTTGAAAAAGGGAATCCGGGGAAACCCCGGATTCCTTTTTTTGTTCTTTTTTTTTGCAGGTTCATCCGCTAAGAGCCTGCTTCGCCGTTGGATCAGGCTGGAAATGGGCTTGTAGCCGGCAGACAGCCGCATAAAGGCATGCCGATCCTCCTTTCCATGTGGAGCCGCGGTGCTTGGGGAAGCGCCGGATTTTGCCGAAGCCTGCCTATTTTTTTGCGAACAGCTGTCCCACATGGAGTCAAAAGCCCAAGCATTCTGCATATAGTAGCGATAATGAAGCCGGGCAACAAGGAGTGGACAGAGTTATGGCGAACAGCAGAAAAGGGAAAAGGCCAAAAGCCAGAAAAGTGTTCTTCGTGGAAGATTCCTCGATATCGGAAATCAACTGGCTCGACGAGGCGGAAGGAGGCCAAGGCGGGGATACGGCGCAGATCAGCGGGGATAACGGGCTCCTTCAGGAAGAAAAGGATCTGAAAAGCGAGGAGCAGATCAGCGGCGGCTCCGAAATAGCGGCGATCAGCAGCGTCGAAGCTCCTCCTGCACCAGCCGACTCCACGGAAGTGCTGGAGAAGCCGGAGACGGATCTGCCGTCGGAGGCGATTCCGGCGATCCCGGAAAAGGCCGATCCTTCGGCGAACGTGCGAAAGTCCGGCGACTCGGAGGAGATGGAACAGCCGGAGGGCCGGGCACAGACGAAGGAAGCGGCGCCTGCTTCTGCGGCTGAGGAAACGGCTGCCCCTGCGGACCGGCGGCTGGCCGAGCGGCGCAGAAGCGGAAGCTCGGGCCCGATTGTCTATGCCTCCGATTTGGCCGACGGTTCCGTGAGCGAAGCCAAGCTGGCGTCGGCGTCGGTGTCCCGCAGCAAGCTGCAGCCGGGATCGGTAAGCTCGGAGGCGATCGCGGATGGGGCCGTAGACAACGCCAAGCTCCGGGACGGTGCCGTCACATCGGATAAAATCGCGGATAAAACGGTGCTGCGCGAACATCTCGCGGATGGAGCCGTCTCGGGAGCAATCATCGCGGACGGAGGCATCTCCGGGGCCAAGCTCCGTTCCGGCAGCATCGGTTCCGACAAGCTGGCGAACCGCTCCATCGTCGGCGACAAGATCGCCGAAGGAAGCCTGGAGGCGCGGCATTTGAAGGCGGGAGCTTTCTCCGGAGAGCTGCTGGCGGAATCATCGATTCAATCGATCCATTTTGCCCTGGAGTCCGTCGATACGCCCGCGCTGGCGAATGAAGCCGTGGACAACGCCAAGCTTGCGGCCGAAGCCGTCACGGAATCGAAGCTTCGAGACGGCGCGGTTACTTCAGCCAAGCTGGCCGAGGAAGCGGTTAACGCCTCCCATGTCGCCCCTTCTTCCATCGGAGGCAGCCATCTGGCTCCGCAGAGCGTGGAGGGAGGTCACGTCGCCGATGCATCTCTGGAAGGAAGGCATCTGGCAGCGGGAGCCGTCGGTTCCAGGGAATTGGCGGATGAAGCGGTCGGCTCCAATGCGCTGGAGCGCAATGCGGTCGGTCCCGAGCATATCCAGCCCTTCGCCGTTGCCGGAGACCATATCTCGCCGGGAGCGGTGTCGTCCGTTCATTTGGCGGATGCAGGCGTCGGATCCGTGAACCTGCAGCCGGACTCGGTCACGACGATCAAGCTTGCCGACCATGCCGTCACGTCGTCCAAACTGGCGGACCAAAGCGTAAGCAAGTCCAAGATCGCGGATCAGGCCGTCTCGAGGAAGCATCTGGCATCCGATGCCGTGGACGGCTCCAAGCTTGCTTCCGGAAGTGTGTCGGAACGGCATCTGGCCGCTGAATCAAGCGCTTCTTTCCATGTGAAGGACGGCTCGATTCTCGAAGGGCATCTGGCGGACGATGCGGTGACGGAGGAGAAGATCGCCGGAAACAGCGTCGGAACCGGGCATCTGAAGGACGGCTCCGTGACGGCGAAGCAGCTCGGAAATGCTTCCGTCGTCCGGTCCAAGCTGGCCGAGGATTCCGTCGGATCGGAGCATCTGGCACCCGAAAGCGTGCAGAGCCGCCATGTCTCCGACGACAGCATCGGATTCAGCCATCTTGCGCCCGGTTCCGTCCGCGCCCGCCAGATCGGACCGTCGGCGGTGACGTCGGAGGCGGTTGGCGAAGCCCAGATCGCGGGAAGACATCTGGCCGACCGAAGCATCGACGCCAGGCATATCGCCCAAGGCTCGATCCGGACAGCGTCCCTTGCGGACGGCTCCGTGAGCCAGGCGAAGCTGGCCGACAGCTCGGTGAGCGGGCGGGCGCTGGCCGAAGGAGCCGTGACCGCGAGGCATTTGGCCGATTATATGGTGAATTCGCTCAAGCTGTCCCCGGAGTCGGTAACATCCGACAAGCTGACGGAGTTTTCCGTAACCGAATCCAAAATCGCGCCGGGAAGCGTGACCGAGTCGAAGCTGGCCGACAGCTCCGTAGGAAGCAGCCAGTTGAAGACATCCTCCGTCGGAGCCGATCATATCCAGGATGCATCCGTCGGCAGCTCTCACCTTCGTGCCGGGGCGGTAACATCCATTCATCTCGCAGGCGGCCTTATCGATTCCGATGCTTTGGCCGACCAGGCCGTGAAGGAAAGGCATTTGGAAGCTAACAGCGTCCATGCCAAAGCGATCGCCCCGGAAGCGGTGCAAAGCGTCCACATCGCCCAGGAAAGCATTCTTGGGCTGCACTTGACGCCGCAGCTCATCCGTCCTGTCCACCTTGCTCCGGAATCCATCCGTCAGGAGCATCTGGCTGCAGGAACGGTAGGGGAGGAGCAGCTTCAGGCGGGAGCTGTCAGCTCCAGGGAACTCAGGGAGCATGCGGTCGAGTCGGCCCATATTTCTCCTGGCGCCGTCGCCTCCGAGCATTTGGAGCCGGGCAGCGTCGGACAGGAGCATCTTGCCCGGCATTCGGTAGGAGAGCAGCAGATCGCTCCGGCAAGCATCGACGCTTCTCATATGAAGGAGGGCGCCATTCAGTCCGAACATATCAAAGGCGGCGCCATAAGCGGCGTCCATGTCGGGCTGGAGACGCTGGCGGGCAAACATCTCAAGCCGGCTTCGCTGCTCGGCTACCACATTTCGGCGGGAGCGGTCGGAGCGGAGCAGCTGCATGAAGGCAGCGTGGAAGCCCGGCATCTGCGAGCCCGTTCCATCGGCTCCGCGCATTTGGCGGCAAGCAGCGTCGGCGGCGAGCATATCGCGCCTTCGAGCATCGGCAGCGGCCATCTGGCCACCGGCAGCGTAGGGAGCGGGCATATCGCGCCTTCGAGCATCGGCAGCGGCCAGCTGGCCGGGGACAGCGTGGGAAGCGAGCATATCGCGCCTTCAAGCGTCGGAAGCGAGCAGTTGGCCGCAGGCAGCGTGGGAAGCGGACATATCGCGCCTTCGGCCGTCGGGAGCAGCCATTTGGCTGCGGGCAGCGTGGAGAGCAGGCATATCGCCCGAGCCAGCGTGGACGGCGAGCATGTGGTCCAGGAGAGCATTACCGGGAACCTGATTGCGCGGCAAAGCATCACCGGCCGCAACTTGGCGCCGGGCAGCGTAGATTCGCTGCAGCTGGCGGAAGACAGCGTGACCGGCTTGCATTTGGCTTCCGGGAGCGTGGGCAGTCAGCATATCGCGCTGTCGAGCGTCGGCAGCGGGCAGCTTGCTGCCGGCAGCGTGGCCGGCGAGCATATCGCGCCGTCAAGCATTGGAGGCGAGCATATCGCGCCGCTCAGCATTACAGGCGGCCAGCTTGCACATCAAAGCGTCGCCGGCCGCCATTTGCTGCCGGGCAGCGTGGGCTCGGCTCAGTTGGCTGCGGGCAGCGTAAAGGGCGAGCATATCGCGGCGTCGAGCGTAGGGAGCGAGCAGCTGGCCGCGGAGAGCGTGAACAGCGAGCATATCGCGCTGTCTAGCGTGGGAAGCCAGCAGCTAGCCGAAGGCAGTGTGAAGAGCGAGCATATCGCGGAGTCTAGCGTGGGAAGCCAGCAGCTAGCCGAAGGCAGCGTGAAGAGCGAGCATCTCGCGGAGTCTAGCGTGGGAAGCGTCCAGCTAGCCGAAGGCAGCGTGAAGAGCGAGCATCTCGCGGAGTCTAGCGTGGGAAGCGGCCAGCTC
>NZ_BIMD01000057.1 GCF_004000905.1 Paenibacillus humicus NBRC 102415
CTTGCGCCGCTGCCGCCTCCGGGCGGCTCCGCCGCTGGCGCACCAGCGCCGGCACGAGCGCCCCGGTGGCAGCGCCTGCGACCATCGAAACCAGCTGCACGAGAGGCTGGCCCCGGCTGTAAAGTCCAAAACCGCTCATCGCTTCGGCCGGACTGCTGCCCGCGGCGGCAAGAAGACGCGGGACCGTGAAAGCATCGACAGCCCCAAGCACCGGCGCCACGATCGCGCCGAGCGCGACGGGCAGCGCCAGCACCGCAAGACGGCGAATCTCAGTCCCCATTGCAGCCAGTCTTCCAACAAGCGGCACCCGCCCCTCCGCAGCCCCTGCCAGATCCGCTTGGTCCTTTCTACCCGCAGCCCCTGCCAGATCCGCTTGGTCCCTTCTACCCGCAACACCTGCCAGATCCGCTTGGTCCCTTCTACCCGCAGCCTCTGTCAGGTCTGCTTGGTCCACTTTCCCCGCAACACCTGCCAGACCCGCTTGGTCCCTTCTACCCGCAGCCTCTGCCAGATCCGCTTGGTCCCTTCTACCCGAAGCCTCTGCCAGATCCGCTTGGTCCCTTCTACCCGCAGCCTCTGTCAGATCTGCTTGGCCCCTTCTACCCGCAGCCATCCGAATCATGAGCAGCAGGCCGGCAACACCGCCGAAGAAGGAGCCCGACATCGCACCGGCCGCCAACGAGGAATCATCCCAGCCTGCGGACCAGCCCAAATCAAGCAGCAGCAGCATGGCCGCCACGCGCACGAGCTGCTCGATCAGCTGCGACCAGGCGGTCGGCCTCATATCCCCCATTCCCTGCGTATAACCGCGCAATGCAGCCATCGCAGGCACGACCCACAGCGCCGCCGCGACCGCCCGGATCGATGCCGCTGCCGAGGAATCGCCGATCAGGTCCGCGAAAGCGGAAGCGCCGGTCCACAACATGGCGAACCCGGCCGCTCCGAGCACCGACAGCAGGAGGACGCCGGCCGCTCCCGCACGGCGCGCACCCTGCTTGTCCCCTTCTTCCAGCAGCGATGCGGTACGGATGGCGACGGCCACGGGCAGCCCGGCCGTGGCCAGCACCAGCATCAGCTGGTAGAACGGATAAACGGCATTATAAATGCCGAAAACCCGGTCGCCCGCAATATTTTGCAGCGGTATTTTCTGGAGCGTCCCGATCAGCTTGGACAGCAGCGCCGCTCCCGCGAGCAGAGCCGCACCGCCCAACGCGCCTTTCTCCCACTTCTGCTTCGGCATATCCTCTTTGTCTCCCCGCCCGATTTTCGTCGCCTCATTATACCTTATTCGCCCGAACGGGATGAAGAGGACGGCTGGCTGTCGAAAGTACGGGGGCTCAACTCCGTATGTTGGATAACCATTGGCGCATATAGTCGAACAGCAGGTGTTGAAGAGCGACGACCCAGACAGGGAGGAGACTTGTCCATGTCCAACCATCAGCCCGTATGGGAAGAGTGGCAGAAGGCCAGCCTTTACGGCATGCTGGCCGGACTTTACGAATACAGCGAGCCCGATTGGGGCCGTTATTATCGGCAGCTTCACTCCGAGGCGCTGTCCCGGCTGGCCGCGCTTGTGCGGCAGCACGGTCTTCCGTTCTCCGCCGCTCCGGCTCACGGAACTCCGGCTGCCGTGTCCGGACTTCCCGGACTCGACGGCCCGCAAGCCTGGCACCCGGCCGCGGCCTACCCCGAATCCGCGAACTACGACGCCGCCCCCGGCTGGCCCGGATACGCAGGCGCCAATTCCAATCCCAATCCCTATGGCTATCCCGCCCCGCATGGGCAGCACGGAAATGCCGTTCTGCCTTACCCGGCGGCCGCGCCGCATTGGAGTTCCGAGGAAGCCGGGCTCTCCCACTCTCTCCCAGGCTTTCCGGCTCCCTCCGGCTTCCAAGGGCTCTCCGCATCGGCGGGTTATCCGGGCAGCTACGGCTACCCCTCCCCAAGCTTCTGGCCCGCTGGCGCAGCTTCACCCATGCCCGAATGGGCCGGACCAGCCCCGCAGAAGTCCGCTGCGGCGGCTGCAGGAGGATCGCCGGCCTCTTCGGCCTCTGCTTATGGCAGTTCGACGGATAGCCCCTATATGTCGAATTCGGGGAGCCCTATTCCCAGAGAACCGCAGACCGAAGGCGGCGAGCTCCATGCCGCTCCCGACCGGCCCGATTCAGCCGATCTCCCGCCCGCTTATATCCGGCTTCTCCATGCCCATACCGGCAAGGAGAAGCTTGAATTCCACCTCGGAACGACGGTTCGGCCGCTCGATTATCTGGAGGCATCCTCCTATCTTGAAGTCCGTCCGGGCCGTTGCCCGCTCTCCATTCAGGAGGAGCAATCCCGATCCCCTGTCGCCGCAGCCGAGCTCGACTTGCGCAGCGGAGCCTGGATGACGGCGGCTGTAGCCGGCGACGGGAAGCTTCTCCTGTTCGAGGATGAGCGGGAGACGTCTGCCGACCGCGCCCGGATTCGGCTGCTCCACCTGGCTGACGGCCGAGCCCCTGCAGACCTTATGATTCGGGATGGAGGCACGCTGTTCCGGCGTGTGTCTTACGGCTCGTCTTCCTCCTACATCACGCTGAGCCCGGCCGAGCTCGAGCTCGAGCTGTGCGAGGCAGGATCGCTTCGGACGCTGCTCTCCCCGCAGTCGATCACGCTCTCTCCCGCCCAGGCCGCGACCCTTCTCTTTACGGGCGACAGCGGCTTGATCGTGCTGGCGGACGGATCTTGAACGCTTCATTCGAATGCAAAAAAACAAGCTCCCGATCGGGCGGTGGCCGAAGGAAGCTTGTCCTGCTGGATGCTACTGTTCCATTTGCTTGGCCAGGAAGCCGGCTGCGGTTTCCGACATCTTGATTTCCATCTGAGCCATTTTGACGGAATCGTCCTTGCTGAGCAGAACGACCGTGCCGATGGGATCCCCGCCGGCGATAATCGGGGCCGCCACGAAGGAAGAATAAGTTTCGGGACCGTTTTTGACGACCTCGTATTCGCCGCTTGCCGTTTCCACCGCCGTTTTGCGGTTGTCCATCGCCGTTTCCAGCAGGGGACCGACCGGCTTGTCCATATATTCCTTCTTGGAAGCTCCCGCGATGGCGATGACCGTATCCCGGTCCGTGATCAGGGTGATGTGTCCGGTGCTTTCGCTGAGCGATTCCGCATATTCCTTGGCGAAGTCGCCCAGCTCGCCGATCGGGGAGTACTTCTTGAGGATGACTTCCCCGTCGCGATCGACAAATATCTCCAGCGGGTCTCCTTCGCGGATGCGAAGCGTACGGCGGATTTCCTTCGGGATAACGACACGGCCCAGATCATCGATCCGGCGCACGATTCCAGTTGCTTTCATTGTCATGTTGCCCCACTTTCCTTGAAGAGTAGTAAAGTCGACTGGACGCTGGCGTTTGCTTCTTTTATGCGGAAACAGGAGCTGATCCTTGTCAGGCATATACCTTCGAATCTGACCATAGTATTCATCCGCTCCCAAATTCTTATGCAGGCCCGGCCGGTCCGAGCCTCCGCGGGAGCTAGGCCGGGCGGGGTTCGAAATCCCGCCTGCAGCTGTCTGAGGCCGCCCGCCTGAATTCGGCTTGCCGACTTATTTTGCCCAGTCCGGCTTCCCGTACTCCCAAATTCTCCAGCCGCCCGTCCCGCCCCAGGCGAGCAGGAGTTCTATTCAGAGCGGCGGAAAAGGGAGTGCGTACGTGCAGCTGCACTTGAGTTTCCCTTATGCCTTATGGGCTCAATCGGGTAAAGGAGCCGCCTCAAGTCTGTCCCGGCTTCTCTTCGGCAGCGCCGATTTCCAAATCATACATAGTATTACCAAGTAATTCGATGGGATGGAGAACCTCTTCCTAGCCGCATCTGCATGGGTGCTCTTCCTTTCCTTAAGGCAAAAAAACACCCGCATGCGGAAGCCGCGCGCGGGTGTAGCCATGGGTCAGAGATCCTTACTTGGAGCCGTTGTTCGCTGCCGCGTCGGAGGAATTCGTAGCCGCACCGTTCTCGGCGCCGGAGTTGGCCGCCGGGCTCGCAGCAGGGCTGGCTGCCGGGCTTGGGGACGGATCCTTGAATTCCTCCTTCTTCGTGATCAGCTTTGGAACCTCATTCTGCATGTAGTCGTTCAGCTTGGTCTGGCCGATCGTTTCCTTGATCGTCTGCTTGGAGTTTTCCAGCGTCGGCTCGTCGCGCTTCTCGACCTTGATGACGTGGTAGCCGTATTCGGTCTCCACAGGTTCGCCTACGACGCCGACCTTCTGCTCCAGGCAAGCTTTTTTGAATGCCTCTACATAGGTGGAAGGATCGGCATTGGAGTACAGGCCTCCGGTGCTGCTGGAGCCGGGATCATCGGAGTATTCCTTGGCGAGGGCATTCCAGTCCGCGCCTGCAGCTTCAAGCTTCGCCTTGGCTTCCTTGGCGCGCTTCAGAGCGTCTTCCTTGGAACGTTCCTTGCCGGCGGAATCCTGGAAGCCGACCAGGACGTGGCGCACGTCGACCTTGATCAGGCTTTGCTTGTTGTCATTGAAGTATTTCGTCACGTCTTCATCCGTAACCTTGGCTGCCATCGCTTCGGAGACGCCGATAGAGAGGCGGATGAAATCCTTCACGTCGGTCGAGGTGATGCTGTTGGTCTTGAGCTCTTCGTCGAGCTTGTCCTTCGTAACGGCTTCCTCGATCTTGCCATATTCGGTATCCGCGTCCTTGGTCGCTTTGTCCTTTGCTTCCTTGGAGGCGTCGTTATAGACGATGTGGTACCCGATATACTGGTCGAGCAGCATATTTTTGTATTCGGCCATTCCGAGGTATGGCTCCATTTGCGGGTTGATGACCTTGAGCACGTTCGTGAACGTGGTGAATTCCTTTTCCGTAACCGTGCCGCCCTTGTACTCGGCGATCGTCTTCCCGGAATCCTTGGAGCCGGATTCCCCATTGTCCTTCTTGCCGCATGCTGCCAGCGACACGGCCAGGACGGCCGCAAGAATCAGCAGCAGGCTGCGTCCCCAGGCAGGGCGCTTGCTCGAAATATGCATAACGTTCTCCTCTCGGTCTTTTCAGGCTTGTTTCCAGTGTACCAGATGTTTTCCATCTATGCCATGTAAGCGGTTTTGCGGTCTGCACGGCCGGACAAAAGTCCATTGCAACGAGCTCTTGTCTCCCGGACAGGGGACTTATTTGCCCCCTGCCGATTTCTCCAGCTGCGCCGCCGGCTTCACCGCTTCCTTCATTGACTCCAGGAAGGTCAGCGTGAGCGTCAGACGCTCCTCGCTGCCGAGTCCCTTGCCCCGCAGCGCCAGCTCCGTCACCGCGTCCTTGGCGCCGCCGCGCTTGAACCGGTTCTCGAAGTCGAGGCACAGCTTGTCAATCGCCCGGATATCGATCCGCTGCGCCACGCGTGCCGCGAACTTGAGCGTCCATTCGTCGCCCTTGCCGCTCACCGACTCGATGCCGTACAACGAGCCGTAGATTTTCAGCCTCGCCACGTCGAGCAGCGTATCCACCGCCTGCGGCAAATCGCCGAAGCGGTCGGTCAGCTCCTCGCGCAGGTCTTCGGCATCGTCCAGCGAGGACAGGGAAGCGACCTTCTTGTAGATTTCGATCTTCTGGATGCTGTCGTAAATATAATCCGAAGGCAGGTAAGCATCCAGGCTGAGGTCGATGACGGTGCTGACAGGCTTCTCCGTCTCCTCTTCCTCCCCGTACATTTCCTTCTTGCGGCGGGCGATCTCGTCGGCCAGCATCTGCGAGTACAGATCGAAGCCGACCGAGGCGATGAAGCCGTGCTGCTCCGCCCCGAGCAGGTTGCCCGCACCGCGGATGGCAAGGTCCCGCATGGCGATCTTGAAGCCGGAGCCGAGCTCCGTGAACTCCTTGATCGACTGGAGCCTCTTCTCGGCGACCTCCGTCAGCACCTTGTCGCGCTGGTAGGTAAAGTACGCGTAGGCGATCCGGTTGGAGCGGCCGACCCGTCCCCGCAGCTGGTACAGCTGGGACAGGCCCATTTTGTCCGCGTCATGGACGATGAGCGTGTTGACATTCGGAATGTCGACGCCGGTCTCGATGATGCTCGTGCTTACCAGAACATCCGACTCCCCGTCCAGGAAGTCGAGAATCGTCTTCTCCAGCTCCTGCTCCGACATCTGCCCGTGGCCCACCGCCACCCGCGCTTCCGGCACGAGCGAGGAGAGCAGCTCCGCCATCTGGTAGATGCCTTGGACCCGGTTGTACAGGTAGTACACCTGCCCGCCGCGGGCCAGCTCGCGCTCGATCGCCTCGCGTACGAGCGCCGTATTGTACTCGACGACGTACGTCTGCACCGGGAACCGGTTCTCCGGCGGCGTCTCGATGACGGACAGGTCGCGCACGCCGAGCATGGACATATGCAGCGTCCGCGGTATCGGAGTCGCCGTCAGCGTCAGCACGTCGACATTGGTCTTGAGCCGCTTGAGCTTCTCCTTATGCGACACGCCGAACCGCTGCTCCTCGTCGACGATGAGCAGTCCAAGGTCCTTGAACACGATATCCTGCGACAGCAGGCGATGCGTGCCGATGACGACGTCGACCGTTCCGGCCTTGAGCCCTTTCATCGTGTCCGTCTGCTCCTTGCGGGAGCGGAAGCGGCTGAGCACCTGAACGTTGAACGGAAAGTCGGCGAACCGCTCCCGGAACGTCTCGTAGTGCTGCTGGGCAAGGATCGTCGTCGGCACGAGCACGGCGACCTGCTTGCCTTCGATGGCGGCCTTGAAGGCGGCGCGGACCGCAACCTCGGTCTTGCCGTAGCCGACGTCGCCGCACAACAGCCGGTCCATCGGCCGCTGCAGCTCCATATCCTTCTTGATCTCGCGGATGGCGCGCAGCTGGTCGGGCGTCTCGTCGTACGGGAACATCGCCTCGAACTCGTTCTGGTAGGCCGTGTCCTGCCCGAAGCCGAAGCCCTTGGCTTCCTGGCGCTGGGCGTACAGCTTGATGAGATCGTCGGCGATATCCTTGACGGAGCTGCGGACCTTGTTCTTGACCCGTGTCCATTCGTTGCCGCCGAGCTTATAGACCTTCGGCTCCTTCTCCTCGGATCCGACGTATTTCTGGATGAGGTCGATCTGGTCGATCGGCACGGAGAGCTTGTCGCCGCCGGCATACATGATATGCATGTAGTCCTTGTGGATGCCGCCGATCTCAAGCGTTCCGATGCCCATGTATTTGCCGATGCCATGATTCTGGTGGACGACATAGTCGCCGACCTTGAGCTCCGTGTAGCTCTTGATCCGCTCGGCATTGTCGATATTCTTGTCCACGCGGCGGGTTTTGCGGGATTTCTGCGAGAACAGCTCGCCTTCCGTAATGACGACCAGATGCGAGCCCGGGAGCTCGAAGCCGCTCTGCAGGCCGCCTTCCAGTATGGCAGGCGGCTCGATGTCGTAATCGCCGAGCACCCGGCGCAGGCGCTCGATTCGCTCGCTGCCGCCGGCCAGCATGAGCACGCTCGCGCCGGCTTTTTTCCAGCGCTCCATCTCGGCCTTCAGCACGTTCATCTGCCCGTGGAAGTTTTGCATGCTGCGGCACATGAAGTTCAGGATGTTCTGCGGCTGGGTATGCGGAATCTGGCGCAGGAACAACGAAAGGAAGAGGGCCGGGAACTTGCGGTTGTGCAGCACCTCGTCCGCCTCGCGGGCCAGCTGGATGCCCGGCAGCGACTTGCCGTTCGAGAGCAGGTGAGCCTGCCACTCCGCCTCGTCGCGCTCCAGCTGGCGGCCCGTCTCGATCAGCCTCGTCGGCTCGTCGAGCACGAGCAGCGTATCCTCCGGCATATAGTCGAAGAGCGTCTGGCGCTCGGGGTAGAGCAAAGCGATGTATTTATAAAGTTCGGGGAAATGGATGTGCTGGCGCAGCCGTTCCAGCTCCGATCCGATTTCCGTGCGCAGCCGCTCCTTCGCCGTACGGTCGGTCATGCGCTCCAGCTGCTTCTCGAGCAGCTCCGCTCCATGCTGCGCGGCCGCGCCGAAGCGCCGTTCGTCCGCGATGAGCTCCTGGCACGGAGGAACGGTATAGGCGTTCATCTTGTCTATGGAACGCTGCCCTTCCGGATCGAACGAGCGGATGGAGTCGATCTCGTCGTCGAACCATTCCATCCGCACGGCGACCGGAGAGGTCAGCGGGTAGAAGTCCGCTATGCCGCCGCGGACGCTCATCTCGCCCCGGTTCTCCACGCGGTCCACGCGGACATAGCCGAGGCTGTTCATGCGCTGAAGGAACTGCTCCAGCGGCAGCGTATCCCCGACCTTGACCTCGATCTGGGCTTCCGCCATGACGCCTTTGAGCGGCAAGTAGCGGCGGACGCCGGAGAAGGGAACGACAACGATCCCGCGGAATCCTCTGGACAGCCGGATGAGCACATCCATGCGCTGGGCCAGCATCTCGGGACTCGAGACGGCTGCTTCGGCGGCGACCAGTTCGTTCGCGGGATAGAGCAGGACTTCATCGTCCTTGCAGAGCTCCTGCAGGTCCTCGGCGATTTTCTGCGCCGAGAACATATTGTGGGTCACGACCAGGATCGGCTGATCGAATTCGCGGCGCAGAGCCGCCATCAGCACCTGGCGGGAGGAGCCTGCCAAGCCTGAAATCAGCTGCTCCCTCATCCCTTTGCGGAACCCGGAGACGACCGACTGGAAGTCCCGGTCCGCGGCAAAAGCCTCAAGTAACGCTTTCAATGGCTGCGGCACCCCTTTTCATATGAAAACCGTGCGCTGCGCAGGCATAGAGCATCTGTCCCGAGGGACAGCAACAAGGCCCCATACCGCTCGGGGCCAATGAAGTCTCCGCCTTGAACACGCAAAGAAGCCTCAGCTTCAGGCCAAGGCTCTTGCTATACGCGAAGCGCGAAAATCTGCTTGTCGTCCATCTTGCTACTGCAGCGGGCTTGATACCAGCAGCAGTTCCGGATTCCGGGCGACGGCCTCGCTGCAATATTCGCAGACAATTTTTACCACCATATCGCCATCCGGGTTATACGCTATTATATCGCTGCGTTCTTCGAGGGTCAAGAAATGCAGGCCGAGCCTGTTCTCCGTAATTCCTTGCACGCTGGAGATCGAGCCGAGCGGCGTCCGGCAGTGCCTGCATTCATAATGGATTGCCATGTGGGGCCTCCTGTCCAACATATCGTTGGCTACAGTATGTCCACTTTCTGGCTTTCTAACTCCTGTCCGGCAGGGGGCAGCGATTTTCCTGCTCCATGCCGCTTTATCAGACGATACCGGGAAGGTCATCCGACCGTCGGCTTGCCGTCAGGCGTTGAACTTGCCCATCGTGTCGTCGAACGGATGGTCCAGCGCATGCTCCGCCGCATCGCATGCCTTGTCGATCATTGCCTGCACAGCATCCCGGTCTGCCTTCGGGAAGTTCGAGAGCACGTAATCGGCGATGATCATGCCGTTCGTCGGACGCGACACTCCCATGCGGATCCGGTTGAAATTCTGCGTCCCCATATGCTGGATGATGGACTTGATGCCGTTGTGCCCGCCCGGTCCTCCCTGATAGCGCAGGCGGATCTTGCCCGTCTCCGTATCCATGTCGTCATAGACGACGATGAGATCTTCCAGCTTGGCTCCAAAATAATCCATATAGGCCCGCATCGACTCGCCGGACAGGTTCATGTAGGTCATCGGCTTGATCAGGACGACCTTCTCCGCTCCGACGCGTCCTTCGCCGATCAGCGCCTTGCATTTGCTCGTATTGACCTTGATATCCCATCGCTTCGCCAGTGCGTCCACCACTTTGAAGCCGATATTGTGCCGGGTATCCTCATATTGGCTGCCTGGATTTCCCAGGCCGACGATCCATTTCATCTGCTGCCGCACCTTCCTTGTCCTGCCGCTCCTCATGGAGCGCTTCTATCCTGTCACTGTACCATAAAGACCGCTGCCGCGGCTACGAGCAGGCGGGCGCGGGCGGCAGCTTCCCTGCAGCCGTCATGGAAACGAAAAAAGCGCGCCCCCTAGGGACGCGCCATGGCTGCGGCGGGACTACTCCTCGTCCACCGCGTTGGCATCTTCGGAACGGGCAGCCGCCTTCTCGTCTTCCTTGGCCGCTTCGTCGGCTTCCTCCTCGGAAACTTCCTTCTGCGGTGCCAGGACGGCGACGACGACCTGCTCGGCATCCGACAGCCCCGTGATGTTGCCCGGCAGCTTCAAATCGCCGACAAGCAGATTCTCGCCCACTCCGAGGGACGAGATATCCGCCTCGATGGATTCGGGGATGTCGTTCGGCAGGCACTGGATCTCAAGCTCATGCAACGATACCGACAGGACGCCGCCTTCGCGGACGCCGGCGGAATCTCCCGTGAGATCGATGCGCACGGCCGTCTTGATCTCTTCATTCATATTGATCTGATGCAGATCGATATGAACCACCTTGCGGGAAAGCGCATCGCGCTGCACGTCCGTAATCATGACCGGCTGCTTGCCCGCATCCGGAATCGACAGCTCGATGATCGCGTTCGGATGGGAACGGAGCAGATGCATGATTTCCTTTTCGTCCAGGGAAATAACCGATGAAGATTCCAATTTCTTGCCATATACAACCGCAGGCACCTTTCCCTCCTTGCGGAGCTGGCGCAGGCTTCCTTTGGAAGCGTTCGTGCGGGTCTGTGCTTGCATCGTAATTGCCATAATCGATCTTCCTCCTCTATAGGTCATACACCTGTGGACATATTGTCCGACTTTCCCTAACTATACCCATCCGGGCGCTCGTTTAAACATTTCGAGGGCTTGCGGCCGATCTCCGGCCGCTTCCTGATCCGGGTGCCGCTAACTTTCCCGAGACAGCAAAACCCCCTGATCCGTTATACAGGACCAGGGGGAAGGGCAAGGGCTATTCCGTTTTGCTGCGTTCCTTCTTCGCTTTGGCTCTCGAGCGGATCTTGTCCGCATAACCGGGCTTGTTCACCTGGCGCTCGCGGGCGATGGCGAGATCTCCTCCAGGCACGTCGTGCGTGACGGTGGAGCCGGCTACGACATAGGCTCCATCTCCGATATGAACCGGAGCGATGAGATTGACGTTGCTGCCGATGAAGGCGTCGTCGCCGATGACCGTCTTCGACTTGTTGAAGCCGTCATAGTTGACCGTGATGGCGCCGCAGCCGATATTGACCCCGCGGCCTACTTCCGCATCGCCCACATAGCTCAGATGGGATACTTTGCTGTCATCTCCAAGCACGGCGTTCTTCAGCTCCACGAAGTCGCCGATCTTGCAATCCTTGCCGAGCTTGGAGCCCGGCCGCAGATTGGCGTAAGGGCCGATCGAGCTGCCGTCTCCCGCTTCGGACTGATCGATCGTGGAATAGCGGACGGTCACGCCGTCTCCGATGACGGAGTCCGCGATATCCGCCGACGGGCCGATGATGCAGTCCTCTCCGATGACTGTGGAGCCCCTCAGAACGGTGCCGGGATAGAGAATCGTATCGGCTCCGATCTTCACATCGGCTTCGATATAGGCGCTGCCCGTATCGATGACCGTGACGCCGTTCACTTGATGGCGGCGCACGATGCGCTGGCGCATGAGGCTTTCCGCTTCTCCGAGCGCAATGCGGTCGTTGATGCCGATCGCCTCGGCCAGATCGCTCGTGCAGTAGGCCTGGACCGTCTCGCCTTCCGAGACGAAAATGCCGATGACATCGGTCAGGTAGTATTCTCCCTGGGCGTTGTCGTTGGTGACGCGGGAGAGCGCGTCGAACAGCTTGCGGTTGTCGAAGCAGTACGTGCCCGTGTTGATCTCGCGGACGGCGGCTTCGGCTGGGGAGCAGTCCTTCTGCTCCACGATGCGCTCGACCGCGCCTTCGGAGCCGCGGATGACACGGCCGTAGCCGGTCGGATTAGCAAATTCGGCCGTCAGCACCGTTGCGGCCGCGCCGCTTGCCTGATGAAGCTCGATCATCGCATTCACCGTCTCGACCGTCACGAGCGGCGTATCCCCGCAGACGACGAGCGTAATGCCCTCCTCCTGCCCGAGCAGCTCCCTAGCCTGGATGACCGCATGTCCGGTGCCGAGCTGCTGCTCCTGCAGCACGAATTCGGCGCGGTCTCCCAAATAAGATTGAACGGCTGCGGCTCCGTGGCCGACGACAACGACGGTTCTGGAGCAGGACGCCTGCTCCACCGTATCTACGACATGTCCTACCATCGGCTTGCCGCATACGGGATGCAGCACCTTGTACAGCTTGGATTTCATCCGCTTGCCTTGTCCTGCCGCAAGCACAACCGCCATTACATTCACCGCTTGATTCCCTCCTGTGTTCCCCATTATGTACACTGACTATATCCCATCATAGGGCAAAAAGAAAGGGAGCCCGAGGGGCCCCCCATCCATGCATTTGTCGAAAGGCCCCTGCTGATCGAGGCCATTGAAAATATGTCGCTGCAGACGGAAATCATTCTTCCGATTCGCTGTTGTCCCCAGATTTCTCTGATTTCTGCCGCTTTAGCGGTTGAAATCCGGGGACAAAGGCGACCACATCCGTTTCTCCAGAACGATTTCGCGCCTTACGCTGCTTTTTCATTGGCGCCTACTGATTCAGGCACCTTCTTCGATTGCAACTTCTTCTTCCGTTGCTGCGCGCTCGTACTCGGCGAGTACGGCAGCTTGAATCTTCTCCCGAGTGGTGGAAGAGATCGGGTGGGCAATATCCCGGAATTCCCCATCCGGCGTACGCTTGCTTGGCATTGCGACGAACATTCCATTGTTGCCGTCAATGACGCGAATATCATGAACGACAAATTCATTATCAATGGTGATGGAAGCAATGGCCTTCATACGCCCTTCGGAATTAACGCGGCGGAGTCTGACATCGGTAATCTGCACTTGTGTTCACCACCTTTGCCTATCGAAGACTTGGTGTATAATTCCACATTTCCATGCAGATTCCTTCTTAATTCTGGGAATTGAAACCCGTTTTAAAAAATAAATTTTGGAAAAAAATATAATTCGTTACGATTCGACAGGGATCGTAGCGATCAGTTCGATTTCGACAAAAACATCCTTCGGAAGACGTGCGACTTCAACGGCCGAACGGGCCGGCTTATGCTCTCCGAAGTAGGAAGCGTAGATCTCGTTGACCGCCGCGAACTGGTTCATGTCCTTCAGGAAGACGGTCGCCTTGACCACATTGCCGAGAGACGAGCCGCCTGCTGCAAGCACGGCTTGCAGATTGCGGAATACCTGATGGGTCTGTTCCTGGATGCCGCCTTCGATCAGCGAGCCGTCCTCAAGCAGCGGAATCTGGCCCGATGTGAACAGAAGGCTGCCGAACCGGACCGCGTGGGAGTAGGGGCCGATCGCGGCAGGAGCGCCGGCGGCTGTAATCGGTTGGACATTCATGGATAGGAAGCCTCCTAGGAAGTGAAATAGTTGCCGGGAACGACGGTCGTCTGCTTCGTCTTCATGTCCACGGCCGTAAGCTTGGCCAGCGACACGTAATCCTCGAGAAGCCGCTCCTCGGTCCCGACCTCTCCGGATTCGACGAACACGCCGACGCCGGCTACGGTCGCGTTGAATTCATGCAGCAGGTCCATCATGCCCTGCACGGTGCCTCCCGCCTTCATGAAGTCGTCGATGATCAGGACGCGGGACTGCTCCTTGAGCGCGCGGCGGGCCAGCGACATCGTCTGGATCCGCTTGTTGGAGCCGGATACGTAGTTGATGCTGACGGCAGAGCCCTCCGTCACCTTGTTGTCGCGTCTGACGATGACGACGGGAAGATTGAGGCAGCTGGCGGTAGCGTAAGCGAGCGGAATCCCTTTGGTCTCTACCGTCATGACGACATCGATGCGGCGGTCCGCGAAAGCGGTCGCAAAAATACGGCCGACATCGGCGAGCAGTCCGGGCTGCCCGAGCATGTCCGTCATGTACAGATAGCCGCCTGGCAGCACACGCTCGGGAAGCTCAAGCTCGCGGCATACGCCCTGGATGATCTCCATCGCCGGCTCCTGCGGCATTCGAGGGATGTAGCGCACTCCGCCCGCCGCTCCAGCCAGAGTCTGGAGCTGGCCGATGCCTTCCTCTTCGAATACTTCCTTGATGATAGCCAGATCCTCGCTGATGGAGGATTTGGCCGATTGATATCGATCAGCAAAAGCTGTAAGAGATATTAACGTATGGGGGCGGGATAATAGATATTGGGTCATCTCGACCAGTCTTGCGCTTCGCTTTAATTTCTTCATTGGGAATCCCCCTGGCTAAATCCGAATATTATAAAGACAATATACCATCTTTATACGGATTCAATCAAGGTTGATGTCCATTCTATGTCAGCATTCTTACCACATAGACTTCCTTGCAGAATCCTCGGAGTCCATTGTAGATTCTGGCGAGCTTGGATTCCTTGGTTACGAGACCGAATACCGTCGGGCCGCTGCCCGACATCAGCACGCCGTCGGCTCCGAGGCGCTGCATGCTTTCCTTGAGCTGCGCGACTTCCGGGTACAGGGACAAGGTGACGTCCTCCAGCACATTGCCCATCTCCTCGCAGACTCTCTGGAACGATCCCGTGGAGATCGCCTCCATCATGCCGCCGAGCGAAGGATGGCTCGGCACGCTGTCGGCACGAAAACGTCCATATACGTCGGCGGTCGACACATTGATCGGAGGCTTCGCCAGCACGACCCAGCAGGAAGGCGGGTTGTCGATGCGCTGCAGGATTTCTCCGCGTCCCGTGGCGAGGGCCGTTCCTCCCGTGACGCAGAACGGCACGTCGGAGCCGAGCTCCGCTCCGAGCTTGCACAGCTCCTCGTCCGGAATGCCGAGCTTCCACAAGCGGTTCAGTCCGCGGAGCGCCGCGGCGGCATCGCTGCTTCCGCCTGCGAGTCCGGCTGCCACCGGAATCTTCTTGTCCAGATGGATATAGACGCCTTTGCGCACATCGTAGCGCTCCTTGATGAGACGCGCGGCCTGGAAGGCCAGATTCTTCTCGTCCAGAGGGATGTAGCCCGCCTGGCTGGAAATGATGATCGTGTCTCTCTGAAGCTCTTCCATTTCCAGGCGATCCGACAGGTCTACCATGGTCATGATCATTTCAACCTCGTGATAGCCGTCCGCGCGCTTGCGCAGCACGTCCAGCAGCAGGTTGATTTTGGCCGGGGCCTTCTCGTAGATTTTCATATGTCGTCACCCGTTCGTTAGATAAACTGGATTTATTATACCATCCGAACGGATAAAAGCGAAAGCGGCCCCATGCGCGGGAAACCGCGCCGGAAGCCGCTTGTTATGCTCTAGCTCTGGTTCTGGCGCGCTGCGGCCTGCTCGGCCATCTGAATGGCGCGCTTGACCATATTCCCCGCGTCCTTGGCTTTGATGCCGCCCCATCCTTCTTCCTGGACCGTGTCGTAAAAGCCAAGATCCTTGGCGAGCTCCACCTTCAGCTGTTCGGACATTATGCTGCGTCTTCTGCGGCTCATGCGTAGCCTCCTTGCCCTGCGGCTGTATTGGGCCGTCCATCGGCGACAGCCCTTCCTGTAGTATGAGAGCGGACTCCCGCTTCTATGCGGTCCCCGAAAGCAAGCATAAAAAAAGCACGACAGCCGGCAGCGGTCGCGCGAAGTTCCCCGGTTAAGCATATATGGGACGTTCAGTGAACGGGATTGATCCGTACTTGGCCTTCGTCGTTGCAGACGGTGACCTCGACGGAATCCGTCAGAATGTCCGCGTAACTATAGGACACACGCTTGAAAGCATGCTGATCCTGATCCAGCTTGACAATGAAAACAGATGGGTAGGTTTCTTCCAAAACACCGGAACGTTCAACCGTCTTGCGCCGGCCTCCGTTAGCCCGCAGCATGATCTTGGCTCCAACATGCGCTTCCATGCTGCGCTTGATCTCAGACAAAGCATTTCTAGCCATTGGCAACTACCACCTCTTTCCTTGTCCATTATAGCCCAAGGGAGGAGGCGTTGTCAAATAAACGAAAATTATATCATCGGTCTAACTTTAGTGTCAATGAAAATTTTTTGACTTCGTTTTCAAGATGAATAAGGATTTACAGCTTACGCATAATAAGGGTTTGGCTTCACATTCGTAACCGTCTGCGGCTTCGGAAGACCGACCCTGTAACGTCCCATCGTCTCGATTCCGCCCACTCCGTCGATGCCCGAAATCGTGCCGTGAATGACATCCGGCAGGTTGATCGGCTCCCGGATCGACGTGTAGCTTGCCTTGATGGCGATATAGACCGGATCGAGCGCATGGATAAGGATGCGTCCCGGCGAGCTGGCGAAATTGGCTCCGGACTGCAGCAGCGCCTCATAATGGGACTGACATGCCCCTGCGACCACGATCAGATTGTCGCGGTTCTTGTCGTACTCCCGGGCCACATGGACCGCGTTGACGAAGTTCTGGGAGTTCTTATAACTGCCTATGCTGTAGAGATCGCCTGTAGGGCGGTTCTTTAGCAGGCCGTCATGGCCGGTAATGACGACGACATCCGGCTTCACCTGCGGCAGCAGATGGTACAGCAGATCCGCCATCTGAGCTTCGCCGACATGAAGGCCTTGAGCCGGCACCTTCATCTGATTGTACAGCTGCATGCTTTTGCGCATATAGTTGGCGTCGCCGTCCAGATGCAGAACTTTGCCGGGCAGATCGAAATATGCCTGTGCGGAAGCATTGGAGTCTCCGGGACGGAAGTCCATCTCGTGATGGACGGACTGATCGATCAGCTCTTGGCTCATTCGCTGATTGGACGCCTTCACCTTGCTTCGGACCGACTTCGTGACGCCCAGCTCCTCCGGATCGGCCACCTTCGTCAGGTCGCCGAGCGGCGCGTCGGCGAGCAGACGGTAATCCGCTCCCTTCAAAATGGCGGTATCCCCGCGGACAGCTTCGATGCGGAACAATACATCCCCGCCGTAGGAGCGCCGAACGACAAAATCCCCTTGATTCATTAGGCCCATCACCTCTGCCTTATGGTATGGGCATAGGCCGCCGGAGGTGACAACGGGTTTTCGGCGCTGCGGCGCTGGCGCTGGCTCCCGGCACAAAAAGCCCTCCATGAAAGGATCCGACCGGATCCTCATGAAGAGCTTCGCTTTGACGAAGCAGCGCTGCCGGGTTGTCAGCCCTTGAGGCCATGTGTTTCAAGCGCCGCCGTCAGAGAGGCGTATTCCTGCAGCGACAGCGTCTCGCCCCGCCGCACGGGATCGATACCCGTCGATTCGAGGATGCGGGTAAGCTCCTCCCGCTTGTCCTTGCCGAGCCAGGAGGACAGATTGTTGTGGATCGTCTTGCGGCGCTGCGCGAAGCTGGCCTGAACCGTGCGGAAGAAGAAATCCTCGTCCGCCACGTCGACGGCAGGCTTGTCCCGCATCGCCAGCTTGATGACGGCCGAGTCGACGTTCGGCTGCGGAATGAACACCGTATGAGGCACGATGCAGACAAGCTCCGGCACCGCGTAATACTGGACGGCCACGCTGAGGCTGCCATAGGCCTTCGTGCCAGGATTGGCCGCCATCCGCTCGGCGACTTCCTTCTGGATCATGACGACGATGTTCTCCAGCGGCAGCCGCTCCTCCAGAAGCTTCATCAGGATCGGAGTCGTCACGTAATAAGGCAGATTGGCCACGACGCTGACGCCGCTCACCTCGCCGAACTGCTCCTTGAACAGCGCCTGCAGGTCGATCTCCAGCACGTCGCCGTGAACGATACGCACATTCTCGTCGGCTTCCAGCACCTCCTGAAGAATCGGGATGAGCCGCCGGTCGATCTCGACCGCTGCCACCTTGCCCGCTTCCCTGGCGAGCTGCTGGGTCAAGGCGCCGATGCCGGGACCGATCTCCAGCGCCCCTTTGGTTGCGTCCAGTCCGGCCGCGGCTACGATCTTGTTCAGAATATTGGGGTCGATCAGGAAGTTCTGCCCCAGGCTCTTCTTGAAGGAGAAACCATGCCTCTCGATGATTTCCTTCGTTCTTCTAGGTGTCGCTACGTCCACGGGCGATCTCCTCCTCCATCTGCCGCAAGGCTTGTCCGAATTCTTCCTTCGTGATCTGAAAGCTGGCGCAGCGCTTCAGGAACTGCTTGCCGTTGCAATAGCCGATGCCCAGCCGGTTGCCCATGAGCAGTCGACGCCGGGCCGCATCTCCATGCACCAGCAGACCGGCTTCCAGCAGATCGCTGTTCGAGATTTCCGCCTTCTCCGGATCTCCCTCCGTCCGAACGGACGCCAACGCTCTTCTGACCGCTTCGGGAGAAGCGTTCTCCACGCCGATGTCGCCTTTGCGCAAGGCGTCCTCCTGCGGCAGAAAGGCATGCTTGCAGCCGGGCACCCGCTGCGAGACGATTTTGCGTATTCTCTCTCCTGCGTGGTCGGGGTCGGTGAAGATGATGACTCCCCGACGCTGCATGGCGAGCTCGATCCGGCGCAGCACTTCCTCGCCGATCGCCGAGCCGTTCGTTTCGATCGTGTCGGCTTCCACGGCGCGCCGAATCGCTGCCGTGTCGTCCTTGCCCTCCACGACGATAATTTCTTTGATCAAGGCCTTGTCTCCTTTAATTCAATACGCGTTTGAGGGGGTATAAAAAGAAAAAGAGGCTCGGGCCTCTTGAATGCCGGCCAGCCGAGATCCGGACTGCGGCCGGAAAAGGACGGCAGTCGTCCTAGCATGAGCCAAAAAAGCCCTCTCTAATCTCCTCATAGCCGGTAAACGTCCAAAACGGGACCGCCTCGTAAAGGCGGACCCGTATCGCTTGAATCAGCTCAGCTTCGGCTTGGTTGGTCCCAGCACGTATACGGTGTATCCGCGCTTCTTGCCGAACTGCTTCACGTAAGATTCACTCTCGTAGAACACGTCGATCTTCTTGCCGTTGATCGCGCTCCCCGTATCTTCTGCACGACGGAAGCCTATTCCTTCTATATATACCCACCATCCCATCGGGATGACATCCGGGTCGACTGCAATGGTGCGGCCTTCCGATACTTTTGCTCCGGAAGCGGTGATGCCGTAGCCGGCATCGCCTTTGGATTTGCCTGTCGAGGCAAAACCGGCGGTATAAGCCGTCAGGGTGACGTTGTTCAGCACTTTCTTGGCTTTGAGCGAGAGGCCTGATTTGGTGACGGATTGCGATGCCGAAGACGCTGCGCTGAGAGCGACAGCTTTAGGCTTCGGCTTTTCCTTGGTGCCGACCGCAACGATCTTGTTGACGGCGGGCTGTTCCATCGATTTGGCGAGCAGCGTCATGGATACCATCTTGCCATCCTGGTATACCTTTTCGAAGGTTTTGACCAATTGGCCGTTCTGGCCGGCCTTCACCATTTTTAGCTGCCCCTTTTCCAAGGTAGCATCCTCTTTGCGGATGACGGTGAAAGGAATGTCGTGCTTTGTCGTGGTCGTATGCTTGTCGATTCGCAGCACCCGAATCGTCATGTTCGGTTTCAGCTGCGAGGAGGTGTCAGGGAGAATTTTGTCTTGTTCGCGAATCGGAATATTGGACTCTCCGATCGCGGCCTTCACGGTTTTTTCGGTCGTGTACACCGTCGTAGTCTTTCCGTCAGCCATAATCGTCACCGGCACAGCCTGATCGACAATGATCCGGTCCCCATCCTTGAGCGCCGCGCTCAGCGGAACTGAAATCTGGTCGTGCGGTCCGACAGTTATAGCTTGTTCATCCAGTAGGTGCTGCAGGACATCCTGCTTCGTGCTCAGGATCGTTTCCTGTCCGTTCAACACTACGGAGACGTTCTTCTCAGACGTTCCGTGCAACAACACCAAAAACATGAAAGTCATCGCGATTGAGATAATTAAGCTCAGTAGGATCAAACGCAGGTTTTCATGCTTCCATCGCCATTGGAAAGACTTGCTGGATGATCGTTGTACATGGGTGTCCTTTAAGGGAATTGCGCCCACTTCTTCGGTCCTCCTTACATAGCCCCGCCGCCTCGTGTTACGCATGACTATTTAAGACGCGACTATTAGGTTTTGTACGTGCCGAGCAGCACGCCTATCAACCTCTTGCTTCACCTCCACGGTTAACCCTATGTCGACGGTTTACGCAATATTCAAACAAAAAGAAGCCGTCGACAGAGGATCTGTATCGTGGCTTCCCGGGTTGGTCACGCTGAACACATGGAAAGTGGAGCACGAGGTTGATCTCTCTTATATGCGCTTACGAGGTTAGCTGACGGGTTCGGACAAGAGAGCTGCCCTATTCGCCTACTCGGCCTGCTCAAGGCCTTTTGGCGAAATTCACCCCTGGAAAAGGTCAGTTCGTCCATCCAGTCCGCTCCGGAAAATCATGTCATCCGGGACTGCATGGAATCGCTGCTTGGTTCCCCCGCTCTCCCTTGTGGGGAGATTAAGCGAATGATTAAAAAACTGCATCACTCAAAGCTCTGAGTTGAATCATACAGTTTCGGTCAACCGATTGTAAAGAAGAGATAAAAGACTCTTTCAGCCAAATTAGAGGAAAATCCGGCCGTTTTGGGCGGTTTGACAGAGCAGAAATATAATTTTTCTCAGCCAAGCACCTTTTTACAAGCTTTTTCGCCCGATTTTAAGAAAGCTGGAAACATTTTCTTGCATTTGCGGATGTGATGGAAACGAGCTCATTCACATTTTTACCTTTTATTTCCGCCGCTGTCTCGGCAACCAATGCCACGAATGCGGACTCATTCCGCTTCCCTCGATGAGGATGAGGAGCCAGATAGGGGGAGTCCGTTTCGATCAGCAGACGGTCCAGGGGAACCTGCGCAAGAACCTCTTTCGGCACCCTGGCATTCTTGAAGGTCACCGGCCCGCCGAACGAAATATAGAAGTTCATGTCCAGACATTGCTTGGCGGTTTCCCAACTGCCGGAGAAGCAGTGCATGATGCCTCCGACCTCAGCCGCCTTCTCTTCCCGAAGGATGCGGACGACATCCTCATGGGCATCGCGATTATGAATGACGATCGGCTTGCCCGTACGCTTCGCGATGCGGATCTGTTCGCGGAATACCTGCTGCTGGACATCCTTTGGAGCGGTGTCCCAATAATAGTCCAATCCGATTTCCCCGATAGCGACGACCTTCGGATGCGCCATCAGCGCCTCCACCCGTTCGAGGTCCCCTTCCCTCACATCGGCGCTGTCCGTCGGGTGCCACCCGACAATGGCGTAGATGAACGGATATTTTTCGGCAAGTTCCAGCGTCGTCGGAATCGTCTCGCGGTTGAATCCGACATTGAACATCAGCTCTACCCCCGCGTCGCGGGCGCGCTGGATCACTTCCTCGCGGTCATTGTCGAATTTGGGGGCGTCCAGATGCGTGTGCGTGTCAATCAATCCTGCCATGTTTCGACTCCTTTCGAATTGCGGCCTACAGGCCAAGTCTTTCCCGAATTTCCGGCTCCATGCGATAGCTGAGCAGCGAAGCCGCTTCGGCATCGTAGAAGAGCCGGTATTGGCCGCGGTGCATGCCCGTTATCGACCTCACGACATCGGATTGCGCCGATATTTCCGTCAGCTGCATGGAGCTGTCAAGAAGCAGGATCGGAGGCTTGCCCCGGTTTCCTTCCTCCTGCTTGTCCATTCCCGAACGATACACATGATAGGGAAGATCGTAAGGAAAATCAATTTCCAGCTCGTAATCGCGGTTCATTCCAGCGGCGGCCAGCCGTTCGCAGAACAGCTGGGCGTCTGATTCATGTTCGCGGTCGAAGGTTATATACTTGTACAATTTGCGATTAAGGAATCGGGTGCATAAGGATGCCAGCAGCTTATCCTCCTCTTCGGTCCAAGCGGCAAAAGCCGTTTGGACAAGCGATTCGTCCAGCTTCAAATAAGAAGCCACATCCAGGTCCTGGCTGAACAGCCGCTTGATCGGCTCGGGAATCCAGGAGAAGGCATAGCCCGAACGGCATAATTCCTGGGCCCTCAGAAGAATTTTCCTCAGAACAATCTCCGAGCTGCGAGTAACCGGATGGAAATACACCTGCCAATACATCTGATATCGGCTCATCAGATAATCCTCGACCGCATGCATGCCGCTGTCCTTGACGACAATCCTGCCTTGGTGGGGGCGAAGCACGCGAAGAATCCGGTCCAGATCGAACGTACCGTAATTGACCCCGGTAAAGTAGGCATCCCGCAGCAGGTAATCCATGCGGTCCGCATCCATTTGGCTCGACACCAAATTAATGACGATCGGCTTCTCGTAGGTTTTCCGGATTACGGAGGCTACTTTGCCCGGAAATCCGGGCTCGACGGAACGCAGGAGCCGGTTCACTTCCGTATCTCCTTCTATAATAGAGCAGCTCCATTCCTCATGGTCGAATTCCATGATTTCTTCAATGGAATGGGAGAACGGCCCATGCCCGAGATCATGAAGCAAAGCCGCGCATAGGCTAAGAAGCTTCTCTTCCCTGGGCCAGTCGGGGTATTCGCTGCGTTCGAACTGCGAGATGATGCGCCGTGTCAGCTCATAGACGCCGAGCGAATGGCTGAACCGGCTGTGCTCCGCGCCATGGAAGGTGAGGAATGTGGTGCCAAGCTGGCGGATTCTTCTCAGCCTCTGAAATTCCGGCGTATCGATCAGGTCCCAAATCAGCTGATCCTGAACGTAAATATACTTGTGGACCGGATCCTTGAACACCTTTTCCTCTTCCAGCTTTGTCATCGTCATCCACCTTTCGTTCAAACTTTCGACAAAATAAACATGTTGTTTGTCGAATAGTGTCGTAATAAGATTTCCAATTTTTCTAGTCTTGTAGTAAGATAACTAGAGATTTAATCCCTTTCCTGTTCTAAAACCTTGAATTTATGTGCTAAAACCAGACTTTTTGATGGTTGACTGATTTGGGAATGGTTGGTATTATTAAAATCATAAAAAGTAGTTTTATGTCGAACGTTGACGAAATAAATCAAGAGAGGCTGGTCGCCCATTATGATGAAATCCACCGGTATTGTTCGGAAAGTTGACGAGCTTGGCCGCGTTGTTATTCCAATCGAGCTGCGCCGTACGCTTGGAATCGGCGAGAAAGACGCTCTGGAAATTTATGTAGACGGAGAACGCATCATGCTCAAGAAATACGAGCCGGCATGCATCTTCTGCGGCAACGCAGAGAACGTCGCCTACTTCAAAGGCAAAATCGTCTGCAATTCCTGTCTTTCCGAAATGCCTACCCCTGTGACAAAATAAGCATAATCAGTTATACTTAACTTTAGCAACTTTAACCAAGGTATTTCTAACCTTTTTATACTCCTACCTTGCCTTCCTGAGCTGGCGACAGCCCGGGAAGGTCCTTTTTTATTCCGGGCCGGCCTCTGTGCTTCCTCAGCCTTCCGCTTCATCTAAAGTTCGCTTTTTGCGATTCACTGTCACGAGGCTGGCCGACAAGCCGGCTTATTTGCGCATGAGCTCGTTGTACACATCCCGTTTCTGAAGCCCACGGTCCGCGGCGGTTTTCCGAATGGCTTCCTTTCTCGGCTCCCCTTGCTCTTCGTACTTGGATGCATGCTCTTCCAGGCTGAGTCCTTCCCACCAAGGCGGGCCTTGCTCCGCCGCTTGATCTTCATCCGCTCCCTCGACAACAAGACAGTATTCCCCGAGCGGCTCGTTCTCCTCCAACCATTGTTCGCATTCCGAGACGGTTCCCCGAACGGCTTCTTCATGCTTTTTGGTCAGCTCGCGAATCATCGCCATCCTTCTGTCGCCGAGCACGGCCCGAATTGCCGGCAGCGTTTTCGCCACCCGGTGGGGCGATTCATAGAACAGCAGCGTGCTGTCCAGCCGCTTCAACCCGAGCAGCCAGTTTTCCAGCGATTTCTTGTCCCGGGGAGGAAAGCCGGCAAACATAAAGCGTTCGGTGGGCAGCCCCGAGATGATGAGCGCGGCAAGCGCAGCATTGGCTCCCGGCACGGGTACGACGGGAATGCCCCGTTCCACGGCATCCTTCACCAGATCGGCTCCGGGATCGGATATGGCGGGCATCCCGGCGTCGCTCACGAGCGCGATGCTGCTTCCTTCCTCCAGAAGCCGGATAAGCTCAGGGCCGCTGGCTGCTTTGTTATGCTCATGATAGCTGACGAGGCGTCCGTCGATCTCGAAGCGGCTGAGCAGCTTGCGGGTCTGCCTCGTATCCTCCGCAGCAATCAGGGAGACTTCCTTCAGGATGCGGATGGCCCGCATCGTGATATCCTCCAGGTTGCCGATCGGCGTTGCGACCAGATATAGCGTGCCGCAGCTATGCTCCTCAAAGCTCTTTTGCCTGTTCATCCGCAGAGCCTCCTTTAGATCCATAGTAAATTTCCATGATTTCCTGACTGTATCGCTCCTTGTCCGCGTACACGATCAGCGGGGACAGCAGCCTCAGCGAAGGCTTGGCATCACGAACGGCTTCAATCAGCACCATATTCGCTTCGGAGCCGACATGGGGATGTACGAATCGAAGCCGCTTCGGCTCCAGCTTCCAGCGGGTCATCGACGCCAGGATTTCCACGAGACGCCCTGGCCGGTGCACCATCGATACTTTGCCGCCGGTACGGACGAGCCTTGCGCAATTCTCGACAATTTCCTCCAAAGTTCCATGCACTTCATGACGCGCGACCGCATAATGCTCATTGCCGTTCCGGTCTCCCGTCAAAGGAGGCATATAAGGGGGATTGACGGTCACCGCATCGTAGCTTCCCCAGCCGAGCTCTCTTGATTTCTCGCGCAGATCTCCTTCAACGATTCGAATCCGCGTTCCCATTCCGTTGATTTCCACGCTCCGGCGAGCCATATCGGCGAGGCGAGGCTGAATTTCCACAGCATCGATCGAAGCGCGGGTCCTCGTCGTCAGCAGCAGCGGGATGACCCCGTTGCCGGTGCATAGATCGACGATTCGTCCCGAGGGCGGAACTCCGGCAAAATGCGCGAGAAGCACCGCATCCATGGAGAAGCTGAACACTTCCCGGCTCTGGATGATGCGAAGCTCATGTGTAAGCAGATCGTCCAGCCTTTCGCTTGGCTGCAATTCCATATCCAAAATGCTTCCCTTCCCCTTTCCGGCCTCTCCCAAAGGGAGGAGCCCAAAAACCTCTACGACGACAAAGAGGACCCGCTCACGGGTCCCTTGGTCTGCATTATTTATTCAGGAACGACAGGCAGAACAGGCAGTCTCCTTCGGTACGGAGATGACCATAGTACACGTTGCAAATATGGAAGCCTTCATAATAAAGCCTTGCCAGATTATCGTGTCCTTCTCCAACCGCCTGCGGAAGTTCCTCGGTCAAAGCCCCCGAATCGGAAGCCGGCTGCCGCGCAGGAGCCGATGAACCGGAATGCACCGGCTGCATCGCCTTCTCCGTGTGAGGATTGGTTTCCTTCCTCAACACCTTGCGCAGCTGCCTGTTCTCGATCGAGAGCTGTTTGTTCGCCTCCACCAGCTGCTTGACGATTTGTTTGAGCTCGCCCAATTCCTTGTGAAAGCCGCCCATTCTAGTTTCAAGCTCATCCATATGAAGGAAAAGATCTTTATTCTCCAAGAACTCACACCCCAGAGCTTTCATGCATGACGTTCAGGTTCATATTCATTTTACAACTACATCGTCGATCGGCATTTCTTTTGGTCTTCCGCTGATCTCGAACAGCTGGACGTAGACGCTCTTGGAAGCCGCGTTGATGCCGGTAACCCGTCCTTCTCCGAAGGAGGTGACGACGGTCTTGCCGATGGCGGGCATTTCCTCCCGCACGCTTTCGTAGTTATCATGCTCAAATTTCAGGCAGCACATGAGCCTTCCGCACAATCCCGATATTTTCGTCGGGTTCAGCGACAAGCTTTGATCCTTGGCCATCTTGATGGATACGGGATCGAAATCGCCCAACCAGGAAGAGCAGCACAGGACGCGTCCGCAAGGGCCGATGCCTCCGAGCATCTTGGCTTCGTCTCGCACGCCGATCTGTCTAAGCTCGATCCGGGTACGGAATACGCTGGCCAAGTCCTTGACGAGCTCACGGAAGTCGATCCGGCCTTCTGCCGTGAAATAGAATATGATTTTATTGCGGTCAAACGTGAATTCGACATCCACCAGCTTCATCTTGAGCCCGTGCGCGCGGATCTTATCCAGGCAGACCGAGAACGCGTTCTGCGCGGCGCCTCGATTCTCCTCGACGACCTTGGCGTCCTGGTCGCTGGCGATGCGAATGACTTTTTTGAGAGGGAGAACTACATCCGATTCGTCTACCTGCTTCTGTCCGACTACGACTTTGCCGTATTCCACACCCCTGGCGGTTTCCACAATAACGTGATGGTCCGTGCCTACGGGATGCTCGACGGGATCAAAGTAATAGATCTTGCCCGCTTTTTTGAAGCGGACACCGACGACATTATACAAGGATTTAACCCTCCTGTAGACGTACCAGTAATTGCTCTATGGCGAGCTGGGGAGCCACATTGGCCTTGATCTTCCCCGCCGCCTCCATTGCATGCTCCATGCACGAAACCCAGTAAGCGGCCGGCTTCGTGTACGCATGCTGACTAATCCAATCCAACTGATCTATGAAAACCATCTGTTCAGACCTTCCAGCCTGATAATGAATCATGTCTCTGAACCATAACACCAATAAAGACAGTAGCAGCTGCGAGCTCGAACCCAGATCGGCCTTGATCAGCCTCTGCTGGACGGTCACCATGCCCGCAGTGAATCGGGAAGTGCTCTCCTTGCCTAATTGTATCACTACATTTCGGATTTCTGCAAACCCAATCTGTTCTATTACAGCACGGCATCCGTCCAGGCCGGAAGCCAAATGGACGGCTGCGCGGACATGCGGGGGAGGAAATCCTTCCTGCACGAGCTGCTCCAGCATCTCCTTGGGCGAATAGGGCAAAAAAGGGACCGGCTGCGTACGGGAAGCAATAGTGGGCAGCACGGCCCCGGCATGCGTCGCGAGCAGAATCGCCACTGTCGGCGAAACAGGCTCTTCCAGGAATTTCAGCAGGCTGTTGGAGGCGGGCGGAGTCATCGATTCCGCTTTCTCCATGATATACACCTTGCGCCGGGAGGGATCCGCCGTCCGGTAGGACATCTCCCGCTGCAAGTCGTCAATTTGTCCAAGCTTGATGGAATTGCCATCCGGCGAGATCCGGTGCAGATCAGGCTGGTTGCCATGCTCGAACTTGCGGCATTCCAGGCATTCTCCGCAGGCGTCGTCTCCGCCGGCCGTGCAGAACAGAGCCTGGGCGAAGGCCAGAGCCGTCTGCAGCCTGCCCGTGCCTCCCGGCCCGTGGAACAGATAGGCATGCGATACCTTGCCGCTCTGTAGGGCATGCCGCAATATTTGCTTGGCCTTTTCCTGGCCGGTGATTTCCGCAAGTCTCATAGCTGTCCTTTCTCCGCTCTAAAATAACAGGTTGACCAGCAGGCCGCGGATGTCTCCGACCCGCTGCAGCAGCTCCATGCGCCCCTGCTCGCTGAGCAGAAGCTCATCGGCCATCGCGAGCAGGCTCTCGTCAATCTCGTCCAGCAGCTTATGCCGCTTGATCCGGCCGCGCCGGTCCATGCTGCGCACATCCTTGATTCCGACGCCGCGCCGGACGGTCATCTCCAGGAACTGCTTGACCATCGCCTTGTAGGCTTTCAGCTCGCGCATCGTCATCGAGCGTGAGAGCCGCTCTCCCTGCTGCTGGATATCCTGCAGCTTCTGCTCCAGCTCTTCACGGCTTCGGCTCTGGTCCTGATAGCGCATCGCATCGGCGAATGATTTGGACTGCACCGGCTTGCCCGCCGCGCTGTCCCTTGCGCGATCCTGTCCCAGCGGACGCCAGCCCGGATCGATCTTCATCTTCGCACGCTCCTGTCAGGTAGATCTGGATTAGAAATGTTCAAAACGCTCCACCGGCATGACGAATACGGCGGCGCCGCCAACCTGAACCTCGACCGGGAACGGGATATACGAATCGGTCGTTCCGCCCATAGGCGACACCGGCGTCACGAGCTGGTCGCGGACCTTGCAGTTGGAACGGATGCAGTGCAGCACTTCATGCACTCGCTCATCCTCGATCCCGATCATGAACGTGGTGTTGCCCGCCTTCAGGAATCCTCCGGTGCTCGCCAGCTTGGTGGCACGGAATCCTTCGCGGACAAGGGCGTTCGACAGACGGTTGCTGTCCTTGTCTTGTACAACGGCAATGACTAGCTTCATCCTCATTCCTCCTATTTGTTTAGATATAAAATTGGACAAAACAGGCGTGAATTCCTGCTTGTCACATCGATAAAGCGGCCATCGCGTCGATTAATACCGATTCCGGAGATCGTTCCGCGTCGATGCGGACGATCCGCTGCGGGTGCAGCTCCAAAAGCTTCAGATATCCGGCGCGCACCCTGGCATGAAAGGACTCGCGTTCCAGATCGAGACGGTTGATTTCCCTGTCTCCCGCCTCGGCGATCCGCCTCAGGCCGATCTCGACCGGCAAATCCAGAAACAGCGTCATATCCGGCATCCAGCCTTCAATCGCGAACCGGTTGATCTCTTCAATGGCGCTCATTCCAAGGCCACGCGCATACCCCTGGTAAGCGAGGCTGCTGTCGATGTAGCGGTCGCAGATGACGGTCTTTCCCGCCTCCAGCGCCGGAATAACCTTCTCTGTCAGATGCTGCCTTCTAGCGGCTGCATACAGGAGCGCTTCCGTCCGGCTGTCCATTCCGGTGTGCGTCCGGTCCAGAATGACTTCCCGGATCTTCTCGGCAATAGGGATGCCTCCGGGCTCCCTCGTCGTCAGGACTGCATATCCTTGCTTCTCCAAGCCGGCGGCAAGGGATTGGATCAGCGTCGTCTTGCCCGCGCCTTCCCCGCCTTCTATCGTAATAAACCTTCCTCGCTCCACTTGTAACATGCTCCCTGCTCGGTTTTTACCTATCATACCATGACCGGCGCCGCTTACCTATCGGAATGCTTTTAGAGCCGACTTTTCTCCAGCGTACGATGACAGCGGGGCGAATCGAATGCTGCCGCTCATTTCCGGACCTGAAAAAGGGAAAAGCAAGGCATTCACCCTTTCGTCCCCAACACCAAACAGACCGGCTCACTCCGAGGAAGGAAGACGCACTGCGATGCAGCCCCGGTCCTCTTCGCTCATTCCTTGGAATCTGGCTCCCGCCTCCAGCAGCTTCTGCATATGAGCCGCCGTTTCAGGCGTTATCCGCTCACCCTCGTAAACAAGCGGAATTCCCGGCGGGTACGGAACGATCCTCTCTGCGGCAAGCCGCCCTGCCGAATCCTTGACCATCACCTTTTCTTCTCGCTCCGGGTTCCTCTTGCTGCGCTTGAGCAGCACCGGCAGCGAGACAACCTCCGCGCGGCTTGTTTCCGGTTGCAGCAGCGGAGAGAACGCGCGCCTGCTGTCGGCCGGATCGGCCAATCCATGGACGGAGGCAATTTCCTCGAGAGCGGCAAGAAGCGCATCGGCATCTTTTTCCTCGCTCCTGGCTCCAACGACAAGAACGATATAACGGGCATCCGCCATCTCCGGCCAGCAGCCGCGCATCTCGAGCTCCTTCTGCAGCCTGAATCCGCTTAGACAGCCGCTGGCGTCCTCTAAGACGATTCGGAGAGGATCCAGCCGATGCTCCTCCCCTAGCAGCTCCAGCAACCGGAAGGGATGGCGCGCATGTTGATCCGATGCCCAATCCCGGATTCGCTTCGCGGTCTGCAATCCAGGTTCAAACCATTTCTCGCCATAGCTGCCGACTTGGGCGCGGGCCGCGTCCAGCGAGGCCAAGATCGGGAACGACGGCGAAGAGCTCTGAATCATCGTCAGCGCCTGCTTGACGCTTGAACGATCCAGCCTCTCTCCTTGCATATGAAGCATCGCTCCCATCGTAAGGGCAGAGAGGGTCTTGTGCGTGGATTGGACCACTCCGTCAGCTCCTGCCTGGAGAGCTGATCCGGGGAAAGAGGGGTGCAGCCCGTAATGGGCTCCGTGGGCTTCATCCACCAGCAGCACCGCACCGGCCTCATGAATATAGTCCGCATAAGGGCGAAGGTCGGCCGACAAGCCGTAATAGTTCGGATTCGTCAGCAACACCGCTTTGGCCTCCGGATAGAGGGCGAGCCCATCTTGAATCGTCCGCAAGGAGGGAACCAATCCGATTCCGGTTTGCCTATCCATTTCTGGAGTCAGGAATACCGCTCTAGCCCCGCTTAACTGAAGGCCGTTCAGAACCGATTTGTGGACATTGCGCTGGACGAGGACCAGATCACCCGGAAGACAGGTGCCGATGATCAGAGCCATATTTCCAGACGTGCTTCCGCCGACCAGGAAGGAGGTTTCCTCAGCCCCGAAGCATTCTGCCGCGAGCAGCTGAGCCTCCAGGATCGCCCCGCTCGGATCATGGAGATCATCCGTGCTTGCCAGCTCGGTCACATCTATTTCCATGACCATGTCCAGCCATTGCGCGTTTCTGGAGCTTTGAGCCCCGACATGAACAAGAACGTCTTTGTTGCGCTCTCCTCCTTTGTGGCCTGGCACATGGAAGGAGACCGGATTGCCGGCTATATGGGAGTTCAACATCGTGAGCAGCGGAGTCGTCGTTTGATTCATTAAAAGCTTTCCTTTCGCTTGCATTCATTTCTTCCATTGTAATAGAAAAAGGGGCAAAAAAAAGCTTTCTTCCCGCAGGAAGAAAGCTCAGACATTCTTATGCACCCATATTTGCTTCATCTGATGGACATAAAAGGGGTATTTCTCGTCCTTTACATCCGTCTGAACCATTTCATTCTCGCAACTGCCGCAAATGAATTCCGATACGATATGAAGTCCCTGGTCCTGGGGCTTGAATTGGCCGCATACGATGCATTCACACAAAGCGCCCTCATGCATAGTCCATCCGCCTTTCTTTCAAGTACAATGATATTATCAGGATGCCCTGAAATCTATTAATCCATACCTGTAAAATTCGTATAAACGTCTTCCTACACCATATTCAGCCTGGGTCTGTCGGTGCCTATCCCAATTAAACTGAACCGAGTCCTCGGCTCGACCGATAGTAAAGAAGAGTCCCTAATGAGGAGGAGCACCATGTTTCAGCCTTTGTCCGAGCAAAAGGAAGCTACGATTTATCAATACCGGCTTGTCCGCAAGCTTTATTTTTCACCTGCGCTCGTCCATTATCATTGGGCTGTCGGGCTGCTTCTGGCGGCAGCCTTGCTTGTCCTGTCTCCGATCGGCAGTATGGCCGGCTTGGCTGCAGGGATGCTGTTCATACCCCTTCTTCATTTCGCTCTGATCCGGTTGATCGGCTTGCGCAGCCATCATGAGTTCAGGTCTCGAAAATGGAACTGGAGGTTTGTTTTTCCCCTCGTCGGCTATCTTCCCGAGCTCCCTGTCGAGCTGGCCGCCTTCACCCGTCTGCAGATTCATCTGCTCTGGACAGGACTGTGCTGCATCATGCTATTCTATCCCTGGCTGCAGCCGGAAACCCTGTCTTCCCTGCTGCTTGTCCATTTCTGGCTGCTTGCGCCTCACCTGACAGCCGTGTTCTTCCTCCTGAAAGAAAGAAGGGATGGCGTCGTCAAGCTTCCCTTGGAAGAGCCCTATTACTTGTATTATCACCGATAAGCGTCGGAAAAAGAATCTCTTTTTATTACCCGCACATTCTCATGCCAAACACTAATCTCCCGTTCAAGGGGGATTAGTGTCGCTTTATGCCATTTGAAATCAAAAAAAGCCTGATCGGCGATTGCTCGCGGATCAGGCTTCACTCTGTGCTTGGCGA
>NZ_BIMD01000058.1 GCF_004000905.1 Paenibacillus humicus NBRC 102415
CGGCAAGGGGCCGGGGAGGCCGGGCGCATCGCCGCCGACCTCCTCGGCCGCTACGACAGCGAGCTCGCGCCGCGTGTCGCTGCAGGGGTGAAGGCGGCGCAAAAGGCCGCCGCAGAAGCCGGCGACGCCCTGAAGCGGGCGCATGCCGAGCTGCCTGCCGTGACCGGACTGCTCCAGGATGCCGCCAAAGGCATCGCATTCGGCCAGAGCAAGCTCGATGCCTTCCAGAGTCGGCTGCCGGAGGCCGAAAAGCGGATTCGAGACCTCGCGGCCAAGCTCCGCGAGCTTCGCAAGAAAGGCAATCTCGGCGAAGCCATCGAGCTGCTCAAGAGCAATTACGTCCAAAAAGCCGAATTCCTGGCCCGCCCGATCGAGCTGAAGCAGCATTCGCTGTTCCCGATCGCGAATTACGGAACGGCGATGACGCCGTTTTTCACCGTTCTCTCGCTGTGGGTCGGCGCGCTGCTGCTCGTCTCCATGCTCAGCCTGGATGTCCACCGAGATGCGGCAGTCCAGCATGCCTATCTCGGCCGCTTCCTCACCTTCTGGGCAATCGGCCTGCTGCAGTCGCTGCTCGTTACGATCGGAGACATCCTGCTGCTCGGCGTACGCCCCGCGTCGCCGGTCTTGTTCGTGCTGTCGGGGCTGCTCATCAGCACCGTGTTCATGCTTATCGTCTATACGCTCGTATCCGTTCTCGGCAATGTCGGCAAAGCTGCCGCCATCGTCCTGCTCGTGCTGCAGCTCGCCGGCTCCGGCGGCACGTTCCCGGTGCAGGTCACGGCGCCGATCTTCCGGGCATTTTATCCTTTTCTGCCTTTCACCTATGCCGTCGGCCTCATGCGCGAAACGGTCGGAGGCATTCTCCCGGAAGCCGCGCGCAGAGATTTGTCGATGCTGCTGCTCTTCGGCGTCATCGCGCTGCTCGCCGGCCTGATGCTGAAGAAGCCGCTAGGAAGAGCCGCCGAGAGCCTTGCGGCCAAAGCCCGCGCAAGCGGCATTATCCATTGACCAAGCGCAGCGGGCTTCAGGGAATGCCTGATCCGCAATATCGCCAGCCCCTGCTGTCCCTATGCCTATGTTTTATCCACCATTACGCAGATCCATCTGTGCCCGGAGGAATCAGCATGAGATCCCATGCCGCGTCCGAACCCGATAAAGCTCCGCTGTGGCCGATGTTCAAGCGCCTGTTCCTGCATGTCAAAGGACAATGGCCGCTGCTTCTGGCCGCTTGGCTGTCCATGGCCGCCGTCGCCGCCCTGCAATTCGTCATTCCGAAGCTCACCCAGTATGCGGTCGACCATGTCATTCCCGGCAAGCTCTACGGCCAGCTGCTGCCGATGGCAGGAGCCGTCTTGGGGACGGCGGTGCTGCTCGGCGTATTCGGCTATATCAGCAGCTACACGTTCAGCAAAGCCGGCCAGCAGACCGTCTTAGAGATCCGCAACCGCCTGTACCGCCATTTGCAGAGCCTCGATCTCGGCTTCTACGACCGCCGCCGCACGGGCGACCTGATGTCCCGCATGACGAGCGATGTCAACCAGCTGCAGCAAATGGTCAGCTCCGGAACGATGGGCATCCTGACCGACGCCGTCACATTCATCGCCATTGCCGGTTACATGCTGCTGGAGAATGCGCAGATGACCGTCGCGCTCCTGGCTTTGTTTCCCGTCATGTTCCTGACGGCCCGCCGCTACGGCGGACGGATGCGCCGCACCTTCCGCCGGGTCCAGGAAACCGTGGCGGAGATGAGCAGCCATCTGCAGGACACGCTCTCTTCCATCCGGCTCGTCAAGTCGTTCTCCGCCGAAGAACGCGAAAGCGCTGTATTCGCCCGCTTGAGCGCCCACAACCGGGACGCCAATCTCCGCTCCACCCGCTTCAGCGCGATTTTCAGTCCCATGATCGACCTGCTTCAATACGCCGGCATGGCTTTCGTGCTCGCCTTCGGCTCCTGGCAAGCGATGCGGGGCGATATGACCGCCGGCTCCGTCATCGCCTACCTCAGCTACTTGCGGCTGCTCCAAAACCCGGTCCGGCGCTTCAGCCGCCTTATGAGCACCGTGCAGCAGTCCGCGGCGGCCTATGACCGCATCATGGAGACGATGTCGGCCGTTCCCGACGTCAAGGACCGGCCCGATGCGGGCGAGCTTAGGCTCGCAGGCGGAGAAATCGCGTTCGAGCAGGTTTCGTTCCGCTACTCTTCCTCCTCCTCCGATGTGCTGCATGAATTCAACCTGACGCTGGCCCCGGGCAAAACGACCGCCCTAGTCGGCTCTTCGGGCGCGGGCAAAACGACGGCAGCCCATCTCGTCATGCGCTATTATGACGCAACCCGAGGGCGGATCACGATCGACGGAACCGACATCCGCGATGTGACCCAGGCTTCCCTGCGCCGTCAGATCGCGATCGTCTCGCAGGATGTCATGCTCCGCAACGGCTCCGTGCGGGCCAATCTGACCTACGGCAAGCCCGGGGCCGCCGAGGAGGAAATGATCAGCGCCGCGCAGGCGGCCTACGCGCATCCGTTCATCGAGGAGCTTCCGGACGGTTACGATACGGAAGTCGGAGAGAGAGGCGTCCGCCTCTCCGGCGGGCAGAAGCAGCGGCTTTCCATCGCCAGGGCGCTGCTTGCCGACCCCAAAGTCATCATCCTCGACGAAGCGACGGCATCTCTGGATACGGAATCCGAACAGCTCATCCAAGCAGCGTTGGAAACCCTTTTGTCCGGAAGAACAAGCCTCGTCATCGCTCACCGCCTCTCCACCGTCCGCAGAGCCGATCTCATCGTCGTCATGGAGCAAGGACGCATCGTTCAAAGCGGCACCCACGAGGAGCTCATGGAGCAGGGCGGCCGCTATCGCCATCTGTACGAGCTTCAGTTTCCGCAGCAGGCAGGATGACTTCATTCTTGCTGCAAGCCGATTGATCCGCTCCTCGGCAGAAAGGCTCCATTCACTCCGCTGCAAGCAGGCGGATTCCGTCCTTTTTCTTTACCGGGTATGAAACTCCCGGCCGGGGCGAATCCTACCCAAGGACGCTTTTCCGGCGCTCGAGTACATTACGCGAGAGAAGGGTGACGGCAGGAGTGAAACCAGATAAACGCGGCGGTTCCGCCGCCGTATCGGGCGGAGGGATAAAGCGGCCGCGCGGAAAGTTCGTTGGCAGGGAGCCTCAGCCATCCCACAAAAAAGCCGATGACAGCCGCACAGCCGCCCTTCTCGCCCTCTCATCCGTTCCTTTGATCATGACGCTGGGCAATTCCATGCTTATTCCCGTGCTGCCCGCCATCGAAACGGCGCTCGGCATCACGCCTTTGCAGGCAAGCCTCATCATCACGGTCTACTCCGTCATGGCCATCATTCTGATTCCGATCGCCGGATATCTATCCGACCGCATCGGCCGCAAGAAGGTCATCATTCCCTCGCTGATCCTGGCCGGGGCGGGAGGCGCTGTATGCGGCTGGGCCGGCAGTCTCCAGCCAGGGGGTTACGGCATCATTTTGGCGGGAAGAGTGCTGCAGGGAATCGGCGCTGCCGGCGCCATGCCGATCGTCCTCCCTCTGGTCGGGGACATGTTCCGGAGCGAGCAGCAGGTCAGCGCGGGACTCGGGCTGATTGAAACCTCCAACACATTCGGCAAGGTGCTCAGCCCGATTCTCGGATCGGCTCTCGCCCTTCTTGCCTGGCAGGCGCCGTTCTGGTCCGTGCCTATTCTTTGCGCGCTCTCCATTATCCTTGTGCTGTTCCTGGTCAAGGTTCCGCCCAAGCAGGGCGAGGAAGCAGCAGCGCCTCCGCCTCCGGGCAAATTTTTGAGCGGCGTTTGGAACCTTTACCGAAGCAAGGCGGGATGGCTGACGGCTTTGTTCGTCGTAGGCTGCTTTTCGATGTTCATTTTATTTGGGCTGCTGTTCTACCTGTCGGAAACGCTGGAAAAAAGCCATCACATGAAGGGCATCCTGAAAGGCCTTGTGCTCGCGATTCCTTTGGCCGTTCTGTGCGCTGCTTCTTATGCTGCGGGAAAATGGATCGGCGAGCATAAAAAAGTGATGAAATGGACCGTCACCGGAGGGTTCCTCCTCTGCGCGGCCAGCATCGCCGCCTGCCTGTTCTGGGAGGCGACCTCCATCCGCATCGCCCTGCTGTCCGGCGCAGGCCTTGGCATCGGTGCCGGCTTGCCCTGCCTCGATGCCTTCATTACCGAAGGCATCGACAAGGAGGAGCGCGGGACCATCAGCTCGCTGTACAGCAGCATGAGATTTATCGGCGTGGCCGCAGGCCCGCCCGTCGCTTCGCTGCTCATGAAGCAGTCCGCGCCTTTGCTCCTGGGAGTAATGGCTTCCGTGGCTGCCGCCGCCTTCATACTCGCACTTGCCGGGATTCGCCCGCGCAATGACAAAGGCTGAGCCGCTCAAGCGGCTCAGCCTTTCGCCGATTTCAGGCCATCCCGGCTTTACGGTATGCATCTGCTTTCACTTCTTACAGACCTTCCGGGTACGGGTAGGTGTCCCGCTTTTCGCCAATCAGGCCATTCGGCTATACGGACATAAATTCTGCTCTCGAAGCTTACAGGCTTCCGGCTTTACGGGCATAAGCTCCGCTTTCACCGCTTACAGGCTACCGGCTTTACGGGCATAAATTCCGTTCTCGAAAGCTTACAGGCTCCCGGCTTTACGGGCATAAGCTTACAGGCTCCCGGCTTTACGGGCATAAGTTCCGCTTTCGCCGATTTCAGGCCTCGCCAGTTCCTCCCACTGTCCGCCGATACAGGCCATTCCGGATTTATCGGACATACGTTCCGCTATTTGACCCATTTGAAGGCTAATTCAGATTTATCGGACATACGATCCGCTATTCCCCATTTTTTATCCGCATAGAGGTAGATTTTACAGAAATAACGGATCTGATGTCCGATAATCGCCCATGAAGGCTCATTCTCGCTCAAATAACGGATCCTATGTCCGATATCGGTTAATTGGCATTTCCCCGTTTGATTTAGAAGCACAACCGAGGCGCGCAGGCATCATTGGCATCATATTTGTGATCTCATAGGCGTTTTCTTGTCTCCAGTTCCGTTTTTCTAACTTCTCTTCTGTTTTCTGATACCATTCTTCTCTTCTGTTTTCTGATCCCATTTGTAAACGGTGAGTTCATGTTTCGTTTTCGGCTTCCGTATCTGTCTTCGATTTTGTGCTGCATTCGTTAACTTTCGGCTTCATTTTCCTTGCTTTCTCTACTTGACCCCGTTGGTTGTGTTCCGACATCCTTTTCCAGAAAAGCCTATGCAGGCTGCTTGGAGACATCTTACAATAGAAGAAAAAGGGGATGGATACCGAATGGAAAAGAATCTCGTCCGAATCGCACTCGCCCAAACCCGCTTTCCCAAGTCTCTAGTGGATGGAGAAGATCTCATAGCCCGAGGAATAAGCCAGGCTGCAGATCAGGGAAGCGCCATCGTCTGTTTTCCGGAGGCAGTCCTTCCGGGGCTGAGAGGGGTCGGCTTCGATGTTGAGCCCTATGATCACGAGGCCATGCAGGCTGTGCTGAAGCGCGTCTGCGAGCTGGCCGCCAGCCGCCGGATCGCGGTCGTTCTGCCTACGGAATGGAGGGGCGAGGGAGGCATGGAGCTGGCGGCATTTGTCATTTCCGCCGATGGCGAGCTTCTTGGACGCCAGACCAAAAATCAGCTCGATCCGGACGAAGAGCCATTCGGTTACAACCCCGGCGTTGGAAGAACGCTGTTCGAGATCGAAGGGCTCAAGTTCGGCATCGTCATCTGCCATGAGGGGTGGAGGTATCCCGAGACCGTCCGCTGGGCCGCGCGCCGAGGAGCGGATATCGTCTTTCATCCCCAGTTCACTCCCGCGGTGCCCAACCCTGAATTCTACATAGGCGCCATGGCTTGCCGCAGCGGGGAGAACCAAATTTACTTCGCGAGCGTCAATTTCGCCTTGAAAGGTCAGCAGGTCGTCACCAGCCTGATCTCCCCTGCCGGTGAAACGCTTGCCTCGGCATCGCCCGAAGTCGACGAGCTGATCGTCTATGATATCGACCCTGCCCAGGCTACTCGCCGTCTTGCGGGCAGGCTGCGGCCGGAGCTGCTTGGGTGAGCAGCGCGCCAAACAAATAAATGGGGATAGGCCGGCAGGCCATCCCCGTTTTCACTATCCAGCTTTTTCGGCTCAGCTTTTTCGGCTCAGCTTTTCAACTCAGCTTTTTCGGCTCAGCTTTTCGGCTCAGCTTTCCAGTTCAGCTTTCGGCTCAGCTTTTTCGGCTCAGCTTTTCGGCTCGCTTTCTTCTCAGCATTTCAGCTCTTCAGCTCTTCAGCTTCTCAGCTCTTCAGCGCTTCAGCTTCAGCTTTTCGGCTCGCTTTTGCCGTCGTAGCGCCTGGTCCATTCCATCAGAATCTCGTCGCGATCCTTGGCCGCTGCCTGCAGGTCATATTTGATAAGCTGATCGACCGGGTTTTTGGCATAACCGGCCGGAAGCTCGCCCGACTCGTCCTTCACGGCCGTAATGGGATAGTTTTTCTTGTACTCCTTCATCGCGTCGTCCGTGATGGCCCAATCCAGAAACTCCTTGGCGGCCGGGTTGATGTTCGGCTTCTTGATCAGGGCATTGGCTTCGACGTCCCAGCCGGAGCCCTCCGCAGGAAAGACGGCTTCAACCGGCGTTCCCTTGTCCTGCTCGGAGATGACCCGGTAGCCGAAGGAAATTCCGATTGGGTACTCGCCCGTTCCCGCCATCTTGGCCGGCTTGGAGCCGGAGTGCACGTACATGGCGATGTTCTCGTTGAGCTTGTCCATGTAAGCCCATGCTTTGTCGGCGCCCATCAGCTGGATCAGGCCGGAGACGGTCAGGAAGCCCGTGCCCGAGGAAGCAGGGTTCGGCATCGTGATCAGACCTTTGTATTCCGGCTTCAGCAGATCCTCGTACGATCTCGGAATCGCCAGCCCCTTCTTCTCCATCTCCGTCTTGTTGACGGCGAAGGCCGTTTCCCATGCATCGATGCCGACCCAATGGGCAGGCTCCCTGTCATCCTTGAAGGTCGTCTGGATGCGCTCCATGCCCGTCGGCGAATAAGGCTCCAGCATGTCGTTCTGGTCGAGCACGAGCAGGCTGGTCGCCGCCGTTCCCCAGACGACATCCGCCTGCGGGTTGTCCTTCTCCGCCAGCAGGCGGGCCGTTATGATGCCGGTCGAATCCCGGATGATGTTGATCTTGATGTCGGGGTGCTGCTCGTCCCATGTTTGGAGATATTGCTTGATCTGATCGTCCTCAAGCGCCGTGTAGACGAGCAGCTCGGAGCCTGCCTTGCCCTGCTTGGCCTGCGTGCCGCCGGACGAGCCTTCCGATACCGTTCCTCCGCCGCCGGTTCCGTTGCCGCATGCCGCTACCCAGGTGAATGCGGCGAGCATCGCCGCTGTCAACAGCCATTGTTTCTTCATGGTCTTTTCTCCCCTTCGCTTCGGCTTCGCTCTCCCTTCCTACATTAGCGTTGGTTGTTCAATGGAACGTAAAGCGAATATGAATGATTTGTATTGTTTTGGCTCTTATGTGGATTCATCCGAAGTTTTTCTTCACAAAACCCGTGTTTTGGTTGCGTTTCAAGCTCTTCCCGGCCATTCATCCCCTCTTCCAAAATAAAGGGAAAAGAAAAAGGGCATCCTTCTACCTATGCCTTCCGAGTCGGATATGCCCCTTAAAAGCTCTTTCATTTTGCTTACTAAAGTTGAGAAACAATAGATAATTTAGTACAATGAATAGACTTAAAGGAGGCCTATTCTTATGTCCGCTTCACCGAGAAAGATGGAACTTGGAATCAGCACGTTTTTGGAGGCTATGCCAGCCTCGACTGCAGGCCCGACGATCAGTCACGCCCAGCGTCTGCGCAACGCGGTCGAGGAGATCGTCGTCGCCGAGCAGGCCGGTCTGGACGTCTACGGCATCGGAGAGCATCACCGGCCTGATTATGCGGGCAGCGCTCCGGCCGTGGTGCTTGCCGCTGCGGCGCCCCTGACCAAGAAGATCCGCCTGACCAGCGCCGTCACGGTTTTGTCCTCGGACGATCCCGTCCGCGTCTACCAGCAGTTTTCCACTCTCGACGGCCTTTCGGACGGACGTGCCGAAATCATGGCGGGGCGGGGCTCGTTCATCGAGTCGTTCCCGCTGTTCGGCTACAGCCTGGATGATTACAACGAACTGTTCGACGAGAAGCTGGAGCTGCTGCTGAACATCCGGCAGTCGGAAAAAGTAAGCTGGCCAGGCGGCCATCGCCCGGCCATCGACAACCAGGGCGTGTATCCCCGGGCGGTGCAGGAGCCGCTGCCGGTCTGGATCGCTACCGGGGGCAACCCGGAATCCGCCATTCGCGCAGGCCTGCTCGGCCTGCCCGTCGTTTTCGCGATCATCGGCGGCATGCCGGAAAGATTCGCCCCGCTGGTTGATCTCTATCGCCGCGCCGCCGCCCAGGCCGGCCATGATCTCTCGAAGCTGCGGGTCGCCACGCACTCGCACGGCTTCGTCGGCGATACGACGCAGGGAGCCGCCGATGCTTTCTTCCCTCATAACCAGGCGCAGATGAGCGCCATCGGCAAAGAACGCGGCTGGGCCGGCTACGACCGCGCCGCCTACGACCAGTCCCGCACTCTGAGGGGCGCGCTGTATGTCGGCGACCCCGAGTTCGTTGCGGAGAAGATCGTGCTGCTGCGCAAGAACCTCGGCCTCGACCGCTTCTTCCTGCATGTGGACGTCAGCACGATGCCGCATCGCGAAGTGCTGAAGGCCATCGAGCTGCTCGGGACGAAGGTCGCTCCGATCGTGCACAAGGAGCTGGAGCGCATCGAGGGAAGCTGATTCCCTTCGTCCAGCCGCATAAAAGAAGCCCCTCCGGACCAAGCCGGGCCGCGGCACCCTCAAAGGGTCGCGGCGCCAGCTTGTTCCGGCAAGGGGCTTTTTCGTTTTTGTCAGGTCGCGGCCAACATCACCAGCGCTCTAGCAAGCGGTCGGAGAGGATCGCCGATCTGCCTGCCCGTCTCCAGCCCGGCCCTCTCGGCCGCTCCGGCCATCGACAGCTGGGCGACGGATACAGCCAGCCGGGGATCGGACTCCGCCTTCCGGATGAGATGAGCGGTTACCGCATCCTCATAGTCCTTTTTCCGTCCGGCCATGATCAGGCTGAACAGCTCCGGGACGACCTCCGCGCGGACATCCGGCGTCGTGCAGGAGGAAGCCTCCGCATAGGCTTGCAGCCTCGCCATCGTTCCTTCTACTGTGGCCGGGTTGCTGAACAGCAGCAGCTGCGGCTGCCTGATTCGGCAGACTTCCTCGAAAAAGGGTTCATCGATCTTGAGTACAGCCGGCAGTCCGGCTGGCAGACGGGAATCGTCAAGCAGCGCGATATAGTTGGTGCAGGTGATCAGGATGACATCCGCTCCCGCCGCAGCCATCCATTCCAGCTGCTCCAGCACCCTGTCGCCGGCCCCGTCTCTGGCGAAGCCGGGATCCCTTCCGATGCGGGCGAGCAGACCGGGATCGACGTAATGCTCCAGGACGAATCCCCGAGGCGCGATCCCTTGGATATACCCGATATTGGATTCATGCGCATGCAGGCAAGCCAATTTTAGAGGCAATGCAATCTCTCCGTCCGCTTTTCTCCCTATTTTACCAGCAGCTTCCTCCCTTGTCCGGCGCTGGCCCCGAAAAGATTAAAAAGCCCGGCTGTTCCCAGCCAGGCTATCTCTCCTAATCCGCCACGATCCAGTGCACGTCCTTCTCCTCCAGAGACGGCGCCCATTCCATGGGAGGGGCGATATCGCTGACGACGATATCGATCTCCTCCAATCCGCAAGTGCGGCAGTAGTAGATGCTGCCGACCTTGGCATGATCCGCCAGCACGATGCTCTGTTTCGCCTGCTTGAGGAACACTCGCCCCAGCATCGCCCGGTCGTCCTCGAAGCAGGTGACGCCGCCGTCGAGCTGCAAGCCGTCGGCTACGATGAAGGCTTTGTCCACGTGGAAGTTGGCCATGAAATGCATCGCCAGCGTGCCGCTCGTGCGGTAATGCCGGCTGTTGACGCGGCCGCCGACAAAGACGATCTCCCCGTCGAAGACGCCGCGGTTCTTGTAGCTCAGCAGCAGATTCAGCGCATGGATGGACGTCACCAGCACGGTCAGCTGTTTTTTCAGCACCAGCATGTCGATCATCTGAACGGTTGTCGTGCCGTCATCCAGAATGATGACATCCTTGTCCTGGATTAGCGCCGCCGCGGCATGCCCGATCCGCCGCTTCTCCTCCGCCTGCAGCACCTCGCGCTTGACGTACGCCGGCTCTTCCCGCTCGACGTTCACCTTCACGGCTCCGCCGTACACCCGCTTGAGCCGGTTCTCCTGCTCCAGCTCCTCCAGATAGCGGCGTACGGTCTCGCTCGACACTTCGAGCTTGGCCACCAGCTCCGGCGTGCGCACCTTGCCCTGCAGCTGCAGCAGGTTCACGATCATCTGTTTCCGTTCCTCACCCGCCAGCGAAATGGCTGCTCCCCCCTCTAAGTCCAGCCTGCGGGCGAAAATCTCCCTGTCCAGGCTCGTTTCTCTTAACCGTACCTCGGAGCGACGGATTTGTGAAGCCCGAACGAGAATCGATGCTCGGACAGGTATTCTCCCCTGCTCTTGCCTGGTATCTTTCAACAGATTTATCCGGCCCTACCCAGCTTATTTGCTCTTTCTTGCTCTGCCTTGCTCTGTCCTGCCCTTTCTCGCTCTATCGCGCTATCTTGCTCTTTCGTGTTCTTTCTCGCTCTTTCTTGCCCTACCGTGCTCTGTCTTGCCCTTTCTTTCCTGCTCTGTCTGGCCCTTTCTCGCTCCCGCCGCCCTATCCCCCGGATCAGCCTCTAGGCGCCGGAAGCCGGCTCTGTCCGCTCAACCATATAGGCTGCGGCGGCGCAGGTCAGCTCCTTCAGATCCTCCGCCTGCACATCGCCGATGCTGCCGATCCGGAACGTATCGGCGGCGGAAATTTTGCCGGGGTAGATGACGTACCCCCTTTGCTTGAGATAGCCGTAGAACTCCCGGAATTCAAAGCCCTCGGGGCAAAGAAACGCGGTAATGATCGGAGACTGCAGCTCCGCGGGCAGCAGCGGCGCGAAGCCTGCAGCTTCCATGCCTTCGGTGAGCGCCCGCTGCGTACGGACATAACGCTGATGGCGCGCCTCGATGCCGCCCTCCTCATCCAATTCCCGCAGCGCCTGGTCAAAAGCCCGCACGACGTGGGTCGGAGAGGTGAAGCGCCATTTGCCGCCGCCCTTCTCCATCGTCGCCCACTGGTCATGCAGATCGAGCGACAGCGAGCGGGCATGGCCGCCGCAGCGCTCCAGCACGGCGCGGCGGGCGATGACAAAGCCGAAGCCCGGCACGCCCTGGATGCATTTGTTGCTGCTGCTGATCAGCCAGTCGATGCCGAGCTCGGCGGCATCGAGCGGAATGCCGCCGAAGCTGCTCATGGCATCGACGATGAATTCCCGTCCATGCCGCATGACAACGGCAGCCAGCTCGCCCAGCGGATTCAGGATGCCGGTCGTCGTCTCGCAGTGGACGATGGCGACATGCGTCACGCCGGGATCGGCAGCAAGCGCTTCGTCCAGCCGCTCCGGCGAAACCGGGCTGACTTCGCCGAAGCCGAGCCGGGCCGTGTCGATGCCGAGCGTCTCCGCGATCTGCGCCAGCCGCTCGCCGTAGGCGCCGTTGGCCGCCACGAGCAGGCGTCCGCCATCGCGCGGCATCGCCGTGCCGACGGCAGCCTCCACGCTGAAGGTGCCGCTGCCCTGCATCAGGACGGCGGTGTAGGCTTCCGGCGCCGAAGGAGCGGCGAGCAGCGTCAGCCGCTCGCGGATGGACTGGACGAGGCCGTTGTACTCGTCGTCCCAGGTGCACCAGTCGCGCAGCATCGCTTCCTTCACCGTTGCGGTCGTGGAGAGCGGACCCGGCGTCAGCAGCAGATACGGCCTTTCCGCGTTCATGGACGCTCCCCCTTCGCCAGCCGCTCGTTGACCGTCTCGATGAAGCGGTCCAGATCGCCGATCTCGCGGATGACGGCATGCGCTCCGGCAGCCTCCAGACTCGCCGCGATGTCGCGGAAGCGGCGCTCGCGCTCGTCCTCGGACAGCGCGGCGGCCTCAGCCTGCGACAGGCCGAGCTCGTTGCCGCCGAAGACGACTCCGACCGTCCAGACGCCGGCGTTGCGGCCTTCCCTCATATCCGCAGGCGTGTCGCCGCATTTGACATAGGCGGACAGCGGATAAATGCCGAGCACCTCGGCGTTGCGGAAAATCATCCACGGATGCGGCCGTCCCCCGCGGGGCATCTCGTCGGGCGTCACGACGGCATCCGGCGCATAACCCTTCTCCGCCGCGGCAGGCTCGATGATCGCCATCATCTCGCGGGTATAACCGGTCGTCGTCCCGATCCGGATGCCTGCGGCGCGCAGCCGGTCCTGCAGGGCAAGAGCGCCCGGCACAGGATCGGCGAACCGGTCCAGCGTGCTCATCAGCATCGGCTCGAACTCCCGGTACATCTCCTGCACGTCCTGCTCGCCAGGATCGGCGCCATAACGCGCCCTCCATGCCCGCTTCACCTCGTCATCCGCGCAGATGTCGCGCAGATGATCCAGCTTCATGCGGCCCATCGGCTTGCGCACCGCCTCGTCGGATACCTCTACGCCCCGCTCCGCGAACAGGCGGATGAACGCCTCCACCGGCGCCCGGCTTCCGTAGTCCACCATCGTCCCTGCCCAATCCAGAATGACCGCTTGCACGCGAAGCTGTTCTTTTGTCATTTCAATTCCTCCCGAATGTATAAAATGAAATCATTTTCGCCTTGCAGCGGATTCAATCAACCTCGCCGAGCGCAGCCCTGATGAGCATCGGAGGACGGCCGCGACGGCCCGACGGCCGCCTGTGCCGATCAATGCCCGCGCCAGGCAACCGTACGGCGGCGCAGCCGGCAGCTGAGCGCTTCGTAGCCCAGCCGTACGGCCACATTCATGCCGAGGATCAGGACGGACATGGCCGCCGCCATGTCGGTGTCGCCGGCGTCATCCATGCTGACGACGGCGATGGAAGCCAGCTTGAGCTGCGGCCCGTACAGGAAGATGACCGCCGATACGGTAACCATCGCCTGGACGAAGAAGTACACGGCCATTTCCAGAATGGCGGGCAGCGAGAGCGGCACTGTAATTCTCAGGAACGTCCGGAGCCAGCCTGCATTCATGGACAAGGATGCCGTCTCGAATTCCTTGTCCGTCATTTTCAGGGAAGCCGAGGCCGTCATGAACGGAACGGAGAAGAAATGCATGACTCCCGAGAGCACGAGAATCGCCATCGTCCCGTACAGCGCATGCAGCGGATTGCCGGGATGGTTGAAGAAGAAAATGTACGCCAGGCCGATGACCATGCCGGGCAAGGCGAGCGGCAGCACGGACAGGAAGTAGGCGGCCTGCCTGAGGCCTCTCCACAGGGAGATCCGTTCGATGAGATATGCGGCCATGAAGGCTGCGGCCGTACCGATGACGGCGGTCAGCAGGCTCATCCGCACGCTGTTCCAGAAAGGAGCCATGCCGCCGGCGGCAGCGTCGGCGAAGTTGAAATGGCTCAGCGTCAGCGTCAGGTTGTACGGCCACACCTTGATGAGAGAAGCCAGCACGACGGCCGCGAGCAGCGCCGCGATCGCCAGCGCGGCAAGGCATGCATAGATGTAAGCCGCCGCGTCGCGCAGCCTGCCGGGACGGATCCGATAGGCCGTCGAGCGGGAAGTGACGTAGGCCTGCTGCTTGCGAGAGACGACGCGGTCGACGATGAACGCCAGCACCGCCGGGACGCAGAGCACGAGGCTGACGACGGCTCCTAGAGCCATGTTCTGCTGCCCGACGACCTGCTTGAAAATATCGGTGGCCAGCACGTTGTAGGAGCCGCCGACGACCTTCGGCGCGCCGAAATCGGTGAAGCTGAGGGAGAAGCAGACGGTGACGGCTCCCGCAAGCGCGTACTTCACCGAAGGCAGAGTGACGGTCAGCAGCTGGCGCGCCCGCCCGGCGCCCATCGTCTCGGCCGCCTCGTACAGGCGGTAATCGCTGACCGAGAGCGCCGCGGAGAGAATCAGGAACGCTTGCGGGAACGTGTAGACGACCTCGGAGATGATGATGCCGACAGGTCCGTACAGCGGGATGCGCAGCTCGAAGGGCAGCAGGCCGAACAAGCCGGTCGTGACGAAGCCCTGATTGCCGAACAGGTAGGTCAGCCCGATGCCGTGCATCATCGTCGGAGCGAACAGCGGCAGCAGCGCGATGGCCTTGAACAATGCCTTGCCGCGGATCGCGGATCGCGCGAGCGCATAGGCCAGCAGGAACGCCAGCGGCACGGCGATTACGGTCGTCATGACCGAGATGCAGACGGTGTGCCGGAGCGAATTCAGCAGCGCCGGCGATTCCAGGTAGGCCCGGAAATACCGCAGTCCCGCATAGCTTCCGTCCGGACTCAGGAACGCCTGCCGGAACATGAACAGCAGCGGCAGCACAAGACCGGCGGCGAGCAGCGCGAGCAGCAGAATAAGCGAGCTTCCTTGGGCAAGGACGGTGCCGCGGATCGGCGGCTTGCCGGATGCCGCGGCCGGCTGAAGCGGCGAGGAGCCGGAAGGAGGCGCCGTCATCGGCATGCCTCCGACGGGTAGCTCAGCAGCCGGTTTTCCGGCAGCGCCAAATCCAGCAGGGCGCCGCGCTCGAGCCGCAGTCCCGCCGCCTCATGGGCGGGCAGATCGGCATGGATCAGCGCCGGCTCCGCTCCTCCGGACGGATGCGGCAGCAGCACGCTGATCCGCCAGCTGGAGCCGCGGAATTGAGCCTGCTCCACGCGGCCAGCGAGCAGCAGGCATCCTGCTGTCCGGCGCCCGCCCGGCTGCCGCTCGGCTGCTCCTGCCGCCAGCTCCCGCCTGGCGGCGTCGAAAATGTCGTCCGCCCGGGCGATGCGCACATGCTCCGGACGGATGGCCAGCCGGCTGTCCGGACTCGCTGAGCCTACCCATTCCGGAAGGAAATTGACCGCGCCGATGAAGGCGGCCACGAAGGGATCCGCCGGCCGATCGTAGATGTCCGTCGGCGTGCCGGCCTGCATTACCTTGCCGCCGTTCATAACGACGATCTCGTCCGCCATCGTGAGCGCTTCTTCCTGGTCATGGGTGACCATGACGGTCGTGATGCCGAGCTTCTCCTGCAGCTGGCAGAGCTCCTCGCGCAGCATGACGCGGACTTTGGCGTCCAGAGCGGAGAGCGGCTCGTCGAGCAGCAGCACCTCCGGCTGCAGCGCCAGCGCGCGGGCCAGCGCCACACGCTGCTGCTGGCCGCCGGAGAGCTGGGCCGGATAACGGTCCCGAACCCCTTCCAGACGGACGAGCTTCAGCAGCTCGTCCACTCTTGCACCTATTTCCCGCCTTGGCATATTCCCCTTGAGCCCGTATGCGATATTCCCTGCAGCCGTCATATGCGGAAACAGCGCATAGGACTGGAAGACGAAGCCGAAGCGCCGCTTGGAGGCGGGCACTCCCGTCAGGCTGCGTCCGCCCAGCGCCACCTCGCCCCGGTCTGGCTGCTCAAGCCCCGCCAGGATGCGCAGCAGCGTCGTCTTGCCGCAGCCGCTCGGCCCCAGCAGGCAAGTGAGCTTCCCCTCGGGAGCGTGCACGTCCACTCCGCCGAGCGCCTCGAAGGCGCCGAATGATTTGCCTACTCCGCGTGCCGTCAATCCTTCCCTTGCCATGGTCATCCTCCATCCTGCTCGTTCTTGCTTTCATGATAGGAGCGAAGTGTAAATGGGATGTCAAAAACAAGTTAAGATTGTGTGTTTTGTTGTTTTATCTTTTAATTTATGTTGTTTTTGCTTGTTTTTCAAGCTCAATCGGATGACCGGAATCCTGCAAACGATGAATTAGTCTCTCCGTTTGTTCCTTCTCCGAACTGAAAGGGAATGTCCCGCTCCAGCTCCCCCTGGAAATTCCCTGCCGCCGATAGACCGCCCAATTCGTCCCTCCATCGCCATGCAACAAAAAAGAACCGCCCCATGGCGGTCCTTCTTCTCGCTTGCTTCCCATCCCTCGTTCACATCAAACCCGCAATTCCTCTCCTCGCCCGCTTGCTTCCCATCCGCGCTCTCATTCCTTGCCCGGCCGCTTCACATCGACGACGATCGTATCCAGCAGCCTGCCGCCCACGTAAGGAAGCAGCCGCCAGCGTCCCGGCTCGGGCAGCGACATCGTGGTCACGGCGGTCCGGTCCGCTCCGTTCAAGGAGCCGGATAGAAACGGCCTCGCCGAATAAACCTCGACCGGCTGTACCTTTCCTTCCTTGAGCGCCTTCACCTCGAAGCCTCCCTTGAACTCCTCCTCATTCCCCCAGAAATGCCACATGTACTTTTGAGGCATGCCCGCCGTGAAGCCGGCGTCGATGAAGGCCGCCTTCCCTTCCACGCCGCGCATGAAATAGGTGCCGGAGCGGAACTCGGGAATGGCCTCCCAATCCGGCTCGCGCAAGGCGATCGTCACATGGCCGTAAGAAACGCCGTCCAGAAGCACGTCGAGCCTCCACAGTCCTCCCAGGGGGAGGGTGAACTGCATTCCATGCCTCTGCAATCCCTCATACCCGCTGTCGGGATTCCGGATCGTTTCGGACAGAACCGTCTCCTGCAGCCCCGAAGCTCCGTGCACCGCCAGCACCTCCAGGCTTTTTCCCGCAAAAGTATGGAACGGGGCTGTAAAGGAAAAGAGATATCCTTGCGTGATGCCGGCTTTGGCTTCAGGCTCCGGATAAACGGAGAATAAGGGCTTGCCTTCTTCCGGATAAGCGTGCTGCTCCTCCCAGCCGGCCGGAGCCTGGCGGCCGGCTCCGTCGCCCAGAGGCAGCAGCCCTATTCCAGCCATGCAGGCGGCAGCCAGAATGAGGGCGGACAACACCAGCCCCCTCCGCCGAGCTCGGCTTCGGACAAGCCCGTTGCCGGTCCGCTCCTGCAGCTTCCGGTTCACGGCCTGCCTCATCTCCCCGGTGAACCGGGCCGAACCGAACGGAGATGCCTTCATCTTCTCTGCCCATGCCTCTTCCCGCTCCTTCATGGTCCCACGGCTCCTTTCTCTCCGTCGAGCATTTGGGCCAGCTTCTTTCGAGCCCGGTGCGCCCTCGACTTGACGGTGCCCTCCGGCACTCCCAACAAATCGGCTGTTTCTCTCCGAGACAAGCCGTAATGATAATCCAGAATGAGCAGCTCCCTGTATTTGCGCGGAAGGCTCATGACCGCCTCCCACAGCGAGCGGCTCTCCATCCGGTCGAAAAAAACCGTGTCGGCGCCGGGAGCGCTGCCGGATGCCTTGAACATATCCGTCAGCGTCACCTTGCGGACGAAGGCGCTCTGCAAGTAGTGCAGAGCTTTATTGCGGGTAATTTTGAGCAGCCAGCCCTTGACGGAGCCGTCCCCGCGATACGCATGCAGCGAGGTGTAAGCCGACAGGAATACCTCCTGGGACAGATCGTCCGCAGCATCGGCCCGGCGCGTCAGAAAATAGGCGAACCTCCATACGTCGTCTCCGAAATGATTCATCAGATCCTGCAGCACTCTGCCGCGATCAAACCCAGGAGCCAGATGCTTGATATAGTCCAGTTCTTCCGACATGGCCGCCCCCCTTATGCATATAGGACCGCTTGGAAAGACGATCGGTTCCATTTTCATGAAAATGGCATCACAAAGAAATCTGCCGCGCTTCGCGCGCGGCATGCCCCGGGAACCGTTCCGAGCGCTTCCTGTCCGCCTGCCCAGGCGGAGAATTCCTCCGTTTGTGCCGCAGGTTCGGCGATACTGGAACAGCAAAAAGACCGTTTTCCGCCGATAGCCGGAGAAACGGTCGCGTGCCGGGATGCCTTCGGTGTTTTAGCCTTTCCAAAATTCCGTTCCCGAACGGCCGGCTCCTGCCTTCATGCAAGAGCCTAGTCTATTTGGGCGGCTTCGCCGGGTACAGGAGACAGATCGATGACCCTTCGCTCCCTGGCGCTGCGATGCGCCGCCTCGATCAGCCGGATGACCTCCAGCGCTTCCTCCGCGCGGACCGGAGGCTTGCCTCCGCCGGAGATCGCCTCCGCGATTCCCCGGTAGTACTCCTGATAGCTGCCGGGCAGCGTATCGATCTTGGTGCGCATGGTGAGGTCGCCGACGGCCGTCGTCAGCTCGCCGTAGCATTCCTCCTTATCCGCGCCCCAGTCGGCGTCGCCCGGCCGCAGGCCGGCCTTCAGCTGATCCTCCTGCGGATCGAGCCCGTATTTGATATAGCTGCCGAGATCGCCATGGACCATGAACCGCGGCCCCGCCTGCCGGACCAGCGTGCCGGCCCGCAGAATCGCCCGCGACTGGGGATAGGCGAGCACCAGGTGGAAGTAGTCCACCGTCTCCGCTTCCTCCCGGTCGAGCCGCAGATCGGCCCAGATCGAATCCGGGCTGCCTAGAACCTGCACAGCCTGGTCGATGAGATGCGCTCCGAGGTCATACAGAATGCCGGAGCCGGGCAGCGGCTGATCCCGCCACCTCGTCTCGACCTCCACCTCCGGCGAATAGCGGTCGTAATGCGCCTCGTAGACGGAAATCCGCCCGATCGTGCCGGAATCCAGCACCTGGCGCACGGTGAGGAAGTCGTTGTCCCAGCGGCGGTTGTGGAAAACGCTGAGCAGGACGCCCTTGTCCCGCGCCAGCTGTATCAGCTCCTCCGCCTCCCGCACCGTATTGGTGAACGGCTTCTCCACCACGACATGCTTGCCCGCGAGAATGGCGCTCTTGGCATGCTCGTAGTGCAGCGTATTCGGGCTGGCCACGACGACCAGCTCCACTCCGCTGCCGAGCAGCGCTTCCACGTCTTCATACACGTCGACATTCTCGTAATCCTCCCGGACTTTGTCCGTCTGGGAGGTGACGACTCCGGTCAGCTGCAAGCCTTCCTCGGCTGCGATGAGGGGGGCGTGAAATACCGAGCCTGACAGGCCGTATCCGATCAATCCCGTTCGTATGCCCATGATGATTGCCTCCGTTTCGGTAGGATTAGGGTACTTATCCTTACCCGTAGGCCGCCTCCCGGAACCAGGACCAAGCCTCTGCCCGGACGGATCGGCCGCTCGGCTCCTCAGCCCGGTCAAGCCGGCATGCCGGCCCCGGCCCGGACGGATCGGCCGCTCGGGCTCTGCAGCCCGGTCATACCTGCATGCCGGCGAGACGGGCGTACAAGCCGTCCCGGGATGCAAGCTCCTCATGCGTGCCCTCCTCCTCGATGCCCCGCTCCGAGAGCACGAGGATCCGGTCCGCGCTCCGGATCGTCGACAGCCGGTGGGCGATGACGAACGTCGTCCGGCTCCTCGCCAGCCGCTCCAGGCTTTCCTGGACGGCCCTCTCGCTCCGGTAGTCCAGAGCGGAGGTCGCTTCGTCCAGGATGAGAATGGACGGATTCTTGAGGAATGTCCTGGCGATGCTGATGCGCTGGCGCTGTCCGCCGGACAGCTTCACGCCCCGCTGCCCGATCATGGAGCCGTAGCCCTGCGGCAGCTCCCGGATGAAGACATCGGCGTTCGCTTTCACCGCCGCTTCCCTGATCTCCTCGTGTGTTGCATCCGGCCGGCCATAGCGGATATTCTCCGCGATCGTCCCCGCGAACAGATACGATTCCTGCTGCACGATGCCGATATGGCTGCGCAGCGACTTCAGCGTGATGTCCCTGACGTCCTTGCCGTCGATCCTCACCGTTCCTTCGGTGCATTCGTAGAAGCGGGGAATGAGGCTGCAGAAGGTCGTTTTGCCGACCCCCGAGGGGCCGACGAGAGCGATGAACTCGCCAGGGCGGGCTATGAAATCGATGCCCGACAGCACCTCCCCCTCCTCCTGCGAATAGCGGAAGCCGACGCGGTCGAATGCCACTTCTCCGCGTACATGATGAAGATCGGCGGCATGATCGGCATCTCCTATATCGGGCTGGATCTCCATCAGCTCCCGGAAGCGCTCGAATCCCGCGATTCCGTTCTGCAGATTTTGCGTGAAGTTCACCAGCATCCGGATCGGCGCCATCAAGGCGCCGATATAGAGCAGGAAGGTGATCAGGTCGGGCAGCTGCAATTCGCGGCGGCCGATCAGGTACGCGCCAACGACAACGACCAGAATCGTAAGCAGCGACACGAAGCTGTTCAGGCCGTTGAACATGACCGCCTCGGCCCAGTAGCCTTTTTTGCGGCTGTCGAAAAAGCGGCGGTTGCGGCGCCTGAACTTTTCCGTCTCGGCCTCCTCCCCGTTGAAGGCCTGCACGGTCCGGATGCCGGCGAGCGTGTCCTCGAGCTGGGCGTTGATGTCGCCGATGCGCTCCTTGCTCGTTTTCAGCGCCTTCTTCAGCTTCCCGCTGTATAGATAGACGAGCAGGAACAGTACCGGAAGAATGCCGAAAATCATCCAGGCGAGCGGGCCGCTGATCCGGCTCAGAATGAGGAAAGCGCCGATAATCCGCACCAGCGAAACAACGACATCCTCCGGCCCGTGATGGGCCAGCTCCGAAATGTCGAACAGATCGTTCGTCATGCGCGACATCAGCTGGCCGGTGCCGGCGTTGTCATGGAAGGCGAAGCTCTGCTTCTGGACATGGACGAACAGATCGTCCCGCATGTCCGCCTCCATTCGCGCGCCCATGGCATGCCCGAAGTAATCGGTATAGAAGCCGCTTGCGTACTCGACGATCATGAGGAGCACGAACACGCCGATGATCCTCGCCATCATCTCTACCGCTATCCCTTGCTCGCTGATCGCCTCGCTCGTAATGCGGTTGATCAAAATCGGGTAGGCAAGGACGACGAGGGAAGCCAGGGCGGCGAAGAACAGATCGGCGGCCAGCATGAGCCGGTAAGGCTTGTAATAGGCGAGAAAGGCTTGAAGCCATTTCATCGGGAGCACCTCCTGCGGACGCAGCTTCCTCCAGCGGAGCATGCGCCTCCTGCCCTATCGTATCCCTGTTCTCGGCGCGCTCTCTACGTAAAGGATGGCTATAGCCAAACGGAACCTGCGGAAGCCGCCATCGCACGAGGAGGAGATGGAGGCGCGGGGATGGATTTGACGGATAAAAAAAAAAGCGCCCGCGGGCGCTTCTTCCTGCCTGATGATCGTGTCAGTCCGCGAGCCGGTAGCCGACCCCTCGGACCGTCTCGATGTACATCGGAGCCAGGGCGTTGTCCCCCAGCTTGCGCCGCAGGCTCTTCACATGGACGTCGACGACGTTGCTGTTGCCGAAGAACGGCGCATCCCAGATCGTCGCCATGAGATGGTCGCGCGTCTGGACGGCTCCTTCCGCGCCGATGAAGCTGAGCAGCAGCTCATACTCCGTCTTGGTCAGATCGATCGGGCTGCCGCCGCGGAACACCGCCATGCGCTTCGTGTCCAGAATCAGATCCTTGAAGCCCAGAATGCCTGGATCAGCCTCGTCTGCGGCAGGATGCCGAAGCAGCCAGTCCTGGACGAACTCCAGGGCGGCCGCAGGAGCGACGGTCGGCATGCCTTCCGAATCGAAGCCGGTGCGGAAGGCCTTCCCTTCCTTGTGCCGGTCGTCCAGAAGAACGGCCCGGCTCAGCTTGGAAGGATCGGACGTGAACGTACGGAAGCCGGGATCGCTGCCCAGCATGTCGGCCGCGCTGCCGTCGATCAGGTACAGGTCGGCCTGCAGGCTGTGCAGGACGTAATCGTCCGCGCGATGGAAGACCATCACATCGTAGCAGGCGGCGGACAAATCCCGGATCAGCTCATGCAGCAGGTTGGGATACGGGCTGATCAGCACGATCCGCCGCGTCGAGGCGCATACGATGGGCGGCGGGGCGGCGGCGGTGACGGCGGATGCTCCGGAATCAGCTGTTTTTGCAAAGCCATAGCCCGGCAGATGAAGCTGCGCGAGCTTGACCAAGTCTTCTTCGGAATAGATGCTGTTCACTCCACAATCTCCTCCTATCCGTTGCCAGTTGTGAGAGGATCGGTTCTCGTTTCTATCTCTCTGTCTCTATTTTCTATTTCAATCTCTATCTGTTGTGCAACCCCATGACGTTCAATCGAGAGCCGGCAGACGCGAGTCCGCCTCCCGTTCCTTGCCGGCGGCATGCCGCCGGCTGCTTCTAGTATAATTCCGGCTGTCAGCGGGGGTCAACCGCCTCCGCCGCCTCGTCTTCCTTTGGCGAGCGCAGCTGGCGCAGCGCGAATTCGCGGTACAGCTCATGCGTCTCCAGCAGCTCTTCATGGGTGCCCCGGCCGGTGATGCGTCCCTTGTCCACGAACAGGATCTGGTCGGCGTCCACGACGGTCGACAACCGGTGGGCGATGACGACCGTCGTCCGCCCTTCCATCAGATTGCCGAGCGCCTGCTGCACGATGACCTCCGACTGGCTGTCGAGCGCCGAGGTCGCCTCGTCCAGCAGCAGGATGTCCGGATTGCGCAGCAGCGCCCGCGCGATCCCGATGCGCTGCCGCTGGCCGCCGGACAGCTTGATGCCCCGCTCGCCGACCTCCGTGTCGTATTTCTTCGGCAGCTCGTTGATGAAGACGTCGGCATAGGCCAGCCGGGCCGCTCTCTCCAGCTCCTCCGGCTCCGGCGCGCGGTCGATGCCGTACGTCAGGTTGTCGCGGATCGTGCCCGCCATGAGCGGGCTTTCCTGCGCCACATAGCCGATCCGGCTGCGCCAGCTGGCGAGCGAATAGTCCGCGAGCGGCACGCCGCCGATCAGCAGCCTTCCTGCCGTAGGAGCGTAATACCTCTCCAGCAGCGAGAACAGCGTCGTCTTGCCGCCCCCGCTCGGACCGACGATAGCCGTTACCTGTCCCGGCTGGATCTCGAAATCGATGCCCCGAAAAATCGGCTCGCTGCCGGCATAGGCGAACTCCAGTCCTTCGGCCGTGACGGGAGCCGACGCGCTGCGGAGCTCTTCGCCTGCGGCGAAGTCCTCCTCGGTCTCCTCCAGCGTCGCGCTGATCCGCTCCGTCGCTCCCATCGCCTTGTTGAATTGGGAGAAGAAGACCGCGATCTGGCTGACCGGCATGATGATCTGCATGAGATACAGGATGAAGGCGACGAGATCGCCTGCCGTCATCGCCCCGGACGACACGCGCACGCCGCCGTAGCCGATGATGATGACGAGCAGCATCATGATGGTGAAGGAGACGGCCGGGCCGATCCATGCTCCGACCTTGCCTTCCCGCACGCCAAGCCGGTACAAGGCGCGGATGCCCTTGAAGCCGTGCTCCAGCTCGCGCGGCTCCGCGCCTGAAGCCTTGACGAGGCGGACCTCCGACAGGACGTTGTTGATGCCGCCGGAGAAGGAAGCCGTCTCGTCCTGCGTTTCCTTGGCGATGCGGTGCATCATCATGCCGAGCGGCACCATGATGCCGGCGAGCACCGGAATCGCGATGAGCAGAATGAGAGTCATGCGCCAATCCAGCGTCAGCAGCAGGATGAACGCTCCGATCGCCGAGATGATGCTGGTGACGAAGCCGACCAGATGATCGGTGATGAGTCCGCGCACGACGCCCGTGTCGTTGGTCATGCGGCTGACCGTTTCTCCCGTCTGGTGGCGGTCGTAATAAGCGACCGGCAGCGCCATCAGCTTGCGCCACAGCCGTTCGCGCAGGCTCGCAACGACATGCTGCCCCAGCCGGGCGAGCAAATAGCTGGAATACGCTCCGGCCAGCGCTTGGATGACGAAGAATCCGGCCAGCATGACGATATGGCCCGGCTTAAGGGCGCTCAGGCTGAAGCCGTCGATGAACTGCTTGGTCACCATCGGCACGACGAGCCCTGCCGCCGTTGAAGCCAGGCTCAGCAGCAGCGCGACGGCGATCAGCTTTTTGGGCGGCTTGGACGCCATGATGAGCCTGACGAAGGAACGCCAGCCGGCCCGCTTGCCTCCTTGTCCATCGGATGAAGCGGCTTCGCCGCGCCCGCGGTAAGATGCGGTTTCGGTTGAAGATGACATGCGCCTGCAGCCCCCTTTCCCTCTATCCGTCCCGAGGGAATCTGTTTGCTCTTATTATAGGACCCGCTCAAGTTCCATTGCCACTCGGCCGGCGGCAAGCGGGAGTCCCGTTCTCCCGGTTGGGAGCTGAAGGGTCCGCGCAGCCTGTCCGGCTGCCTCCCGGAAGGTACAAAAAGAGGCGCGAGAAATTCTCGCGCCTCTCCTCATTCCCTCTGCCCGCGCCTCCGGCTCCGTCGATTCGGGAGCACGAGGATTCGGGCTATTCCTCCGTGAACAGCTCCTCCAGCATCGGACTCCGGTTGTTCAGGAACTGCCTCGTCACCCGGAAAGGCTCCGTCTCCTCCAGCGCGACCTCCTCGATGCCGCTCCCGCCGAGCTGATAGATGACGGCGTCCGGATAAGCCATCAGAATCGGCGAATGCGTGGAGATGATGAATTGGGAGCCTTGGCGGACGAGCTCGTGAATCCGGGCCAGCATCGACAGCTGCCTGGTCGGCGACAGCGCCGCCTCCGGCTCGTCCATCACATACAGTCCTCCGCCGCCGAACCGGTTCATGAAGGTCGCGAAAAAAGATTCCCCTTGCGACTGCTCATGCAGCGAGCGGCCGCCGTAGCTGTCGATGATGGAAGGGCCGCCTCCTTCACGGTCCAGCTCCTCGATGCTGCTCGCCAGATTATAATAGCTCTCGGCCCGGAAGAAGAAGCCGTCCCGCGGCTTGCGAATCCCTCGTGCGAGCCTCAAATGCCGATGAAGCTCCGAATGGGAGGCATAGGTGGAGAAGGTGAAGTTCAGGCTGCCGCCCTCGGGATTGAAGCCCCAAGCGACGGCGATGCCTTCCAGCATAGTCGACTTGCCCATGCCGTTCTCTCCGACGATGTACGTCACCTTGGGATGCAGCGCGAGCCGGTCCATCTCCCGGATGACCGGGAGCGAGAACGGGTATTCCGCGAAGGAGGGCACGCTCTCCCGCAGCAGCTGCACGCTTCTTAGATAAGCTTCCCGCTGCATTCCGGCCCCGTCCTCCCTTCTCCATGCTGCAGTTGAAAATAAATCGGTATCATCAGCCCTCTGCCGGACCTCTGAGCTTGACTGTCCGTTCCAGAGCCGTCAAGGAATCGGCGTCGACCAGGCCGGGACCGAGCCGCCACAGCGCGATGCCCTTGAGGCCGTACCGCTTGGCCAGACCCGCCGGGCCCGACAGCGACAACGCCGTTTCGCTGTTGAAGTTGATGCCGAGCAGCAGCTTGCTGCGGTCGGTCTCCTTCAATGCCAGCCGGATGGCCTCGTCCACCTTGGCCAAGGGCTCCGGCTTGCCGCCTTGCTCGTAATCGTACGCCATGATCGCGATCTCGTCGGACAGCTGCGCCAGCGTTTTGTAATCATAGCCTTTGTAGGAGCCGTTCAGCGGATGCAGCGACAGCGACAGGCCGAGTCCGGCCGCCTTGGACGCAGCGCGCAGCTCCTTGACGAACACGTTGAACGACTGCGCGGCCGCCGCCTTGTCTCCGGTCATTCCAAGCCCTTCAAAGTCCAGGTCGATGGATTTGAAGCCTCCCTGCGAAGCGGCGTCGACGATGCCTTTGACCGTCTCGGCTCTCAGCGAGGAATTCCCGAGCATCTTGGTCAGCTCGCCTTTGGCATCCCCGGAGAAAACCATTAATTCCGTCAGGCCGCCCGCCGCGCCTGCGCCCGCTACGATCGACTCGGGAGTGACGTCTCCGTCGGCTTGGGGCCAGTAGAAGTCTTTGCCCTTGAGCGTGAGCCTGCCGTCTTCGCCGATCCGGCCCCAGCCGAAGGCGACCGCGTCGAATCGGCCCAGCTGCTTCACTTGGGAGTAGGATTTGATGGCATAATAGGCTTTTGTATACAGCTTCTCCGGAGGGGAAACGATCGATACGGTGCGGGTCGCCCCGTCCCAGCTCACCTGCGCTCCGAACGCGCTGCTGAAAAAGCTGAGCGGAACGAGCACCGTCCCGTTCTTCTGCACCGGGGCGGCGCCGAGCTGAGCCGCCGCGCCGTCGACCGTCGCCTGCTTGCTGCCTTGGCGCAGCACGACCTTGCGCTGGCCTTCATCCGTTGTCTTGACGGCCGTAACCGTCTTGCCGGCCGCATTCCACTCGACGGGAATCTGCAGCGCTTCGGCGATGGCCCGGAACGGCACCATCGTCGTCCCGTTCTGGATGATCGGCTGGGCCGGGAAAGCGAGCGGATACCCGTCCAGCAGGATGGTCGCGGACGGGGCCGAGCCGGCCGCGGCAGCGGTGCCGGCTTGCATGCCGCCTGAAGCCAGAATGGCTGCCGCCAGCACAGCGAGAGCGGGGCGGCGGATAGATGTTAAGATCATAAGAAGACAGCCTCCTTGAGTCGAAATCAATGTCAGTCGTCGTTTCTCTGCCGAATATTTCCACTAGAGTAGACGCATTCCAGTCCCGAATGTTTCACATGGACCTCCATTCCATCGCTGGGCGGAGCATCTGCTCCGGTCTCCAAAGTCGCTTTTAAAAGGGTGCCATCTAAAATCAAGGCAACTATCCGGCTGCGGCTAGCCGTGCTTTCGATTAGGACGGCAATGCGAAGTATAGTATCCTTAGAGGACAATGCTTAAGGCGCTACATCGCAGCCCTGCCGGCTCCATAGAGCCGATTTTTTCCTTCTAGGACAAGGAGGCTTGGTGATTCCATGACGACCCATCGACAGCCCGATCCATCGCTGAACCGGTTCCATCCCGTGCTTGCGGAATGGTTTGCGGGCTCTTTCGGCAGCCCTACCGATATCCAGCGACGGGCCTGGGCATCCATCGGGGAAGGGGAGCATACGCTGCTGGCCGCTCCGACCGGCTCCGGCAAGACGCTGGCGGCGCTGCTGCCCTGCCTGGACCGGGTGCTCCGCTCCAAGACGATTCCGGATGCAAGCCTGGACGGCGGCCTTGAGGCTGCCGGGGTCATGGTCGTCTATGTCACGCCGCTGAAGGCGCTGAACAACGATATTTACGACCATGTCACGGGATTCGTCGAAGAGATCGGACGCCAGTATGAACAATGGCTGGCCCATGAACATCCTGCCGGGCATGGCCAGGTATTACAAAGAATTACCTGCGCCGTCCGAACCGGCGATACGCCCGCCTCCAAGCGCGCCGCCATGCTGCGCAAGCCGCCCGACGTGCTGGTGACCACTCCCGAATCGCTCTATATCCTGCTCGGCTCCGAGAAAGGGAGAACGATGCTGCGCACGACCCGCCAAGTCATCGTCGACGAGATTCACGATCTGGCGGCGGACAAGCGCGGGTCCCATCTCTCCTTGACGCTGGAACGGCTCGAGGCCTGGTGCGGCCGTCCGCTGCAGCGAATCGGATTGTCGGCGACCGTAAGGCCGATGGAGCGCGTCGCCCGCTTCCTCGGGGGATGGTCGCCCGAAGCAGGCGGGTTGACGGAGGCTTCAGCTTCAGCCGCTCCTCTTTTCTCTCCTGATCAGGACGGCGACGGGTTCCCTACCCATCCGCTCGGCTATCTCCCCCGCCCCGTCGCCATCGTGGAAAGCGCGATGCCCAAGGCGATGCAGGTATCGGTCACGATGCCCGATCACAGCCGGCTGCACCGGACCCGGGAATCCGTCTGGTTCCCGATCATGGACCGGCTGCTCCAGCTCATGGAGGGAAGCCGCTCGACGCTGGTCTTCGTCAACAGCCGGCGGCTGGCCGAGCGGCTCTGCCTGCGGCTGAACGACTATACGGGCCGCGAGATGTGCCGCGCCCATCACGGAAGCATGGACCGGACTCGCCGCCTCGAGGTCGAGCGGCTGCTCAAGGCGGGCGAGCTGCGCTGCATCGTCGCCACCTCGTCGCTGGAGCTCGGCATCGACGTCGGCCACGTCGATCTCGTCATCCAGGTCGACTCGCCGCTGTCGGCCGCCTCCGGCATCCAGCGGATCGGCCGCGCCGGCCACGGAGTCGGCGAGGCGAGCCGCGGCGTCATCCTCGCCCGCCAGCGCGGAGCGCTGCCGGAAATCGCGGTGCTCAGCCGCATGATCGCCGAGCGCGACATCGAGCCGATCGAGATTCCCCGCGACCCGCTCGACGTGCTGTCGCAGCAGGCTGTCGCCATGGCTTCCGGCGGCGAGTGGACCGGGGAGGCCATGCACCGCCTGATCGCAGGAAGCGACAGCTACCGCACCTTCCCGCGCGGCAGGCTGGAGTCGATGCTGGCCGTGCTGGCCGGCTTCTATCCCTTTTCCCGGCCGCTGCTGGAGTGGGACCGGGGCTCGGACACGATCGGGCCGCGCAGCAACAGCTCCATGGCGGCGGTTACGGGAGCCGGCACGATTCCGCAGAGCAGCGCTTATCCCGTCCATCATGCCGACAGCCGCGCCCACATCGGAGAGCTGGACGAGGAGTTCATCCAGGAGAGCCGGGTCGGCGACGTGTTCCAGCTCGGCACGAACTCCTGGATGATCCGCCAGATCAGCAAGGACCGCGTTTATGTGACCGAGACGTCGAACAGCTTCAGCGAGATTCCATTCTGGCGCAACGAAGCCGGCTCCCGCTCCTACCTGCTTGGCAGGAGGGTGGCGGAGCTGTGGACGGAGCTGCTGGAGAGGCTGGAGCAGGGAGATGAAGCGGCTTTCCAGACGGGAAGTCCGGGCATTCCTGCGGAGCGGAAGGCGGAGAGTCCGAGCATTCCTGCCGAGCGGAAGGCGGGGAGTCCGGGCATTCCTGCCGAGCGGAATACCGTCCATTCCGAAGACTCCGTTCCCGGAATGGACAGCCTTGAGGACGGCAGCGCCTTGCCGGACGAGCCGGTCCATCCCGGAGACGAAGCCGTCATCTCCGAGCTCATGGAGCGCAGCGGCATGGATGACCGCTCCGCGCGGCAGCTGGCCGCCCTCGTCCGCGCCCAGGCCGCCTCAGGCGTCAGGCCGACCCGCAAACGGATCGCCGTCGAGGTGTACAAGGATATTTCGAACCAGACCCACATCGTCATCCATAATTCCTGGGGACGCCGCGTGAACCGGACTTGGCAGCTCGCCATCGAGCGCAGATTCGAGGAGACGCTGCCCTATCGCCTGTACGGCAACGCCAAGGACAACGGAATCGAGTTCGTGCTGCCGGAATGGGAGCCTTCCTGGCTCCAGGCCGTCCATTCCGTCTCCTCGGACAACCTGGCGGAGCTGCTGCTCGCGGCCATTCCCGGCTCCCCGCTGCTTGCCGTCGCCTTCCGGCGCATCGCCGAGACGTCTCTGCTGCTGGCCCGAAGCTTCACCCGCACGCCGATGTGGCAGATGCGGCTGCGCAGCGAGGAGCTGCTGCGCGCCGCCCTTCCCTACGGAGACCGCTTTCCCTATCTCGCCGAGGCGATGCGCGAATGCATGAACGTCTACCTCGATCTCGGGCGGCTGAGAGAGCTGCTGCGGGAAATCGAGAGCGGCGGCATCGCGCTTGAGGTCGTTCATACCTCTCGCCCGTCGCCGCTCGCTTCCCAGTTCGCGGCGGATTACGTGAATATGCGCATCTACGAGGGCGACGGCCTGGATGGCGCCGTCCGCGCCCAGCTGCTGCAGATGAGCCGCGAGCTCGCCGGCGAGCTGTTCGGCGCCGAGGCTCTGCGGGGCGCGGTCGCTCCCGAGGTGCTGGAGGCGGAGCGCGAGCGGCTGGGACAGCCGGCAGCCGGCCTGCGCAGCGAGGACGATCTGTACCAGCTGCTCAAGCGGCGGGGCGATCTGGAGCCGGACGAGCTGCTCCGGCTGGCATCGTCCGCTGGC